>NZ_LR026983.1:1816594-2422126 GCF_900604345.1 Maliibacterium massiliense
CCCAAAATGCAGGCGCCCACGCCCACGTAGTCGCCCGCAACGCCCCAGCTTTTAAGCAGCGCCTTGCCCTCGGGCGTATCGAACATCTCGCGCTCCCGGTTGATCCAGCAGGAGCCCAGCCCCAGCGCGTAGGCGGCTACCATCATGTTCTGCATGACGCAGGAGGCGTCCTCCACGGCGGTGGAGCGGCTCCGGTCCGCCAGCACCAGCGCGATGGTGGGCGCGCCGTAGTAGGGGTCGGTGTCCTTCCCCAGCACGGCGGCGTTCATGCGCGTCAGCTGCGCGATCGCTTGGGGATCCTGCACGGCGATGATGATGGGGGATTGCTTGCCGCTGCCCGTGGCAGCGTAGGTGCCCGCTTCCAGCACCGCGGCCAGTTCCTCGTTGGTGATCTGTTCGGGTTTGAACGCACGGATGCTTCTGCGTTTTTTGAGGGCCTGCAATACGTCGTTGGTCATAAAGAATACCTCCATTTCGTAGTGTGATATGAATTGTGTAACCCGCGGCGGATGGCCGTGGGATGTGACGTGAACCAAAATGCACGTAAAAAAAGAGCGCCGTCTCCCTTTATTGTAGAGCGGCGCGTCCTGATATGCAAGCGCATTACGGATTGGATGCGGGCGGGCGCAGCAGCGATTCCTCATCCCAGAGCTGGTAGCGCTGCCGGTTGCGCAGCGCGGCAAAGAGCTGCTCTTTGGCCCCGGGCATCACCTGCTCAAAGCGGGCGAGCAGCTCCTTCATATCCTGCCGGCGCGTGGCGCCGTTGACCGGGCAGGGACTCTTTAATATAGGAAGCTGGAGCTCCGCGGCCAGACGGATGATGTGCGCCTCAGGCACGTAGACCATGGGGCGGATGAGCGTAATGCCGCTGCGATCCAGATAGGTGATGGGCGCAAAGGTGTGCAGCCGGCCCTCCTGCAGGATGCATAGCAGCAGCGTCTCCAGCACGTCGTCTCGGTGATGGCCCAGCGCCACCTTGTTGCAGCCCAACGCCATGGCCGCATCGTGCAGCGCACCGCGACGCATGTTGGCGCACAGGGAGCAGGGGTTTTTCTCTTTGCGCACGTTGAGCACGATGTGCCCGATCTGCGTGGGGCGTACCTCCAGCGGGATATCGTGCGCGGCGCACCAGGCGCGCATGGGCGCGGTGTCCTCATCGGCAAGGCCCATGCCCAGGTGCACTGCCAAGAGGGAAAAGGGCACCTTCGCAAAACGCCGGTAGAGCGCGAGTCCGTAGGCCAGCAGCATGGAATCCTTGCCGCCGGAGAGCCCCACGCAGATGCGGTCGCCCGTCTCAATGAGGCGAAAGTCGTTGTCCGCGCGGCGGATATATCCCATAAATCGGCGCATAGCGGCATGTTTCCTCCCTGGCATTTTTCGTACCCCGCTCCATTATACAAAATGCGCCTCCGCTCTACAAGCGAAGGTTTGACACGCCCATTGCACAAAAGCTATAATGATACGGTATGAAAACACCCTTTGCGCATGCGCAAACGGGCAAACGTAAAGGAGCGCGTTATGGATTTAGCAGGTTTTTTCAGCCGTTTTTGGCTGGAATTGACCGTGTTTGGCTCGGCAATGGTGCCGCTGACGGAACTCAAAGGTGCGATCATACTGGGTCAATCGCTGGGGTTGGGCGCATGGGAAGCCTTTACGTGGGCCTTTTTGGGGTCCTCGCTGCCGGTGCCCTTTATACTGCTGTTTATGAAACCCATCATGCGCTGGATGCGCAAGACCAGGCTCTTCGGCCGGTTTGCCGACTGGCTGGAGCGGCGCTCGGAGAAAAAGGGCGGCACCATCCGCAAATACGAGTATCTGGGCCTGTTTATCTTTGTGGCCATCCCGCTGCCCACCACCGGCGTGTGGACAGGCTCGCTGATCGCGTCGCTGCTGGATTTGCGCATATCGCGCGCACTGCCGGTGATCCTCATCGGCAACGCCATTGCGGGGCTCGCGATCATGTTCCTTTACGGTATCGTGGTGCTGTAGAAGGCGGCGGAGACAGAAGGGAAAAGGCATTGAGAAGGGAAGTTGTTATTCATGAGCAGACATGCGTTTTATTCCAGTGAATCGGTGACCGAGGGCCATCCCGATAAGCTGTGCGACCAGGTTTCCGATGCGGTGCTCGACGCGCTGCTGGCGCAGGACCCCGCATCGCGCGTGGCGTGCGAGACGTGCGCTACCACCGGCCTTGTGCTGGTGATGGGGGAGATCACCACGGCCGGCTACGCGGATATCCCCAGCATCGTGCGCGAGACGGTGCGCGAGATCGGCTACGTGGGCAACGATATGGGCTTTGACGCCAACACCTGCGCAGTGATGACCAGCATCGACGAGCAGTCGCCCGATATTGCCATGGGCGTGGACGTGGCGCTGGAAAAGCGCAAGGGAGAGAGGGACGATCTGGACGAGACCGGCGCGGGCGACCAGGGTATGATGTTCGGCTTTGCCTGCGACCAGACGCCCGAGTTGATGCCCCTGCCCATCATGACCGCGCACCGGCTGTGCCGCCAGCTTGCGGGCGTGCGCAAATCGGGCAAGCTGGACTACCTGCGCCCCGACGGCAAGGGCCTGGTCAATGTGGCCTATGAGGACGAGAGGCCGGTGCACATCGACACGGTGGTGCTCTCGGCGCAGCACAACGACAAGGTTAGCCAAGGCCAGCTGCACGAGGACCTGCTGCGCGAGGTCATCCTGCCCACCATGCCCCAAGGCCTCTTTGACGACGACACCCGCATCCTGATCAACCCCACCGGCCGCTTTTTTGTGGGCGGGCCGCAGGGCGATTCCGGCCTGACGGGCCGCAAATTGATCGTGGATTCCTACGGCGGCTATGCCCGCCACGGCGGCGGCGCCTTCTCGGGCAAGGATCCCACCAAGGTGGACCGCTCGGGCGCCTACGCGGCGCGCTACGTGGCCAAGAACATCGTGGCGGCCAAGCTTGCGCGCGCCTGCGAGGTGGCGCTGTGCTACGCCATCGGCGTGGCCCAGCCCGTGGCCGTGCAGATCAACACCTTCGGCACGGGCGTGCGCAGCGATGAGGCGATCTCCGCAGCGGTGCGCCGCGTGTTTGACCTGCGCCCCGCGGCGATCATCCGCCAGCTGGACCTGCGCCGCCCCATCTACAAGCAGGTGGCGGCCTACGGGCACTTCGGCCGCGACGATTTGGATTTGCCGTGGGAGAAATGCGACCGCGTGGACGCGCTTGTGCGCGCGCTGTAGCATGGCGCGCGCGCGGGAAACTGCACCGGCCCTGGAGGGCGTGATCAGCCGGATTGTCTATCGCAACGAGGACAACGGCTTTTCTGTGCTGGAGATCGACCCGGGCGCGGGCGACGAGACCACCGCGGTGGGCAACCTCGCCTTTGTGGAGGCGGGGGAGCGCGTGCGCCTGTGGGGGGAATGGGTCTCCCACAATGAGTACGGGCAGCAGCTCAAAGTAACGGAATATGAGACGGTGCTGCCCACCGACATGGTGGGCATGGAACGCTATCTGGGCAGCGGCATGGTCAAGGGCATCGGCCCCTCCACCGCGCAGCGCATCGTGCAGCACTTCGGCATGGAGGCCATGGATATCATGCTCTACGCGCCGCAGCGCCTGACGGAGATATCCGGCATCGGGCCGGTGAAGTGCGCCCAGATCGCGGAATCCTTCCGCGAGCAGCACCAGATGCGCGACGTCATGGTCTTTTTGCAGGGCCATGGCGTCTCGCCGCTTTACGCGGTCAAGATTTACAAGCGCTACGGCGAACAGGCGCGCGATATGGTGCAGGAGAACCCCTACCGCCTCACCGAGGACATCGAGGGCATCGGCTTTTTGAGCGCCGACCGCATCGGCCGCTCGCTGGGCATCGCGCCCGACGCCTCCCAGCGCCTGGAGGCGGGGCTGACCTACATGCTGCAGCGCGCCCAGGAGTTTGGGCACGTCTGCCTGCCCCAGGAAGAGCTGGTGCAAAAGAGCGCCCAGCTGCTGGAGGCGGATATCGCCGCGGTGGAGCGGGCGCTCTCCCAGATGCTCATCACCCGCCGCCTGGTGCTGCAGCAGCTGGAGGCGGGCCCCTTTATCTACCGGCCCGTGATGCTGGAGGCCGAGCAGGACGCGGCCTTTCGCCTGGCGCGCCTGGCGCGGGCGGGGCGGGGCGCGGGGGCGCAGGACGTGGCTGCGCGCATCGCGCGCAAGGAGGAAGCGCGCGGCATCACGCTGGCGGACGGGCAGCGCATGGCGATCCAGCGGGCGCTCACCGCGCCGCTTGCGGTGATCACCGGCGGGCCGGGCACGGGCAAGACCACGGTGCTGGATTTTTTGCTCGATGTGCTGCAGGAGGAGGGCCTGGAGGTGCTGCTTTGCGCGCCCACGGGCCGCGCGGCCAAGCGCATGAGCGACGCCACGGGCCGGGAGGCCTGCACCATCCACCGGCTGCTGGAGTATGCCTCGGGCGAGGGGGCGCAGGCCCGCTTTAACCGCAACGAGGAATACCCGCTGGAGGCGGACGTGGTGGTGGTGGACGAGTGCTCCATGGTGGATTTGTGGCTGATGAGCCGCCTGCTGCGCGCGCTGGCGGCGGGCACGCGCCTGATACTGGTGGGGGACGCAAACCAGCTGCCGCCGGTGGGGCCGGGCAACGTGCTGGAGGATATCATCGCCTCGGGCGCGGCAGAGAGCACGGAGCTGACGGAGATCTTCCGCCAGGCGCAGCAGAGCCTGATCGTGGTCAACGCCCACCGCATCCACCACGGCGAGCAGCCAGAGTTGCACGCCAAAGATAAGGACTTCTTTTTTGAACGCAAGAACAATGCCGCGGATATTGCGCGCACTACGGTGGATTTGTGCGCGCGGCGCATCCCGGGCTTTTTGGACGTGGACCCCATGCGGGATATCCAGGTGCTCGCACCCATGAAGAAGGGGGAGGCGGGGGTGATCAACCTCAACCGCATGCTGCAGGAGGCGCTCAACCCGCCCGATACGCAGAAGCACGAAAAACGGGTGGGCGCCCTGGTGCTGCGCGAGGGGGACAAGGTGATGCAGATGCGCAACAACTATCACATCGCCTGGATGCGGGGCGCGGCGCGGGGCGAGGGCGTCTTCAACGGGGATATGGGCGTAATTGCGTACATCGACCACCAAGAGCAGGCCATCACCGTGGAGCTGGACGACGGCCGCTCGGTGGCCTATGATTTTGCCGAGGCGGACCAGCTGGATATCGCCTATGCGGCATCGGTGCATAAGTCCCAGGGCAGCGAGTTCCCCGTGGTGGTGCTGCCGCTTGCGGGCGGCGCGCCCATGCTCATGACACGCAATCTGCTCTACACCGCGGTCACCCGCGCCACGCGCATGGTGATGGTGGTGGGCAGGGAGGAGACGGTGTGCGCCATGGTGGGCAACAACCGCATCGTGCGCCGCTACGGCGCGCTGCGCGAGCGGCTGGCGCGCCTGATGGGGGAGGAAAATGGCTATGGCATGGCTTGAACGCGTGGGCGGGCGCGTGCTGGACTTTCTCGCCCCGCCGGATGCGAGCTGTGTGCTGTGCGGCGGCCAGGCAGATATCTCACGCAGCACGGGGCTGTGCGGGGACTGCGCCCGCACGCTTTCTTTCTGCGGCCCCATCGCAGGCGGGGTACCGGCGCCCCTTGCGGGCGCAGCGGCGGCGCTGTGGCATACGGAGGCGGGCGAGGCGCTGGTGCACCGCTTCAAGTTTCAGGCACAGCTCTCCTGCGGCCATGCGCTCGCGCTGCTGATGCTGCAGACGCGCGATGTGCTGCCCAAGCAGAGCGACCTGCTCATACCGGTGCCGCTGCACCCGTTGCGCCGGATGCGCAGGGGCTTTAACCAGGCGGCGTACCTGTGCCGACTGCTTGCGCGGGCAACAGGGCTGGATGTTGCGCGGCGCGCGTTGCGCCGCACGCGCAACACGCCCCACCAAGTGGGCATGACGCGGCAGCAGCGCAGGGAGAACATCCACGGCGCGTTCGCCCTCTGCCGGGGCGCGGACGTGGCGGGCAGGCACGTCGTGCTGGTGGACGACGTGTTTACCACCGGCGCCACGCTGGCCGAATGCGCTCGGGTGCTGCGCGCAGGCGGGGCCGCCAGCGTTTTTGCCTGGTGCGCCACCGCCGCGCCGTTGCGCGAAAAATAACGAAATATAAATTTTTATTATATGTAAAGAAATGTTTGCATTTTGGCAGGCGAGCAGGTATAATACGGATATAGCAAGGTTTTCGGGTCTGTGGTTGCGAATCGATGCCAGTCGCAGGCGAAACGATCCACGTAAGCCGGGCAAAGCCCCGGTGAGCATGGTGCGGTCTAGATGTAAGTCCGGCCAGCAGAGATGCTGAGAGGGTCAGTCGTGAGGGGCAAATTGCCTAGTAGCCAACGCTCCAGCCGGCGTGTGTGGGGGCAAAAACCAGGTCAGCCGAAAGCCAAAGCAACCATTTATTTTCAGGAGGAGATCCATACCATGTACGAAGACAAGACCCTGGTGTGCAGGGACTGCGGTGCGGAATTCGTTTTCACCGCCGGTGAACAGGAATTCTATGCCGAGCGTGGCTTCCAGAACGAACCGGTGCGCTGCAAAGCCTGCCGTGACGCTCGCAAAGCCCACAGTAACAACGGCCAGCCCCGCGAAATGCACGAAGCCATTTGCGCTTCCTGCGGCAGACCGGCACAAGTACCCTTCATTCCCCGTGACGATCGCCCGGTTTACTGCAGCGAATGTTTCCAGAAAATGCGCGAATCCAGATAAATGGTTGCCATTTAAGTTCGGATAACGTAGTCACAAAAACGCCGCCTCTTGTGAGGCGGCGTTTTTTATTGCGCGTCCCTTTTGCGCGGTGCGCTGTGGGCGCGAGGCCAGATTCAGGCGGCATGTTCAGTTTCATGCGGGTCCATCCCCACGGCCATCCCCCCGCGCGGGGATGTTGACAGAAGGTAAATGTAAACCGACTGCATAAAATACGCGGCCCGTTGTATATATACCAGCGAGGGCAAAAGCCCCTTACAGGTGTTTTTGCCGGGGTTATCCACAGGAAAAGGGCCCGAAACGGGGGTTATACACAAGGTTATCCACAATATCAACGCGCGGTTATCCACCCGCCTGTGGAGTGTATATACACCCGTGCATACAGTTGGGCAAGTACAATCATTGCCACCGGCCAGCGGTTATGCGCGGCATGCTATGGCAAAAAAGCACGAATCATGCGCAGGATTGTGCCGCACGTGGTGGGGCGGTGCACCCTCCTGTACCCTTTGGTCTGGAGGTTCTTTGCAACTGCATGGCGAAAAAACGTGGGGCCGCATGGGGCATGCCTTGTACAGGGATGGTGTGCCGCCATGGCAGGAGGCGTCGATCGGGCGATCCGCAGAAAAAGACGAGCGTAAGCGTTTTTGCGGCCTTCGCTCGCCTGATTGTTCCACAGGGCACACGCCGCTGCCAGCCGCCGCCGCGCGCGCCCATACCATGTTGCGCGGGGCCTTCGCTGCAAAAGGCGCGCTTAAAAGACGTCCGGTATCCGGCAGAGGCAGAAGGGGTGTCCGGCGGGGTCAAGCATCACGCGCCAACCGTCGGAAAACTGCTCCTTGGCGATGCGCGCTCCGCACGCGGTGGCATGCTGCACGGCTGCATCCAGGTCGTTTACGGCAAAATCCAGGTGCGCCATTTGCTGCTGCGCGCCGGGCGCTTCCGGCCACACGGGCGGGATGTAGGCGGGGTTGCGCTGAAACGTGATGCCAGGGTACGCGCCCTGCGCGGTGCCTGGCGGGCATATGCAGGCCCAGTCCTCGTCGTGAAAGGGCATTTCCCAGCCCAGCAGGTCCACATAGAACGTGGCCAGCGCGCAGGGGTCGATGCAGTCGAGCGTAAACGCATACGCTTTGATTTTCAGTTCTGCTGCTTGATGCATTGTACAAAAACCCTCCTGTAGCGATTGCATTGCGCCGTATCCGCCGCCGGCAGCATGCACCGGCGGCAATCGCAATGTCCTTATTATAGCAGAAAAGCACGCCGCCTGCCCCAGCGGAACGCATGCGCGAAAGACGCCTGCCGGGGTGAATGCGCCCGCGCATAAGAGAGACGCCGCCGCATGGGAGCTGTGTATTTTTGCCCAATCCTTCATAGACTGGAAAATGCAGAAAAAATTGCGCCAATCCATGCGCGCAGGCAGGGATGCCGGCACCCGGGGGCGAATAACATAAATAATCAGCGGCGCGCTGGAGCGCTGCTGCGCATAGAAAGGAGCTGGCAGGTCAATGCGTATTTTGATGAGCGGAAAGAACATGGAACTCAGCGACAGCCTCCGCAACCTTTTTGAGAAAAAGGCGCGCAAGCTGGAGCGCTACTTCCGCCCCGAGACAGATGTGATGGTGACCTTTTCACAGGAGGGCAGCCGTCAGATGATTGAGGTGACCATTCCGTTCGATGGCGTTCTGCTGCGCGCGGAAGAATCCAGCTATGACATTTACGCCTCCATCGATAACGTGCTCGAGCGGGTGGAGCGGCAGGTACATAAGCACCGCAAGCGCCTGGAGCACCGCCTCAACGACGACGCCTTCCGCTATGACGAACCGCTCTACGGCGACGCGTTTGAGCAGGAGGACGAGGAGGGGGCGCGCATCGTGCGTACCAAACGCTTCGCCATCAAGCCCATGGACGCCGAGGAGGCGGTGGCGCAGATGGAGCTGATCGGGCACACCTTCTTCGTCTATCTGGATGCGGATACCGAGCAGGTCTGCGTGGTGTATAAGCGCCGCGACGGCAACTACGGCCTGATTGAACCCACCTTTGATTGATGCTGAACGACCAAAGCTGCACCCTGCGCGGGGGGAGCCAAAAGGCTCTCCCCGCTTTTGTTTGGACGCTTTTTTCGCGTTTCTTCGCCGGTTGCGCAGCTTTGCAAAGCGTGATAAGATTGTAAAGAATGCGCTGCAGGGAGGCGGATGCCCGTTGCAGCTACAGAAACGACGTCTACAAGGCGCGGCGCCATACATGCTACCAAAAGAGGGCGCGCGCGTTCCTGTAAAAAGAGGGGTAAAACAGACAGATGGGTAATTTCCTCAAGGGGCTCTTTGCGTCAAGCAATGACCGCACCATCCGGAGCCTCCAGAAAGAAGTGGCGCGCATCGAGGCGCTGGAGCCGCAGATGCAGCAGCTTTCGGACGCGCAGATGCGCGCGCACACGCGCACCTTGCAGGAGCGCGCCCGCAAGGGCGAGCCGCTCGACGATCTGCTCTACGAGGCCTTTGCGCTGGTACGTGAAGCGGCGGTGCGCACCGTGGGCATGCGCCACTATCCGGTTCAGCTGCTCGGCGGCATCGTGTTGCACCAGGGGCGCATCGCGGAGATGCGCACCGGCGAGGGCAAGACGCTGGTGGCCACGCTGCCCTCCTTCCTCAACGCGCTTTGCGGTAAGGGCGTGCACATCGTCACCGTCAACGACTACCTGGCCCGGCGCGACGCGCAGTGGATGGGCAAAATCCACCGCTTTTTGGGCCTTTCGGTGGGCACCATCCTGCACGATATGGATGCGCGGGAGCGGCAGGAAGCCTACAACTGCGATATCATCTACGCCACCAACAACGAGCTGGGCTTTGACTATCTGCGCGACAACATGGCGGTGTTCCGCAGGGATATGGTGCAGCGCGAGCTGCACTACGCGATCGTTGACGAGGTGGACTCCATCCTGATCGACGAGGCGCGCACCCCCCTGATCATCTCGGGCGCGGGGGATAAATCCACCGACATCTACCGGCGGGCGGACCGTTTTGTGGCGCGCCTGCACGCCGAGGAGGACTACGTCTCGGACGAAAAGCAGAAGACCGTCAACTTGACCGAGGTGGGCGTGCGCCGCGCGGAGCAGCACTTTGGCGTGGAAAATATGACCGATATCAACAACACGGAGCTGCTGCACAGCGTCAACCAGGCGCTGCGCGCCCACGTGCTGATGAAGCGGGACCGCGACTACGTGGTGCAAAACGGCGAGGTGCTCATCGTCGATGAGTTCACCGGCCGCCTGATGATCGGCCGCCGCTACAGCGACGGGCTGCACCAGGCCATTGAGGCCAAGGAGAACGTCAACGTGCAGCGCGAGAGCAAGACGCTGGCCACCATCACGTTCCAGAACTACTTTCGCATGTACAAAAAACTCTCCGGCATGACGGGCACGGCCAAAACGGAGGAGGACGAGTTCCGCGGCATCTACAACCTGGACGTGGTGACCATCCCCACCCACAAGCCCATGATCCGCCTGGACCAGAACGACGCGATCTACCGCAGCGAGCAGGGTAAGTACGGCGCCGTTATCGAGGAGATCGTGCAGCGCCACGCCCTGGGTCAGCCCATACTGGTGGGCACGGTTTCGGTGGAAAAGAGCGAGCTGCTCTCCAAAATGCTCACCAAGCGCGGCGTCAAGCACCAGGTGCTCAACGCCAAGTTCCATGAAAAAGAGGCGCAGATCGTGGCGCAGGCGGGCCAGTACGGGGCGATCACCATCGCTACCAACATGGCGGGCCGCGGCACGGACATCCTGCTGGGGGGCAACCCCGAATACATGGCGCGCCAGCAGATGGAAAAACAGGGATACGACCTGCAGATGATCGAGGATGCCACCAGCCACGCCGAGACGGACGACGCGGACATCATCGCCGCGCGCAAGGTGTACAACGACCTCTACCAGGGCTTTAAGATCAAGACGGACGAGGAGCACGAGCGGGTGGTGGCGGCCGGCGGCCTGCACATCATCGGCACCGAGCGCCACGAGAGCCGCCGCATCGACAACCAGCTGCGCGGCCGCGCGGGGCGCCAGGGCGACCCCGGTTCCTCGCGCTTCTACATCGCGCTGGAGGACGACATCATGCGCCTCTTCGGCTCGGAGCGCATCATGAACATGGTCGATAAACTGGGCATGGATGACGAGATGAAGCTGGAGTACGGCATGCTCTCCAAGCAGATCGAATCGGCGCAAAAGCGCGTGGAGGCGCGCAACTTCGATATCCGCAAAAACGTGCTGCAGTACGACGACGTGATGAACCAGCAGCGTAACATCATCTACTCCCAGCGGCGCAAGGTGCTCTTTGAGGAGGACATGCGCGGCGCCATCGTGGATATGATGCACACGCTGATGGAGCAGGCGGTGGATCAGTACATCGGCACCTCCAAGAACCCCGAGGAGTGGGACATCAAGGGCCTGCTTGCGTACTGCAGCCGGTACTTTAACACGGCGGGCCTGGTGGACGTGGACGACGCCTATGCCGTCGAGTCGCTGGATAAGGGGAAGCTCAAGGCGCAGATCGACGCGCGCATCGAGGCGGCCTACGCCGATAAGGAAGAGGAGATCACGCAGAAAGGCGTGGATATGCGCGAGGTGGAGCGTATCGTGCTGCTGCACAGCGTGGACGCCCACTGGATGGACCACATCGACGCGATGGACCAGCTGCGCCAGGGCATCGGCCTGCGCGCCTACGGCAACCGCGATCCGGTGGTGGAGTATAAGTTTGAAGGCTTTGAGATGTTTGATGAGATGATCCGCGCCATCCAGGAGCAGACGCTCATCACGCTCATGCACATCAGCGTGGAGCAGAAGATGGAGCGCCGCCAGGTGGCCCAGCCCACGCGCGCAGGCCTCGCCGGGGAGGGCGAAGACGGCGCCAAAAAGCCCGTGCGTACCGAAAAAAAGGTGGGCCGCAACGATCCCTGCCCCTGCGGCAGCGGCAAGAAGTATAAACACTGCTGCGGACGGGATGTATAAGAAGGCAAGAGCGGTCGCAGCAAGCGCCGCTTTGTCCATAGAGAACCAACGCTAGCATAAAGGAGTTGAAAAAAATGATCGATCTGGATGCATTGCGCAGCGATCTTGCGGGCATCGAGCGCATCATCAAAGAGGCAGGTGGCTCCCTTTAACCCTGCCAAAATGCAGGAGGAGCTCGAGGGTCTGCAGCGCGAGCAGGCGCAGGAGGGCTTCTGGGAGGATTTAAACCACGCGCAGAAGATCAATAAACGCATCAAACAGCTGGAGGGCACCCTTGCACGCTACAACGGGCTGCGTACCCGCTGCGACGACGACGCGTCGCTGGTAGAGATGCTGCTGGAGGAGCGCGACGAGGACATGGCCGAGGAGCTGGCGGGCGAGGTGCGCGCCCTGGGCGAGGAAGCGGAGGATTTCCACGTACAGACGCTGCTTTCGGGCGAGTATGACGACCATAACGTCATCATGTCCATCCACGCGGGCGCGGGCGGCACCGAGGCGCAGGACTGGGCCAGCATGCTCTATCGCATGTACCAGCGCTACTGCGAGAAGAAAAACTACAAGGTCACCGTGCTCGACCTGCTTGAGGGCGACGAGGCGGGCGTCAAGTCCGTCACCATGCGGGTGGAGGGTGACCACGCCTACGGGTACCTGCGCGCGGAGAAGGGGGTGCACCGCCTGGTGCGCATCTCCCCCTTTGATTCCTCCGCGCGGCGGCACACCTCGTTTGCCTCGCTGGACGTCACGCCCGAGATCGAGGACGACGACGAGATCAGCGTCAACCCCGACGAGCTGCGCGTAGATACCTACCGCTCCAGCGGCGCGGGCGGCCAGCACGTCAACAAGACCGAGTCGGCCATCCGCATCACCCATCTGCCCACGGGCATCGTGGTATCCTGCCAGAACGAGCGCTCTCAGATTCAGAACCGCGAGACCGCGATGCGGATGCTCAAATCCAAGCTTGCCGAGCTGCGCGAGCGGGAGCATATGGAAAAGATGGCTGAGATCCAGGGAGACCTGAAAAAGATCGAGTGGGGCAGCCAGATCCGCTCCTACGTGTTCCATCCCTACCAGATGGTCAAGGATCACCGCACCGGCTGCGAGTCGGGCAACATCGAGGCGGTCATGGACGGCGATCTGGAGCCGTTTGTGCGCGCCTATCTGGTGCAGGCGTAGGGCGGGATTTGGCACGCGCCAAATCCCTGCCTGTCGGCACATCGCCTTTGGAGGAGAAGATCATGGGTATCAAGCAACGTATCTGCGCGCTGACGCTTAGCGTGGTGCTGCTGGGCGCGCTTGCCGCGTGCGGCAAAAAGGAAGCGCCCGCACCGAGCGCCTCGCCCAGCGCGGACGCCGCGGGCACCCCGTCGCCCACCGCGACGCCTGCGCCCACGCCTACCCCGACGCCCGCGCCCACCTCGCCCGTGACGGGCGAAGCGTGGCAGGGCGCCTATAAACCCATCGCCATCATGGTGGAGAACCACCCCGACGCCCGCCCCCAGTCCGGCCTGTCCAAGGCGGATGTTGTGTACGAGGCATACGCCGAGGGCAGCATCTCCCGCTTTATGGCGGTGTTCACCACCCAGTTCCCGCAGAAGGTGGGCCCCGTGCGCTCGGCGCGCGTGTATTTCGTCAACCTGGCGCGGGAGTGGGACCCCATCTACATGCACTTCGGCGGGGCGCAGCCCAAGGAAAACGCCGAGGCCAACGTGTACAACCTCTTCAAAAAAGTGAACTTCCGCCAGCGCATCGACGGCATGAACAACACCACCTACATCCAGCGCGACAACAGCCGCAAGGCGCCGCACAACGCCTACGCCAACCTGGAGGCGGTCGCCGCGCAGGACGACGCGGGCACCGATAAGCTGCACGCCTTTGCCTTCCGCAGCGCGGGCGATGCTGTGCAGGGCGCCGATGCGCCGGCTGTCACCATCAACTACGAAAAGAGTAACGTGGTGCACTACACCTACGATGCGGCGAGCGGCAAGTACAACCGCACCATCGGCAGCACGCCCTTTACCGATAAGGAGACGGGCCAGCAGGTGCAGGTGCGCAACATCATCGTGCAACACACCACCCAGAGCAACTACCCAAACGCGGGCCTGCTGCTCAACATCAAGACCACCGGCGAGGGCAAGGCCACCTATTTTATGGGGGGCAAGACCTTTGAAGGCACCTGGAAGTGCGCCGGCGGCGGGGAGCCCACCAAGTTCTACGACGCCTCCGGAAACGAGGTGCAGCTGCTGCCAGGCAACACCTGGATTCAGGTGCTCAGCGGCGCGGCGGAGCTCTCGCTGCAGTAGCGCAAACAGGATAACGGCAACTTCACGTACAAAAGACCGGCCTTGACCGGTCTTTTGCCATCGCAAAGGGGGACAAGTTTCGCATGGAGCAGCGAAAAGGAGCGCGCCGCATTTGGGGCGGCGTGGCCGCAGGCGTGGCGAGCGTCTGCTTGCTGGTGATTCTTTTGTTGGACGCCGTGGCAATCGTGGCCTTCTCCAAGGCGCACTACGCGCGTCAGTATAGCCAGCTGGGCGTGGCCCAGACGCTGGGCACGCCGCCGCAGGTGGGCATGCGCGAGGAAGACCTGATGCAGGTGACGGATCATCTGATCGAATACCTCAAGGGAAACCGGGAGAACCTGGACATGCAGGCGCGCATCGGAGGCGTCACGCGCGAGGTGTTCACCACGCTGGAAAAAGAGCATATGGTGGACGTGCAGGCGCTCTTTGCCGCGGGCTTTGCGCTGCGCAACATCCTGCGGGTGGTGCTCGCAGCAAGCCTGATCGCGCTCTTTGCGCTGCGGGGCAGGCGGGGTTTTGCCACGCTGGCCTTTGCGCTGCTGGTCGCCCTGGCTGCGCTGCTGGTGGCGCTGGGCGTGCTGGTGGTCGCGGCGCTGGTGGATTTCAACGGCCTGTTTGTCAAGTTCCACGAGCTGTTCTTTACCAACGACAAGTGGATTTTGGATCCAAATGTCCACGTGCTCATCCAGATGGTGCCCGAGGCGTTCTTCTACAATACCGCCATGGCCATCGCACTGTGGTGCGGGGGCTTCTGGCTGGGCGCGGCGGCGCTGGCTATCGCGGTGCTGGTCTGCGCGCGCCGGGCGCGGCGCAGGGAGGTGCGCGCATGAGCTACATCGAGCGGATGCGCGAACGCGCGCGCGATTTGCAGCAGAAGGAGACGCTGCGCGTGCTGGCGCTGGAATCCTCCTGTGACGATACGGCCTGCGCCATCGTGGAGAACGGGCGCAATGTGCTTACCAGCTGCATCCATTCCCAGATCATGGAGCACCGCCGCTTTGGCGGCGTGGTGCCGGAGATCGCTGCACGCATGCATTTGGAATCTGTGGACGACGTGGTGGACCAGGCCCTGGCGGAGGCAGATCTCACGCTGGCGGACATCGACGCCATCGCGGTGACGCGCGGCCCCGGGCTGGTGGGCGCGCTGCTTGCGGGGCTATCGTGCGCCAAGGCGCTGGCCTTTGCGCGGGATATCCCGCTGGTGGGGGTGCACCACATCGCGGGGCACATCAGCGCAAGCTACCTTGCGCGGGCGGACTGGGCGCCCCCCTTCCTGGCGCTGGTGGTATCGGGCGGGCACAGCCACCTGGGCGTGGTGGAGGGCTATGACCAGGTGCGCTGGATCGGCCGTACGCGCGACGATTCGGCGGGCGAGGCGTTTGACAAGGTGGCGCGTGTGCTGGATCTGCCGTATCCGGGCGGGCCGCAGATCGACGCGCTAGCAAAAGAGGGGGACGCCCGCGCGGTGCGCTTCCCACGGGCGCGCATTGCGGGCGCGCCGCTGGATTTCAGCTTCAGCGGTTTGAAGACGGCGGTGATCCAATTTGTGGAGAAAAACGTGCAGTGCCAGGCCCCCATATCAAGGGCGGATATCGCCGCCTCGTTTCAGGAGGCGGTGGTGGACGTGCTCAGCAGGCACGCCATGCTTGCCGCAAAACAGAGCGGCATGCGGCGCGTCGCCGTGGTGGGCGGAGTGGCGTGCAACAGCGCGCTGCGCGCGCGCATGCGCCGTCTGACCCGCAGCGCGGGCATGGACCTGTGCATTCCCCAGCCCCTCTGGTGCACGGATAACGCGGCAATGATCGGCTGCGCGGGGTACTACGCACTGCGCAGCGGGAGGGTTGACAATATTGACCTCAACGCTGCCGCAGTGCTGGATATTGCACAGCCGTAGGCGTTGCGGGCGATAAAGGACGCGGAAAAGGGGAGATGCTGTCGGCAGCTCCCCTTTTTATTGTAAACCATTGACAATCCCCTGTGCGCTTGCTAGCATAGTGCTGTGATACAAAAACGTTGCGCACGAAACAAAAGGGGGCGCATGGACGATGGAAATCCTCAACAAATGGATTGCGACTGCGGCGCGGTACAATCAGATCTATTTTTCCAAGTGCTTTGAGCATCTGGGCCTGACGGGGGGGCAGTACCTGTTTATCATCAACATTTGCCTGGACCGCGGCATCACCCAGGACCAGCTTGCGGACAAGCTGGCCATGAACAAGAGCACCATTGCACGCGTGGTGGCCCAGCTGGAGGAGGGGGGCTTCCTCCTGCGGCGCAGCAACGAGAACGACAAGCGCGTCTACAACCTCTATCCCACCGAGAAGGCCACCGCCATGCTGCCCCAGATTGTGGACATCATCCAGCAGTGGAACGACTGCCTCACCGAGGATTTTACCCAGGAGGAGCGCGATATCTTTGAGGTGCTGATGATCAAACTCACCCGCAACGCCATCGCGCACGCGCGGCTGCTGGAGGGATCCTGAAATGCCCCAAACCAGAAGGCTTTTGCCAACCCCATCACGCGCGCCCGCCGGCCTGGCACAACAAGGGCTTCTTTTTCATATACATAAAGTCTGGTATATGAAGTCCGGCGCAAAAACAGGTGCACGCTGCAGGACTGCGCTGTGATGGCGAAATGCGTGTGTTGCGCGCGCCCCTGCGGGGGCGCTTTCTTTATGGGGCGCCCCGTCCAGGCAGCGCGACGCGGCAGACGGCCTTACCCATTTTTATATCCCTGGATCATTTGCTGCAAGCAAAGCTATGCGCGCAGCATGGACACACCGTGCCAAAGATCGCTTGGGCGCAATAGTTATCCACAAAAACCTTCAAAACGGCCTGTTTTTCTGTGGATAAAGTGGATAAGTGCCCCTTTTGCCGGAGAAAGCACGCTTTTTTCTGTGGACAGGGATGTGGATTGCGCAGGCGGCCCACATAACCGCGTGCGCGGGCGCGTATGCATCAGAAAGAGACTGCTTTGGAGGGATAGGATGCGTATGCAGCGAAAAAAGACGATCGTAGGCATGGCGCTGGCGGCGGCGCTGGTGATGGTGAGCGTGACCTCGCTGGTTTCGGCGCAGCGCAGCGTGCGGCCCAGCCCCCTCAAGGGCATGCGCATCGTGGTGGACGCAGGCCATGGGGGCATGGATTGCGGCACCATCGGCAGGGTACAGGGTCTGCGCGAGGACAAAATCAACCTGGCGGTTGCCCGCGCGCTGCAGAAGCTGCTGGCATCGGCCGAGGTGGACGTGATCATGACGCGCGACAGCGACGAGGGGCTCAATGATCCGGAGACCCGGGGCATTGAACAGAAGCGTGAGGATATGCGCAGGCGTGCGCAAATTATCAAGGAAAGCCAGGCGGATATGGTGGTCAGCATCCACATGAACGGCTTTCCGCAGGGCAGCCCGCACGGCGCACAGGTGCTCTATCAAAAGGGGTCCGACAGCGGCAAGGCCCTGGCCGAGTGCCTGCAGCAGGAGCTTATCGCGGGGCTTGACCCTGCCAACCGGCGCGTGGCCACCGGCGGCAACTACATGGTGCTGCGTGCCTCCAGCGCCCCGGCAGTGCTGGTGGAGTGCGGATTTCTCTCCAACCCCGAGGAGGAGGAGAAGCTTTCCCAGCCCAGGTATCAGGAGAAGATCGCCTGGCATATCTACACTGGCATGACGCGCTATGCCGCCCAAAATGCGCAGGAGACGACATTTTGACACAGGATTTGCTGCATTCGTTGGGACATTCTGCTAAAATAGAGGGGCAGCGAAGGCTGCCTGGGCGCTGCCTCGTCTTATTGGATAAAGGCGCAAGGTGCGCCGAGGTTATTGGGAGTGTTTATTGACGATGGAAATGAACTGGTTGCTGGACGTGCCGATCGCCCACCGCGGTCTGCACGACGCGGACAAGCCGGAGAACACCATTGCCGCCTATCGCGCGGCGATCGAGGCGGGCTACAATATTGAGATTGATATTCATCTGACGCGCGACGGCCATGTTGTGGTGTTCCATGACCATGCGCTGGCGCGCATGACGGGTGATGGACGCAATGTGGAGGACTGCACCCTCGCGCAGCTGCGCGAACTGCGCCTTGCCGGCAGCAACGAGCACATCCCCACATTTGAAGAGGTGCTGGATCTGGTGGCAGGCAGGGTGGGGCTGCTCATCGAGATCAAAAGCCGCACCGATAAGCCCGTGGGCCCGCTGGAGGAAAAGATGATGGCTGCCCTGCGCGCCTACCGCGGTCATTTTGCGGTGCAGTCCTTTGACCCGCGCGTGGTGCGCTGGCTCTACAAGCGCGCCCCGGGCGTGTTGCGCGGGCAGCTCTCGTGCGATTATGCATCGGAGGTCAAGCTCAAGGGCGCGCTGCGCCTGCTGCGCGTGCTGATGCGCGACCTGCGCTTCGCCCCGTGGAACAGGCCCCAATTCATCGCCTACGGCGTGACGGGCCTGCCGCAAAAGCGGGTAAGCGCGCTGCGCGCCAAGGGGGTTCCCACCCTTGGCTGGACGGTGCGCTCCAAGCAGGAGTACGCGCGCGTGCAGCCCTACGTCGATAATTTGATTTTTGAGGGGTTTATCCCTGAATAGGCGCAGGCGCGGCGCCCGTCCCCGAAAGATGCGGGACGGGCGCTTTTTTTCTTGCGCCTGTGCGGACAAAGCGCGCTGCAGGGATAAAAAAAGCGTGTGGGTTATGGGCAAATGTGCTACAATCTAAATATCTATGCATATACGGTTTGCCAACGGTGCATTTTGCATAGCAGGGGAAAATGGCGTACAGAAGGTAAGGGAAGGTTGCATGACGGATGTGGAAAAGTGCGCGGCAGAGGCGCGCATGGCGCCTGAGAAGGTGCGCATGCTCAGCCCGCTTGCGCTTGCGTTTGTGGGTGACGCGGTGCAGGAGGTGCACGTGCGCGCCCGGCTGGCTGCAACGCAGCACGCCAGCCCATATGCCATGCATCGCATGGCCAGCGCCCAGGTGTGCTGCCGGGCGCAGGCGGCGATGGCGCACGGGCTGATGGATTTTTTGGATGATGAAGAGATTGCCGTGTTCAAGCGGGGCCGCAACGCCAAATCGGGCAGCGTGCCGCGCAACGCGGACGTGACGGCGTACCGCGCGGCCACCGGCCTGGAGGCGGTGCTGGGCTACCGCTATCTATTGGGGGATGCGGCCCGCCTGCAGGCCATTTTGGCGCGGATGGACGCCCTGGCGGCGCAGATGCCGGCCGCGGGCGATAAGGAGGAGATCGAGCATGCCTGAGGTGAGGCCCCACGTGGTGCTTTTGACCTATACGCCCAATGTGGAGGAAATCGTGGCCATGGCGGCCAAGCTGTGTTATTCGCGCGCGGATGTGGACACCCTCAAGCAGGGGGTGGCCCGTAAGGACCAGGCGGTGTTTCTGCAGAAGCTGATGGATATGGGCCACGCTTCGCCCATCGAGCACGCCAGCTTTAGCTTCGCTGTGGAGGGGGTGAGCCGCGCGCTGCTGGCACAGATCACCCGCCACCGCATCGCAAGCTTCAGCGTGCAGTCCCAGCGCTATGTGGGACAGAAACGCGCCGAGGGCACATTCAACTACATCGTGCCCCCCGCCATCGCGCGCCTGGGCGCGGAGGCCGTGGCGCGCTACGAGGGGCAGATGGCGCAGATGCAGCAGTGGTACAACGCCTGGGCGGAGGCGCTGGGCGACGCGGGCGAATCCAGCAACGAGGACGCGCGCTTTGTGCTGCCCAACGCGGCGGAGACCAAGTTCGTGGTCACCATGAACGCCCGCGAGCTGCTGCACTTTTTCCAGCTGCGCTGCTGCAACCGTGCCCAGTGGGAGATACGGGGCATTGCCTGGCAGATGCTTGCCGCGTGCCGCCAGGTGGCGCCCGCGCTCTTTGGCAGCGCGGGGCCGGGCTGCCTGCGCGGCGCCTGCACCGAGGGGCCCAAATGCTGCGGCAGGATGCAGGAGGTGCGGGCCTTTGACGCGCAGCTGCAGGCGCCGGAGCAAGAAGCATAATCAGGAAACAATTGCAAGCGGACAGACAGGGCGCGGCAGCGCGCTGTTGACGCGCGTTTTGAAAGGACAGGATTATCGAGCATATGGCTGAACAGAACAATCACCAGCATCAGGGAAACAACCGCCCGCCGCATGCGGGTATGCGCTTTGAAAACGGGCAGCCCAAGGCGGACAACCGCGGCAGGGGAGGAAATCCGCCTGCCGGACGAAGTTCGTCTGCCGGACGGGGGCCGTCTGCGGGGCACAACAACGCGCCAGCCGGACGAGGGCCGTCTGCCGGACGAAACGCGTCTGCGGGACGGGGGCCGTCTGCGGGGAACAACACCACGTCTGCCGGGCGTACGAACAACGCGCCGGCCGGACAGAGGCCGTCTGCCGGACGAAGGCCGGCGGCTGGGCCTACCCCCCCTGCGCAGCAGGGTGCCCCTGGTGGCACACAGCCCAGGCACGGCCAGAACCCGGGCGGCGGACGGGGCCGGCGCCCCGCGCCGGCAAGGGCGGAGCGCCGGCAGGAGAGCGTGCCGCCGCTGCATGCCTTTACCAATACGGGTGACGAGCGCAGCGCTTCGGACATGCGCCGCGCGCGCGCGCAGGGATCCTTTGACAGGCGCGACGCCCATCCCCCGCGCATCAGCGCCCCCTATGCGCGGCATTACGAGGAGGCCACGCTGCCGGAGAACCTGCTGTGCGGGCGCAATCCCGTGCGCGAGGCGCTGCGCGCGGGGCGCACCCTCGATAAAGTCCTGGTGGCCCGCGGCGAGATGAAGGGGCCGCTGGGCGAGATCATCCAAAAGGCCCGCGAGGCGGGCGTGGTGGTGCAGCAGGTGGAGCGCAGTCGCTTAGACGAGGTGTGCCAGGGCACGCTGCACCAGGGCATCGCCGCCTACACCGCGGCGCAGGCCTATGTGGAGGTGGAGGATATCCTCGCCTACGCCAAGGAAAAGGGCGAGGATCCATTCATCATTGTGCTTGACGGCATTGAGGATCCGCATAACTTGGGCAGCATCCTGCGCTCGGCCGAGTGCGTGGGCGCGCACGGCGTCATCATCCCCAAAAGACGGGCCGCCGGGCTGACGCCCACGGTGGCTAAGTCCTCCAGCGGCGCGGTGGAGTACGTCAAGGTGGCGCGCGTGACCAACATCGTGCGCACGCTGGAACAGCTCAAGGGGCAGGGCCTGTGGATCGCGGGTGCGGCCATGTCGGGTGACGACTACCGCAAGGCGGACCTCAAGGGCCCGCTTGCGCTGGTGGTCGGCGCCGAAGGGGAGGGCCTCTCTCACCTGGTGTGCCGGCAGTGTGATTTTATGCTGTCAATCCCCCTGTGCGGACGGATTGACTCGCTCAACGCCTCGGTGGCTGCGGGCATCCTGATGTACGAGGTGCTGCGCCGCCGCCAGGCTTGATCAAAACGCCATGATGGACGAAGTGCTGCTGGTGGACGGCTACAACGTCATACACGCGTGGGACGATCTGCGCGCCTGGATGGAGGAAGTGAGCCTGGAGGCCGCGCGCGTCAAGCTGTTGGACGTGCTGCTGGACTTTCAGGGCGCGTGCGGCTGCGAGGTGATCGTGGTGTTTGACGCCCACTCGGCGCCCTATCTGCACAACGCGCGCGTGGAGGACATGGGCGCACTGCAGGTGGTCTACACCGCGCGCGACCAGACGGCGGACGCCTACATCGAGCGCCTGGTGGAGGTGCTGCGCACAAAGCGCAGGGGCTGCACGCTGCGCGTGGTGACGGGCGACGCGCTGGAGCAGCACACCGTGCTTGCCCTGGGCGCGCTGCGCATGACGGCCGTGGAGCTACGCGCCCAGGTGCGCGCGTACAAGGTGCAGATGCGCGCGCTGGCTGCGCGCAACCGCCCCGTCAAGCGGCATATGCTCGCCGCACAGCTGCCGCTTGATGTGCAGCAGGCCCTGGAGCGCATCCGCAGGGGCCATTGACGATTGCAGGGCGTGTGCTATAATGTAAGCCAAATCGCATAAGGGGCGCTTTTATCTACAATAATAAACGCGCGTAGGGGTGAACGTTCATCAATCTGACCAGTGAAAAAAAACAATACGATTGCCTGAGCGACGAGGAGATCGTGCGCCTGGTGCAGGCGGGCGACGCCGATGCCGAGGAATACCTCTTTGGACGCTACAAAAACTTTGTGCGCTCCAAAGCGCGCAGCTATTTTCTCATTGGCGCCGATTACGACGACATCATGCAGGAGGGCATGATCGGCATGCACAAGGCCATGCGCGACTTTAAGCCCGACAAGCTCGCAAGCTTCCGCGCCTTTGCGGAATTGTGCATCACCCGCCAGATCATCACGGCCATCAAGACCGCTACGCGCCAGAAGCACATCCCCCTCAACTTCTACGTATCGCTCAACAAGCCCATCTATGAGGAGGAGTCCGAGCGCACGCTCATGGACGTGATTTCGGGCAGCAAGGTGACCAATCCCGAGGAGCTTTTTATCAGCCAGGAGGACCTGAGCAACATTGAAACCAAGCTGCGGGAGTTCTCCAGCGATCTGGAGTGGGAGGTGCTCACAAGCTACCTGCAGGGGCGCTCCTACCAGGAGATCGCCCGGGATATGGGTCGCCACGTCAAGAGCATTGACAACGCCCTGCAGCGCATCAAGCGCAAACTGGAAAAATACCTGCAGGAACAGTGAGGCACAAAAGGGCCTCAGCCCTTTACGCGCGCCCGTTTGCGCTGTTGACAAACAGGGGGCAATCTTGTAAAATATGTACTGCTTGACTGATTTGCGCGGGTGTAGCTCAATGGCAGAGCTCCAGCTTCCCAAGCTGGCCACGTGGGTTCGATTCCCATCACCCGCTCCATATGTCATAAAACTACCATTGGTGGTCATGTGCCGCCGTAAACAAAAGGAGAGAAAGAAAGATGGCAAAAGCGAAGTTTGAACGCAACAAACCGCATGTAAACATCGGTACGATTGGTCACGTAGACCACGGCAAGACGACGCTGACGGCGGCGATCACGATGACGCTGGCGGCCAAGGGCCAGGCCGAGGCGATGAAGTACGACGAGATCGACAAGGCGCCGGAGGAGAAGGAGCGCGGGATCACGATCAACACGGCGCACGTGGAGTACCAGACGGAGACGCGCCACTACGCGCACGTGGACTGCCCGGGGCATGCGGACTATGTAAAGAACATGATCACAGGCGCGGCGCAGATGGACGGAGCGATTCTGGTGGTATCGGCGGCAGACGGCCCGATGCCGCAGAC
This sequence comes from Maliibacterium massiliense, assembly GCF_900604345.1. Taxonomy (GTDB): domain Bacteria; phylum Bacillota; class Clostridia; order Christensenellales; family Maliibacteriaceae; genus Maliibacterium; species Maliibacterium massiliense. The sequence goes on from NZ_LR026983.1 coordinate 1,839,864, forward strand.
GCGGGAGCACATTCTGCTTGCGCGGCAGGTGGGCGTGCCGTACATCATCGTGTTTATGAACAAATGCGACATGGTGGACGACGAGGAGCTGCTGGAGCTGGTGGAGATGGAGATCCGTGAGCTGCTGTCGAGCTATGAGTTTCCTGGGGACGACATTCCGGTGATCCGCGGCAGCGCGCTCAAGGCGCTGGAGGCGGCGCAGGCTGGGAATGTGGAGGGTCCGGACAGCCAGTGCATCTACGAGTTGATGGACGCGGTGGACAGCTACATTCCGACGCCGGAGCGCGATGTAGATAAACCGTTCCTGATGCCGGTAGAGGACGTGTTCTCGATCACGGGGCGCGGGACGGTGGCGACGGGCCGCGTGGAGCGCGGGACGGTAAAGGTGCAGGACACGGTGGAGATCGTGGGCCTGAGCGACGAGAAGAAGTCGACGGTGGTAACGGGCGTAGAGATGTTCCGCAAGCTGCTGGATCAGGCGGTGGCGGGGGACAACATCGGCGTGCTGCTGCGCGGGATCCAGCGCACGGAGATCGAGCGCGGGCAGGTGCTCTCGCAGCCGAACTCGATTCATCCGCACACGCACTTCAATTCGGAGGTATACGTGCTGACGAAGGAAGAGGGTGGTCGACACACGCCGTTCTTCAATGGATACCGTCCGCAGTTCTACTTCCGCACGACGGACGTGACGGGTGTGATCACGCTGCCTGAGGGTGTGGAGATGGTGATGCCCGGGGACAACATCCGCATGGAGATCAAGCTGATCACGCCGATCGCGATCGAAGAGGGCCTGCGTTTCGCCATCCGCGAGGGCGGCCGCACGGTGGGCGCGGGTGTCGTTGCCTCCGTTATCGAATAAAGCACGCGTATAAACGATGGGTAAGAAGGCTGGTCCTGCAGGGTTCCGGCCTTCTTTTTTCCCTGTACGTTTGCCGGCGGGTGCAAAACCGGGACAAACCATTGACACCCGTGGGAAAATGTGATAAATTATCGTAGTATTGCTATGTCCAAATGCTCATTTAATGGAGGTGTCACGCGATGCGTGTAAAGGTTACCCTGGCTTGCACGGAGTGCAAACAGCGCAATTACGATAGCATGAAAAACAAAAAGAACGATCCGGATCGTCTGGAGATGCGCAAGTACTGCAAGTTCTGCAAGGCGCATACCCTGCACCGTGAAACCCGCTAAGGCAGGGTTGTTTTCACGCGCTTTTGCCCATTTGTGTATCAAGCTTTGAGGATGTGAACGATAATGGCCTCTGCCAAAACGGAGAAGAAGGATAAGGTTGCCAAAAAGGGCGCCGCGCCCAAAAAGAAACGCCGCAATCCAATCCGCTATATAAAGGATGTAATTTCTGAACTGAAAAAGGTGACCTGGCCCACGAAGAAGGAACTGGCTTCCTACGTGACCGCCGTCATCGTATTTGTGGCGCTGTTTACCCTGATCATTTGGCTGATGGATTTGGCCGTGACGCCGGTATTCCAGTGGTTAATCAAAGCCTAAGGAGGATAGGGGCGCATGTTCTGCCATCGCCCATACCGCTAGCATGAGTGAAGAAAAAGGCCAATGGTATGTCGTGCATACCTATTCGGGATACGAAAATAAGGTAAAAGCCAACCTGGAGAAGACGGTGGAAAACCGTGGTCTGCAGGATTTAATCATGGAAGTCAACGTGCCCATGGAGGAGACCATCGAGGTCAAAAACGGCAAAAAGCGCAGCGTCATGCGCAAGATCTTTCCTGGGTATGTGATTGTCAAAATGGTGATGACGGACGAGTCCTGGTACGTGGTGCGCAACACGCGCGGCGTCACCGGCTTTGTGGGTCCCGGCTCCAAACCCATCCCCCTTTCGGAGGAGGAGGTTAAGTCCATGGGCGTGGAGAACCCGCCTGTGCGCGTGGATATCGAGGCGGGCCAGAACGTGCGCGTCATCAACGGGCCGCTGGAAAACTTCGTCGGCGTGGTCGACGAGGTGGACAACGTCAATCAGAAGGTAAAGGTTACCGTGATGATGTTTGGCCGCGAGACACCGGTCGAACTGGACTTCATGCAGGTGATCCGCGTCTGATGCGGCTGCGCGGCCCGATTGTATCTGTTGCCTGCACATGTGCGCATGCGCCTTCTTTCTCGTAAGGCGGGGCATGCGCTGCATTTGTGTCAGTGGGAGGGGCCAAGGCCATGCGCCCCGCCATTACCACAACTACTTTTTTGGAGGTGTTAAAAATGGCCAAGAAAATTACCGGTTACATCAAATTGCAGGTGCCCGCGGGCAAAGCCACCCCGGCGCCCCCCATCGGTCCTGCCCTGGGCCAGCACGGCGTCAACATCATGGGCTTCTGCAAGGAGTTCAATGAGCGCACCCAGAAGCAGGCGGGCCTGATCATTCCCGTGGTCATTACCGTCTATCAGGATCGTTCCTTTACGTTCATCACCAAGACCCCTCCGGCTGCTGTGCTCATCAAAAAGGCGTGCGGCATCGAGAGCGGATCGGGCGTGCCCAACCGCACCAAGGTGGCCCAGATCACCCGTGCGCAGGTCCGCGAGATCGCCGAGACCAAAATGCCCGATTTGAACGCCGCCTCCATCGAGGCTGCCGAGAGCATGATTGCCGGCACCGCGCGCTCCATGGGCGTGACGGTGGTCGACGAATAGGACGGTTTGTGGGAGGATCATTCCGCTATAACCACAAAGGAGGAACGCAAAGTATGAAACGTGGTAAGAAATATCAGGAGAGCGCCAAGCTCTTTGAGAAGGCAACCCAGTATGATCCCGCCGAGTCGATTGCGCTGGCCATCCAGACAGGCAAAGCTAAGTTTGACGAGACGGTGGAACTGTCCATCCGCCTGGGCGTCGATCCCCGCCATGCCGACCAGCAGGTGCGCGGCACCGTGGTGCTGCCGCACGGCACGGGCAAAACCGTGAAGGTACTGGTCATCGCCAAGGGCGACAAGGCCGCCGAGGCCGAGCAGGCCGGCGCGGACTTTGTAGGCGCGGAGGACATGATTGAGAAAATCCAGAAGGAGAACTGGTTTGGGTTCGACGTCTGCGTCGCCACCCCCGATATGATGGGCCTGGTCGGCCGCCTGGGCCGCGTGCTTGGCCCCAAGGGCCTGATGCCCAACCCCAAATCCGGCACCGTCACCATGGATATCGCCAAAGCCGTGGCGGATATCAAAGCCGGTAAGGTGGAGTATCGCGTGGATAAGACCAGCATCGTGCACGTGCCCATCGGCAAGGTTTCCTTCGGCCAGGAGAAGCTGCTGGAGAACCTCAATGTGCTGATGGACGCCGTGGTCAAGGCCAAACCCGCCGCCGCAAAGGGCACCTACCTGCGCAGCGTGGTGGTCTCCACCACCATGGGCCCTGGCATCCGCGTCAATTCCCTGCGCTTTGGCAGATAGGGCTTGACAGAACCCATGCGGGTTTTGTATACTTATCTGCGTTGAAAAGTGAAAATTGCCTGAACGCCGCAGACAGCAGGTGCGCATGATACGCGCGTAATGTCCCATCGGGGCAGCCCGCCGAGGTATAGGGTTTTGTACGATGTCTATTCGTGCCCTTATGCTTGCGCTGCATGAGGGCATTTTTCTTGCAAACAGTCTTAAGGGAGGTGAATCCATGTCGAACATTCCCGTTTCCAAAAACAGCGCCGCCAAAGCGGTGATCGTCGATGAAATCCGCGACAAAATCAGCCGTGCACAGGGCGTGGTGCTGCTGGACTACCGCGGCCTGAGCGTGGCGGAGGACAACGAGCTGCGCAAAGCGTGCCGCGCGGCCAACGTGGAGTACCGCGTGCTGAAAAACACCATGGTGCACCGCGCTGCCGAGGCACTCGAGATCCAGGGCCTGACCCCGCATCTGGAGGGCCCCACGGCCGTGGCGTTCTCGTATGACGACCCCGTCTCCGCCGCCAAGGTGCTCAGCGACTTTGCCGAGAAGGCGAAGAAGACCCAGATCAAATGCGGCATCCTGGGCAGCGAGGTCATCGATACCCAGATGGTGGAGGCGCTCGCCAAGCTGCCCAGCAAGGAAGTGCTGGTCGCCAAGCTGCTTGGCCAGCTCAACGCGCCCATCTCGCAGTTCGTCAGCGTGCTGTCGGGTCCCGCGCGCGCGCTTGCCTGTGCGCTTAACGCAATCGCGCAGCAGAAATCCGCGTAAACCTGGCCCCTGGGCCGCGTAACCATTACAACCGATTTTTTTCGATTTGAGGAGGAAGAAACAATGACGAAAGCAGAAATCATTGAAGCCATTAAAGAGATGAACGTGCTGGAACTGTCCGAACTGGTCAAAGAGCTCGAGGAGATCTTTGGCGTGAGCGCCGCCGCCCCCGTGGCCGTGGCCGCTGCCCCCGCCGCTGCCGGCGCTGCCGCCGCTGCGGAGGAGAAGACCGAGTTTGACGTCGTGCTCGCCGAGGTGGGTGCCGAGAAGATCAAGGTCATCAAAGCCGTCCGCGAGGCGACCGGCCTGGGCCTGAAGGAAGCCAAAGAGGTCGTGGACAACGCGCCCAAGGCCATCAAAGAGGGCGTCTCCAAAGAGGAGGCCGATGCCCTTAAAGCCAAATTTGAGGAAGTCGGCGCCAAAGTGGAAATCAAATAAGGCTGCCGCGTAAACGGTTATTTGTTAGCCCTTCGGGTCATATTTTGACCCGGAGGGTTAATTTTTTGTTAAGAATCGCACGTGACAACCTGATTTTCTAGACAGGATGGCGGAAAAGTTGTATAATGAGCACATTCTAGTGTTTGGAAAGGGGAGGGGTTGTTTTGATCCAATTTGTCAACGTTTCAAAGCGTTTTAAGGAAACAACCGTGCTGCATGACATCTCCTTTGAGATCCCCGAGGGCAACCTGGTTGCCATCATCGGGGAGAGCGGCTGTGGCAAGACAACGACGTTGAAGATGATCAATCGGCTGATCAAACCGTCTTCCGGTCAGATCTTCATCAAGGGAGAGGACATCGCCGAGAAAGACGTTATAGCGCTGCGCCGGGATATCGGCTACGTCATTCAACAGACGGGCCTGTTCCCGCACATGACGGTGCGGGAGAACATCGAGCTGATTCCCAGGGTGCAGAAGCGCGCCAGGGCGGATATCGCCAAGCGTACGCTGGAGCTGATGGAGATGGTGGGCCTGCACGACGAAAGCTTTCTGGAGCGCTATCCCACCGAGCTTTCAGGCGGGCAGCAGCAGCGCGTGGGCGTGGCCCGCGCCTTTGCTACCGATCCGGAGATCGTGCTGATGGATGAGCCCTTCAGCGCGCTGGATCCCATCACACGCTCCCAGCTGCAGGATGAGCTCATCGCCCTGCAGGCGCAGCTGCACAAGACCATCGTGTTCGTCACCCACGATATGGACGAGGCCATCAAGATTGCCGACCGTATCTGCATCATGCGCGACGGCCACATCCTGCAGTACGACACGCCGGAGCACATCCTCAAAAACCCCGAGGACGACTTTGTGTGTGAGTTTGTGGGCAAAAAGCGCATCTGGACCTCACCGGAGTTTATCAAGGCCAAGGACATCATGATCGACCGGCCGGTCACCTGCTCGCCCAACGCGGCGCTGTTTTGGTGCGTGCAGCTGATGCGCACCGCCAAGGTAGACAGCCTGATGGTGGTGGATCGCGCGCGCAAGCTGCGCGGCATCGTTACCGCGCGCCAGGTGCGCCACGCCAAGGACCAGTCCGTGCAAGTGGACCAGGTGATGGGCACCACGTTTTTGCATGTAGATCCGGAGGACAGCATCGTGGACATCCTCAAGCTGGTGGACGAAAAGGACATTTCCACAGTGCCCGTGGTGGACCAGGCGGGGCGGTTGAACGGCCTGATCACCAAGTCGAGCCTGGTGACGACGCTCAGCCAGCAGTTCCTGGAAACGGAGGAGGCATAGGCGATGGGTTTTATTACGGAATTCTTTCAATACGTTGCTCAGAGTAAGGACCAGATTCTCTCGCTGCTGCTAGAGCACGTGCAGCTGACCGCCATCTCCGTGGGGCTGGCGCTGCTTATCGGCGTGCCGCTGGGCGTCCTGGTCAGCTACGTCAAAAAGCTCAACAAGCCGGTGCTTGGCATTGCCAACGTCATTCAGGCCATCCCCTCGATGGCGCTGCTGGGCTTTGTGGTGCCCTTTTTGGGCATCGGCACGGTGCCGGCGGTCACCATGGTGGTGCTTTACTCGCTGCTGCCTATCATCAAAAACACATACACGGGCATTGACAATATCGCCCCCGAGACGCTGGAGGCGGCCAAGGGCATCGGCCTGACCAAGCCGCAGATTCTCTTTAAGGTGCAGATTCCGCTGGCGCTGCCTGTGATCATGGCGGGCGTGCGCATTTCGGCCGTCACCGCGGTGGGCCTGATGACCATCGCCGCGTTCATCGGCGCGGGCGGCCTGGGCTTCCTGGTGTTTTCGGGCATCCGCACGCTCAACAACTACCAGATATTGGCGGGCGCCATCCCCGCGTGCCTGCTGGCCCTGTTTGTGGACTATCTCTTCGGCCTGATTGAAAAGCTGGTGACCCCCATCAGCCTGCAGCGCACAAACGGCGCCTCGCCGGAAAAACTCAAAAAGAACCGCAGGCACCAGAAGGTCATCCTGTCGGCCACCGCCATCATCCTGGCCATCGCCTTTGTGTGGACGGGCGTCTCCGCCGGCGTGGGCAAAACGGACAAGAGCATCACCATCTCGGGTGTGGACTACACCGAGCAGGAGGTGCTGGAGCACATGTTTGCGGACATCATTGAGGACCGCACCGATATCACCGTGGAGCGCAAAAACCTGCTCTCCGGCACGCAGGTGTGCTTCTCCGCGCTGCAGCAGGGTGAGATCGACATGTACATCGAGTACACCGGAACGGTGTACGTGGACATCATGAAGAATGAGCCCATCACGGATGTCGACAAGGTCTACGAGGAGGCCAAGGCGTACCTCAAAGACGAGCACAACATCGAGACGCTGCCGCCCATCGGCTTTAACAATACCTATGTGCTGGCGGTGACGCAGCAGACGGCGGAGAAATACAACCTCAAGACCGTCAGCGACCTTGCCAAGGTGGGCAGCCAGCTCAAGGCGGGTACCACGCTGGAGTTCATCAACCGCCAGGACGGCCTCAAGGGCCTGACCGAGAAGTACGGCTTCCAGTTCCAGGAGTCCGTGGGCCTCAACGGCAGCCTGCGCTACATCGCGCTGGACAACGGGGAGATCGACGTCACCAGCGCCTTCTCCACCGACGGCCTGCTCAAAAAGTACAATCTGGTCTCGCTGGAGGACGACCAGCATTTCTTCCCGCCCTACTACGCGATGCCCATCGTGCGCGCCGAGACGCTGGAGAAGTATCCCGAGCTGCAGGAGGCCATTGAGGTGCTCTGTGGCGTGATCGACGACGACACCATGAAGGAGCTCAACTATCAGGTGGACGAACTGCACCGCGAGCCGCGCGATGTCGCCCACGAATTCCTGCAGCAGAAGGGCCTGCTGTTGGGCGAATAACATCACATCAAAAAGGCGCTGCAATCATGCGATTGCAGCGCTTTTTTTGATCGTCTCAAAACACCCATGACCGCGGGCGGTAGGAGAGATATAGGCCGGCCCAAAGATGACCACGGACAACCTGGGGAGAGCCGTCAAAACGCAGGCGCGGGGCATTGCGCAAGGGGAGCCGCGCGCCCTCTTCGTCAGTAGCCCCGATCAAAGTCGATGCGGTTGCGCAGCGGTGCGCCCGATACGTAGCGCGCCAGGTTGTCCAAAAACAGGTCCATCATGCGGCGCTCGCGCTGGTCGGAGAGGCCGGAGCAGTGGGGCGTGATCAGCACATTTGGCATGTGCCAGAGGGGATGGCCCGCCGGCAGCGGCTCGGGGTCGGTCACGTCCAGCGCCGCGCCCGCGATGCGCTGCGCCTGCAGCGCCTCTGTGAGCGCGCCGGTGTCGATGTGCACGCCGCGCCCCACGTTGACCACCAGGCAGTCCTGCGGCAAAAGCGCAATGCGCTGCGCAGAGAGGAAGCCCACCGTATCGGGCGTGACAGGCAGGGCCAGCACCAGATACTGGGCACGGGGAAAAACCTCCTCCACGCGGTCCGTCTGCACCAGCTCGTCCACGCCCGCAGGCGGCACGCCCCCGCTGCGGCGCACACCAATCACGTGCGCGCCCAGCGCGTGCAGGTACTGCGCGATGGAAAGCCCCAGATCGCCCAGCCCCACCACCACGCACGTGGCGCCCGCAAGCTCCCGCATCTGGCGCAGGTGCAGCCATGTCTCGCTGTCCTGCGCGCGCACCATGTCGGCCATGTGGCGGTTGAAGGCGAGGATGCACATCACCACATGTTCGGCGATGGGCAGGCCGAACACCCCGCGCGCGTTGGTCAGGATGATATCCTGCGGATGGGCGTAGAGGGCGCGATCCACCACCTTATCTACGCCCGCGCTGTCCTTTTGCAGCCATTTGAGGCGCCGCGCGGTCTTCAGGCGCGTGGGGTTGGGCGTGCCGTAGATGATCTCGGCGCGGGCAAGCTGCGTATCGGTGGCGCGCGAGGGGCGCGCGATATCCACCTGCGCCCCGGGCGCAATGGCGCGTATCGCGGCGCGCATGCCCTGGGCATCGGGATAGACGCGGTTGGGTTCCACAAGGATGTACATGGTGTGTGCCTCCTTTTTGTTGCAGATCGATTTCTCCATCATGGTAGCGCAAAACGCACATCTTTGGCAATGGCCGTCTTGGCAGAAACAGGCAAGGGGGAGTATAATGGGCCTAGCGATCTTTTTAATGGATGCGTTTACGCCATTTCTGTGTGCACGCTTTTTTAGGACAGGAAGGAGAACAATATGCAGGATTTCGTCTTTCACGTACCCACCAAATTCATCTTTGGCCGCAACACCGAGGGACAGGCGGGCGCAGAGATCCGCGCCTTTGGCGGCAAAACCGTGCTGCTGCACTACGGCGGGGGCAGCATCAAGAAAAGCGGCCTGTACGAGCGCGTGGTCGCCTCGCTGAAAGAGGCGGGGCTGTCCTTTGTGGAGCTTGCGGGCGTCAAGCCCAACCCGCGCCTCAGCCTGGTGCGCGAGGGCATCGACCTGTGCCGCCGCGCGCAGGTGGATTTTATCCTGGCGGTGGGGGGCGGCAGCGTCATCGACTCGGCCAAGGCCATCGCCATGGGCGTGCCCTACGAGGGGGACGTGTGGGATTTCTTCACCACGGGGAAGAAACCTGCGCGCGCGCTCAAGCTGGGCGTGGTGCTGACCATCCCTGCGGCGGGCAGCGAATCCTCCGCGGGCTGCGTCATCACCAACGAGGATGGATGGTACAAGCTGGCGGGGGGCGGACCGGCCACCCGTTCGAGCTTCTCCATTCTCAATCCAGAGCTGACCTACACGCTGCCGGCCTACCAGACGGCCGCGGGCATTGTGGATATGTACGCCCACATCGTAGAGCGCTACTTCAGCAACACGCAGGGCACCTTTGTGATCGACCGCATGGCCGAGGGGGTGTGGAAGACGCTGTTGTGGGCGGGCCCTAAGGTGCTTAAGGAGCCGGAGAACTATGACTACCGCGCCGAGATCATGTGGGCGGGCACGGTGGCGCACAACGATACGGTGGGCGTGGGCCGCGAGAGCGACTGGGCCAGCCACAACATCGAGCACGAGCTTTCAGGCATCTACGACATCACCCACGGCGCGGGCCTGGCGGTGATTATCCCCGCCTGGATGCGCTACGTCTACAAACACGATGTTCCCCGTTTTGTGCGCTACGCGGTTAACGTCTACGGCGTGGAGAACGACGCAAACGATCCGGAAAAGACGGCGCTGGAGGGCATCGCGCGCACCGAGCAGTTCTTCCACAGCCTTGGCATGCCCATTCGCCTTTCGGAGATGGGCATCGGCGAGGACCGCTTTATGGAGATGGCCAACAAGGCCTATCGCTACCCGCACGGCTACGTGGGCAACTTTGTCAAGCTATCGGTGCAGGACGTGTACAACATCTACCAGCTGGCGCGCTGAAAAAGGCGCGCTGTCCATACACAAGCAAATGTCAGAGGGAGGAAAAAACGCACCATGTTAAATTTTGAGTTTTGCCATTACACGGACATGATCTTCGGCAAGGGGACCGAGGCCCAGGTGGGCCAGAAAATCCGCCAGTACGGCGGCACAAAGGTGATGCTGGTCTACGGCGGGGGCAGCATCAAAAAAAGCGGCCTCTACGATAAGGTGGTCGCGGCGCTGGGCGAGGCCGAGCTGCCCTTTGTGGAGCTTTCGGGCGTCAAGCCCAACCCGCTGCTCTCGCTTGCGCGCAAGGGGCTTGCCATCGCCAAGCAAGAGGGCGTGGACTTTCTCCTGGCCGTGGGCGGCGGCAGCGCCATCGATACGGCCAAGGCCATCGCGCTGGGCTTGGTGTACGAGGGGGATTTCTGGGACTACTACTCGGGCAAAGCCGAGCCCACCAAAATGGCGCCGGTGGGCACGGTGCTCACCATCGCGGCGGCGGGCAGCGAGACCTCCCGTTCCAGCGTGCTGACAGAGGACGAGACGCTGCTCAAGCGCGGTTTTATGTTCGCGCCCTGCCGGCCCACGTTCTCCATCATGAACCCCGAGTGGACCTACACGCTGCCGGCGTACCAGACCGCATCGGGCGCGACGGACATCTTCTCCCACAGCTTTGAGCGCTACTTTATGCCGGATATGAAAAACGAGCTGACGGACCGCTTCTGTGAGGCGGTGATGAAGACGGTGCTGCGCCAGACGCCCATCGCCATCGCGCAGCCTGATAATTACGACGCGCGCGCAGAGCTGATGCTGGCGGGATCCTTCTCTCACAACGACATCACGGGCGTGGGCCGCGGGGGCATGGACGGCTCCTGCCATGGCATGGAGCACGAGCTCAGCGCCGCCTACGATGTGGCGCACGGCGCGGGGTTGGGCGTGTTGATGCCCGCCTGGATGCTCTACAACTACAAGCGGGACCCCCGCCGCTTTGTGCAGCTGTGCGCCCGCGTGTTTGACGTGGACGTGGATACGCACTATACCGACTGGGTGGTGCAGGAGGGCGTGCGCCGCTTCCGCAGCTGGCTTAAGCGCATCGGCATGCCCGTCACCCTCTACGAGCTGGGCATCAAGGACGATACGCGCATCGATGAGATGGTGCAGCGCGCCCGCGTGACCAACCCCAACGGTACCATGGGCAACATGTTCCAGCTCACCAAACAGGACGTTAAAAATATCTACCTGTCGGTGCTGAAGTAAACGGCACGTAAGTAGGAGGCGGCGCTTGCAGCGCCGCCTCCTTTTTTTATCCGGCCTTATGCCCGCCGCGGCCGGCCGAAAGAAGGGCGCGTCGTAAGAAAAACGTAAGGCCGGCGTAAGAGAAGCGCAACACGCCTCCCCTTTCTTTGCGCTAGGATAAAGCGATACCCGCGCGCCCAAAGGCCGGCGCGCTAAGGGGGGATTGTATGCAGACGCTACTTTTTTACATGGGCGCTGCGGCGCGGGACATGCTCTTTGCGCTGCCGGTGATGCTGACGGCGCGCGCGCTGGCCTATTTTCTGCGGCACAGGCGCAAGCTGGGGGCGTGGCACGAGGCGGGCGTGCTCGTGCTGTGGCTGTACATGGCGGCGCTGCTCTCTCAGACGGTCTCGTTTGCACACCTGTTCTCGGGGCCGTGGCGCGTGCTGGGCACGGTGAACCTGGCGCCCCTTGCCACCATCAAGGGCATGCTGGCGCAGGGGTGGAACACGTACAGCCTGATCAACCTTGCGGGCAACGTGGCGATGTTCGCGCCCCTGGGGCTGCTGCTGCCGCTGCTCTACGCCAGAGCGACGCCGCTTTGGCGCACGGCGCTTTGGGGCATGCTCGCATCGCTGTGCATCGAGGTGTGCCAGCTGTTCTGCGCGCGGGGCGCGGACGTGGACGACGTGCTGCTCAACACGCTAGGCGCGCTGCTGGGCTACGGGCTTTACGCCATGGCGCGCCGCCGCTGGCCCAAGGGCACGGCCCGCTTTCGCGCGCGGGGCCCGCAAAAGCAAACGCACGCTTGCAACACGCCGGGCGCTGCGGTATAATGGACAGCATAAAGGCGATTGTATCGGTCACAAACGCGTGCGTCAGGCGCTGCAGGCAGGCAAGAGAGCGCTCCCCATGGGCTGAGAGGGAGGGCGAGGCAGGGCGCGCAGGCACATCCCGGGCCGAGAGCCGCGGGCAAACCCCGCCGTGGCTGCATCCCGCGTTAAGGGATACGATGAGCGGGCGCGAGCAAAGCTTTGCGCCAAAAAAGGTGGTACCGCGGGTGCATCCCGTCCTTTTGTAAGGAGAGGGCGGGGTGCCTTTTTTGTGCCCGGCCCAGAGGCGGACGCAATGCGACCAGGTAAGGAGAGAGGAAGAACATGGCTAAAAACAAGCAGGAATTTGTCACCCACATCGCCTCGCGAGAAGAGAACTTTTCCCAGTGGTATACCGATGTCATCCTGAAGACCGAGATGGTGGATTACGGTCCGGTCAAGGGCACCATGGTCATCCGCCCCTACGGCTACGGGGTGTGGGAGCTGATTCAGCAGGAGATGGACGCGCGCTTCAAGGCCAATGGCGCGAAAAACGCGTATTTCCCCATGTTTATCCCCGAATCGCTGCTGAAAAAAGAGGCGGAGCACGTCGAGGGCTTTGCGCCCGAGGTGGCCTGGGTGACGCGTGGCGGCAGCGAGGAGCTGGCCGAACCCATCGTGGTGCGCCCCACCAGCGAGACCATCATCTGCAGCATGTACGCCAAGTGGATTCAGTCTTGGCGCGATTTGCCCGTGATCATGAACCAGTGGTGCAACGTGGTGCGCTGGGAAAAGAGCACCCGTCCCTTTTTGCGCACGAGCGAGTTTTTGTGGCAGGAGGGCCACACCGTGCACGCAAGCGCCCAGGAGGCTGAGGAGGAGGCGCTGCGCATGATCAACGTCTACCGCGAGTTTGCCGAGAACGTGCTGGCCATCCCGGTGATCGTGGGCCAGAAGAGTGAGAAGGAGAAGTTTGCAGGTGCGGAGCACACCTACTCCATGGAGGCCATGATGCAGGACGGCCAGGCGCTGCAGGCGGGCACCTCGCACAACCTGGGTCAGCACTTTGCCAAGGTGTTTGATATCCAGTTCTTGGATAAGGATGGTTCCCACAAATACGGCTACCAGACCAGCTGGGGCACCTCCACGCGCATGATCGGGGGCATCGTGATGGTGCATGGAGACGACCGTGGCCTGGTGCTGCCCCCGCGCGTGGCGCCCATCCAGGCGGTGGTGCTGCCCATCGCCATGCACAAAGAGGGCGTGCGCGAGGGTGCCGAGGGCGTCTACAATGCGCTGATGACCGCCGGCGTGCGCGTGCATATGGACGATCGCGAGGGTCAGAGCGCGGGCTGGAAGTTCAACGAGTGGGAGATGAAGGGTGTGCCCATCCGCATTGAGGTGGGCCCGCGCGACCTGGCCGCCGGCCAGGTGACGCTGGTGCGCCGCGATACGCTGGAGAAGAGTACCGCGCCCATCGACGGCATTGAAAAGAGCGTTGCAGCCCTGCTGGACGAGGTGCACCAGGGCCTGTTTGACAAGGCGCTGGCGCTGCGAGAGAGCAAAACCTTTACTGCGCGCAACATCGAGGAGCTGCGCGCGGGCGTGGAGGAGAATAAGGGCTTTGTCAAGGCGATGTGGTGCGGATGCCGCGCATGCGAGGATCAGATCAAGGAGCTGACCGGCGCCACATCGCGCGTCATGCCCTTTGAGCAGGAGCATCTGGGAGACACCTGCGTGTGCTGCGGCCGTCCGGCCAAGGCCATGATGATCTTTGCGCGCTCCTATTGAGTAAAAGCAAAAAAACGGCACGCGATTGGGGCGCCCCCTTGAAAACAAGGGGGCGCCTTTTTGCATGATTCCCTCCGGCACATGCCATAGTAAGGATGGAATGGTAAAACCTGACCAAACTTTAACTTTTTTCAGGGTGGCATGTTAATTTTCCGTTGCTATGCTACAAAAGGAAAGGGGAGTGAACATCTGTGAAGCGTGTAGGTATCTTGATTCCCATTTACAATGAGGAGCAGGTGCTCGATATGCTCAGTGAGCGGCTGCTGCAGGTGCTGGGCGGTATCGATGGATACGCCTTTGAAATTCTGCTGGTCAACGACGGCAGCAGCGACGCGAGCTTGGCGAAAATGGAGGTGATGCGCCGCGCGGATACGCGGTTCCATGTGCTGAACCTGTCGCGCAACTTTGGCAAGGAGGTGGCGCTTGCGGCGGGGCTGGATTATTGCGACGCGGACGCGGTGATCATTATGGACGCGGATTTGCAGGACCCGCCCGAGCTGATCCCCACCATGCTGGATTACTGGCGCCAGGGCTACGACGACGTGTACGCCCGCAGGCGCAGCCGCCAGGGTGAAACGGCGATGAAAAAGCTGACCTCCAAAGGATACTACCGCGTGCTGCAGCGGCTTTCGCAGGTACCCATCCAGCCGGATACGGGGGATTTTCGCCTGCTGGACCGGCGCTGCGTGCTGGCCCTGCGCGCCCTGCGGGAGCAGGGACGCTGCTCCAAGAGCCTCTTTTCCTGGATTGGCTACAACAAAAAGGAGATTCTCTTTGACCGTGCGCCGCGCGCGGCGGGCGGCACCAAATGGCGCTACGGCAAGCTGGCGCATCTGGCAGTGGACGGCATCACCGCGCTGAGCACCACCCCCTTGCGCTGGGCGGGCTATGCGAGCGCAGGGCTGTTTGCGCTGCTGTTTGTCTACGTTGCCATATTGGCGGCGCGGGGCATGCTGGGCGCGTCCGTCTCGGGCGCGGCGCTGGTGGGGGCGCTGGTGCTGCTGCTCTTTGCCGTGCAGATGGCGGCCCTGGCCATTTTGGGGGAATACGTGGGCCGCATGTTTAATGAGGCAAAGCGCCGGCCGCTCTATCTGGTGGAGAGCTACAACGACCAGAGGATGGCGGGCGAACAGCCGCCCGCGCATCAGGACGCGCCGGAGGCGCACGTGACGCCCAGCCACCTGGAAAGGGTTAAAAACAATGTTGTGCGCCGCATCCGATAGCCGTAAGGCCCGCATTTCCGTCTGGCTGCACCTGGTCCTGCTGGCGCTTTCCTGCGCCGCGCTGCTGCCCGGCCTGGGCATCGGCACGCTGTGGCTGGATGAGTGCTACACCGTGGGCATGATGCGCCAGAGCTGGGCGGGCATGCTCGCCGCGGGCATTGCCGACGTGCACCCGCTGCTCTACTACATCATGCTCAAGGGCTTCACCAGCGTGCTGGGCGATAGCATCCTTGTAATGCGCCTGTTCTCCGCAATCCCGCTGATGATCCTCTGCACGCTGGGCTACACGCATGTGCGCCCGAGATTCGGCGCCAAGGCGGGCATGGCGTTCACCTTTCTTGCGGGCTTTCTGTCCATCATGTCGCGCTACAGTGTGCACATCCGCATGTACAGCTGGGCCACGCTGTTTGTATTTCTGGCCGCCTTCTACGCCTATGTAAGCTACACGCAGCCCAAGGGAAAGCACTGCGCGCTCTTTTGCCTGTTCAGCGTGCTTGCGGCCTACACCCACTATTTTGCGCTGTTCAGCGTCATGGCGATCAACTTTTTGCTGCTCATCGCGGTGGTGCGCAAAAAAACGGGCCTCAAAAGCTGGTTTATCTGCGCCGCGGTGCAGATTGCGCTCTACGCGCCCGGCCTGCTGCTCTTCGTACGGCAGTCGCTGCAGGTGGCGGGCAATTACTGGATCACGATCGACTACCCGAATATTTTGCTTGAGACGATGTGCTTTCCCTTCGGAGAGAACAACCCGGGCTCCATCGCCCTGTTTTTCCCGTGGGCCGTGTGCACCTACATGCTGCTGCGCGTACACCAGTACCGCCGCGCAAAGACGCCGGGCATCCTGCCGGCCGCAGCGGCGCTGGCCGCAGGCGCGCTGGTGGTATCAGGCGCGCTGATGATCTCCGAGGTGCGGCCCATCTATGTAGCGCGCTACATGATGCCCTTTATCGCGCTGCCCCTCTTTACGTTTGCGTTCCTGCTGGCGCACGAGCACAGGCGGGCGGTTGTGGCGCTGATGGCGGCGGGCGTGCTGCTGCTCTACGGCACCTACCAGGCAAAGCTGCTGTTTGAAGGCTACAGCAGCTGGAACGAGGCGCCCATCGCGTATATCCAGCAAGTGGGCGGGCCGGACGACATCTCTGTAACGGGTGAGCTGCGCACCGGCGGCATTGCGGCCATACTGCACCCGCAGCCGGGCAGGCAGTATTACTACAGCCAAGGGCAGGCGGATGAACAGATACGCCAGGCCGAGGTGATGCAGCTTGCGCCTATCGACAACCTGGACGCGCTGAGCGATGTTAAGGGGCAGATCATCGTCATCGACAGCAACCATTCCAACCTCAAGGACGTGATGGCAGCGCGCGGGGACATGACGCTGTGCGCGCCCCCCAAAGAGATGGTGCATCCGTATAGCTGGGAGGTATTCGTCGTTTCCGTATGGCGCAAAGCGGGGTATAATGGATAGGACGCCGCGTGCGCGCGTGGCGTTTGGCAAGGGGGATTTTTTATGTACAATATCTTGGTCTGCGATGACGACAAGGAGATCGTCGAGGCAGTGCGCATCTACCTGGAGGATGAGGGCTACCGCGTCTTTGGCTGCTACAACGGGGAGGAAGCGCTGCAGCTGCTGCGGCGCGAGGACATCCATCTGGTACTGCTGGACGTGATGATGCCCAAGCTTGACGGGCTTTCGGCCTCGCGCCAGATCCGCAAGGTCAGCGCGGTGCCCATCATCATGATCTCGGCCAAGTCGCAGGATACCGATAAGATCATCGGCCTGAACGTGGGGGCGGACGACTACGTCACCAAACCATTCAACCCGCTGGAGCTGGTGGCGCGGGTCAAGTCCAACCTGCGCCGCTACATGCAGCTGGGCAATCTGGCGCACCGGGACGTGCTTGCCATCGACCAACTGGAGATCGACGACGCGCGCAAGGAGGTGCGCGTCGACGGGGAGCTGGTCAAGCTCACGCCCATCGAATATAATCTGCTGCTGTTTTTGGCGCAGAACAAGGGCAGGGTGTTCTCCATCGCGCAGATCTACGAGAACGTGTGGAAGGAGCCCTTTGACGGCATGGAGAAGAAGGTGGTGGTGCATATCAGCCACCTGCGCGATAAAATTGAAATCAACCCCAAGGAGCCGCGCTATCTCAAGAGCGTGTGGGGCCTGGGCTACAAACTGGAGGACCTGTAGGAGAGGAGGCGCCTGGCGCATGAAGCGATGGCTGCGCGTGCTGCTGCACGCACTGCTCTTTATACTGGTGACGGGGCAGATTTTCGTATGGCGCTACGCCTATGACGGGCTGGTGATCTTCCGCAGGGAGGTGTTCACCAAGGCGTCGTTCGAAGAGACGTACCAGTTTGAGCAGATGTTTTTAAACGCGCTGCAGGCACGTGTGCATTATGTGCGCGATGCGGTGGTGTATCAGGATTCCCACGGCGAGGAAATCGGCCGCGGGGAGGACAACTTTGTCTATCAAATCGTGGTGGTGCGCGATGAACAGCGCAACGACGCGCGCCTCTTTACCAACCTGGGCCAGGGGGAGGATAAGGCACAGCTGGGCTGGGGGCAGACCTACTACTGCAGCTACGACCCCCAAAACCCGAATCCGATGCGCATCGAAAGCAATTTTATGCCCGATATGTCCATCGGCCCCATCTATGATGACAGCGGCAACATTCTCTGCATGTACGTCAACGCGAGCGTGCCCAATTTTGACCGAAACGACAGCTTTAAGCAATATAAGACATGCTTTGATATGCTCCGCACGCACATGCCCTGGAAGATCGCGGCACTGGCGGTGGCGCTTGCGCTGACGCTGTGGCTCGCAATCGCACTGGTGCGGGATTACGCGCGCCGGCACGCGGAGCGGCCCGGGCTGTGGGGCAGGATGTATCTGGAGATCCCCCTGCTGCTGCTGGGCGCGCTGTTTTGGCTGCATGCGCGCGGCGCCTTTGCCCTGATCTTTAGCTGGATGCCATTTAACATATCCTGGAAGGCATCCGAATGCCTGCTGTACCTGTTGCTCTATACGCTGGCGCTGGGCACCCTGATGAGCATTGCCTGGCATGCCCACGCACGGCGCATGCGCGACGCCTTCTTTATCGGCAAGGTCGCGCGGCACATCGGGGACGTTTACAAGATCGTGCTGCTGCTGGCGGCGCTGTGCATCCTGAATTTGAGCTTTGGCAGGGGCGATTATTACGCCTGGTTGCCGCTGGTGGCCATCGTTGATATCTTTGCCTGCGGGTACGTGATCTACCGCGCGTTCGCGCTCAAGCGCATCAGCAAGGTCATCCGGCGCATCTCGCAGGGGGACGTCTCGGCCAAGGTGGGCGCGATGCCCCTGGCCTACGCGGGGCTCGCGAAGGATATCAACCATATCGGCGAGGGGCTGGCCGATGCGGTGCAGGAGCAGGTGCAGGCCGAGCGGCTCAAGGCGGATTTGATTACCAACGTCTCGCACGACCTCAAGACCCCCCTCACCTCTATCATCAACTACACCCAGCTGCTTAAAAAACAGCCGCTGGAGAGCGAGACCGTGCGCGGCTACGTGGCGGTGCTCGATGAGAAATCCCAAAAGCTGAAGAAGCTCACCGAGGATTTGATCAGCCTATCGAAGCTCACATCGGGCAACGAGAAGGCGGTGCTGGAGCGGCGCAATTTTGCGGAGATCGTGATGCAGGCCAACGGCGAGTACGCCGAGCGCTTTGACGAGAAGAACCTCGAGCTGCGCAGCAGCATCGCGCAGGGCGACATCTATGCCATGATCGACGGCGATAAAATGTGGCGGGTGCTGGATAACCTCTACGGCAACGTGTGCAAGTACGCGCTGCCCGGCACGCGGGTGTACATGGATTTGTACGTCGCGCAGGGCACGGTCACGCTGCATCTGATGAACATCTCGGCCCAGGCGCTCAACGTGCCGGCCCAGGCGCTGCTGGAGCGCTTTGCGCGGGGCGACCACGCCCGCAGCACCGAGGGCAACGGGCTGGGCCTCTCCATCGCGCAGAACCTGGTAGAGCTGCAGGGCGGCACCTTTGCCATCGATATCAGGGGCGACCTTTTTACAGTCACCATCACGCTGGAGGCGCTGCCTGCGCCGGCGCCGGAGGATACGCAGGAGAACCCCGCGCCGTGAGCGCGTAAAAAGCGCCCCCGACCTATGTCGGGGGCCTTTTTTGTTGCCGCGTTATAGCTGAATGATATGGATATCGATATTTTGCTGTTTTGCGTAGGCGAGCGTGTTATAGGTGCCGCCGCGCCCAGCATGGTAGACAGCGATGATGCGTGTTGCGCGATCTACCATCCAACGGTTGCGCTGTGCAAAAGCAGCGTAGTCAAAACCTGGGTGGAAAAAGATAATGACGTCCGCCTCAGCCAGTCAGCTGTGGTACTGCTCCTGCCAATCCATGCTCCAGCGCCGTGCAAAGCCCTTGTAAGGCACCGCGCAAATCAGCTTCAGCGCAGGATCGCGACGGCGCAAATCAAGCACGACACGCGCGGCCCAAAGATCGACGCCCCGCGCCATGCCGGAGATAAACGTGGCGTAGCCGTCGCGTATAGCGGCAAGGATTTCCCGCCGGAGCGCGGCAATGATGACATCCTGCGGACAATCGAGCTTTTCCGGCCGGTGGCCGGAGAAACAGCAGCGCTGCGCACGCATCCTATCACCCCCAACGGTATGCCCAATATTAGAGCATATTCTATGCCTATTATAGCGGGCACAATGAAATCGTACAAGTACAATAGGGGATGATTTGATGATCGTATATACGCCGCTTTGGCAAACCTTAAAAAGAAAAGGATATTCTACATATACATTGCGGGTAAAGCATGGCATAAGCGGGAGCACGATACAGCGGTTGCGCAAGAATATGTCCGTCTCAACCAACACGCTGGACGACCTGTGCAAGCTGCTTGCGTGCGAGCTTTCGGACGTGGCGCAGTTTGTGCCGGATAAGTAGCGGCGGTGCGCTGTAATGCCCTGGAAGCAAAGCAGTTTCAAGGCTTTTTGCAGAAAAGGAGACGCAGCGCAATGGAGCGCATCGGTGACTTTTCAAAAAAGTTTCCGCAAGCAACATATAGCTTGCGGCGATGTGGCAGGGTCTGACGATATGAATACTTCGTTTCGGGCAAAAAAAATATCGCCCCTCAAAAAAGTAAGTTGCGATATTGGCTGCAGCGTCACGCTGCTGACAGGGTTTTACGATATGGATACCCTATTTCGGGCACAAAAAAGTCGCATCCTCACAATGGAAGATGCGACGCTGGGCGCGGCAACTTGCCGCTGGTGGAGAATAGGGGACTTGAACCCCTGACCTCTTGACTGCCAGTCAAGCGCTCTAGCCAACTGAGCTAATCCCCCACGGCCGACTTTGATATTATAGCGTACATTGTATGGAGCGTCAATAGGCTTGCCCCAGGATTTTGCGCGCGGTGGGGACATATTTTTACACATAGTGCGCGGGATGTGCGCCGCAACGCGCGCACCCTGCAGCCATGAAAGCGCAGCGCTTTTTTGCGTGCGCTCTTGACGGGCCGCCCGCCCGGGGCTACGATAAATACAATGAGAGCAGCGGGCATGCGGACATTTTTTACTGAGGGCAAATCTGTTTTTTTAAAGGAGCGATCAAACAATGGATATCGGCAAAAAACTGACGGAGCTGTTTTCCCTGGAGGGCAAGGTGATTTTGCTCACAGGCGCGGGCGGCGGCATCGGCTGCGTGCTGGCCAAGGGCATGGCGGACGTGGGCGCGACGATGGCGCTGTGTGACATCGCGCCCGAGCCGCTGGAGCGGGTGTACGACGATATCATCAAGGATGGCGGCAGCGCCGCGCAGTACCGGCTGGACGTCAGCGATATGCAGAGCATCCACGCCTGTGTGGCGCAGGTGATGGAGGACTACGGCCGCATCGACGTGCTGGTCAACTGCGCGGGCATCAACAAGCGCGAGGGCTTTCTGGACGTTGCGGAGGAGACGTACGACCGCATTATGAACATCAACCTCAAGGGCGTCTACTTCCTCTCGCAGGAGGTCGCCAAGCACATGATGGCGCAAAAGCACGGCAACATCATCAACATGTGCTCCCACAACTCGGTGGGCATGCTGGGGGGGTGCAGCGTCTACGGCGCCACCAAAAGCGCGCTGACGGCCCTGACGCGCTCCATGGCGGTGGAATGGGCGCAGTACGGCATCCGCGCCAACGCCATCGCGCCGGGCCACATCATCACGCCCCTGACCACAGTCACCTGGGAGCATCCCGAGCGCAGCCGCTACCTGCGCGAGCGCATCGCCATGCGCCGCCCAGGCCTGCCCGAGGAGATATTGGGCCTTACCATCATGCTGGCATCGGACGCATCCAGCTACATGTCGGGCATGATGTGCCACGTAGACGGCGGCTGCCTGGCGGGCGGCACGCCCTGGCCGTACGATACCAAATACTAAAAAAAGCCGCCCGCCGGTGGTTCTGCCGGCGGACGGCCTTTTTCTTTATGCAGGTTTCAGCTTGAAGACGACCACGCCCGCGATCATCAGCGCCAATCCGACGTACTTCTTCCAGTCGAATACCACCTTCTCCGCACCCATCAGGCCGAACGCGTCGATGATGGCGGCCACCAGCAGCTGCGCGATCAGGATGATGGAGATGGCCACCGTGGGGCTCAGGTTTTTGATGCCCACCATCACCGTGATGGTGATGATGATCCCCAGCACGCCGCCGAGCAGGTAGAGCTTGTTGACCTCGCCGATGGCACGGAAGTTGCCACGCCCCAGTATGAACATGGCGATCAGCGAGAGCACAAACGCCGTACCCTGCACAAACGCGTTGGATTCATACAGACCGATTTTATCGCCCAGGCGCGTGTTCATCACGCCCTGCACGCTCATTGCCGCGCCAGCAATGATGCTCATAATGACACCTAACAAAATATCACCTCACAATTGCTACTAGTATGGATATTCCACGACGATCTCATACAGTGACAGTCCGCCCATTTTTTGATAAAAAAGAAAAGCCCGCCTGCCTGTGCAGAGGCAAACGGGCCTTTCTTATGCGTCAAACAGGCCTGCCGCAGGGGCAGACGCCTTATGTGGAGAAGGCAGTGGAGCGTGCGGGCGCGTCCGCGCAGGCGGGCTGTGACAAGACGGCGCACGTGCGCGCTGCATCCGTGTGCAGCGCGGCGCCGGGGCTGGAGGCGGGCGCGCTGCCCTTGACAAAGAGCGTGATGGATAAAAGCAGCACGCATACGCAAGCAAGCAGCGTGCAGATCAGCAGATAGAACCGCGGCGTCGCGCGGCGATCATGCGGCAAACCGCTCACCTCCGTTTTTTTACACTGTCTATTCTTCATCATACACGCAGCTGCATACGAGTTGTATCAAATAGGCGCAAAATTCACAGAACATTTGCATGACCCCCGCACGCGGACATGGTACACTGAATATAGCCGCAGCGTGGCGCGGGGGCATCGCCTGTTCAAACGCGCGCCTGCGGCAATGGGATTCTGTTTTTTGAAAGGACGACCCCTGATATGCGACTGCCCGTATTTGAACTGATCGACGAGACGCTGCTGCTGATGGAGGAGCGCAACGAGGCGTACCATGAGGCGGCGCGCGAGCTGGAGGCATTTTTTACCGAGCTGTTTGACGCGCAGTCCGACTGCGTGCTCAACATCACCACCCGCGTCAAGAGCAAGGAGAGCCTGCGCGAAAAGATTCTGCGCAACAACCTTTACAAGCGGCACGTGACGCCCGAGGGCATCTTGGCCGACCTGTCCGACCTGATCGGCCTGCGGGTGGAGTGCCGCTTTTTGATGGAGGAGGAGCAGCTCTACCAGCGCCTGGCCTCCTTCTTCTCAGAGCCGGTGCGCGACGACTGGCACGGCAACCCCGCCATGCCCTACCTGCACATGGAGACGGGCGCGCTGCAGCCCCAGCAGCAAAAGAACGGCTTTGCCATCTACCGGGTAGACGGCGTGTATGAAAAAGAGGCCTTCTCCATCCGCTTTGAGTTGCAGATCAAGGCGCTCGTGCACGTGTTTTGGACAGAAGTGGAGCACCAGATCATCTATAAAAACAACAACTACATGCTGGCCGATACCTTTATGCGGGAGCTAATGGGCACCACCTACAACTCGCTGGAGGTGCTTGACCGCCAGCTCTACGTGCTCTACCGGCAGATGCAGCACCAGATGAACAATCGCAGTACCTTGCAGGAGGGCGAGCTGCTGCAGCTGTTGGCCAAGGCCATATCGGACTTTTTCTCGCGCAAGATGCAGGAGTCGCTCGGCTTTACGCTCAACTTCAACCGCACGTGCGATATCCTCAGCCGCTATATCTACGAGCGCGGGGTGCGCTACGACCAGAACCAAAAGCCCCGCGGCCCCCTATATTACGTGTTCCGCAGCATCAACGCTATTGCCAAAAGCGAGATTCACTTCGAGCAGCCCATCGCGCTGGAGCAGCCCTTTGTGCCCGAGGACACGTTCAGCAGCATCCTGGGCGGGTATATGCTGCGCCAGATCAATGTAGACTATGAGTGGAACCTCTTTTTCCGCATGCTCTTTACGCTGGAGCCGGGCAACAACACCGAGGACTTTACCGCGTTTTTGCGCGTGCTGCGCGACCGCTTCAGCCAGCCGGCGCTGCTGGAGCCCCTTGCGCAGCGGTGGCAGCCGCAGGAGGTGGCGGTCTTCCAGCAGGAGGTGCTGGCGGGCCTCGCCCAGTACATGGCGGACTTCGGCGCCATCGACATCATCTACGAGGACAACCTAAACGCGTGGAGCGGCAGGGTCCGTGTGCTGGCCGAGGAGGTGGCAGCAAGCGGCATTTGCTTTGAACAGTGGGAGCGGGAAAAAGAGCGCTATCTCTACAAAATGAACGCGATGTAGGCAGGAAAAGCGCCGTAAAACGTGGAAATACTGCTACAAAGAGGGACAAGCATGCGCCGTGCCCGGCGCATGCGCAAAAGGGAGGCGCTTTGCGCGTATGAATAAAAAGAAATGGATTCCCATCGCTGTGGTGGCGGGGCTGCTGGTGGTGCTCAGCATCGTGTTTCTGGTGGCGACGCCCACCTACGACGGCCTGTTTTGGTCGCGCTACGTGTGGAGCATGCTGCTGGTGGTGATCAATGCCATTGCGGTGCCGGTGCTGTGGCAGCAGCAGGGGGACGCGCGCCAGAAGTTCATAGGCTACGCCACGCTTGCGCTCTATGACCTGGCGGTGATCCAGACGCTGGCGCTCGCCTCCAGCGTCAAGGTTACGATGACGCTGGCTGTGCTCGAGACGCTGTTTTTTATCGTCATCCTCTACATCAGCTGGTCGCTCAGCCGGCAGAAGCGCGCATAACGCCTGCGTCCGCCCGCAAAAAAACGCCGCAGGGGCGAGGCCCTTGCGGCGTCATGCTTTTTATTACAGGCGGGTACCATTGCGCTCCGCGCGCTGCAGCGCGCGCACGTGGTAAAAGCAGTTGCACCCCAGCGCGATGAGGATGTTGACGATTTTGATGGGGAACAGAGGAATGCCCAGCGTCTGGTTAAAGATATAGACCGTAATTAAGGTGATGACGATCACCCAGGCGTTGGTGATGATAAAGCGGTTGTACTCGGCGGTGGAGAAGGCGATATCGTGGTTGATGTGGGGCATGCGCCGCAGCACAAACAGCAGCAGGATGCCGCAGGCCACCGCAAGCGATTGGGCAAGCAGGATGTCCATGCCGATGTTTACCAGCCAGAAAAACAGCAGGCAATCCAGCAGGCCCGCCAGCGCAAAAAACGACAGAAAGGCCAGCATGTGGCTGAAAATGACGTGATCGTCCTTCAAGGCGGCGCCTCCTTTCCGTTTTGTACATGCGGGCAGCGTGGCTTTTTCTCCATTATATAAAAAATTGCGCGCCTTGACAAACCGCCGCCACAAACTTGACAGCGGGGAAAAATGGGGGCACCATGAGATAAAACCCCTGAGCATTTGAAAGGAGCGTATCTATATTGGCAAGGCGTATGGTCAAACGCGCGCTGGCGTTGCTCTTGTGTAGCTTGGTACTGCTGTTTTGCGGCTGCAGCGCGCGCTCCTATAAACCCGAGGAGGTCGTGCAGGACTTCTTCAGCGCGGTGCGCGCGCGGGACTTTAAAAAGGCGCGCGGCTATCTGGAGGACCCCGAATCGTTCGGCCTGGCGGACGAGGGGGAGGGCCAGCAGGTGGCCCAGCGCATCACGGATCATCTTGCGGTCAAGATTGTGGAGAACGGCCGCGTTGAAATGGAGAGCAACACAGCCCTTGTTACCGCCGAGGTGACGAGCGTGGACACCGCCAAGGTGGTCTCCCAGTTGATGGAGGAGCTGCTGCCCGATATGATCCAGGACGGCGCTGGCGGCGTTGCCTGGGACGAGGCGCGCGCCGCAGAGGAGGTGGCTGGCCGCCTGGAGGAGGCGCTGGGCGCGGAGAACCTGCCCACCAAGGCCACCGAGGTGGAGATCGTGCTGGTGCCCGATGGCGCCACGTGGAAGATCCGGCAGGACGCCGCGCTCATCGACGCGATGACGGGCGGGATGCTCTCCCTGTTTTCCGGCGGGGAAGGCAATCTGCAATGACAATATATGGAAATGAAGGCCGTCGCCGCATGCGCGCGGCCGTTTTTCGCATTTTGGGCATAGGAAAAAGCGTCGCATCGCGGTATAATACAAGATAATATGGCGAACGACAACCGCTGCGGCCGGCATGGTGTGGCGGGATGGGAAAGACGAGGTGGAAGACCATGGCAATCAGCGCGATCAAAACCACGTCGCTGGCAAAATACTACGGCAAAAACCGCGGCATCGCGGGGGTGGACCTGGATGTGCAGGAGGGCGAGATCTTCGGCTTTATCGGGCCCAACGGCGCGGGTAAGTCCACCACCATCAAGCTGCTGCTCAATTTTATCTTTCCTACAAGCGGCGCGGCGCAGATTTTCGGCATGGACTGCGTACATCAGAGCGCGGCCATCAAGCGGGGCGTGGGCTATGTGCCCGCAGAGGTGCGCGGCTACGAGGAGCAGCGCGTCTGGCGGGTGCTCAAATTCGGCGCCAGCTTTGTGCGGGGCAAGGGGGTGCAGGAGCGCCTCTTTGATTTGTGCGAGCTCTTTGAGGTAGAGACCGATAAAAAGATGCGCCAGCTTTCCACCGGCAACAAGAAAAAGGTGGCGCTGGTGCAGGCGCTGCTGGCCCAGCCGGCGCTGCTGATCCTGGATGAGCCCACAAGCGGGCTGGACCCGCTGATGCGCCACCGGCTCTTCTCCGTGCTGGAGCAGGAGAACGAGCAGGGCATGACGGTGTTTATGTCCAGCCACAACCTCGACGAGGTGCAGCAGATCTGCGGCCGCGTGGCCGTGATCAAGGAGGGCAGCATCATCACCACCAGCTCCTTGCAGAAGGTGCGCCGCGCCCGCGGCAGCCGCGTGCAGGTGCATTGCGAGGCGCTGACGGTGGATATGCTTGAAAGGATCGGCGCGACGGACATCCAGCTGCATGAGGCGCGCACGGACTTCCGCTACGCGGGGGATATGGACGCGCTGGTGCGGATGCTGGCCGCGCTGCACATCAGCGGCCTGCGCATCGAAGAGGACTCGCTCGACGAGGCGTTTATGCGCTTTTACAGCCAGCAGGGGGAGGACGAGGCATGAACGTATTTGCAATGGAACTGCGCCGCATGCGCAAGGGCATGCTGATCTGGCTGGTGATCGTATCGGCGCTGGTGGGCCTGTTTCTGGGCCTGTACCCCAGCTTTGCGAACAGCGGCATCATGCAGAGCGTCACAGCGCAGATGGACGCGCTGCCCAAGGAGCTGCTGCAGGCGCTCAACATCGACCAGGTGACCAACTTTGCCGACCTTTTGCAGTACATGTGCTATACGCTGCAGTACGTGGCCATGGCCACGGGTATCTACGCCTGCATGCTGGGCACCCGCAGCCTGGCATCGGATATCGGGGACGGCAGCATCGCCTTTCTGTACGCCCAGCCCATCCGTAGAAGCGGCATTGTGACCAAAAAGCTGCTTGCGTGCCTATTTAACTTCAGCATCTTCATGTTGCTGCTGGGCGCGGTGAGCATCGGGGTGGGTTTCCTCGTCTGCCCGTGGAGCACGGACCTCGTGCAGCTGGCATCGGATATCGGCACGCTGGTCTTCGGCATGTATTTGACGGGCCTCACCTTTATGGCGCTGGGCTTTTTTCTCTCATCGCTTCTCAACAGTGGACGCACCGCCGTGCCCGCGGCGCTGGGTGCGTTCTTTGTGACGTATGTGCTGGGCGTGGTGAGCAAGCTGCGAAGCGAGGTGGACTTTCTCTATTACGCCTCGCCGGTGGAGTGGTTCTCCCCATCGCGCATCTACAGCAAGGGCATCCTGCTTGAGGATGTGTGCCTTGCGCTGGGCGTGATGGCGGTGTGCATCCTTGCGGCGTACCTCATCTACCGAAGAAAGGACTTGCAGGTATCATAACAGGCAGCGGTAATGCGAGACGGGCGCCCGCCTTCCATGCAGGGAGGGCGGGCGCCTTTTGATGCGTTTAAAGGCATGTAACGCCGGTTGTGTAATGGCCGTAACTTCTGTATACTTAAACGCGTATGAAGAAGGGGGACGGATAACCATGATCCAGGTCAAGGAACTGACCAAGCAGTTCAGGGCCAGAGGCGCCAAGGTGGTGCTTGCGGTGGACCACATTTCCTTTGAGGTACGGCCTGGCGAAATCTTCGGCCTGCTGGGGCGTAACGGCGCGGGTAAGACCACCACGCTGCGCATGCTGGCGGGCATGCTGCAGCCCACCGAGGGCACGGCACTGGTATGCGGGCACGATATCGTATCAGAGGCCCGCCAGGCGCGCGCGCAGATGGGCATCCTCTTCGGCGGGGAGGCGGGGCTCTACGACCGGCTGACGGCCAGGGAGAACATCGCCTACTTTGCCGAGCTTTGCAACGTGCCCAAAGGGGAGGTCAACGCGCGCGTGGAAAAGCTCGCCGCCTCGCTTGAACTGAGCGAGTATCTCGATCGGCGCGCGGGCAAGCTCTCCAAGGGCAACCGGCAAAAGACCGTCTTTGCCCGGGCCATCGTGCATAACCCGCAGGTGATGCTCTTTGACGAGCCCACCAGCGGCCTGGACGTCAGCGCCATCCGTCACGCGCAGGATTTCATCTACCAGTGCCGGGGCGAGGGCAAGAGCATCATCCTCTCCAGCCACGTCATGGGCGAGGTGGAGCGGCTGTGCGACCGCGTGGGCATCATCGACCACGGCCGCATCCGCGCCATCGGCACGCAGGAGGAGCTCAAGGCCAAGTACGGCTGCCAGACGCTGGAGCAGGTGTTTGAGAAACGGATTGGTGAAGCGCTGTGAGACATGCATGGTTGGTATTTAAAAAAGAGATATGCGACATCAGCCGCGACAAAAAGACCTTGTTTTCTACGCTGCTGCTGCCGCTGATCATGCTGCCGCTATTGTTTTGGCTGCTGGGCGGCAGCATGGGCAAGATCCAGGAGGATGTGACGCACAACACCACCGTGGCCTTCAGCGATCAGGCCCGCGCCGTGGAAGGCTATCTTAAGGACGAGGTGCTATCGGGCTTGGACGGGGTGCGCATCGTGGAGGGGGATGCCCTGACGCTGCTGCGCGAGGAAAAGGCGCTGGTGGTGCTGGACGTGCCCGCGGACGCGCAGCGCTACATCGACCGGGGCGAGACGGTGCCCATCACCCTGGTGTACGACCAGGGCAAGACCAAGAGCCAGGGGGGCCTGTCATTGCTGATGGAGCATCTGCAGGCCTACAGCGACGCGTCGGTTAAGACGCAGCTCGCCGCTCAGGGCATCGATTTGGAGGCGCTGCGGCCCATCCGGGCCGAGGCGGTGGACGTGCAGGTGTACAGCGGCCAGAGCCAGAGCGCGGGCACCGGCAACATGATGCTGATCATGATGCTGCCCATGATGATCACGGTGTTCATCTGCACCGGCGGCATGGGCGCGGCCACCGACCTTGTGGCGGGGGAAAAGGAGCGGCAGACGCTCGAACCTTTGCTCTCCACCCAGGCCTCGCGCATCGCGATTCTGCTGGGCAAGTATGCGGCGGTGACGGTGTTCTCACTTGTGTCGCTGGTGGCCACACTGGGGGCGTACATCCTTTCCATGAAGCTCAACCCGCTGCTCTTTGGCGATAACGTGGTGCTCAACCTGCCCGCGCCCGCCATGCTGCTGGCCATATTGACGGTGGTGCTGCTGGCGCTGACGTTCTCCGCGCTACAGATCGGCATCAGCACCTACGCGCGCTCCTTTAAGGAGGCGCAGACCTATCTTTCCCTGCTGATGGTGGCGGTGATGATACCGGCCTACGCCACCATGATGATGCAGGCGGGGGACGTAACCATGGGCATGATGCTCATTCCGGTGCTCAACGTATCCTGCTGCCTGAAGATGGTGCTCTCAGGTGTGTACAATTACCAGCTGATGCTGCTGGGCTGCGGCTCTACGCTGGTGTACATGGCGCTCGCGCTGTATCTGACAAGCAAGCTGTTTAAAAAGGAGAGCGTGCTGTTCCGCTCGTAGGGGAAGCGCAATGCTTCGATGGTAAAAAAGCGCGGCCGCCTCAATGAGGCGGCCGCGCTTTTTCCTGGTAAGGATTAAGGGGAATTTGGATCAAGCGCGCCTACCGCGCAGCAGCGCGGGCACCGCCACACAGCAGCCCGCAAGCAATGCCAGCGTTATGCACAGTGGCAGCATGCGGTCTCCTGTTGGGGATTGCCGCCTTACGAAGCTACCGCTGCGCCGGGCGTGGGTACAGGCGTGATCGTGGGTGCAGACATGGGCACAGGCACAACAGGCGTCCATTTAGCATAAAGCGTAGTGTTTGCGGGCTTGAACACGCAAAAAGAGCCTCCTGAAGTGTGCCAAGGGGAATGCAATGCCCGTCGCAATAACGGTGGTAAGGACGCAACATCGATCCCATCAAATACGCGCGCTGTGCCCCAAAGGGGCCGTTTGCCTGCTCTTTCAGCCGCCGCGCACCTGTTTTGCCGCGCGGCGCGCAAAAAGGCGGCGGAGCTGGTATACTAAGGGCATCAACGATTTTGCCCCTGTGCAAAGGAAAGGATGTCTTATGCTGATCATTCGGGATTTTCAGGCCGGCGACCGCGCGGCGTATCTTGCGATGTCCCGCGACTTTTACGCAGGCCCCGCCACCCTGCATCCGGTAGACGAGGCCAACTTTGCCGCCACGTTTGACGCTGCGCTCGCCCGTTCACCCTTTTTGCGCGCGCTGGCGCTGGAATGCGAGGGCGCCCTGGTGGGCTACATGCTGCTCTCCTTTACCTGGAGCAACGAGGTGGGCGGGCTGTGCGTGCTGCTGGAGGAAATCTACATCAAGCAGGAGGCGCGCGGGGCGCACCTGGGCTCGCAGTGCATCACCTGGCTTTTGGATACCTACAGAGCGCGGGCCAAGCGCTTCCGCCTGGAGGTCTCGCCGGATAACGGGGCCGTGGCGGGGCTCTACGCCCGCTTTGGCTTTGCCCCGCTGACCTACAGCCAGATGGTGCTGGATGTGTAACTGTTTTTGATGGCAAGCGCACGAATGTGCGCAGAGCACCAAACATACACCTGGCAATCTGCCTGCGCGGAGGTATGGAAATCCTACGGTTGTTTGTGACGGCCCTTTTTAAAGCCCGCTTCCAGGCTCCTGCGCTGCGCCTTGCGCAGCGCTTTTTTTTGTGCGTCCGGTATGACAATGCGTATGCCGTCCTGACAAATGCCCAAAGCATCCAGTGTGATGTGCGTGAAGCGGCATGTGCGTTTTCTATCATAAATGCAATCATCATTATCACAATGCACCTGCATGAAAACCACCGGATTTTCTATCTTGTCTCACTTTTACAACCGATTGCAGCGCAACAGTCCGTTACAATGAACCATAAAGTGGAAGTTTTGTGACGAGGGGAGAGGTGCGTGCATGCCGAAGGTACAGATCCGCAAAGGCCAAAAGAACCTCATCGGCCCGCGGCTCAAGGCGCTGCGCGTGGCGGCGAAGCTCTCCCAGCGCGCCCTTGCGCAGCGGCTGCAGCTGGCGGGCATGGATATGGATAAAAACGTGATCACCCGCATCGAGACCAACAAGCGCTACGTCACGGATATTGAGGTGCTGGCGCTGGCGCTGCATGTGCGCTACGCCTATCTCATAGACGGGCGGGGCGACCCATACACGGATGTTGAAGAATAAGGCCGCCTGCTTTGCGGGCGGCCTTTTTGATTTGTCCGTTGCCGTGGCCATGCGCCGGCTGTATAATACAGGTGTCCGCATTATGAGCACATTAAGGAGCTGTCGTGGCCATGGATCAAACAAAGCGCCGCCAGATCATCGGCATCTGCATCATCTTTATCCTGATCAACGGCGGCAACAACCTGTTTTTCACCTTTATGCCGCTGCACCTGCGCGATCTTGCGTTTGGCGACGCGGCCATCGGCACGCTGATGGCCATAGGCCCCTTTGTTTCCATCTTCGCCCAGCCCATGTGGGGCATGGCGGCCGACCACGCGGGCAACAAGTCCCGGGTGCTGACGCTGCTGTCCATCGGGGTGCTGCTTGCGGTGGTGATGTTCCTTTTCCCGGGCAACCTTGTCTATATGGCGCTTGCGCTGAGCGTGTATGCCTTCTTTCAGAACCCCATGGTGCCGCTGATCGACACGGTGACGCTGGAATACCTGGCCGAGACGCGCAGCACCACCCCCTACGGCGTGCTGCGTATGACGGGCACCGCGGCCTATGTGGTCATGGGCCTGATCGCGGGCGTGCTCAGCGGCAAAAGCGTCAGCGTGGCGTTTGTGGTCTACATCCCGCTGATCGTCATCGCCATTGCGGCCACGTTTATGCTGCCGCATGTGCGCGGCGGCCAGCAAAAGGGGCACAAAATGTCGCCCACCAAGCTTTTTAAGGACAAATGCTTTCTTGTGTTCATGCTCTTTGCGCTGGTGACCTCCATCACCTACGGCTTCAACAGCTCGTTCTTCCCCAACTACATGCGCGGCGAGCTGGGCGCAAGCAACCTGATGGTGGCGGTCAACATGTCGCTGGGCGCGGTGCTGGAGGTGTTTCTGCTGCTGTTTATCGACCGCATCGTGCAGCGCTTTACCATCAGCAAAACGTTGCTGTTCTGCAGCGCGGTCATGACCGTGCGCTGGCTGATGACCGCCTGTGTAACCAATGTGTGGGCGCTCATCGCGGTGCAGTTTTTCACCCAGCCCTTCTCCTGGGTGTTCATCACCTACTGCCTGGCGCGCTATGTGCAGACCCACGTGCCGCTGGAACTCAAGGCCACCGGCCAGACGGTGATGAGCGTGACGATGTCCTCCATCGCGCGCATCATCGGCAGCATGGGCGGCGGCTTTGTGCTGCAGGCCATGGGGGGCAACGCCGTGCAGCAGATGTACCTGTATATGGGCATTGGCCTTGCGGTCTCCACGGTGTTGTTTGCCATTGCCTTTGGCAGGCTCAAGCCGTCCGCGCCCGCGCAGCAGCTTGCCGCCTAAAATACGCGATCAAAGGAGGCGTGTCATGTTGGAACACACCCGCCGGCTGCTGGAACGCCTGCTGCAGCACGGTGAGAACCGCCCCATGGCGATCCCCGCGCTGTGGAACACCATGCGTTTTGATGGGGATATCGCGCGCGGACGGGCGGGCGAGATCGTGGTGCCTGCGCGGGATTTTTACGCGCATCTGCTTGCGCGCCTGATGCGGGCGCCCGCCAAAAGACGGCCCGCGGCAGGCGCGCAGGGGCGGGTGCTCTACAGCATGCTGCCCCGCATGCAGAGCGCGTGGGACGCACGCATGGACGACGATGTGGCGCCCGGCACGCTGCTGCGGACGATCTGCATCCTGCCGCGGCTAAAGGCGCTGGGGGTGGACACCCTCTATTTGCTGCCCATCTGCCAGGCGGGCATGCACTACAAAAAGGGCGCGCTGCCCAGCCCGTACGCGGTGCACGATTTCTTTGCGCTGGATCCGGCGCTGCACGATGCGGCGCTGGGCCCCTGCACGCCCCAGGTGCTGGAGGAGACGTTCGCGGCGCTGGTGGAGCTATGCCACCATCTGGGTATGGACGTGATGTGCGATTTTGTCTTTCGCACCTGCGCGCGCGACAATGTGCTGATGCGCGCGCATCCCGATTGGTTCTACTGGATCGATTTGCGCGCGCAGCATACCTTTGCGCCGCCGCGCGTGCCCGGCGTGGGGGAGAACACATCGCTCAACGCCAAGAACGCAGCGAGCGTCTACAAACGGGCGGATTTGCGGGGCTATCTTTCCGACTTCCGGCCCGATCCGCGCAGCATCGACGCTGCGCGCTGGCGGGAGATCAGCGGGGCAGAGGACCTGCTCGGTGCCATCGAGCGGGCCTATGGCATCACCACCGCGCCCGCGTTTTCCGATTGCATGAACGACCACCAGCCGCTGTGGACGGACGTCACCTACCTGCGCTACGACCTGGGCCGCAACGCGCTGGCGCAGGCGTATGTGCCCGAGGGCACGCCGCCCTACGTGCTGTTTGACAACATCAAGCTCAACGTGGTGCCGCCCGCGGTGCCCAACGCGGCGCTGTGGGAGTTGATGGCCGATTTGATCCCCTCCTATATCCGCCGCTTCGATATCGACGGGGCGCGCATCGATATGGGGCATGCGCTGCCCAAGGCGCTGCTGCGCCGCATCGTGGCGCGCGCACGGGCGTGTAAGCGGGACTTTCTTTTGTGGAGCGAGGAGTTTCAGACAGCCAAAAGCGTGCAGGCGCGCGCCGACGGGTTTGATTTTATCAGCGGGCCGCTGTGGAACGGGCTGGCCGCCTGGCAGAACCCCTACTTCAACCGGCGCGTACTGCGCGCGGGCAGTAGCGTGCTGCCGGTGGTATCGGCCCTGGAGATGGCCGACACGCCCCGCCTGGCCGAGCAGGTGCCCCGCAGGGAGGTGCGCGCATCGCTTGCGGTGCTCTCCATGCTGCTGCCCCAGAGCGTATGCTTGCTCAACAGCGGCATGTGCATCGGCGAGGTGCAGCCCATGAATTTGGGGCTGGGCAAGAGCGAAAAGGGGCGCTACGCCCTGCATGACGACGACCCCATGCAGGGGCGGCTGGCTTTTTTTGACGTCTACCGCATGCACTGGTGCAAAGAGCGGGACATCTGCAGCGAAGTGGCGGGCGCCACCCGCCTACGCCGCAGGTGGGCGCGCGTCATGGACCAGGCGCACTTTTATCCGCATCCGGTGATGGACGGCACCAACGTGTGGACGGCCTTTGCTTACGTTTCGGGGGAGAACGTGCTGCTGGTGGCGTTCAACCGCGGTAAGCGCCGCGCCAGCCTGCGCGCGCTGGGCACGCTGCCCCCGCTGGGCACGTTACAGAACGGGGAATGGCACATCGCCTATTACAACGGCACCTTTAACCTGCCCTGCGATGCCGCGCGGCTGCCGATGCTGGCGCCGGGCGAGCTGATCGTGCTGGAGCGGCGGGCGCCGCATACGAGCAACAGGAGGGACGAAGCATGAACAAACGCGTCGCGTATTTCTGCATGGAATTTGGTCTGCACGAGGATTTTCCCATCTATTCCGGTGGGCTGGGCATCCTGGCGGGCGATATCCTCAAGGCCGCGCATGACCTGGATCTGCCCATGGTGGGCGTGGGCATCCTGTGGCGGCAGGGATACGTCAACCAGCGCATCGACGCCGCGGGCAAACCGTACGACAGCTACTACGAGCGCAGCTATCCCTTCCTTACGGATACCGGCGTGGTGGTGGATGTGCCCATCCGCGGCCGGAACGTCCAAGCCAAGGTGTGGTGCTGCACGGCCTTTGACAACGTGCCGCTGTATTTGCTGGATACCTTCATCCCGGGCAACAACGACATGCTGCTCACCGGCCAGCTGTACGGCTGGTTTTCCGAGGAGCGCCTGGCGCAGGAGCTGATACTGGGCGTGGGCGGCCTGCGCGCGCTGGAGGCGCTGGGCATCCAGGCGGATATCATCCATTTCAACGACAGCCATCCGGTGGTAGCGGGGCTGGAGATGGTGCGCATGCGCATGCAGGAGGGCCTCTCGTTTGAAGAGGCGCTGCGCGCGGTGCGGCCGCACATCGTCTTTACCACCCACACGCCGGTGCTGGCGGGCAATGAGCGCTACGATCTGGACATCCTGCGCTACATGGGTGTGGGGGCGGGGCTGACCGACGTGCAGATGGAGGCCATCGGGGGCAAGCCCTTCGGCATGACGGTGGCGGGTCTGCGCCTGGCCAAGCGCGCCAACGCGGTAGCCCAGCTGCACGGACAGACGGCCCGCAAAATGTGGGCGCACGTCCAAAATGCCGCGGAGATCGACGCCATCACCAATGGCGTGCACAACGCAACCTGGCAGGATGCGCGCATGCGCGCCGACGCGGACGACCAGGCGCTTGCGCGGGCGCACGCCGATCTCAAGGGGGAGATGATCGCGCTGGTGCAGAGGCGCGCGGGCGTGACGCTCTCCCCCGATATCCTGACGGTGGGCTTTGCCCGCAGGGCCGCGCCCTACAAGCGCAGCGACCTGATCTTCCGCCGGCCGGAGGTGGTGGCGCCCTGGCTGCGCGCGGGCAAGCTGCAGATCGTCTTTTCCGGCAAGGCGCACCCCAACGACTACGAGGGCAAGGCCATCGTGGCCAACCTGGTGGGAAAAAGCCGGCAGTACCCGGGCAGCGTGGTCTTTGTGGAGGATTACGACATGCAGGTGGGCAAGGCGCTCACCCGCGGGTGCGACGTGTGGCTCAACAATCCCGTCCGGCCCATGGAGGCCAGCGGCACCTCGGGCATGAAGGCCGCGATGAACGGCGTGCTCAACGTCTCGGTGCTGGACGGCTGGTGGCCGGAGGGCTGCGCCGACGGCGTCAATGGCTGGGCCATCGGCGACGGCTACGAGGGGCCGGACTGCGATGCGGTGGACATGGCCGCGCTGTATGCGGTGCTGGGGGAAAAGGTCATCCCTACGTATTATCATAACCGCGCAAAGTGGCACGCGATGATGCGCGCGTCCATCGCGATGGCAAGCGAGCGCTTTTCCGCCGCGCGCATGCTGCGGGAGTACTACGCGCGCCTCTATCAGGCGTGAGGCGGCCCGCGTGCCAAACGTGTACCATGCAGCACAGTTTGATTGTAAAAACATTATTGTGCTGTAGGGCCTTGCAAGACCATACAGAATATGGTAATCTGATCCTGTACAAATAGTACACCTTTTTATCCGGATCGACACACCCCTGTATATGTCTGAAAACGACGTATGCAGGGTTTTTTTGTCTTTCTTTAGCATGATATTTGGTATAGTCAAAAAGGTGTGCATTCGTATCTATTTGACGCATTTTCCGCAGGGAAACAATTGGACCAGGGCCTGATGGCAGAACTGTGCGGCGCGCAGGCGCGCATCGGGCCGGCCACGAGCATAGGGAGGGTTTATCATGCAAACATCCAAAAAGGCCCGGCGCCGCATCGCCGTATTTGTTGCGGCCGTATTGGCGCTTGCGCTGATCCCTGCCACGGCTTTTGCCGCGGACGGGACACGCGAGACGCTGCAGGACGTTGCCGGAGGCACCGTGACTGCGGCGACCACCCAGCAGCAGCTGGAGACGATCTTTGGCGCGGGCGGCGCCACCATCACGGCCAACAGCGACGGCACCGCTACGGTGCAGCTGCAAAAAGACATTGTGCTGGCCCAGTATAAGAACATCACCTTTGGCAACTATGCCAGCGGCGCCTCGCAGCCGCGCATCATCTTTGACCTCAACGGCTGCACCATCTCCAGCACCAGCATCACCATTGCGAACGTGGGCAACCTGACCATACGCGATACCTCTGCTGAAAAAACAGGGGCCGTCGTCTATAACGGCGGGCAGTACATGGTTGCGGTCAACAACGTTGGCTACAGCATGCAGATTGAGGGCGGCACCTTTACCTGCAACGGCGCGGGCAGCGCAAGCTATAACGCGGCCATCAGCACGGCGGACGCCAGCACCACCCAGATCGACGGCGGCACCTTTGAAGGCGGCGCGGCGGGCGCGGTCATCTCCAATGGCAAAACCATTGTAAACGGCGGCACCTTTACCGGCGGCTACGGCTTTGTGGCAAAGGTGAGCAGCTCGGGCGTGGAGGGCAGCGTAGTGTTCCCTGAAGGATCGGACGCCTCGGTGACCGGCAGCAATGCGGCATTTTATCGGATCGAGGGGACGGGCGCCAACGCGGGCAAGGCGGGTTCATTTACTGTGGGAGGCGGCCAGTTTGACGCACCGGTGATCGTCAAGGAGAAGACGGACACCCTCGCAAGCACCACCACCATCACGGGTGGCACGTTTGCGGCGGAGCCCACCGCCTATGTGCCCGCCTCCAACGCATTGGCAGGCTATACCCCCGCCGGCAGCGACAAGACCGCCTACATTGTGGGCGCGCAAAAGATTGCACAGCAGGCAGCCTCGGCCACAGCGGGCGACAAGCTGGAGGTCCTTTCCGGCGATGTGGACCTGTCTGTTCGCGTGGAGGGCGTGACAATCACCAACACCGGCGCGGGTTCGGTGCAGGTCAACGGCCAGCAGGTGCCGCAGGGCGACGACGTGGTAACCCATATCCACCAGCTGCAAAAAACCGAGGCCAAATCTGCCACCTGCACAGCTGACGGCAATACCGCGTACTGGCACTGCAGCGGCTGCGGCAAGTACTTCAGCGATGAGAATGGCGCGGTGGAGATCGCGCTGAAAAACACCGTCGTCAAGGCCACGGGCCATCAGGTGACGGAGATCCGCGGCGCGAAGGAAGCGACGTGCACGGCAGAAGGGTACACGGGCGACACAGTCTGCGTGGCATGCGGCGAGATTCTGGAGCGGGGACTTGTCGTAGCGAAAATCCCCCACAGCTATCAAAACGGCAAGTGCACCGTCTGCGGGACGGCTGCGCCCACTGAGCCGGAAGCGCCGAAGACCAACCCCCAAACGGGCGACAGCAGCTTGCACTTCATCGCGCTGCTTCTGTTGGCGGGCGCGGCTGGCGCCGGGGTTTGCTTCGCTAAAAAGAAATACAGCGCCTGATAAACGTTTTGCCTTTTCGCGCCCCGCGCGGTTCTGCCGCGCAGGGCGCTTTTTGCGCGGCTGGCGCTGTGGTAGCGCCATGCGCTGCGCCGGTTGTACGGATGGAACGCCCCCGGCCGCAGGACGGCGTGGCGTTTTGCCTGCGCGCGGCGCCCCGCATGGCGCGCATCTGTATGGGGACAACCCGCATATACATATGGAGGCGCTTGCAAATGGGGCTGCAATACCGTATCATGGTAGTAACAATTTCGCGTTTTTACCCCATTTTTCACACAGATAAAGGAGGATACGGGTTTATGGCAATGGTAACGTCGAGTCGGGAAATTTCCAAGGAGGCGCAGGCGCTGCGTGACGGCATTGAGGACCGCGCGTGGTGGTTCCAGATGATGGTGCGCGGCTGCGACGCGCGGGGCGCGGATGCAGAGTCCATCGCGCTGGAGGCGACGTGGGAGTACGGGCGCGTGTGCGCCAAGGACTACAAGGTGGAAAAGCCGGTAGATTTTGTCAACTGCCTGATGGTGGGCCTGGGCGTGGACGCCTTTGAGATGGAGTTCATCGAGGCGGACGACGACCACGCGCTGCTGCGCTTTCATTACTGCCCGCTTGCGGCCAAGTGGGAGAAGATGGGGCTGTCCAAGGCGGAGATCAGCCGTCTGTGCCGCCTGGCGCGCCACGGCGACGAGGCGCGCATGAGCCTGTTCCCGCAGTTTGAGCTGACGTTCCCGCAGCTGATCGGGGAGGGGGACGGCGTGTGCGACCTGTTGGTGCGCCGCCGCTGAAAAACAGCGTAAACAAAGCGCCCCGCATAATGGCAGAGGAGCATAAAGAAGTATTACGAAAATACTAACCTATGCCAAGTGAACGGGAAATAAGAAACCTCTATGTGAATGGACGAACCATTTGTATAGAGGTTTTCTTTTGCTTCTTAAAATTTTTCAGCGTCCGCAGGACGCGCAGCCGTCACCGAATGGGGACGATCTTGAGGGCTTGGGGGTAATCCCTCAACAAGCATTTTGGCCGGTGCAATCCGGCTAAAATCGCAAAACATGTATATGTTTGCATTGCTTGCTGGTTTTATCCCGAATTCGGGATAAAATTGGTAAGCAATGCGGCTTTGTCCACGGCGATGCCAATAAGCTGGATTTCCCGGACGGGAGCTTTGATGCTGTGATCAGCAGCTACGTCTATCATAACATTATGGGTGCGGACAAGCGTGCCCTGCTGCTGGAAAGCCTGCGGGTACTGAAAAAGGGCGGCGTGTTTGTCCTGCATGACAATATGAAGCCGCAGATGTACGGCGACATGAACGCCTTTGTGGAGGAACTGAGGGGCATGGGCTTTGCCGAGGTTCAGTATGTGGAGACCGCAGAGAAAATTTTCGGCTCGAAGCAGCGTGCGGCTATGATGATGCTGGGCGATTCTGCTATGATCGTTGGAAGAAAATAATGCCGGAATCAGTAGGGATGCAATCCATATGAAAAGAGCTTATCATTCCGGCGGCTGGACTGCGCTTTTTGAGTCTGTAAACAAATTACAGGAGGACAAGTGATATGAAATACAACGGCTTTTATTTCTGGATGTTCAAGAGTCCGATGAAAGCAGTCCTGACGGAGAAATACGGCAACGCATATGCTGGGGAGACTATGAAAAAGAGCAAAAAAGTCTATCGTGAACTGGTCGGGAAAGCTGCCGACATTGGTGACGACAACCCAATGGCATACAACGAGCTGTTTGCACTCGCCTTTGTCGCACCTTACATAGCAAGCGGGAAGAAGATCCCCCCGGAGACGGTGCAGGAGATGATGCGGCGTTCGCTTTACCACATCAAGTGGTATTTTGCGAAAACCGACCTGAACACCGATAAGGGCAAGGCAGAGAACAAAAAGAGCATCGTGAAGTATGTCAAGTGGTACACGCCGGAAAAGGAAAAACAATATCCGACATCGTTCAAAGTGGACTTTGAGGGACAGCCTCATGAAGGAGCTTGCTACTACCGCATCACCCGCTGCCCCATCTGCGCCTATGCGGAAAAGCTGGGCGTTTCCGAGTTGATGCCGCTGTTCTGCGAGTTGGACGAGGTGATGATCACACTCCAGCACGGCGTGCTGCACAGAAAACAGACGCTGGCGAATGGCGGAGAGTATTGCGACTACTTTATTACCGGAAACAGAGAATAAACGGAGAAGCTCGTATCGGTCAATAGCTGATACGAGCTTCTTTTCATATTTTTTAGATTGTGTTTCTTCAGACCTTCCACCCGGCGGCCTGCTGCCGCTCCACCACGAAGCGGCGGTAGAGCCCGTCAACAGCAACCAGCTCGTCATGGGTGCCCTGCTGAACGATCTCGCCGTGATCGACCACAAAAATTTGGTCGGCATGGCGCACGGTTTTCAGCCGGTGGGCGATCATGATGACCGTCTTATCATGGGTCAATTCCGCAACGGCCTCCATCAGCTCCTTTTCATTTTCGGGGTCGACATTGGCGGTGGCTTCGTCCAGAATGATGATGGGTGCGTCCTTCATGATGGCGCGCGCAATGGAAATTCGCTGACGTTCGCCGCCCGAAAGCGTAGCACCGCCCTCGCCGATGACGGTGTCAAAGCCGTTCGGCAATGCCATGATAAAGTCGTAGCACCGCGCCTTCTTTGCTGCAGCCTTTACCTCCTCCATGGAGGCGTCGGGCTTGCCAAAGCGGATATTGTTGGCGATGGTGTCGGAGAACAGATAGACCCGCTGAAACACAAAGGAGAAATTGCGGATGAGGCTGTCGTAGCTGTACTCCCGCACATCGTGCCCACCAAGGCTCACGCTGCCGCCCTGCACGTCCCAGAACCGCGCCATGAGATTGCACAGCGTGGTCTTGCCACTTCCGGACGGACCGACGATGGCCACGGTGGTTTTCTCCGGGATGGTCAGGGACACATCGTGCAGGATGGGCTTGCTGTCATAGGAGAAATCCACATGGGACAGGGTGATGTCCTCCCGTTCCGGCGAAAGCTCCTCCCCGTCAATGTCCATGGGTTCTACGCGCAGAATTGCGCTTGCCTTATCTACGCCGATGTCGATGGAGCGGAACAAAGCCGAAAAGCTTCCGGCGCTGTCCAGCTGCTCAAAGAGGATGAACGAGCAGATCAGCATCAAAAGGCAGTTTGTCAGCTCCATGGTGCCGCTGAAGTAAAAGACGATAGCGGCCGCGCAGACGGCAACGCCGGTGAGCTTGTTGACAACAAACTGCGCCAGCATATAAAGCACCGACGGGATCTCCATAGCAAAGGACGCCCTGCGGGCTTCCTCCACAGCGCCGTGTACCTGCGTGGCAGAGTCGTGGGTCAGGTCGAAATTCTTGACCTCGGCGATGCCCTGCACATATTCCAGCACCTTGGACACAAGGCGCTCATCGGCATTGAACTTCCGCTGGGAAAGGGTCTGCTCCGCCCGCTGCATGGCGGCGTTGACGGCAAAGAACAGCACCAGTCCCGTCAGTGTGATCAGCCCCATGCGCCAGTCAAAGAGGAACATCATCGCTGCGATGATGCCGGAGGTCAGAAAGCCGCGGGTCGTGACCATGACGACGCGGGTAGCCACATTCGCCATGTTTTCCATGGTGTTGGTGGTGACGGACGTGACCTCGCCGAGGCTGTTGTCATTGAACCAGCCCATAGGCAGGTAGCGCAGGTGCTCGGCGATCTCGATGCGTTTGTTGGCGCAGGCGCGGTAGCCCGCACGGGTCTGGAGCATGGTAGCCTTCATGTTGATGGCAATCGTAATGATCAATGAGATCACGATAATGCCGAGGCTCGTCCATAAGGTTGCCATAGTGACGTTCCTTTCCAGCAGCGCCTGAATGACGATGGCGGCTGCCGGAATACGCATGGCAGAGCAAATGGC
Source organism: Maliibacterium massiliense (assembly GCF_900604345.1). Classification (GTDB taxonomy): domain Bacteria; phylum Bacillota; class Clostridia; order Christensenellales; family Maliibacteriaceae; genus Maliibacterium; species Maliibacterium massiliense. The sequence goes on from NZ_LR026983.1 coordinate 1,881,863, forward strand.
GCTGACCACGCCCAGCCAGATAGATGTTATAAACAGCCTGCGGTTGTCCACCCCGCAGAAGGCAAAAAATTTTTTCAGTGTCTTGAGCATTACGCCACCTCCCCGTCGTCTTTGACGCTGATGTGGGCCTCCCACATGGTTTGATAAAGGGGGCAGGACGCAAGAAGCTCCGCCTGCGTGCCGGTCGCTTCGATCTTGCCTTGATTGACAACAATGATCTGATCGGCGTCCGCAATGGTGGACAGCCGGTGGGCAATGACCAGCAGCGTCTTGCCCCGCACCAGCCTTCCCAGTGCCGACTGGATGACCGCCTCGTTTTCCGGGTCTGTGTAGGACGTTGCCTCGTCGAGAATGACGATCGGCGCGTCCTTCAGCATGGCACGGGCAATGGAGATGCGCTGCCGCTCACCGCCGGACAGATGCCCGCCGGATGCACCGCATACGGTCTGATAGCCGTTCTCCAGCCCCATGATGAACTCGTGGCAGCCGCATTTCTTCGCGGCGTCAATGACCTCCGCATCGGTCGCGCCCTTTCTGCCCATGCGGATGTTGTCCATGACAGAAAGGTCAAAGAGGTAGTTGTCCTGCGACACATAGGCGATGTGCTTCGTGCACTCCGCCAGCGGCAGCGTGCGAATGTCCACGCCGCCCAGGTCGATTTCTCCGTCCTTCACATCCCACAGGGAGGCGATGAGCCGGGCGATGGTGGATTTTCCACTGCCGGAAGGCCCGACCAATGCGTTGACCGTCCCCGGGGCAATGTGCAGATCGATTCCGTGCAGTACCTCCTTGTCGTGATAGGCAAAGCGGACGTCTTTCAGCTCGACGGCGTTGTCCGCAGGCAGCTTTTCCGCACGTTCCGGACGCTGCATATCCTCGCCGGACAGCACCTCCGCCACCTCACCCACGATGGTCGTCACCTGCGCGATGTCATCGGTGTAGGAAAAAGCGGTGATCAGCGGCTGCATAACGCCGAAGGACAGAACAATGACCGCGAGAAACGTCTCCGCCGACAGTGTGCCGTGCATATAGAGAAGGCAGCCCACCGGCAAGATGCCGAGAAGCGTCGAAGGGAGTATCGCCATTCCGGCCACCTGTCCGAACAAACTCCCGCGCATCCAGTCGATGAAGCAGTCCGCGCCCTCTTTTGCGGCGGAGACGAACTTTGCGTAGCTGGTCCTGGACTGACTGAAAGCCTTGATGACCTCAATGCCGTTGATGTATTCCACGGCGGTGTCGTTCAGTGCTTTTGTGGCGGTGACGGTGCGCTGGAATTTTTCTTCGTAGCCGCTGAACATGGACATGAAGCAGAGAATGCCCAGCGGCAGGACGATGAACATGGAAAGGCCCATGCGCCAGTCCTCGAGGAACAGCAGCACCAGTACCGCCAGCGCCCCCACGATGTTGGCCGTCATCTCCGGCAGCAGGTGGGCAAGGGTGGTTTCGATGGAATCGACCCGCTCGACGATGATGTTCTTATACGAGCCGGAGGAATGGTCCAGCACCGTACCCAGCGGCAGCGTCGCCAGCTTGTCCAGCAGCCGTGTGCGGGTATTGGCTAACACATGGAAGGTGGCATGGTGGGAAAGGGATGTGGACACGCTGTGCAGCACATAGCGCAGTACCCAGAAGCCCGCCATCCACGCGCAGAGCGTCAGGCAGTACGTCAGCTCCGCCGTGCCGTTTACCAGTGCGGTGATGAGCCGAATGATGATGAAATACGGAATAAGCGAGCAGGCGACGCCCAGAAGCGCCGTAAGGACGCTCAAAGCGTACTCGCCGTACCGCCCTTTTGCCAGCTCTGCCAGCCACGAGGCGGCGGAGCGCTTTGGCTCAATTTCTTTCATGGCGAACTCCTTTCGACTGCATTACGCAGCAAGGTGCTTTTTCACGATCCGCTTGCCGATCATTGCGCCGATAAAGGCCGCCACGATCACACCGGCCACCAGCGCCACGGACACCCAGGACTGCAGCATCTGGGATGCGGCAAGGATGGCGTCCTGACGGCCATCGGTGACCATCTGATCCGCCATAGCCTTGGCTGCGATGGCGTAGGGAATGATGGTGCTGCCGAATGCGGCCAGCACCTGATTGATGACATAACTGACGGTCAGCGCCTTCGCGTTGCCGTAGCCCATCTTCCACAGCAGCAGCTCGGCAATGGCACCGGAGAGAATAAAGAGGATGATGTACGGCAGGTATCCGCCCATAATGGCACGGACGATACTGTAAATGAGGATCGCACCGGGCTTTTTCACCTTCGTGCCGATGATGAAGTAGACGATGCCCTCCAGCAGGGCGAAAAACACCGGCATCAGAATGATGGTAATGGGCGTTGCGTACAGGACGGAGCTGGCGAAGAAAATGACCACATTGATCAGAGCCAGCAGGACAACGGTGATGATGTCCTTGATTTTCAGTTTATTGGGGTTTGCAGTACTCATGGTTAAAGACTCCTTTTTGAATGGAATATGGTTGAACGTCGTAGAGACGGCGATCACAGGATAAGGCCGGCGGCGATCGATGCCGCCAGCAGGACGCAGAACACAGCATCCCACGCAGAAAACCGAAGCGACAGATAGTTGCTTTTGCGGCGGGTTAAGTCGATGCCCCGTGTTTCGGCGGAGGCGGACAGCGTCTCGGCGATGCGGATAACGCGCAAAGCCATCGGCACGGTCAGTATTTCGATATAGGATGACAGCGCTCGCAGCTTCTGAAGCGGCGATGTGAACGCGCCCCGGGTGCGGATGGATTGCCGCAGCAACTTCATGTCTCCCGACAGCACCGGGAAAAAGCGGAAGATCACTGCCACGATCATGATAAATCGCTCCGGCAGGTGCAGATTGCGCAGCGCTGCCAGGGTGCGGCTGGCTTCATTCCGCCCAATCAGCGTCCGCATGGAAATGCCGATGGCGATGATGCGCGGGAACAGCACCAGCATAAAGGAAAACACCGTGCCCGGCAGCAGAGCGTTTGCCGCCCACAGCAGCCCAAAGCTCATCCCGCCGGCCAGCGCCGTTCCGAGCCAGCCGTCCGCTGCGGTCAGCAGGATCAGTGCCGTATATACGGCATAAACTAAGTGGTTGTTGGATGTGGAGATCACGACCAGCAGGGCCAGCCAGTAAAGCAGCTTCGTTGCCGGGTGGAATCGTTCTTTATGCTGTTTTTTCGCAGGAGCATTGGAAAGATGAAAGCGCTCCATATATTGCCGTACCGCTTGCAAATCTCGTTTTGAATGAACGGGAAATTCTATTTCTGCATGCCCATCCGACAGCCCAATGCAGCGGTCACACGCACCTGCAATCAGCTCCAGATCATGGGTGATGGTGAGAACAGTCTTTTCCTTCCGCATCTCCCGGATCAGCGCTGCGCACCGCTCCAGACTTTCCGCGTCCTGTCCTGCTGTCGGCTCGTCCAGTATGACGATCGGCTTGTCGGATAGATACGCCATCATCAGCGTCAGACGCTGCATCTGCCCGCCGGAGAGGGAAAAGGGATGCCGGTTGCGGCAGTCCCATAGATCCATACTTTTCAGCAGCGCTTCCGTTTTTGCTTCAAACTCCGGCGTCACCGCATGGCCGTATTGCAGTTCGTGCAGGACGGAGCCTGTGAAGAACTGGAACTCCGCCTCCTGAAGGATGAACAGCACTTGCTTTTGCAGCTGCTTTGGATTTTGCGGCTTTCCGAAAAGCATTATCCTGCCGCCGGAGGGGCGGTAAAGCCCTGCAATCAGCTTGCCGATGGTCGTTTTGCCGCAGCCGTTTGCGCCCACAAGGCCGACGATCTCATGCTCACGGACGGAAAAGCTGACACCAGAGAGGGTATCTTTGGCCTTCCTGCCGTATGTATAGCGGACATCTGAGACGGCAAGCGCCGTCGGCGCGGTTTTCGGCAGCGGCTCTTTCTCCGGCACGGTGATCTCCGCAAGGTCGAGCGTGCGCAGAGAAAGTGTTTGTCTCCGCTCCACTGAGAACGCCTTTGCCTCTGCGGCAGTGTATTTTCCTTTGATCTCGCCGTCTGCCATGACCCAAAATTCGTCGGCAATGTCGGCAAGATAGTAGAGTCGGTGCTCGCTGAGCAGCAGCGTTTTGCCCTGCTTTTTCAGGGCAAGCAGAATCTCTTTTAACTGCTGCGTGGCTGCAAAGTCCAGATTGGCCGTGGGCTCATCCAGCAGAAAAATATCTGTGTCCATTGCCCACGCGGACAAGATGGAGATGAGCTGTCGCTCGCCGCTGGACAACTCGTAGACATTGCGATCCTTCAGCCGCTCCAGATGAAAGATCCGGAAGGCCTCGTCTACCCGCCGTCGGATTTTATCTTGCGGCAGACCGTGATTTTCAAGACCGAAGGCCACTTCATTGGAACTGTTCACGGTGAAAAACTGGCTGCGAGGATCCTGAAAGACCGATGCGGCCAACTCACCGATCTCGCCGATACGCATCCCGGCGGTGTCTTGCCCGTTCAGGCGGCAAAAGCCTTTTAGCTCTCCCTCATAAAACTGCGGTATCAGTCCGTTGATGCACCGCAGCAGCGTGGATTTTCCGCATCCGCTGCCGCCGCAGAGCACCACGCAGCGTCCGGCCGGGATGCCGCCGCCGATCTGTCGGAGGATGGGCAGCTTTGCCTCCGCATATTGGAATTCAAATTCAAAATCTATCATCGCAAACTCTTTTCTTATTAGTTAGTCGTCTCTAACCAACAGTCGTAAGAAACGGACGGATGGACCGTCCGAATCAACCTTTCGGATTTATTGCAAGGTATCGCATAGCTGCCGCCAGCCAGCGTTGGTGAAATCAAAGACTGCCTGTAAGCAGGTAAGCATTCTGCCTTCCTCCATATGCTGATCCAGCAGCTGGCGGAAGTACCAGAACTGTGAGCCCATCAAAAGACGGATCGCATCGGCATTTGGCGCTTTCCCATAGATATGCGAAAAGAATTCCACCGTTTGCTCCGCTTTACGGTTCATCAGTTCATGCAGCACGGTTTCCATGGAGCTGCCATCGCTGCGGCAGAAAAATAAAGTGCAGTCATTGCAGTGCTCGGTCAGCAGTTGAAAATATACCTGTTCTTCGGCGTTTATGGCGCGGAGGATATCATCCGGCTGCGCGCTGTGCTTTGCTTTTTCGTATTCTTCCGCGATGGGAGCAAAGAGAACCTGCATCGTCTCAAAAAAATCCTGAAGCAGACTGGCAAACAACGCGTCTTTATTCTTGTACCTTGTGTAGATTGCCCCTGTGGTGACACCGGCTTTTTCGGCGATCTTGTGCAGAGAGGCTTTCTGAAAGCCGTAAGCAAGAAATTCCGAATAAGCAGCCTGAATGATCCCATCATCCAGGGAGTGATCCCTATTGGCCATGTTTTCCCCCTCTGCCCCTAAATAATAATGCCATTATCGATAACAGCATTATTGTAGCGCTCTTTTTGCTGCTTGTCAATGCGAATTGCACACTGCTTTGCAAAAACACTCCTTGACAAATCTCGTCTCAGAAAGCCCTGCTGAGCAAGTACGCCGCCGATCATGGATTTCGGAACACCCGGTTCTTCGTGGACGATGGCTTCTCAGGAACCAGCTTTCAAAGGCCGGGGTTCCAGGAGATGATGCGATATGTGGAGGATTACAGCGTATCCGCTGTAATTGTCAAAGACCTGTCCCGGCTGGGCAGGGAGTATTCCTACATGGGGCGATTGCAGGATTTCATCTTCCCTGCCTATGACGTCCGCTTTATCGCCATCAACGACGATGTGGACAGCGCCAAAGGGGAAAATGATTTTGCGGTGTTCAAAAATGTATTCAACGACTACTACGCCAAGGATACCAGCAAGAAAATCCGGGCAGTGGTTAAGATGCGGGGCGAAGCCGGGGAGCATATCGCCAGCAATCCGCCCTATGGGTACATAAAAGACCCGCAGGACAAAAAGAAATGGATTGTAGACGAAGAAGCGGCAAAGGTGGTGCAGCGTATCTTCAACCTCTGCATTGCCGGAAAAGGCCCCATGCAGATTGCAAAAACCCTCACAGCCGACAGGGTGCTGACCGTCACCGCCTATCACGCCAGGCAAAAGGGCTGGGTCATGCCGGAGAACCTATACCGTTGGAATACCAACGCCGTGCTTAGAATTTTGGAGCGGCGGGAGTACACGGGCTGTACCGTAAACTTCAAGACTTATACCAAGTCCCTGAAATTCAAAAAGCGGATGGAAAACCCGGTTGAGAACCAGCGAGTTTTTGAGGACACACAGCCCGCCATCATTGATAAGGGACAGTGGGAACGGGTACAGGAACTTCGGAAGAACAAACGCAGGCCGACAAAAACAGGAAGAACCAGCATGTTCTCCGGCCTGCTCTACTGCGCCGACTGCGGGGCCAAGCTGTATTTCTGCACCTGCAATACCTACAAAGACGACAGCCAGAATCATTTTGTCTGCTCCAATTACAAGAGCAACACCGGCTCCTGCAAAATCCACTATATCCGGGAACAGGTGCTTTACCGGATTGTGCTGGAAACCATACGGCAGACATTGAGTTATGTCCGTATGTTCCGGAAGGATTTCAAGCTGGAAATGCTGGCGCAGGACGAGGAAAGCCGCAAGGCCGAACTGGCAGAAAAACAGAAAGCCCTCTCCGGGGCGAAAAAACGGATGGAGGACTTGGACCGGATTATCCAGCATATCTATGAGGACAATGTGCTGGGCAAGCTGTCTGACAGCCGGTACCTAAAATTATCCCGCCAATATGAGAAGGAGCAGGCAGAGATTGAGCAGCTTGCCGCCGTACTGGAACGGGAAATTGAAGCACAGGCCGGGCAGGTTTCCGATGTGAATGAGTTTCTGAAGCTGGTGGACAAGTACCTGGATATTCCAGAGCTTGATGCCGCCATTCTCAATGAACTTGTGAGCAAGGTTGTAGTACACAGCCCGGTAAGGGAGAACGGAAGAAAGCGGTTGCGAATCGACCTGTACTTCACCTATGTGGGGCAAATCCGCATCCCCTTGAAGATTGGAAGGGAGTCCCTAAATGAATCGGAACCGGCGTGACCTAACACGCCGGTTCCTACCAAAATTCTTTTTACTTCCTTATGGGACGTTGCCTAATTGCGGGGCGCTTTTCTGTGCGTTGGACGCTCAGCCGTAGATGTCCTCCTCGATTTTGGCAATCTGCTCCAGCGCGCCGGAGAGAAAGGCACGGCTGCTCTCGCTGCGGCCGTCCGCAAAAGGGGTGTCCAGGAAGGTGTGCGCCATCTGGATGCCCAAATGTGGCGCGATCAAAAAGCCGCCCATGGCCAGTATGTTGCAGTTGTTGATGGCGCGGCACTGGCGCACCGCGTAATCGGTCTCGCACACGGCGCAGGCCACGCCTTTGAACTTGTTGGCCACGATATGCACGCCCATGCCTGTGCCGCAGAAGATGATGGCACGCGAGAATGTGCCCTCGGATACGGCCTTGCCCGCGCGGCGGCCCACCTCGTAGTAGTCCACCTCGTGCGCCGCATCGAGGGTCCCTACGTCCGTTACCTCGTAGCCCAGGGCTTCCAGGTCCGCCTTGACGGCGTTTTTCAGCTGCAGACCTGCGGGATCTGCGCCGACAAGAATGCGTTTGTCCATGTTGTTCCTCCTAAAAAGTTGTTTGTTTTTGTGGCGGGAATGTGAGGAATATGTTTGCTTTATTATAGCAGGAAATGAAACAAAAGTACACAGTTTGCCAACGTAGGATTTTTATGCGGCTTGCAAACCCATTCATTGACGTTTTTCAAGAAAAACGTTTGTGTTGGATTGTCAAGTGTAGTAAATGCAAGAAATTGATAGGAATAGAAGATAATCATGCGCAAAGTGATTTTATATCGGGGAGACGATTAAATACTCTCAAAAGGATAGAAATTTGACAGGAAATCGTCGGAAAACTGTTTGACACGCCACAGGCCTTTCTGTATAATGAGTTTATCAAAAAGCGGTACAAACAATGTTGGAACGAGCGTGGCACATTTTGTATGATTTTAAAAACTGTTTTTAGGGAGAGACGGTTTTTTCAGTCTAACAAAAAGTTCGTTCCATCGATTGTACAGTAAATGCACCCACAAAACTTAAGGAGGTAACCCAAGGTGAGCAAGAAAACTGCGAAAATCTTGACCCTGATCCTGGTGATCGTGGTCAGCGCAAGCCTGTTGATGGCATGCGCAAACAAATCCGGCGGCGATGTTTCCGTCACCCCGTCCGTCAGCCAGAAGGTCGTGACGGCTGACGATGACGACAAGGATGACAAACCGTCCGCCAGTGCTTCTGCGAAGAAGCGTTCCTTCGGCATGGCGATCAAAACATTGACCAACCCGTTCTTTGTTGACATCAAGACGGCCATCGAAGAGAACCTCAAAGAGGGTGACACCCTGCACGTTGTTGACAACAACAATGACGCCAACAAGCAGATGACTGACTTGGAAGACCTGATGACGGCCGGCCATGACGCGCTGTTTGTCACCCCGTGCGACTACCGTGGCATCATCCCCTCGCTGCAGAAGGCACGCGAGAAGAAGATCCCCGTCATCCTGGTTGACTCGCTGTGCGAGGACATGAGCCTGCCGGCCGGCAGCGCCGCGTCCGACAACTTCCAGGGCGGCAAACTGTGCGGCGAAGCCCTTGCCAAGGATATCGGCGGCAAAGGCAAGATCGCAATCTTTGAGAACACCATGTCCCCCCCGCCGCGCGAGCGCGTTGCAGGCGTGGAGGAAGTGCTCAAAGGCTATCCCGACATCCAGGTCGTCGTTCGTGAGAACGGCAAAGGCCAGGTTGATACCGGTCAGCAGGCAATGGAGAACTTCCTGCAGGCCGAGCCCGAGCTGGTTGCTGTATTCTCGATGAACGACCCCTCCGCCCAGGGCTGCGTGGCGGCCATCGAGGCGGCTGGCAAGATCGGCCAGATCAAGGTCTACGGCGTTGACGGCTCCGAGAAGAGCAAAGAGCTGATCAAAGAGGGCAAACAGACCGGTACCGCGGCGCAGTTCCCCATGAAGATGGGCGAACAGGCCGTGAAGGAAGCCTATAAGATTCTCGATGAGATCGACGGCGGCAAGACCCTTGACGAGATCTGCAAAGCTGGCGAGCATCACATCAAGATCCCCTGCGAGTACATCGATGCCTCCAACGTCGATAAGTACATCGGACAGAAATAAGCTACTGTGCCAACCCAAAAGAGCCTGGCAATCTGCCAGGCTCTTTTTTTGCGTGTACAGAGCCGTGAAGGCTATCTGCAAGGCAGGTCCCTTGCCAGTAAAAGTGTGGCTGCACAACGCGCAAACGGCGGGCGGCAAGGGGCAAAATAGGAGATGTTTTGAACATCTTTTTGTATAATTCCGCGATTTTTAAGAAGCATTTGGGTAACAGTACCATAAAAGTAGGTAAATTCTTGTATAGTATTGCCTGTCAAAGAGAGAAATGCAGAGGAAATACGCTATATAGTGACCTATCCGTTAAGGACAAGGGGATAATCCCATCTGGATATGCAAATCAGCTATTTTTAGCTGGAGAAACGCCGAAAACGGTATGCGGCGCGCGTTGACGCACCCGATTGGAACCTTTACAATTAAAGTCGTCCAAGTTATTTGGCAGGTAAAACGTTTGTCCGCGTGCATGAGCCAGCGCAGACGGGTTGGGAGAAAGCCCTCTGATTGGCTGCGGATAGGCGGCTGTGCCAAAGCGGAACGGATATGTAAGGGAACCCACACAACACAAGGAGGTAAACACAAGGTGAGCAAGAAAACTGCAAAAATCCTGACCCTGGTCGTGACGATCATGGTCGCCGCAAGCCTGCTGATGGCTTGCACGCCCAAGGTTGAGTCCGTGGCGCCCTCCATTAGCCAGCAGGTCGTAACCGCTGACGATGAGAAGCAGGATGCCAACGACGTGAACCTTTCGGAAAAGAAACGTACCTTTGGCCTGAGCATCAAAACGCTGACCAACCCGTTCTTTGTCAACGTCAAGGACGCCATCGAGGATAACCTCAAAGAGGGCGACACCCTGGTTGTCACCGACGCCAACAACGACGCCAACAAACAGATGACGGACATGGAGGACCTGGTCACGTCCGGTCACGACGTGATCTTCTGCAGCCCCGTCGACTACCGCGGCATCAAACCCGCGCTGGAGAACGCCCACAGCAAGGGCATCCCCGTTGTGCTGGTTGACTCCCTGGCCTTCGACATGAACCTCGTCGCCGGCTCCTCGGTCTCTGACAACGTGCAGGCCGGCCGCCTGGCCGCCGAGGCGCTTGCCAAGGATATCAAAGAGGAAGGCAAGATCTGCATCTTCGAGAACACCACTTCTCCCGCGGTGCGCGAACGTGTGCAGGGCTTTGAGGAAGTCATCAAGAATTTCCCCAACATCGAGATTGCTGCCCGTGAGAACGGCAAAGGCCAGATCGATACCGCGCTGCCCGTCATGGAAAACTTCATGCAGGCTGTGCCCGACATGAAGGCTGTGTTCTCCATGAACGACCCCTCAGCCGAAGGCTGCATCGCAGCTGTGGAAGCCGCTGGCAAAACCGGCGACATCCTGGTCTACGGCATTGACGGTTCCGATAAGGGCAAACAGCTGGTCAAAGATGGCAAGCAGGCTGGTACCGCCGCGCAGTTCCCCCTGAAGATGGGCGAGCAGGCGGCCGTGCAGGCTTACAAAATCCTGGCTGATCTGGAGAGCGGCAAATCGCTTGACGAGATCATTACCGCCGGCACTTACAACGTGAAGATCCCCTGCGAGTGGATTGATGCGTCCAACGTGGACCAGTACATCACGCAGAAGTAAGCGCGTTTCGTCAACCAAAGAGACTCTGGCATGTTCCAGGGTCTCTTTTTTATGAACATTTTTTTATGATTGCAGTTTTTTGTTTGCCTATTTAACGCGCTGCATTGCAAAACCAAGGATATAAAACCTTTGCCGTGCGCCATCGGCGCGCCGGCGGCCGTGTATATCGTATACAGTACGAGGTCATGCGCCAGCACATCGCCGCATATCCATAAGCAGGGAGCGCGGACGTGCGCGCGGGGAGAGAGACCGTATTGGATCTGTATAAATAATCGGAAGATATAAACGATGCTGCCGCACCGTGCGGCGTTGTCGAATATTCTAAGGTATATATCGGTAACAACATGCAAATCGTGAATAAATATGGCAAAAGAGGTGCAAAAAGCAGAAAATAATGGATTTTATTGCATGCGTGCGCTGCTAAAAATTTATTGACAGGCCAGTATCAATCAGATAAAATAGAGCTAACCTAATGTTCGGGTAACCGGGTATGTTTGGAGGTAGTAAGCATACCAGGCGATGTCGGTCCGAAAAGCGTGCGTCACACCCTTTGCAATCGGTTCGCAAGGTGCGAGTGGAAGGGGTGTGTATTGTATTGTAGAACGCACACTGTATCGCGATCAGGTGTAGCATCGTGCATTCCCAGTTGTATGTAGCAAATGGCGTCCACGGCAGACGCAGCAATCCAATGGCTTTATGGTGTGCACTGTCCCCTTTGCGGGGGAAGTGGATGCCTGCTATATAAAGCACCGGTCTTTCTATTACAGCGGCAGCGTCTATCTTTAACTGGCACGCAGTATATGTTGGCATACCGGCCGTGTGCCCACGTGTGTACGTGTATCTTGTGCAAGATAGGACGTTGTTTTAAACAGGGTCTTTGCAGGGGCGAAGGCGGGCTGCAACTTTGAGTTTAGCCCTTCTCAAAGGCAAGCGGACGCTTTTCGCGCGGCAGGGCGCTGTAGGGGTGAAAGACACAATATAGGATATGGGGGTAGAGTGATGTCAAATGAAACCGTATTAAAAATGGTCGGTATCGACAAGCGGTTCGGTGGCATTCATGCACTGAATAACGTGTCGTTTGATGTGCGACGCGGCGAAGTGCATGTGCTCATGGGCGAGAACGGCGCGGGCAAGTCCACACTGATCAAAGTGTTGGCGGGCCTGTATCAAGCCGAAGAGGGCGAGATTTTCATCGACGACAAAAAAGTCGAGATCAAATCGCCTATCGCAGCGCGTGAACTCGGTATTTCTGTCATTCATCAGGAACTGAGCATGTGCGCAAACATGACCATTGCCGAGAACATTTACCGCAATGAAGAGCCCCGCAGGGGCGTCTTCCGCTTTGTCGATTTCGGCAAAATGTACCGTGACGCCCAGGCGACGCTCGATCACATGCACATGAAATTGCGCAGTGACATGAAGGTGGAAACTTTGAGCGTGGCGCAGCAGCAGATGGTTGAGATCGCCGGCGCGCTCTCCAAGAACGCGCAGATCATCGTTATGGACGAACCTACGGCGTCCCTGACGGAGACGGAGATCAGGGCGCTCTTTGAGACGGTGGCTGAACTCAAGGCCAGAAAAGTGGGTATTATCTATATTTCCCACCGCATGGACGAGACGTTCGAGATCGGCGATCGCGTAACCGTGCTGCGTGACGGCCAGACGGTCGGCACCAAGGATGTCAAGGACACCAACATGGACGAGGTCATCGAGATGATGGTTGGCCGTCCTCTGACGGAAGTGTACAAGGGCGAACGCGCTGTGGGCGGCGAAGTCGTGCTGGAGACCAAAGGGTTTACCAACGAGCGGCTGAAAAACGTATCCATCCAAGTGCGCAAGGGCGAAATCCTGGGCTTCTCCGGTCTGGTCGGCGCCGGCCGCACAGAGCTTGCCAAAGCAATCTTTGGCCTGGACCCGCTGGAATCGGGCGAGCTTTACCTGTATGGCAAGAAGGTCAAAATCCGCAACGCGCAGGACGCGATTGACAACGGCTTGGGCATGGTGCCTGAGGACCGCAAGGGCGCAGGCTTGGTGCTGATGCACTCCATCGGCAACAACCTGACGCTGGCCGTGCTGAAGAAATTCATCAAGGGCATCAACGTCAACAAACGGAAAGAGAACGAGATCATCAACGATTACAAGGATAAGCTTTCCATTAAGATGACGGGCCCGGATCAGGTCGCCGGCGATCTTTCCGGCGGCAACCAGCAGAAGGTCGTTGTTTCCAAGTGGCTTGCCACGGAACCCCAGATTCTGATCATGGACGAACCGACGCGTGGTATCGACGTTGGCGCGAAGGCTGAGATTTACGCTTTGATGCGCAAGCTGGCCAGCGAGGGCGTCACCATCATGTTCATTTCGTCCGACTTGCCTGAAATCATCAACATGTCCAGCCGCGTCGTCGTCATGCGCGAGGGCGAGGTCTCCGGCATCCTTGATGGCAATAAGGAAGAGTTGACTCAGGTAAAAATCATGCGTCTTGCGCAGGGAGGTTACAAGAATGCAGACAACAACTAAAAGAGAGAATTTCTTTGTTGCGTTCGGTCACACGATCGTGCGCTACTTCAAGCGAAACTCCGGTTCCCTGATCTGCCTGTTGGCGATCGGCCTGTTCCTGTCTCTGACCACGAAGGTGTTCTTCACGGTCGATAACATCATCACCGTTCTTCGCCAGATCTCCATCAACGGCATCATCGCCGTGGGTATCTCCTGCGTGCTGCTGGTAGGATGCATCGACCTGTCCGCCGGTTCCACCTGCGCGGTGGCTGGCTGCCTGTGCGTCGTGCTGAACTCCTCGCTGGGCCTGCCCATCTGGCTGTCCATCGTGATCTCGCTGGGCGCGGGCGCTCTGGCTGGCTGCTTCAACGGCTTTGTCCGTGCAAAAACCATGCTGCCCCCCTTCATCATCACCCTGGCTACGCAGACCACCCTGCGCGGTGTCGCGTACATCTTCACAGACGGTTATCCCGTAACCTCCAGCGTTGACGCGTTCAACGAAATCGGCAACGGTTACATCGGCCCCATCCCCACGCCCGTCTACATCATGGCAGTGGTGTTCATCGTGGTGGGCGTCATGCTTGCCCGCACCAAGTTCGGCCGTCACATGTACGCCGTCGGCGGCAACATGGAGGCTGCACGTCATTCCGGTATCTCCTACACCCGCGTCATCATGGGTGCGTACATCATCTCCGGCATGTGCGCCGCAATCGCCGGTATCATCCTGGCGGCCCGCATGTACTCCGGTCAGCCCACCGTTGGTGTTGGCTATGAGACCGACGCAATCGCCGCATCCGTTATCGGCGGCACCAAGTTCGGCGGCGGCGCGGCCACCATGGGCGGCACCATCATCGGCGCGCTGGTCATCGGCATCATCAACAACGGCATGAACCTGCTGAAGATCAACTTCTACTATCAGTCGATCGTCAAAGGCCTGATCATCCTGGGTTCCGTCTGGTTCGACTCGCTGCGTGGTAAAGGTACCTTCGGCGGCAAGAAGAAAAAAGCTGCGAAGGAAGAAAAGAAAGCTGCCTAATCTAGCATAGACTGTTTTCTAACCAACGATTAGGAGGAAAAACTTTTATGAGCAATTTGGATAAGTCGTTTCTTGATGCCAAGTGCAAAGAGATTCGTCGTCTGCTGATCCAGGAACTGGGTAGCATCGGTTCCGGTCATGCAGGTGGCTGTCTCTCCATCGTGGAGGCGCTGGTGGTGCTGCAGTATCAGGTGATGCAGGGCACCGATCCCGCCAACCCGAAGGCTGAAGGTCGTGACCGCCTGGTCATCTCCAAAGGCCATGCAGGCCCCGCGCTCTACGCCATCTTGGCGGACCGCGGATTCTTCCCCAAGGAAGAGCTGGCAACATTAAACGCGCCCAACACCAACCTTCCCAGTCACTGCGATATGAACCGCACGCCCGGCGTCGATATGACTGCCGGCTCCCTGGGTCAGGGCATCTCCTGCGCAGTCGGTTTGGCCATGGGGTCCAAACTGAAAAAGGATGGCGCGACCATCTATGCAGTGGTGGGCGATGGCGAGTCTCAGGAAGGCCAGGTTTGGGAATCTGCCATGATTGCCAACCAATATAAGCTCAACAACCTGATTGCCTTTACCGATTACAACAAACTGCAGATCGACGGACCGGTTGCGGAAGTCTCTACCCTGGAGCCCATCATGGACAAATGGGCGGCCTTCGGCTGGAACGTGCTGAATGTTGTGGACGGCAATGACGTCGAGCAGATCTATGATGCGATCCAGTGCGCCAAGCACAGCGACAAACCCAGCATGATCATTCTCAACACCGTCAAGGGCAAAGGTATTTCCTCGATCGAAAAACTGGGCGCTGGCTGCCATCACATGGTTGTCACGCCGGAGCTTGTGGCCGAAGCGCTGCAGGAACTCGCATAAGGGAGGCGACTGATTATGTATGAAGAAATGGATATGAGAACAGCTTTCGCCTCGATGATGGCTGACATGATGGCCAAGGATGAGCGCATCGTCATGCTCGATGCCGACCTGGCCCGTGCACATGCAACCTGGGATCTGCGCAATCAGTTCCCCGGGCGTGCCATCGATGTGGGCATCGCCGAGCAGAGCCTGGTCTCCGTCTCCGCGGGCCTGTCCGCCTATGGGTTTATCCCGGTAGCCGCCACGTTCACGCCGTTTATGGCGCGCCGTGCCTGCGACCAGATCACCATCTCGGGCGTCTATGCCAAGCAGAACGTCAAACTGATCGGTTCTGACCCTGGCATCACCGCTGAGACCAACGGTGGCACCCATATGAGTGTGGAAGATATCGGCTGCCTGCGCAGCATTCCCAACCTGGTGATCTGCGAACCTGCCGATAACACCCAGCTTGCCCAGCTGTGGCCCCAGATCATCAACTATGTCGGCCCCGTGTACATGCGCATGTGCCGCAAAGCGGTCGTCAAGCCCATCTTCACGGATAACGACAAGTTTGACCTGTTCAAAGCCTACAAGATGAAGGACGGTAAGGATGTCTCCATCTTTGCCACCAGCATCGAGGTGGAGGAAGCCAAAGCGGCTGTGGAAATGCTCAGCGCCGAGGGTATCGATGCGGAGCTCATCGCCGTGCACACCATCAAGCCGATTGACAAGGAGGCCATCATCGCCTCTGTTAAAAAGACTGGATGCGCTGTCACCTGCGAGAACAGCAACGTGGTTGGCGGTTTCCGTGCAGCTGTGCTGGAAGCCATCTCCGAGGATTGCCCGGTGCCCGTGCGTGGCATCGGCATCCAGGATCACTTCGGCGAGGTGGGCTTCGTGCCCTTCCTCAAGGAGAAATATGGCATGCGCGCCGAAGACATCGTCAAGGCCGCAAAATCCATCATTGCGAAAAAGTAATTTCCTCATCAAGCAGCAAGCAGGGGAACGGCGCGCATGCGCCGTTCCCTTTTTTATGCGCGCGGGCACGCGCCGTCCAGGCGCTTTGCGCGCGCAGCGGGGAACGTCACACATTTGTAGGAAAATGGTAAAGGTTTTGCAGCCCTTTTGTGGTATACTCTCATGTAACGGACAGGGGTGAATATTGTGCCTGATCAGACGCGCCCGCGTGCGCCGACATCATTTTGGAGACGCTTTGGCGGCTTCATCAAATACACCGGCGCAGGGGTGGTCAATACCTGCGTCAATTATGCGGTGTACATGCTGGCGCTGGGACTGCACGCGCACTATCTGGCTGCGGGCGCGCTGGGACACATCGCAGGGGTGACGAGCGGATACCTGCTCAACACGCGCTATGTGTTCCGCCAAAAAAAGCGGTGGCAAAGCGCAGCGCGCTTTGCCGTGGTGCACACGCTGACGCTGGGCGTCAACCTGCTGCTGCTCTACCTGCTGGTGAGCGTCGCGGGCATCCCCAAAAGCGTTGCCCAGCTACTGGCTGTGCCGGCGGGGGGTATGATCGGCTATTTTCTCAACCGGCATTGGACATTTGGCCATGGACAAAACGATTGACGAAAGGACTCTGCCATGCGTTTGAACCGAACCACACGCGCCATGCGCGTGCTTGCAATCATCGTGCTTGCCGCAATGCTGCTGGGCGTTGCGGGATGCCAGAGCGTCTCTGCGGCGCTGGAGGGCAAGACGCGCGTGCGGTGGCGCGAGCAGGCGATCGGCGATGCGGTCGCGCAGGCACTGGGAAAGAAATACGTCTTTTTTGAGGATTTGGATGATGTCAAAGAGCTGACGGTACAGAGCCAGACGCCCATTGACATCGGCGAGGTGGCGGCGCTGCCCGCGCTGGAAAAGCTGGATTTGAGCGCCTGCAAGGTGACGGATTACAGCGTGCTGATGGCTGCGCCCAAGCTGCAGACGCTCTACGTGGGCGGCGATGCCGATTACGCGCAGCACATTGACGCGCTGGGCATGCTGCAGGCCAGCATTCCGGTCAACGACATCGACACCGACGCCAATTACTGGAGCAAACAAGCGGTGCGCTTTTTTGAGCCTGCTGTGGAAAACGCGGTGCGCGCGGCGTTGCAAAAGCCGGTGGGGCAGCTCACCATGGCCGAGACGCGCGCGCTGCGCCAGCTCAAGCTGGAAAATGTCTCCTTTGCATCGCTGGCGGACCTGGTGCAGTGTCCGCAGCTCTATGAGCTGACGATCAGCGGCTGCAGTCTTACCGACCTGCAGGTGGTGACACCTCTGACGGGCCTGCTGTACCTGAACGTGGACAACAACCAGATCACGGATATCTCCGCCATAACGGCGCTTGCGCATCTGCAGGTGTTTTCCGCAGCGGATAACCAGATCAGGGATATCGCGCCCCTGCGCGCGCTCTCCGCGCTGCGGGGCGTATCGCTGAACAACAACCCCGTTGAAAACCACGCGGTGCTCGCGGAGCTGACCGGCCTGGAGCAGCTGGGCCTGGCGCACAATGGCTTGGAACAGGTGGACTTTCTGGCAGGCTTGACGCAGCTAAAGATGCTGTGGCTGGACAACAACAGGTTGGCGGACCTCGCGCCCCTTGCGGGCCTGACGCGCCTGGAGGTGCTCTCGGTGGGCGGCAACCGGCTGACCAGCCTTGCGCCCATCGCGCCCTTGACGGGCCTGCAGAAGCTCTATGCGCCCGCAAACAATCTGTGGGATATGTCCGAGATCGCGCATTTGACCAATCTAGATACGCTCTCGCTGACCCTCAACAATGTGATGGACGTGCGTCCCATTGCTGCGCTGCCTAAGCTTGTATCGCTGGATATTTTCAGCAACCCGGTGGTGGATTTTGCGCCGCTGGCCGATCTTAACCGGCAGTGGGCGCACATCGATGTGGACCTAAATCTGGCGCGCCAGGCGACCGATAAGGCGCGCCAGGTGGCCAAAGTGCTGCTGAAGGCTGGCATGACTGATGGTGAGAAGGTGCGCGCCGCGCATGATTACGTGTGCCGCAACACGCGTTACGACCATGCGGCGGCCGATGCGGGCGCGCTGGGGTATGAGACGCAGTCCCTCTACGCCTCCATGATACGGGGCGAGGCGGTGTGCGTGGGCTACGCGGAAGGCGTGGCGGTGCTGTGCGCCAACATGGGCGTGGCCGCTGCCGTGGTCACGGGCACGGGGGACGGCGTCGCCCATGCGTGGAATTTGGTGTACATCGACGGTCAGCCGCGCTACGTGGACGCCACATGGGATGATCCGGACCACGGCAGCGTGATCTACCGGGACTATCTGCTGGTGGATGCGGAGGCCTTCCGCCAGGGACACACGTGGGATGAGGAGCTGTACCTGCGCGCGCGCGTGCGGCTGCCGCAGGAGCAGGCAGCCTGACCACGCGACAGGAGGATTGGAAGCGCCCGCATGGTGCAAGCGGCCATGCGGGCGTCTTTTTGTTTTCCGCAAAAAACGGACGCCGCAAAAGCGGCGTCCGGATGCGCTTTGGGGATTGCTGCGCGGCAGGGAAGTTCCTACGCTGCGCGCTTACAGCTGCACCAGCGTATAGGCGCGGCTGCCCAGGCCGATGGCTTCGGCATGCGCCAGGGTGTGCAGGCCGTTGCGCGACTCCATGCGCTCGATGAGCGATGCGCCGTCAGGCGCGCTGTAGACCAAATCCAACACGCCTGGTCGAGCGCGACGGGATCGTGGGAGGCAAGGATGCCGATATCCTGCATGTCCGGTGCGGCGGGGTTGCTGTCGCAGTCGCAGTCCACGGACAGGAAGTTCATTACGTTGATGTAGGTGATGCGCGCCCCCTGGCCCAGATGGTCCGAGATGGACTTTGCCGCCTCGGCCATGGATTCTAGGAACGGGTCCTGCGCGCCGCCCCAGGGATTGGTCCGGCTGGTGCCCGCGCTGTGGATCCACGCCTTGCCCTCGCGCGAGGCGATGCCGATGGCAATGTTTTTGATCGCCCCGCCGAAGCCGCCCATGGCGTGCCCCTTGAAGTGGCTCAGCACCAGGCAGGAATCGTAGCGCAAAAAATGCGCGCCCACGATGTTTTCCTTAAGGTTCTTGCCGCCCGAAACGGGCAGACTGACGGAACCCTCCGCGTCCATGATGTCCACATCCGCAATGGCGGTAAAGCCATGGTCGTGCGCGACCTTGCAGTGGTCGTCCGTTTTGGCGCGCGCGCCGTCGTAGGCGGTGTTGCACTCGATGATGGTGCCCTTCACCTGTGCCACCAGCGGCTCTATCAGCCGGGGCGAGAGGTAGTAGTTATTGCCTGCCTCGCCGGTGCTGAGCTTGACCGCGACATTGCCCTGCGGCGTCCAGTGCAGCGCCGCGTAGGCGGCCATCAGCCCCTGGGGACTGATATCGGTGGTCATGTATACATTGGGGGAGGAATGGTTTGCGTCAGATGCAGACATAAAAAAACCTCGCTTTCCATTTGAAAATAGGACAGGGCCACTTGCGCGGCCGTGTTTGCCGGTAAAAATGTGGTGGGCCCGTCGCGCATATTCTGGCGGCACGGCGGGCGCGTGATACATATGCAAACAAAACCATGCTATTTATTCGTCCTCATGGGTATAAATTCCTGCACGTGTATGTAAAAAACATGCCGGGCGTGCGGATATCACGCAGGCAGGAAGCGGCCCCGCGCAAGAGGCGCCCTGCCGCGCCCCAAGGGCGCATGCGGTTGCGCCGCCCTGGGCGGATGGGTATAATGGTACGCAGGATTGTAACGCTTGAGAGGATGCGGAT
The DNA here is from genome assembly GCF_900604345.1 of Maliibacterium massiliense. Taxonomy (GTDB): domain Bacteria; phylum Bacillota; class Clostridia; order Christensenellales; family Maliibacteriaceae; genus Maliibacterium; species Maliibacterium massiliense. The sequence continues at coordinate 1,901,801 of NZ_LR026983.1, forward strand.
GCTTGTGACAACGATTGTGGAGGCGGCCACGCCGCAGCAGCGCAGGGCGTTTTTGCAGTTTCCCTTGCAGCTGTATAAGGACAGCAGCGTCTATGTGCCCGAGCTGCAGGATGAGGAACAGCAGGCGCTTGACCCGGCGTTTGCGCCGCTGTGGCACGCGTGCAGCGGCAAGCTGCTGCTGGCGCTTGCGGGCAAAAGAACCGTGGGCAGGGCGGCGGTGCTGCTGCCGCGGGGCAGCGATTGCGCGCGGCTGTCGCGGCTTGATTTTATTGATGATGCGGATGTTTCGGACGCGCTGCTGGGCGCGGCGGAGGATTGCGCGCGCGCCCTGGGCGCCGCCCGCATGGCGGGGCCGCTGGGTTTTACCCAGCTGGATAAGGCGGGCCTGCTGACAGAGGGGTTTGACGAGATGGGCATGCATACCACCATCTACAACGCCCCATACTATCAGGCGCATCTGCGCAGGCGCGGCTATGTGCCTGCGCGCACGCTTGTGGAATACCAAATGCGGGTGCCTGAGAGGCTGGCGCTAGATGACGCCGCGCTGGACGCCTTTGTGACGGCGCAGGAGCTGACGCTGGAGCGGCCCTTTGATGTCAAGACGCTGGCGGCGGCCCAGGAGGCGATCGGGGCGCTGCTTGCGCGCGTGGATGCGCAGGATCCGTACGCGGTGCCGCTGGACGACGCGCAGCGCGCCTATTACATGAAAAAGCTCGCAAGCGCGGTCAACACAGATTTTGTGCGCATCGCGCGCAATGCCTCGGGCGAGGTGGTGGCCCTGCTTGTGATGGTGCCCTCGCTTGCGCGAGCGCTGCGCAAAAACAGGGGAAAGCTCGTGCCCTTCGGCTTTGCGCAGATCTCCAGGGCGCTTTTGCGCAACGATGTGCTCGATGGTTATCTGGTGGCGATTGACCCGCGCTGCGATCAGCAGCGGATGCTGCAGGTGCTGCTGCGCGAGCTGCATTACGCCTGCAGCGTGGGGGGCATCGCGTTTATTGAGAGCGGGCCCATTTTGGCCACAGATCAGGTCCTGCGCGGCTGGTGCGCGCGCGTGGAGCACCGCCAGCACAAGACGCGCATGATTTTTGAAAAGCCGCTCTAGCCGTCCGCACGGGGAAAACTTTGCTGCGGCACGCAGGACAAAACTGCCAAAAGAAAATGGACAAAAAATGTCCCGCAAGTGTGTTCAAACGCGGGGCGCGCGTGCTATAATAGCCAACAAAGAGCGGTTTTATCGCGTGGCATGCCCCCTGGCGTCCAGCTGGACTGCATATGTGCGGGGCATCCTTGTCTTTGTGTTAAATGGTAGCAGAAAGGACGAAAATGGGAATGTCGGCAAAAAAGTTTTCCTTTAAGGGCGGCTGTTTTCCGCTGCATCACCGGCAGCAGGGCAAGGCACCCACAAGCGCCTTGCCCATTGAAAACGCGGATGTCCCAAGCCAGGTGGTGGTGCCGCTGCGCCAGCATATCGGCGCGCCGTGCCAGAGCCTGGTCAAAGCGGGAGACAGCGTGCGCATGGGGCAGCTGATCGGCCAGAGCAAGGCGTTTGTCTCGGCCAACGTACACGCACCCGTCTCGGGTACGGTCAAGCTGGTGGGCATGGCGCCTGCCACGAGCCAGCAGAGCGTGCCCTGCATCGTGATTGAAAACGACGGGCTGGATACGCCCGACGAAGCGTTGCTGCAAACCGGCAAGGTGGATTTGGCCAGCGCGGATGCCAAGACGCTGCTTGCGCGCGTGCAGCAGGCGGGCATTGTGGGCATGGGCGGCGCGACTTTCCCCGCGCACGTCAAGCTTTCGCCCGATACGCCGGTGGATGTGCTTCTTGTCAACGGCGCGGAGTGTGAGCCATACGCCACGTGCGACGAGCGCCTGATGTGCGAAGAGCCCGAGACGATTGTGCGCGGCATCCAGATTGCGCTGCGTATTTTGGGCGCGGAGCGCGCGCTGGTGGGCATTGAAAAGAACAAGCCCGAGGCCATTGCGGCGATGCGCGCGGCATGCGCGCAGGACGCGCGCATCGAGGTGGTGCCCCTGCGCGTCAAATACCCGCAGGGCAGCGAGCTGCATCTGATGTACACCCTCACGGGCCGCAAGGTGCGCGTGGGCGAGCGCCCCACCCACGCGGGCGTGGTGGTGCAGAACGTGGGCACGCTGCACGCGGTGGCGCGCGCGGTGGATGAGCACATGCCGCTGATCTCGCGCGTGGTCACGGTCACCGGCGCGGTCAAACAGCCCCGCAACCTGCGCGTGCGCATCGGCACGCCCTTTTCGGCGCTGCTTGCCCAGTGCGGCGGCATGACGTGCGAGGGGGGCAAGGTGATCGCGGGTGGCCCCATGACAGGGCCTGCGCAGCACACACTTGAGGTGCCCGTGGCCAAGGGCACCACGGCGGTGCTGGTGCTGCCCCCCGCAGAGGCGGCGCTGCCCGAGGCGGGGCCCTGCATACGCTGCGGGCGGTGCGTGGACATCTGCCCCATGGGCCTGGAGCCTATCTTTATCTCCGCCTATATGCTGCGCGATGAAACGGAAAAGCTCGAGGGGCTGCATGCCGACGCATGCATCGCGTGCGGCAGCTGTTCCTTCATATGTCCGGCAAAACTGCCGCTGACGCAGGGCTGCGTGCTGGCGCGCGATTACGTGCGCAAGCACAAGGCAAAAGCGTAGAAAGGGGGTATTACGAGGCCATGCAGCAAAATCAACCCAAGTACTATGTAGCGCCCGCGCCCCATATCTTTCATCAGGATAATACCCGGCGCATCATGCTGGACGTCAGCATCGCGCTGCTTCCGGCCTGCATCGCGGGCATCCTGTTCTTCGGCTGGGCGGCGGCCTGGGTGCTGGTCGCCTCGGTCGTATCTGCCCTGGCGTTTGAGGCGCTCTACGAGCGCTTAGCGGGCAAACCCGTCACCCTTTATGACGGAAGCGCGCTGGTGACCGGCCTGCTGCTGGGCATGAACCTGCCCGCCACGGTGCCCCTGTGGGTGCCCATCTTCGGCGCCGCGTTTGCCATCATCATCGTCAAGCAGTTTTTCGGCGGGCTGGGAGGCAACTTTGTCAACCCCGCGCTTGCCGCGCGCGTGGTGCTGGCCATCTCCTTTGCGGGGCTGATGACCAAGTGGACGCTGACCGAGCCGATGCTCGACGCGCAGGCCGCCGCGGGCGTGGTGGATACCGTTTCGCTGGCCACGCCGCTTGCGGTGCTGAAAAACGGATCCCTTTCGCGCATGCCCGATCTTTGGAGCGTCTTTGTGGGCAACCACCCTGGCTGTATCGGCGAGACCAGCACGTTGGCGCTGCTGGCGGGCGGGCTGTACCTGTTTGCGCGCAGGGTGATCGACTGGCGCGTCACGCTGCCGTACCTTGCAAGCGTGTTTGTGATGACGCTTCTGATCAACAACCCGGCGTTTTCCGTTATGGTGCCGCTGTACCACCTGTGCTCCGGCGGCCTTATGCTGGGCGCCATCTTTATGGCGACGGACTACGTCACCTCGCCGGTGAGCAAAGGGGGACGCATCATCTTTGGCTTAGGCTGCGGCGTGCTGACCTCGGTGTTCCGCCTCTTTGGCAACGCCACCGAGGGCGTGAGCTACGCCATCTTGCTGATGAACCTTGTATCCCCCCTGATCGATCGGGGCGTGCGTCCCCGCGTATTTGCCGCATCGGAGGTGAAGCGCCATGCATGAAGCAATGCGTATGGTCCTGCGGCTGGGCCTCATCTGCCTGATCGCCGCGCTGGTGCTGGGCGGCGTGTACGCCATTACCAAGGACCCCATCGAGCAGCAGCGCTTGGCGGCCAACAACGAGGCGCGCCGCATCATCATGAAGGATGCCTCAGACTTTAAACTGCTGGACCTTGAGGCGTTTGAAGGTGATGCGGATGTGCTGGAGGTGGCGCAGGCCCTTTCGGGCGGCGATGTGATCGGCTACACGTTCTCGGTGATGACCACCGGCTACGGCGGCGATATGCAGTTGATGGTGGGCATCTCCAGCGACGGCAACGTCACGGGCGTGCACGTGGGCACCAACGCCGAGACCGCGGGCGTGGGCTCCAAGGTAACGGAGGACGACTTCAAGGGCCAGTTTGCCGGCAAATCCGCCGCGCAGGCGCTGGAGGTGGGCAGCGATATCAACGCCATCACCGGCGCGACGGTGTCCAGCCGCGCGGTGACCAAGGGCGTCAACGCGGCCATTGCCTATTACAACCAGTTCCTCAAAGGGGGTGCGCAGTGATGGCACGCAAGGCGAAGGAAAACAAGCTGTCGTTCGTCTTTCTCAACGGCATTTTGGGGGAAAACCCCACATTCCGGCTACTGCTGGGCATGTGCCCGACACTCGCCACCACCACCAGCGTACAGAACGGCTTTGCCATGGGCCTGGCCGCTACCTTTGTGCTGGTGGGCTCCAACCTGGTGGTCTCCCTGCTGAAGAACTTTATTCCGGAAAAGGTGCGCATTCCGTCCTACGTGGTGATCATCGCATCGTTTGTCACGGTGGTGCAGCTGCTGATGGAGGCCTTTGTGCCGGCGCTCTACGCCGCGCTGGGGATCTTTATCCCGCTGATTGTGGTCAACTGCATCATACTGGCGCGCGCCGAGTCCTTTGCGAGCAAAAACGGCCCCGTATCCTCCGTCTTTGACGGGCTGGGCATCGGCATCGGCTTTACGCTGGCGCTGACGCTCATCTCCTCGGTGCGCGAGATCTTGGGCAGCGGCACGTGGTTCGGCCTGCGGGTAATGCCCGCCGCCTACACGGATATCGCCATACTGCGCATGCCCCCCGGCGGCTTTATTACGCTGGGCATCCTCATTGCGCTGATCAATATCGTGGTGCGCCGCATCCAGAAGGGCAGGGCGGCCAAGAAAGGGGAGACGGCCTGATGAAGATCTTTTTGATTATGCTCGGCGCGATTCTGATCAACAACTATGTGCTGTCGCGCTTTTTGGGCATCTGCCCGTTCCTTGGCGTCTCCAAGCGCGTGAGCACGGCGGTGGGCATGGGCATGGCGGTGACGTTCGTCATCGCGCTGGCGTCGGTGTTTACATGGCTGCTGCAGCGCCTGGTGCTCGATCCGCTGGGCATCGGCTATCTGCAGACCATCGCCTTTATCCTGGTGATCGCGGCGCTGGTGCAGTTTGTGGAGATGTTTCTGCAGAAGAGCAGCCCCTCGCTCTACCGGGCGCTGGGCGTCTACCTGCCGCTGATCACCACCAACTGTGCGGTGCTGGGTGTGGCGCTGATCAACATCAACGCCAAGTACACGTTCCTGGAGGCGCTCTTCAACGGCGTGGGCGCGGCACTTGGCTTTACGCTGGCCATCGTGCTGTTTGCGGGCATCCGCGAGCGGCTGGAGCTTGCGGATATACCCGAGCCGCTCAAGGGCTTTCCCATCGCGCTGATCTCGGCAGGGCTGATGTCGGCGGCGTTCAGCGGGTTTGCCAGCCTGCAGGGCCTGTTGGGCTGACGATTAGAAAGGAGCGCAAGGCGCATCATGACAGAACCGGTGAAAATCATCCTGTATTCGCTGCTGGTGCTGGTGGGGCTGGGCGTCGTGTTCGGCGCGGTGCTCGCCTTTGCCGCCAAAGCATTTGCCGTAAAGAGCGACCCGCGCGTGGCTAAGGTGCGCGAGGCCCTGCCTGGCGCCAACTGTGGCGCGTGCGGCTATAGCGGCTGCGACGCGTACGCAAATGCCATCGTGGAGCAAGGGGCCTCCGTATCCCTCTGCCCGGTGGGCGGCGCGGCTGTGGCCGACAAGGTGGCGGAGGTCATGGGCACGGGCAAGGAGGAGCGCGCGCGTTATGTGGCCACCGTCGCCTGCCGCGGCGGGCGCGAACAGGCCAAGCGCAAGGGCGTCTACGACGGCGCGGCGGACTGCCGCGCGGCCATGCTGGTGGGCGGCAACAAGATGTGCACGTACGGCTGCATCGGCCTGGGCAACTGCGTGCGCGCATGTCCCTATGACGCCATTGCGATCAATGAGCGGGGCGTGGCGGACGTATCCAAGGAGAAGTGCAGGGCCTGCGGACTGTGCGTGGAGGCGTGCCCCAAGCACATCATCGCCCTGGTGCCCTACGACCGCGTGGTGCAGGTAGGCTGCCGCGCGCTGGAGCGGGGCCGCGCGGTGCGCGACGCGTGCAGCGTGGGCTGCATCGGCTGCGGGCTGTGCGCAAAAACGTGCCCCAACGACGCGATCACCATCACGGACAACATCCCAGTGGTGGACTACAAAAAATGCATCGGCTGCGGCAAGTGCGCAGAAAAATGCCCCACTGGCGCCATCTATATCGACGACTGATTATGCAGGGAAAAGTGCCTCCGCGTTCTATGCGCGGCGGCGCTTTTTTGCTTGCGTCTAACATGTAAAAGGTTGATGAACAATGATCGTGCAGGCGTGGGCCAGGTTGTGATGCGGGGGTGCTTGTGCTATAATAAACGTTGCATTCGTGTGCAAATTTGCGTTGGGGGAGCGTGGTGCGGCTGTGGCGCGATTGGTGCTGGCATCGGCTTCCCCGCGCAGGGTGCAGATGCTGCGCGGGCGCGGTTACGCGTTCCGCACGCTGGCCTGCCCGCTGCCCGAGCGCTGCGACGCGGGCCTTGCCTGCGATGCGCTGGTGTGCGCGCTTGCAGAGCAAAAGGCGCGTTACGCGCTTGCGCGCGTGGAGGCGGGGTGCGTGGTACTGGGCGCGGATACGGCGGTGTGCCTAGAGGGCGCGGCGCTGGGCAAGCCCAAAGACGCGCAGGATGCCATGCGGATGCTGGCGTTGCTTTCGGGGCGGACGCATACGGTCTACACGGGCGTGTGTATCCTGCAGCGGGGCGCGCCCGCTCACATCTTCGCCTGCGGCACGCGCGTGACCTTCCGCGCGCTTTCGCAAGGAGAGATCGCCCGCTACGTGGCGGGCGGCGAGCCCATGGACAAGGCGGGGGCCTACAGCATCCAAGGCGGCGCGGGTGCATTTGTTTCGCGCATTGAAGGGGATTTTGACACGGTTGTGGGGCTGCCTATGGACAAGGTGGCGCATGCGCTGGCCGCAATGGGCGTTGTGCCCCAGCCGATTGAGATAAGGGGAGACGAGAGGGATGTTTAAGCGCAGCTTTCTGGCACGCGGCGGCATGGCCATTGACCTTGGCACCGCGAATATCTTGGTATATATGCGCGATCGGGGCATCGTGCTTCGGGAGCCGTCGGTGGTGGCGGTGCAGGCGGAAAAAGGGGAGCGCCGCGTGGTGGCGGTGGGCGAGGAAGCTAAGCGGATGATCGGCCGCACGCCCGGCAGCATCACGGCCATCCGGCCGCTGCAGGACGGCGTGATCGCCGACTGCGAGGTGACCGAGGTCATGCTCAAGTACCTGGTAAAAAAGGCGCGCGGCAAGACGCACCTGTTTTCTACCAAACCCAACGTGGTCATCTGCGTGCCCTGTGGGGTAACGCCGGTGGAGCGCCGGGCGGTGGAGGACGCGATCCTGCAGGCGGGCGCGCATGACGCGATGATCGTGGAGGAACCGCTGGCCGCGGCCATTGGGGCCAAGTTGCCCATATTGGAGCCCACGGGCACCATGGTGGTGGACATCGGCGGCGGCACCACGGAGGTGGCCATCGTCTCGCTGGGCGCGATCGTCATCGGCAAGTCCATCCGCGTGGGCGGCAACCGCCTGGACAGCGCCATTACCACCTTTATCCGCAAGGAGTTCAACATGGCCATCGGCGAGCAGACGGCCGAGGAGCTTAAGATCGGCCTGGGGTCGGTGTACCCCATGCAGAACGAGGCGCACGCGACCATCCGCGGCATCGATATGGAGAGCCACCTGCCCGCCACGCTGCAGGTCAGCTCCCGGGATATCTACGAGGCGCTGCGCGAGCCCGCCGAGGCGATTGTGGACGTGGTGCATCAGACGCTGGAGGAGGCGCCCCCCGAGCTTTCAGCGGATATCATGGCGCGCGGAATCACGCTTGCGGGGGGCGGCGCGCTGCTGCTTGGCATTGACGCGCTGCTGCACAGCGAGACGGGCATCCCTATCCACATCGCGGAAAATCCGCTGGACTGCGTGGTCATGGGCGCGGGCGCCATCGTGGACGACCCCGACCTGATGCGCGCGGTGGAGATGACCATCCTCTGAGCGCCCCGCGCTTAAAGCAGATTTGGAGGCCGTAGCGAAGCGAAATGATGGTAGGGCATAACAAACGAAAATTCCCCAACTGGATGCGCAGCCGTATCTTTTGGATCGTGCTGATACTGGTGGTGGTAGTGCTGACCACCAGCGCGGTATCAGCCGTGATCCATAAAGTGACGGGCAAGCCGTCCTTTATTGAGAACGCGCTTGGCAGCGCCACAAGCTGGGTGCAGTCCTTTTTTTCCCGCACGGGCAGCGGCATGACCAAGTTCTTCCGCGGGCCGTACTGGGATAAGGAGACGAGTGAGGAGTACAAGGCCCTCAAGGAGGAAGTGGCGGGTCTGCGCGCGGAAAACCAGCAGCTTGACGAGCTGCGCGCGGAAAACGAGCGGCTGCTGGGCCTGTTGGGCGGCAGCGCCCAGTTCCAAGGCCACAACCCGGTGCACGCGCGCGTCATCAACCGCGCCCAGGGCCCCTGGAGCAGCGTGCTGGTGCTGGATAAGGGCACGTCAGACGGCATTGCCAAGGATATGGCCGTCATCACCGGGGATGGGCTGGTGGGCAGGGTAATTGAGGCGGGGGCCACCTGGTGCAAGGTGTTGTGCGTCATCGACAACCAGAGCGCGGTATCTGCCCTGGTGGAGCGCACGCGCGACCCCGGTATCGTCAAGGGCAACCTGACCGCCGCGGACGCGGACGCACTGCTGAACATGGTGTACCTGCCCAACGAGAGCGACCTCGCCCCAGGCGACAAGATTTTGACCAGCGGCATGGGCGGCGTGTTCCCCAAAGGCATTCTCATCGGGGAAGTGGTGGCCGTCAGCCGCATGCAGAGCGCGCAGCGCACCGTGACGGTGCGTCCGGCCGTGGACTTTTCCTGCATTGAAGAGGTGCTCGTGCTCTCCTCAGGCGTGGAATCGGTTCCGGTGTCGTAAAGGAGGGCGCGCATGCGTTACGTTGTGTGGGTACTCTCGGAGGTGCTGGCCTTTATCCTGCAGGGATTCGTCTCGCCCATGGGCGGCCTTTGGGGCGTCCAGCCGGACGTGGTGATGGTGGTGGCTATCGCGCTTGCCATGTGCGCGGGCCCGCTCTGCGGCGGGGTGTGCGGATCTGTGATGGGCATACTGTGCGATATCCTCTTTGGCACGGGCGGCATCGGCTGCTATGCGTTCCTTTATATGAGCGTCGGGCTTGCGGTGGGCTTTTTGATGCAGCACCTGCAGCGCGACAATACCCTGTGGATCGCCCTGCTGGCAACGCTTGCGGGGGTGACGTACAAAAACCTGTGGATGTTCCTGTCGATCTACTTGACGGGCGGGGGCATCGCCTTTTTCCAGATCGTGTACCACTCCCTTTTGTGGGGGTATGTAACCACGCTGGCGGCCTGCGTTCCGCTCTACCTGCTGCTTCGGTGGGTGCACAGCCTGCGCTTTATGGCGCCGGCGCTTTCGCAGGACAGGATGCTTTAGACAAAAACGGCCGTGCAATGTTTGTCGCATGGCATGTCATTATGTCGCATGAACGAAGGACGGGTTTTTTCGACAGGAAAAGCCCTTTCATAATCTTTATGATGTGTGTACAATGTGTGTGTACAAGCATCGCCCTTGTACAAGAGTCAAAGGGGGATAACCATGCAGCAGCAGCAACGTCCAAGCAATACCAAGGGCCGCTTTGTGGCGGTTGGCGTGGTGGTATGCCTGGCATTTTCCATGCTGATGGTGGAGCTGTTTAACTTGCAGCTGCGCCAGGGGGATGTGTACGCATCCCAGTCCAACACCAGCAAGACCCGCACCATCACCCTCAAGGGGATGCGGGGCAAAATTCTCGATACAAACGGCCAGGTGCTGGCCTACGATAAGCAGAGCTACAACGTCGCCTTCGTGCGCGACCCATCCAAGAAAAAATCCGAGGACAACGCCGCTTATACCCAGGTGCTGATGCAGACCATCGCCATCGTGGAGGAAAACGGCGGCAGCGTCATCGATACCTTCAGCATCAAGCGGGGGGAGGATGGCACGCTCGCCTTCAACTTCGGCGAGGGGCTCACCGAGGAGGCAGCCGCAAAGCGCCTGGAGAACTACCGCAAAAACATGTTCATCGGGGACAAGTACAAGAGCGCGCAGGAGGTCTACGACATGCTGTTGGAGCGCTACCAGATCCCCGCGGGCACCGATGAGGCGCTGACGCGCAAACTGCTGTCCATCTGGCAGGAGGTGCAGCTCAACAGCTATAAATCCTATCTGCCCATCGTGATCGCAAAGGATGTGGACATGCAGACCGTGGCGGTGCTGGAGACCCGCTCCAGCGAGCTTGCGGGCATCACCATTGAGGAGGGCACTACGCGCGTCTACCCCAAGGGGGAGATGGCGGCCCACATCGTGGGCTATCTGGGGCGCATGGTGGACCAGGAGACGCTGGATACGTACAAAGAGCTGGGCTACGGCCCGGATGATCTGATTGGCGTGGCGGGCCTGGAGGCGGCCATGGAGGCGCAGCTCTCGGCCAGCGGCACGGAAAAACAGGGCAAGCGCGTGGTGGAGGTCAACTCCCTTTCCAAGGTGACGCGCGAGCTTTCCTACGAGGCCCCGCAAAACGGCAACAATGTGGTCACCACGCTGGACCTGAATATGCAAAAGGTGCTGGAGGACGCGCTGGCGGCCAACATCGCAGAGATCAACGAGGTGCAAAAGCAGCAGGTGGCCAAAAACCCCGCCAAGTACAACCAGCTGGTGGCGGAACGCGACGGCATCCCCATCAAGTACGCCGAGACGGGCGCGGCGGTGGTGCTGGACGTCAACACCGGCAAGGTGCTGGCCATGTGCAGCTACCCCTCCTACGACGTCAACCTGTTTACCGGCGGCATCTCCGAGGAAAACTACGCCGCGCTGATGAACGATACGCGCACCCCCATGTTCAACAAGGCCATCGCCAGCAAGACCGCGCCCGGCTCCGTCTTTAAGATGGCGACCAGCACCGCGGCGCTGATGGAGGGAGCCATCGGCTTCAACGACACTATTGTGGACAGGTGGGCCTACGCAGAGCACGGCATCCCTGCCTCGGACGCGCCTACCTGCTGGGCGCCGCGCGGCACGCACGGCGCGGAAAACGTCATCACCGCGCTGCGCGATTCCTGCAACTATTACTTCTACGAGGTTGCTTACCGCACCGGCAACGACGCGCTGGTCAAGTGGAGCGACGCGCTGGGCCTGACCAGTAAGACGGGCATCGAGATCCCCGGTGAGGTGGCCGGCCAGGTGGCCTCGCCCAGCGTGGTGTACGATCCGAGCAAGTCGCTCGATGAGCAGCTCACCGGCATCCCGCACTACATTGCGGGCAAGGTGCGCGCCCAGATCCGCAAGGTGACCGACAAAAACGGCATCACCTATTCAGACGAGGCGCTCAACGCGGGCATTCAGGAGATATTCGCCGCCTACGCGGCGGGGGAAAACGCCAGTCCCGCCGTGCGCAAGGCGCTGAGCGAGACCATCGGTATCCCCGAGAGCATCGTGCGCAGCGAGGGGCTGGTGGGCAACATCGTGCCCCTGCTGCGCGAGCTGCGCTGGTCCACAATCGACACCATCACCACCGGCATCGGCCAGTCCAAAACGGCGCTGACACCCATCGGCGTGGCGCGCTACGTGGCGGCGCTGGTCAACGGGGGCAAGGTGCTCCAGACGCAGGTGGTCGATCAAGTGGTGGATAACGAGGGCAACGTGCTGGAGGACAAGCAGCCCGTGGTATCGGGCGAGACAGGCATCTCCGCTGACGTGATCGCCGCCATCAAGGAGGGCATGCGCCAGGTGGTGCTTACCGGCACGGCGCGCAGCCTGTTTAAGGATTTCCCCTACAAAAACGACATGGGGGCCAAAACCGGCACGGCCCAGACCTCGGATATCGATATTGAGGACAACTCCTGGTTCGTGGCCTTTGCGCCCTATGAGAACCCGGAGATCGCCATCGCGGTGGCAGTGCCCAACGGCCTGGGATCGGGCCTGACGGGGCACACGGCCCAGGCGGTGATCCAGTACTATATGGATCGGAAAAAACCCCAGCCGCCCGCGGGTATTGACGCGGCCGGCACTGTGACGCCATGAGCGCGCCCCTTCGCTGGCGCGGCACGCGCCAGGGTGCCTGCCTGCAGGTGCAGGCGATGCGCGATGCCGAGACGATGGGACAGGCCGCGGTGGACATGCTTTTGCAGATGCCCTGCCCCATGGAGGGGGAGCTGTGCATCCGCGGCATCGATCCCCAGCTTGCGGATACCTGCCGCATCGTGCAAGAAGCGGTGGGGCGGTGGTTTCCCCACCTGACGCTGCGCTTTGAAGCGCCGCGCTCGCTGGAGGGCGCGGTGCTGTGCCCGCGCACCGACGCGCCGGCGCGCACGCTGGTTCTGCAGGGCGGGGTGCGCAGCGGCCAGGTGGTGCGCGCGCCGGGGGATATCCTGGTGCTGGGCAACGTCAACGCGGGCGCACGCCTGATTGCGGGCGGCAATATCGCGGTGATGGGCTGTCTGCGGGGGCTGGCGCACGCGGGTGCGGGCGGCAGGACAGACGTGTGCGTCACAGCCAGCAGCATGCAGGCGGGTCAGCTGCGCATCGCAGGGCGCATCGCCCTGTGCGCGGCAGACGCGGGGCCCCACTGCGCCCGCCTTGCGGGTGAACACATCGTGCTTGCGCCCGTGGAGGGCATTTAACACGAAACCAAAGGAGTCGAAAGAGGAGCTATGGGCAAAGCCATTGTAATCACATCAGGCAAGGGCGGCGTGGGCAAGACCACCATCACCGCCAATCTGGGCGTGGCGCTTGCGCTGCGCGGCAAACAGGTCGTGGTGATGGATGCGGATATCGGCCTGCGCAATCTGGACGTGGTGATGGGGCTGGAGAACCGCATCGTCTTTGATATGGTGGACGTGGCGCGGGGCACCTGCCGCCTCAAGCAGGCGCTGGTTCGCGATAAGCGCTACGAGGGCCTCTATCTGCTGCCCGCATCGCAGAGCTGCGATAAAAACGCGCTTGCGCCCGAGCAGATGCAGCAGATGGTGCAGCAGCTCAAAGAACAGTACGATTACGTGCTGATCGACTGCCCGGCAGGCATCGAACAGGGCTTTCAAAACGCCATTGCGGGCGCGGACGAGGCGCTGGTGGTGGTGGTGCCGGAGGTTTCCTCGGTGCGCGACGCGGACCGCGTCATCGGCCTGCTGGCCGCGGCGGACATGCCCGCGCCCAAGCTGATCGTCAACCGTTACAACCAGCAGCTGGCGCGCAAGGGGGATATGATGAACGAGGCGGACATGCTGGAGGTGCTGGGTGTAAGCAGCCTGGGCGTCGTGCCGGAGGACAACGTGGTGGTCAGAAGCGCCAACATCGGCAGCCCCCTTGCCGCGGGCACAGGCGCCGCCGCACAGGCGGTGCGGGGCATTGCCGCGCTGCTGTGCGGTGAACAGGCGCCCGCGGTGGCCCCGCAGGGCTGGCGCTTCAAGATGCGCCGCCTGTTTAGCAAAGGAGCGTGACGCGCCGAGATGTGGAGACGAATCTGGAACCGCATCCGCGGATGTAAAAAGACAAGCGATGTGGCGCGCGAGCGCCTCAAAGCCACGCTGCTGCGTGACCGGGCGGACCAGGCGCTCGGCCTGGAACGCTTCAAGCCCGCGCTTGCGGCGGCGCTTGCCCCCTACTTTGTGGTGGCACAGGACGCCGTGCGCCTGCGCATGCAGTTTGACGGCGCGGACGCCTGCCTGGTGGCGGAGATGCCGCTGGAACGCGTGGGCGCGATGCTGCCCAATCACTAAAAAAGCCAAATCCCCGCAGCCACGGGGGCGTGCGGGGGCTTTTTCCGCCCCAGCATGCGAAAAAAGTCGATCCATATGGAAAAAACACAAAGGATGTAGAGCATGGCCTGGAGAAAACGGGATTTGCGCCGGGAAATCCGCGCGCTGGATTACTTTTTGATATTGATCGTCATCGCCATCGTCACCTTCAGCCTGGTGAGCATCGGCAACGCCATGGCGCCCGCCGAGGCGGGGGAAAAGGAGGGCTTTGCCAAGGTGCTGGCCATCTTTGACGTACGCTATGTGCGCCTGCAGACCCTGTGGTTTGCCGCAGGTCTGGCGCTGATGCTCATCGTAACCTTTGCCTTTGATTACCAGGTGTACGGCAAGCTCTACATGGCGATCTACGTGGTCAACGTGCTGATGCTGGCGGTGCTGCTGATCATGGAAAAGGCCACGCGCGGCGCGGTGAGCTGGTTTAAGGTGTTCGGCGACCGGGGCATCCAGCCCTCGGAGTTTGCCAAAATCGCCATCATCATCTTCCTTGCGAAGGCCCTCTCCAAGTACGATGGCAGGATCACCAAGGTGCGCGAGGTGTTTGTGCCGCTGCTGCTGTTTGTGGTGCCCTTCATCCTGATTGTGATGCAGCCCGATCTGGGCACCGCCATGGTGTACATCGCGATTCTGATTGGCATGCTCTTTGTGGCGGGCATCAACTGGAAGCTGATGCTCATGGGCCTGGCCGGCGCGGCGGTGGCCATCCCGTTTGCGTGGCAGTTTATCCTGACAAATGAGCAGCGCAGCCGCATCCAGGTGTACTTCAACGTATCGGGCGACGTCAACAACGAGGCCTACCACCTGGCAAAATCCGAGATGGCCATCGGCTCGGGCCAGATGTGGGGCAAGGGCCTATTTGCAAGCGGATCGCTTAGCCAGCTGGATTACGTGCCTGACCAGCACACGGACTTTATCTTCTCCGTCACCGCCGAGGCGTTCGGCTTTGTGGGGGCGGCGATCCTCATCGGGCTGTACCTGCTGCTCATCGGGCGGCTGATCTTTATGGCCGCCAAAACGGAGGACCGCTTCGGCCAGCTGCTCATTACGGGTGTGATGAGCATGTTCTTTTTCCACGTGTTCCAAAACATCGGCATGACCATGGGCCTGATGCCCATCACCGGCATCCCGCTGCCTTTGATGAGCTACGGGGGCTCCTCGATGTGGACCAACATGATCGCGCTGGGCCTGGTGCTCAACGTCTACTGTAAACGCACCCGCATACGCTACGATAAGGAGATGTTAGGCTTTGAATATCGCGCTGATAGCCCACGATAAAAAGAAACAGGATATGATCCATCTGGCCATCGCCTACCGGGCGATCCTGGCCAAGCACACCCTCTACGCCACCGGCACCACCGGGCGCCTGGTGGCCGAGGCCTCGGGCCTGAACGTGCACCGCTTCCTCTCCGGCCCGCTGGGCGGCGATCAGCAGATCGGCGCGCTGGTGGCCAACAACAGGATGGACTTGATCCTGTTTCTGCGCGACCCGCTCACCGCGCAGCCCCATGAGCCCGACGTATCTGCGTTGCTGCGCCTGTGCGACGTGCATAACATCCCACTGGCCACCAACATGGCCACCGCGGAGGTGCTGCTGGGGGCGGTAGACCGCGGCGCGCTGGACTGGCGGCTGATCGTCAACCCCTCCTCGGAGCGGGAGCTGGAAAAGAAATAGATGCAGGTAGCTACACCCCAAAGGGCAGTGATGTATAATGCATGGCCCTTTTGTTTTTGCAGGAAATTACTTTATACATCGGATGGGGGCGACTGCTCTGCCTCCAGGTCGTCGAGCGCGTAGCGCACGGCGGCTAGCACAAAGCCGGAGAAGGAACACCCAAGCTGGGGCAACCAGCGCTCGATGCGCGCGATGAGGGGAAAGGGAAAACGGATGCTCTTGTTGCTGCTTTGCGGCGCGGCAGGAATGATAAACTTGCGCATGACGTCCTCCTTACAGGCGCGCGTGCGCGCCGTTTGCGCATATTTTACTGTAACGCTTGCGATCAAAAGGCGTTTTATCTGATATACAGATACATGTCTGCGCTGCCTGCGCATAAAAAGTGATACTACGCCCGCCCTCCGCCTCATAGACTATAGCGAACAAGTCTATGCAGGGGGAGGCCGCATCATGGATATGCAGAAGATAGAGGATACGCCCAAGGTGGAGGTCAAAGCCACGGTTGTGCGCAGTCGTGGGGAGCAGCTGGAGGCCAAAAAGCGCGCCATCACCTACCGCGAGCACCAGAGCGTCAAGGACGCGCCGGTGTATACCCGCCCGCCCATCCGCACCTCTAAGGGAAGGCGCACGCCGCCCAACTTCGGCAGGGCGCGCCATGCGCGGGGCGGGGGGAGCGCCCCGCAGCAGGACGACGCCTCGGTGCGCCGGCTGATCCGCAACATCTGCATCTGCGCGGGGATCATCCTGCTGGTGCTCATCGCGCGCTATGTGCAGACGCCGCTGACCGATAACGTGGTCTCTGGCCTGCGCACCGCGCTGACCTTTGATGTGGATGTGGAGGAGACGCTGGGCCAGCTCAAGTTTGTGCAGGAGAAGCTGCCCGACGTGGCGGAAGTATTCATGCAGCGCCCCAAGGGAGAGGACGTGCACCTGGCCATGCCGGCTGAGGGGCAGGTCGTCTCGCGCTACATCGCCATGCGCAACGAGTGCATCGACATCGCTACCAAGGACGGGGAACATGTCAAGGCCGCGGCCGACGGCACCGTCAGCGAGGTGGGCAACGACAGCGAGGGCCAGTACGTGGTGGTGCAGCATGCAAATAAGCTGGTGAGCATCTACCGCGGCATGGGGGAGGTGAGCGTCAAGGCGCAGGACGCGGTCAAGCAGGGCAGCGTGATGGGCACGGCGGGCAAGGTCAACGGCACGTCCCTGGTGCGCTTTGCGCTCTACCAGGATGAAAAGGCGATTGACCCGCTGCCGCTGATGGGGGGCGTGCAGGGGGAATAGCGCCATGGGCAAAAAAAGAGGCGCATTTCGCGTAGGTAAAATGCTGGGCTTCCAGGTGCGGCTAAGCCCCTGGATGCTTGGCATGCTCGCCCTTGCGGCGATGGTGGGCCAGTTTGGCACCATCGGGGCGATGATGCTGACCGTCTTTGTGCACGAGCTGTGCCATGCCTTTGCGGCGCGGATGCTGGGCATGTGCGTGGAGGAGGTGGAGATGATGCCCTTCGGGGGCGTGGCGCGCGTGTCCACGCCCATGGCTGCGGACCCCAAGGGCGAGATGATCGTGGCGCTGGCGGGACCCCTTGCAAACGCGCTGGTGGTGCTGGCCATCGGCACGTTGGGCTACTACGGGGTGCGCCATCCGCTGCTGGACGGCCTTGCCAGCTGCAATCTGCTGGTGGGCAGCTTCAATCTGCTCCCCGCGCTGCCGCTCGATGGCGGGCGGGTGCTGCGCGCGCTGCTCAGCCAGGCGCTGGGCGTGGCGCGCGCCACACGCGTGGCGGCCTACTTGGGCATGGCGCTGGGCGCGCTGCTGCTGGTTTTAGGGGGAATACTGCTCTTTGCGGGCACCATCAACGTCACTTTCTTTGGCGTGGGGCTGCTGGTGCTGCTCTCGGCATGGCAGCAGCGCGCCCAGGCCCCCTACATGCTGCTGCGCGGGCTGGAGCATAAAAAGGAGGCGCTGCGCCGGTGCCGGGTGCTGCCGGTGCGCACGTTTGCGGTGCGCTACGATACGCCGGTAGCTACGGCGCTGCAGGCGCTACGCGGCGGCTGCCTGCACCGCGTCGTGCTGGTGGACGATGCACTGCGCGAGCGGGTTATTTTGAGCGAGGCCCAGCTGATGGACGGCATGTTGCGCGCGGGCGCGCAGGCCACGCTGCGGCAGATCATCGATTGATTTTTTGCAGTTTCAATGCTATCATAATAAATTATAGTCTTACACTTACAAGTTTTATGGAAATGAGGGGTTGGCAGTTGCTCAAAGAGCGCATCGAGGCGGTGCTGGCGCATGTGGAAAAGCCCGCGCGCTACACCGGAGGCGAACTGAATATGTGCGTCAAGGACCCATCGGCCGTGGACGTGCGCTTTGCCCTGGCATTTCCCGATACCTATGAGGTGGGCATGTCCCATCTGGGCAGCAAAATCCTCTACCACTGCATCAACATGCGCAAGGATACTTACTGTGAGCGCGTATTTGCGCCGTGGGTGGATATGGAGGAATACATGCGCGAGGAGGGGATCCCCCTCTTTTCGCTGGAGACGTTTTCGCCCATCGCGGATTTTGACATGGTGGGTTTTACCCTGCAGTATGAGATGAGCTACTCCAACGTGCTCAACATGCTGGAGCTTGCCGGCATCCCGCTGCGCAGCGATGCGCGCGGCGCGGGCGATCCGCTCATCATCGCGGGCGGCCCCTGTGCCTTTAACCCCGAGCCGCTGGCCCCCTTTATCGACCTGTTTGTGCTGGGCGAGGGGGAGGAGGTCACGCACGAGCTGCTCGACCTCTACGCGCGCGAGCGCACGCTGGATAAGGAGACTTTTCTGCTGCACGCCGCCCAGCGCATTGCGGGGGTGTACGTGCCGCGCTTTTATGAGGAGACGTACCATGCCGATGGCACGCTTGCGGGGCGCAGGCGCCTTGCGCAGGTGCCTGCACGCATCCAAAAGCGCATCGTATCGGACGTGGACAAGCTGCCCTATCCCGAGGCGCCCATCGTGCCCTATATCGGCATCGTGCACGACCGCATCATGCTGGAGGTGTTCCGCGGCTGCACGCGGGGATGCCGGTTCTGCCAGGCGGGCATGATCTACCGCCCTTTGCGCGAAAAGAGCGCCGCACGCGTGGTGGAGCTGGCCCGCGCGCAGGTGGCCTCCACCGGCTATGAGGAGATATCCCTCACCAGCCTCAGCACGGGCGATTATTCCCATTTAGACGAGGTGGCCGGCGCGCTCAACGCGGCCTTTGACCAAAAGCGCGTGTCGGTTTCGCTGCCCTCGCTGCGCATCGACTCCTTCACCGAGGACATGGCCCGCCAGTCGGGCAGGGTGCGCAAAAGCGGGCTGACCTTCGCGCCGGAGGCGGGCAGCCAGCGTCTGCGCGACTGCATCAACAAAAACGTCACCCAAGAGGACCTGATGCGCACCGTGCACACCGCCTTTTCGCTGGGGTGGAACACCATCAAGCTTTACTTTATGGTGGGGCTGCCCACCGAGACCATGGCGGACATCGACGCGCTTGCCAAACTGGTGCACGGCGTGTGTGACGTCTACTACGCCCTGCCCAAGGAGCAGCGCGCGCCCGGCCTGCGCGTCACGGCCAGCACATCCAACTTCGTGCCCAAGGCGCACACGCCTTTTCAATGGTGCGGGCAGGACAGTATTGCACTTTTGCACGAAAAGCAGCAGTATCTGCGCCAGGCGCTTAAGCGGCGGGGCATCACCTACAACTGGCACGAGGCGTATTTGTCGCGCATGGAGGCGGCCTTTGCGCTGGGCGACCGGCGCCTGGCGGACGTGCTGGAGGCTGCGCACCGGCGGGGCTGCCGCTTTGACGGATGGGACGAGCACTTCTCCTACGAAAAATGGTGCCAGGCTTTTGACGATTGCGGGCTGGACATCGCCTTTTTTGCAAACCGCGCGCGGGATCTGGACGAGATGCTGCCCTGGGATCACATCGACTGCGGCGTACGCAAGGCGTACTTGCAAAAGGAGTGGGCGCGGGCAAAAGCGGGTGTGACTACGCCCGACTGCCGGCAGGGATGTACCGGCTGCGGCGCGGCCACATTCGGCGCGGGGGTGTGCGTATGAGGTTCCTTGCGCAGTTTCAAAAGACGGGCGGGGCGCAGTTCGTCTCGCATCTGGATTTGATGCGCGCCATGCAGCGCGCGCTGCGGCGCGCCGATGTGCCGGTGCGCTTTTCCAAAGGGTTCAATCCCCATCCGGTGATGGCGTTTGCGCAGGCCTCGCCGGTGGGCGTGGAGAGCTTTGCCGAGTACGTGGACGTGGCGCTGGCGAAGGACTGCGACGCGGACACGCTCGTGCGCGCGCTCAACGGCGCGCTGCCGCCTGTGCTCAAGGCATCGCGCGGCGTCTGCGTGCAGGATGGCTACCCCGCGCTGATGGCGCGCGTGGCGCGCGCCGCATACACCGTGCGGCTTGAAGGCGACGCGCGTCAAAACGTCGCGAAATGGCGGGCCTTTTTTGCGCAGGACGAAATCTTGGCGCAGAAAAAGGGCAAGGCGGGCGTCAAAACCATTGACATCAAACCCATGGTTTTTGCGCAGGATATGGGGGAGGACGGCGCGCTGTGCCTGATATTGGCGGCGGGCAGCGGGGGCAATTTAAGCCCCATGCTGCTGTTGGGCGCGCTGGGTGGCTTTTTGGGCGCGCCCGTGGAGGCGCGCGTGACGCTGGAGGATGTGTGGGCGCTGAAGGACGGCGCAAAGACGGACCTGTTTTCTCTGGAGACGAAGGGCGGTGATACCCCGTGAAACAGCTGCTGTTGCACGCGCGGCCGCATTTAAAGCGCATGGCTATCTTTGAGGATGACGCGCTTGTGGAGACGGCCTACGAATACGAGGGCCACGAGCAGGTGATGGGCAACATCTACAAGGGGCGCGTGGACTCGGTGCTGCCGGGCATGGACGCGTGTTTTGTGGATATCGGCCTTGCCAAAAACGCCTTTCTGCATTTTTGCGACGTGGCGGGCTACGGGGAAGACGTCGCCTTTGACGCGCAGGACCGCAAATCCCCCTGCAAGCCATGCAAGGCACCGGTGCGCGTGGGCGACGAGATCGTGGTGCAGGTGATCAAGGAATCGGGCGGGGAAAAGGGCGTGCGCCTCTCCATGCACCTGACCATGCCCGGCAGGCGGCTGGTACTGCTGCCCGGCATGGATGATATCGGCATCTCACGGCGCATCAGCGACGAGCAGGAGCGCGCACGCCTGCGCGCTATCGCCCAGCGCATCCTGCCCGAGGGCATGGGCCTGATCATGCGCACCGCCGCGGGTGGGGAGCAGGAGGACGTGCTGGCGCGCGAGCTTTCCTACTTGATTGAACGCTGGCAGCGGGTGCAGCAGAAGAGCCGTGCCTGTAGCGCCCCGGTCCGCCTGTTTTATGACGGTGATCTGGTGATGCGCACCATCCGCGACACGCTCGACGAATGCTTTGACGAGATCTGGGTGGACGACGCCAAGGTGTACGACTGCGCCCGGCACATGCTCGCCGCCTACATGAAGGATATGGTGCCCCGCCTGCATCTGTGGGACGTCTCGCGCGGGCGGATGTTCTGCCACTACAGCGTGGACGACCGCCTAAGCAAGCTGCTCGCCCGCAAGATCTGGCTCAAAAACGGGGCCTATCTCATCTTTGACTTTACCGAGGCGCTCACCGTCATCGACGTCAACACCGGCAAATGCGTGGGCAAGACCCGCCATGAGAACACGATTCTGGAGGTCAACCTCGCCGCGGCGGTGGAGGTGGCCCGCCAGATACGCCTGCGGGATATCGGGGGCATTGTGATCATCGACTTTATCGACATGTGCCAGAGCGAGAGCCGGCAGGCCGTGCTTGATAAGCTGTGCCAGGAGCTGGCGCGCGACCGCACGCGTACCCACGTGGGCGGCTTTACCAGCATGGGGCTGGTGGAGCTGACGCGCAAAAAGGCGCGGCCCACGCTCGCCTCGCTGCTGGAGCGCCCCTGCACCTACTGCCGCGGCGAGGGCAGCATCGAGAGCGTGTTTGCGGTGGTGATGCGCGCCTCGCGCCAGGTGGATAAGCTGATGCGCCATACCGATACCGAGCGTATTTTGCTGGAGGTGCATCCCATCGTGGCTGAGGAAATCCTCAAAGAGGCCGAGCAGGGCCGCCCGCTGATCGATATTTTGCCCGGTAGAAAGCTGCTGCTGCATCCGCTGGGATGCCTGCACCAGAGCACGGTGCAGGCCACGGCCTACACGGACGTCTACGCGCAGAAGCACCCCGTCGCGCTGGACAGCTGCCACGTGCTGACGCGGCCGCAAGATTAGATTGACAGCGCAAAGCGCAGGGTGGTATAATTACTGCTGAGCCGCTCGGGACAGGTCTATAAATGCGCTCTTTTTTATGGGAAGGCGCTGCCTGCGCCCGGCGAGACTGGGAAGAGGAGGTAAACGTTCATGGTAGCAGTAGTCCGTACAGGTGGCAAGCAGTACCGCGTGCAGGAAGGCGACGTGCTCTACGTCGAAAAACTTGCAGT
The DNA here is from genome assembly GCF_900604345.1 of Maliibacterium massiliense. GTDB lineage: Bacteria > Bacillota > Clostridia > Christensenellales > Maliibacteriaceae > Maliibacterium > Maliibacterium massiliense. Next base: position 1,923,931 of record NZ_LR026983.1, read on the forward strand.
GGAAGAAGGCGCCACGGTGCAGCTGGATCCCCTGATGATCATCGACGGCGACAATGTCAAAATCGGCACGCCCGTTGTGGAAGGCGCGTCGGTCGAGGCAAAGCTGATCGGCAATGTCAAGGGCGAGAAAATCATCGTCTTTAAAATGAAGTCCAAGAAAAACTATCGCAAAAAACAGGGCCACCGTCAGCCGTACTCCAAAGTCGAGATCACCAAGATCAACGGTTAAGGGGTATGACGCGCGTAACGCTCTACAGCCATCCGAAGGATGGATACATTGCCTTTGCGGTAGAGGGGCACGCCCAGCGCGCGGAACTGGTCAGCCAGGATGCCTACGACCTGGTGTGCGCGGCCATATCGGCCGTGACGCAGGTGGCGATACTGGGGCTGATCCAGGTCGCGGGTGTGCAGCCGCACATTGCAGTGGAGGAAGAACGCGGGTATCTCCGCATGGAGCTTCCGCGATCGCTCGACGTCGATGCGCGCCGGGCAGCGCAGATCATTCTGCGCACAATGGTTGTTGGTCTAACCAACATGCAGCCGGATTACGAGCAATATCTGGCGATCCAGACAGTGGAGGTGGAATAAGCATGTTTCGCATGAATTTGCAGCTGTTCGCGCACAAAAAGGGCATGGGCAGCACCCGCAACGGCCGCGACAGCGAGTCCAAGCGCCTGGGCGTCAAGCGCGCCGATGGGCAGACGGTGCTGGCGGGCAACATCCTGGTGCGCCAGCGCGGCACCAAGATTCATCCGGGCGTCAACGTGGGCATTGGCTCGGACGATACGCTCTTTGCCAAGGTGACGGGTGTGGTGCGCTTTGAGCGCCAGGGCCGCGATAAAAAGCGCGTCAGCGTATATCCCGCGAGCGAAGAAGTGGGCGCGTAACGATTGGGTTTTATAAAAAGCCGCAGATACCTGCGGCTTTTTGTGTACGCGCCGTTGCGGGCGCAGCGCGCGTATGTCGTCGGGTCTTTTCGGGCGTTGGTGCGCCTTTGCCGGTGAAAAAGGCAATGGTGGGGCGAAAGGAGGGGAAGAATCATGCAACTGCTGGAGCAAGGGGATAGCCTGCTGCTGTGCGATGCAGCGCACTTTGACGCGCGCACGCTCTTTGATAGCGGGCAGAACTTCCGCTTTCTGCCCAATGCGACGGACCCTGCGCTGTGGCGGGGCGTGGCCGGAGGCAGGCCGCTCTCCCTGCGCCCCGAAGGGCCGGACGCCTGGCGCCTTTTCCCCTGCACGCGCGCGGATTTTGACGCGTACTGGCGCGGCTTTTTTGATCTGGACCGGGATTACGCGGCTGTCGCGGCGGATCTGCGCAGGCGCGATCCGTCCATCGGGCCCGCCCTTGCGTACTGCCAGGGCCTGCGCATTCTGCGCCAGGATCCGTTTGAGACGCTCGTCTGTTTTATTCTATCCGCCAACAACAATATGACGCGCATCCGAAGAAGCGTCCAGGCCATGTGCAGCCGTTTCGGCGCGCCCATCGAGGCGCCATGGGGTACGGTGCGCGCCTTTCCCACGCCCAGGGCGCTGCGCTACGCCTCGCAGGCGGCGCTTCGCGACTGCGGAGTGGGGTATCGCGACCGCTATATCAAGGAAGCGGCGCGCATGGTGCACGCGGCCGAGATCGACTTGGAGGCGCTGCGCGCGTTGCCCACCGCAGAGGCGCGCGCAGTGCTGATGCGCGTGCCGGGCGTGGGCACAAAGGTGGCCGACTGCATCCTGCTCTTTGCGCTGGATAAGCGCGAGGCCTTTCCGGCGGATACGTGGGTCAAGCGCATCGCACGCGAGGTATACGACCATACCCCTTGCAAGACGCTCGCGGAGCGCTTTGGGCCGGAGGCGGGCTACGCGCAGCAGGTGCTGTTTCACTACCACCGCAGCCGCACAAAAGCGCACGAAACCTGACGAAGACGCGTTGACAAGCAGTGCGCAAACTGCTAAACTATTGCCTAATACCTTTTGCCCCTGGCGGGGTTTTCCGGGGGCGGACGGGCAGGTTTTTGCCGGCGCAAAGAGGCGTGCCGGCGCGGATTTAAAGAACGAGATGTAGAGAGAGGAGCGGGTAGTATTTATGAAAGAGATTCGAGAGGGACTGACGTTTGACGATGTACTGCTGGTGCCGCAGCATTCGGACTTCATCCCCAAAGATGCGCAGGTGAACACCGAGCTGACGCCCAGCCTGAAGCTGAACATTCCCCTGCTGAGCGCGGCGATGGATACCGTCACCGACGCGCGGCTGGCCATTGCGATGGCGCGCGAGGGAGGCATCGGCATCATCCACAAAAACATGACCATTGAGGAGCAGGCGCATCAGGTCGACCGCGTAAAACGCAGCGAACATGGCGTGATCACCGATCCTTTTTATCTCTCTGCGGAGCATCTGATCTCCGACGCCCTGGCGCTGATGGAGCGCTACCACATCTCGGGCGTGCCCATCACCAAGGACGGCCGCCTGGTGGGCATTCTCACCAACCGCGACCTGCGCTTTTTAACGGACTTTACCCGCCCCATCTCCGAGGTCATGACCAGCGAAAACCTCGTCACCGCGCCGGAGGGCACCACGTTGGAGGAGGCCAAGGAAATCCTGCGCCGCCACAAGATCGAAAAACTGCCCATCGTGGATAAAGACTTCCAGCTCAAGGGCCTGATCACCATCAAGGATATCGAAAAGGCAATCCAGTATCCCAACTCCGCCAAGGACCCTAACGGCCGCCTGCTTGCGGGCGCGGCAGTGGGCGTCTCGCGAGATATCGAGGAGCGCGTCGCAGCGCTGATCGACGCCAAGGTGGATTTGATCGCCATCGACACCGCCCACGGTCATTCACAGGGCGTGCTCGACACCATCGCACGCATCAAAAAGCGCTTCAGTGTGCCAGTGATGGCAGGCAACGTGGCCACCGCGCCGGCAACCCGCGCGCTGATCGAGGCGGGCGCGGACTGCGTCAAGGTGGGCATCGGCCCCGGCTCTATCTGCACCACGCGCGTGGTGGCGGGCATCGGCGTGCCCCAGATCACCGCGGTGGCGGACTGCGCGGAAGAGGCCGATAAGTTCGGCATCCGCGTGGTTGCCGACGGCGGCATCAAGTATTCCGGCGATATCGTCAAGGCCATCGCCGCCGGCGCCAGCGCCGTGATGCTGGGCGGCGTGCTGGCCGGCACCGAGGAGGCCCCCGGCGAGACGGAGATCTACCAGGGCCGCTCCTTTAAGGTGTACCGCGGCATGGGCTCCATGGCCGCCATGGAGAAGGGCAGCAAGGACCGCTACTTCCAGGACGGCGAGAGCGACGCGAAAAAACTGGTGCCCGAGGGCGTGGAGGGCCGCGTGCCCTACCGCGGCGTGCTGGCCGATACTATCTACCAGCTGCTGGGCGGCCTGCGCTCGGGTATGGGCTACTGCGGCACCCGCACCATCGAGGACCTGCGCAAAAACGGCGAGTTTATCCGCATCACCTCGGCGGGCCTGCACGAGAGCCATCCCCACGATATCTACATCACCAAAGAGGCGCCCAACTACCAGAGCGGCGTGTAAAAAATGAAAGCGCCCGTGCAGATGCGCGGGCGCTTTTTTTATGTCAGAACCGCCATCTGCGGATGCGAAACCCGCCGCAGGCAAACGAGAGGAAATGCACGCCACGGTATGTCAGCGTGCCGCGCATTCCCACCAGCATGCGGTCATAAATACGCTTGGGCGCAAAGCAGGTGATCTTGTGGCCCCGCGCGTCAAACACCAGGCAGTACTGGGGCCGAGGCCCGCAGAAGTACGCTTTGCGATACGCCTCGGCATGCCCCGTCATGTTGAAGCGAAAGGGCTCAAGGCGCGCTTCTGCGTAGCTGATGCCGGAGAAAAACCCAGTTTCATGCTCCTTGGTTTCGAAGGTTGACAGAGCGTTGACCTGCTTTTGCACAAGGACGGCTTGCTCACGCAGCTTGGGGCCCCACAGCAGGCGGGGCGCAAGCAACGCGAGGGGCAGCGCCGCCCAAAGGGCAACATCGACCCACCACATCAATCAACCGCCTCCTTTGCCTGTTTTGTTCAGTGTAGCATACGCGCCTGCCCGCGTGCAGGACGTTTTTGCCGCGGCTTGTCCGCTTTTCTTTCCCACGGCGCTGTGGTATGCTAAAAAACGATGGGACAGGGAAAGAGGTGCTGGCGCATTGGATAAGGAACAGGCGCTCTTGGCGTGGCTCAAAGAGCAGAAAAAGGTGGCGGTCGCCTTCTCCGGCGGGGTGGATTCCTCGCTGCTGGCGGCGGCAGCGCAGCGCGCGTTGGGCGGGAACGCCGTGGCGCTGACGCTCGATACGGTGCTGGTGCCCCAGCGGGAAAAGGCGCAGGCGGCGCGCCTGGCAGCGCAGGTGGGCATCCGGCACATCGCGCTGTCTGTGGACGTGCTGAGCCTTGCGCAGGTGGTGGAAAACGCGCCCAGGCGCTGCTACCATTGTAAAAAGGCGCTGTTTTCCCGCCTCAAGGAGGAAGCGGCGCGCCTGGGCTTTGCTATCCTGTGCGATGGCACCAATACCGACGACGCGGGCGACTACCGCCCGGGCATGCAGGCCGCGCGCGAGCTGGGCATCGCAAGCCCGCTTGCCGCGTGCGGCTTTTCCAAGGCGGATATCCGAGCGCTGTCGCGCAAGTACGGCCTGTGCACGGCGCAGCTGCCCTCCTTTGCGTGCCTTGCCTCGCGCATCCCCTACGGCACGCCCCTTACGCGCGCGGCGCTTGCGCGGGTGGAGCGGGCGGAGGACGCGCTGCAGCGCCTGCAGCTGTGGCCCGCGCGGGTGCGCGCCCATGGCGATGTGGCGCGCATCGAGCTTGCACCCGATATGCTTGCGCGCGCCGTGCAGCCCCAGGTGCGCCAGGCGGTCTCTTCGGCCGTCAAGGAAGCGGGTTTTGCGTTTGTGGCGCTGGATTTGGAGGGGTACCGCACCGGCAGCCTCAACGTGCACGTAAAGGAGGAGAGAAGCGATGTATGACGATTCCATGCGCAGGCTGCTTGAGCAGGTGCGCGATGGCAGCGTGACGCCGGAGCAGGCGGAGCAGAACCTGCGCGCGCTGCCTTTTGAGGATTTGGGCTACGCCAAGGTGGACCACCACCGCCAGATGCGCACCGGCCATCCGGAGGTGGTGTACTGTGCGGGCAAGACCACCGAGCACGCGCTGGGCGTATTTGCGGCGCTGCTGCGCAGGGAGGGGACCAGCAACATCCTGGGTACCCGCGCCGATCGCGCGCTCTACGAGCAGGTGCGCGCGCTGGACGCGCGGGCGGTGTACCACGAGATGGCGCGCATCATTGAGATCCCGCGCGCGCCTAAGGCAGCGCCCAAAGATGGCGTGCTGGTTGTGACTGCGGGCACCAGCGATATCAAGGTAGCCGAGGAGGCGGCCGTCACGGCGGAATCGATGGGCCACGGCGTGGCGCGCGTCTATGACGTGGGTGTGGCGGGCATCCACCGGCTGCTCGCGCACACGCGCGATATCCAGAAGGCCAACGTGGTGATCGCGGTGGCGGGCATGGAGGGGGCGCTGGCAAGTGTGGTGGGCGGCCTTGCGGACGCGCCGGTTATCGCGGTGCCCACAAGCGTGGGCTACGGCGCGAACTTTGGCGGCTTGTCCGCGCTACTGACCATGATCAACAGCTGTTCTTCGGGCATCTCCGTGGTCAACATCGACAATGGCTTTGGCGCGGGCTATCTGGCCGCGATGATCAACGACCTTGCACACAGAAGGGGAGAGGACGCATGAAGGTACTGCATTTGGACTGCGCATCGGGCATATCGGGCGACATGATGCTGGGTGCGCTGCTGGATTTGGGCGCGGACGAGCAGGCGCTGCGCGAGGGCCTGGCCTCGCTTGATCTGGCGGACGAGTTTGCGCTTGTGGTGGGCAAACGCGCCTCCTACGGCATCACGGGCACGGATGTGGACGTGCGGCTGCTGCCCCTTTCCGATGCGGTGAAGCACCAAAAGGCGCACGCAGAGGGGCTCGCGCACGACCACGCGCATGCACACGGTGATGGACACTGCAGCGCCAGCGAGCATGATCACATGCATGGCGATGCGCATGACGATATGCATGGCCATACGCACGGGCATGTGTATGATCATCTGCGCTGCGATGCACATGACGATGACCACGTCCATACGCACGGGCACATGCACGATGATGACCACGTCCATACGCACGGGCATGTGCATGATGACGATCATGACCATCTGCATGACCATGCGCAGCACGGCGCGCATGACCACGCGCACCACCATGACAGCGTGGGCCTGCGCCGCAACCTTTCGGGTATCACCAAACGCATTGCGCACAGCGGGCTTTCCGATGCCGTCAAGGCGCGCGCCATCGCGGTGTTTACAGCGCTGGCGCGCGCGGAAGCAAAGGTGCACGGCGCGGATATCGACCAGGTGCACTTTCACGAGGTAGGCGCGGTAGATGCGATGGTGGACATTATCGGCAGCTGCATTCTGCTGGATAACCTGGACGTGGCGCGCGTGACGTGTACGCCCATTGCGGTGGGCAGCGGCACGGTGCGCTGCGAGCATGGGGTGCTGACCGTGCCCGCGCCCGCGGTGCTGGAGCTGTTGCGCGGGGTGCCCATTACCGCGGGCAGCGCGCGCGGGGAGCTTGCCACGCCCACCGGCGCGGCGCTGGCGCAGAACTTTGCGGACAGCTTTTCGGGGATGCCGGATATGACGCCTGTAGCTGTGGGCTACGGCCTGGGCAAGCGGGATACCGGCCAGCCCAACGTGCTGCGCGCGGTGCTGGGCGAGGTGCAGGACAGGCCGCGGCAGGAGCAGATCGCGGTGCTGGAGGCCAATATCGACGATATGACGAGCGAGGAGCTGGGCTACCTGATGGCGCGCGTGTTCGAGGCGGGCGCGCTGGATGTGTGGTACACGCCTATCCAGATGAAGAAAAACCGGCCGGCGGTGCAGCTCTCGGCGGCGTGCGCACTGGAAAAGGCGCGTGCGGTGGAAGAGGAGATTCTGTTTGCCTCCAGCACTTTGGGCGTGCGGCGGATGTGTTTTGCGCGCACGTGCCTTGCGCGCAAGGTGGTGCGGGTAGAGACGCCCTACGGCGCGGTGCGCGTCAAGGGCGCGCGCACCGCCCGCGGCTGGAAGTGGGCAGGGGAGTATGAGGACTGCGCCGCGCTTGCCGCGCAGGCAGGCGCGCCGCTGCGCAGCGTGCTTGCCGCCGCGCACGCCGCCGGCGAAGCCGTCAACTGGGAAAATACGAACGATTGAAAGATTTTTAGGATAAAAATACAGATAAGCGTTGCTTTGCTGCGCGCTCATTTGCTAAAATAAGGGCGAAGATACGCGTTTTAGCGGGATGACCGCGCATCGAGAGCGTGTTTATGCCGTACGTTGCGCTGCAGAGTGTTTGCCGCCGCAAGGTGCGGCATTTGTCGTTGTGCGCGGCCTGTCTGGCAGGGGCTTTATTGTTTTTTACATAGAGCAGACATCATTTTTAGAAGGGGAGGATATTGTGAAGAAGTTCTTCAAACTGAAGGAACACAATACCAACGTCCGCACCGAGATCACCGCAGGCGTCACGACATTCTTTACCATGGCCTACTGCATCTTTATGGTGCCCAGCATGCTGGAGGCCGCGGGTATGGACACCCAGGCCGTGATGATCGCAACCTGCATTGCGGCGGCTGTGGGCACGCTGCTGACGGCGTTTATCGCCAACGCGCCCTTTGCACAAGGGCCGGGCATTGGCCTGACCGCGTTTTTTGCCTACACGGTGTGCGGCACCATGGGTTACACGTGGCGCGAGGCGCTGGCAGTGGTGCTGATCTCCGGCATTCTGTTTTTGATTGTGACTGCGTCTCCTCTGCGCAGGAAGGTAGTAAATGGCATTCCCATGAGCCTGAAGAGCGCCATCGGCGCGGGCATCGGCCTGTTTATTGCGCTCATCGGCATGAAGAACGCCGGCATCATGACGGTGGCGGATGGCAATATCGCGCTGGGCAATGTGCTGCGGCCTGATACCGCGGTGGCCATCGTAGGGCTGATCATCACGGGCATCCTGATGGCGCGTAAGGTCAAGGGCGCACTGTTTATTGGTATCATTGTTTCCACCCTCATCGCCCTTTGCACGGGCGTCGCCAAACTGCCTGAGAGCGTCACGCTCTCCAGCTTCAACCTCGCGCCAGGCTTTCTTCAGTTTGACTTCGCCGGCCTCTTCTCCCACGGCATCGTGCCGGTGATCTCGGTGATCCTGACCTTTGCCATCATCGATATGTTCGATACGGTCGGCACCCTGGTAGGTACGGCCAAGCGCAATAACATGCTTGACGAAAAGGGCGAGCTGGGCTATGCTGACCGCGCGCTGCTTGCGGACGCCGGCGCCACGGTGATCGGTTCCTGCCTGGGCGTTCCCACGGTAACCACGTATGTGGAATCCTCCGCGGGCATCAGCGAGGGTGGCCGCACAGGGCTTTCCTCCCTGGTGACGGGCCTGCTGTTCCTGCTGGCGGTGCTGCTGGCGCCCATTGCGGGCATTGTGCCCGCCGCAGCCACGGCCCCCGCGCTCATCATCGTAGGCGTGCTGATGATCGGCTGCGTCAAGGATATCCACTGGGATCAGTTCGACGAGGCGCTGCCCGCGTTTTTGACCATCGCGATGATGCCCTTTGCCTACTCCATCGCCGATGGCATTGCCTTTGGTTTCATCTTCTACGTGATTATGAAGCTGGTGGTGGGCAAACCGAAGGAAATCCCCGCGCTGATGTACATCCTCTCAGCCATCTTTATCCTGCGCTTCGTACTGGTGGGACTGTAAGATAGACACTCTAAGTAACTAAAAAAAGCGCTGCTTACTCATTATAAGCAGCGCTTTTTTTTGAACGGGAAGCATGTTTCGCATCTAAAGGAACTGTGCCATGTTCGGCTTCATATTCCGCAATACGTTTTTTGATGAGCTGTTCAATTTCTTTATTCTTTGTACGCCCTTCTGTAGCAGCAATATATTCGAGCTTATCGAGCAATATACGGCTGACACGCAGCGTAAAGCGCGGCAGATTATCTTTCATCTCTTGACATCCTTTTGACTTAGCTTTGACAGAATTATAGCGTCATATTATAATAAAAAGGAGAAATGACGCAGTTATGACGCAATAAAAATGAGGGGGCATAGATGAAAGTTGCTGTCGTGGGGTCAAGAACCCGGTATGTGCCCGATCTGACGCCCTACCTGCCGCGCGATACGACGGAAATCGTCACCGGCGGCGCAAATGGCATTGACCGCTGCGCGGACGCCTATGCGCGGGCGCATGGGCTGAAGTGCACGATCTTCTATCCGGCATACCAGCGCTACGGCCGCACGGCGCCGCTGCACAGGAATCTGGAGATCATCGCGTATGCGGACGTGGTCGTCGCGCTTTGGGACGGCAAAAGCAGGGGCACGCACTTTGTGATTGAAAACTGCAAAAGCGCGCAGAAGCTGTGCACCGTTTATCTGTTGTAACGCAAATAAAAAAGGCCACAGGGATTTCCCCTGCGGCGGCACGGTTGATGCGCGCTGCTTGTTACATGCTGGCGGCGAGCGCCTCGCCAATCAGGGCAACGGACGTCCCCAGCCCATCCTCCGCCTGCATCTTGCGTGAGAGCTCCGCGACACGCCGCTGCATATCCGCGTAGCCCCGCTGCATTGTTTCGATGGCCTGCACAAGCGTTTCCTCCGTCAACGCACTTGCCTTAATGGGGGCCACGCCTGCCTGCAATGCGTGTATCCGCGCGGCAAACTGGAATTGATCCAGCACATGCGGCACGGGGATGGAGGGGATGCCGTAGAGCATTGCCGAAGCGGCGGTGCCAAAGCCGCAGTGGTGGATGACGCAATACCCCTGCTTAAAGAGCCAGCTGTGGGGCACGGAGCCGATGGCAAGCATGGTGTCGGGCAGCGGGTAATCGGCGAGGGTTCTGTTGAAGCCCTGGATAAGGGCGCGCATGCCGGTTTTTTGAAACGCGCGCACAAAGATATCCAGTTTGTCCCGCTCCTGTTCGCTCTCAAAGGACATCGCGCCAAGTGCCAGGATAATCGGCCTTTCGCCTGCCTGCAGAAACGCGCGGAGCGCTGTATCCGGCTGAAAATCCTCGTCCTGCCTGTACCAGTACCCCACGACCGTGTGCTGTGGTTCCCAGGCGGAGTTTTGCTCGGTGACATAACGGCTAATGGGGATCAGGTCCAGCTTCTGTGACATGATCTGGTTCATAGAGCGCACGGGCGGCAGATGATAGCGCTTTCTGATTTTGTTGTAGGGCTTGACCATCTGCGGATTGATCAGCGCGCCCATCAGGCGGTCCCGACGCGTCTGAAAAGCGGGCGCTTTGGGGATCATCTCCGTCTGCAGGGTGACGTTGATGGTAGGAATGTGCAGCATATCCGCCTCGGTGGCGCCCATTTGGCTGTGGGATACGATGACGAAGTCCATGCCCTGGCAGGCCTGGTAGATGTCGTCTGATGCACGTTCAATGATCTTAAAGACAAAGCGCATGGTTTTGAGCATGCTCATCACGGGGCTTTTCGTCTTCCCGCGGATGACGGCGGCCTCATAGGCGATATCAATATCCGGGCCAATCGGCACAAATGGAACATGCGCGCCCGATACGAGGTCCGCCCAGCAGGGGTGGGTGCCGATGGCTACGTCATACCCATGCTGGCGCAGCGCCTGGGCAAGGTAGATATAGGGCTGCACGTCGCCGCGCGTGCCCATGGTAAAAATGATGGCGCGTTTCATAGATGCCTCCTAAAAAGCGTACGATTCCCTTGCGCAGCGTTATCGCCGCACATAAAAAGCCGGGGCGGCCGCCCCGGCTTATCCACACATTTACAATAGATCCTTCATCGCGTAGAGGCCCGGCTTCTGCCTGGCCACAAACTGCGCTGCGCGCACCGCGCCCTGCGCGAACAGGCGGCGGGACTGCGCGCTGTGGCGGATCTCGATCACCTCGTCCGGCCCGAGAAACAACGCCTGGTGCTGGCCCACCACCGTACCCCCGCGCACGGCGTGGATGCCGATCTCGCGCTTGTCGCGCTTGGTGTCGCGGCCGTGGCGGCCGAAGGTCAGCTCCTTTTCCCCGTCAAAGCAATCGCCGTTGATGGCGTTTGCCAGCAGCAGCGCGGTGCCGCTGGGGGAATCGATCTTCTGGTTGTGGTGGGTCTCGATGATCTCGATATCGTAATCCTCCCCCAGGAAGGACGCAGCCTTTTTGAGCAGGTCCGCCATTAGGGTGATGCCCAGCGACATGTTGGCCGACGCGAGCACCGGGATTACGCCTGCCGCCTGCTCCAGCGCCTGATGCTGGGCGGGCGTCATGCCGGTGGTGGCGATCACCAGGGGCAGCTTTTTGTCCGTGGCGTAGGCGATGAGGGTGTCCAGCGCGTCGTGGCGGGAGAAGTCGATGATGCAGTCGCACGCCACATCGCATGCGTGGATGTCGGCAAAGAGGGGATAGGGGCGCGTCGCGCCCGCGCAGACGGGGTCCACCCCCGCGGCGATCTGGACGCCTTCGGTGGCGGCGATGGTCTGTTCCACCATCTGGCCCATGCGCCCCAGCGCGCCGTTTAACAGAATGCGCAGCATGTTTTTCACCTTACCCTTTGAGCGTAAAGCCAAAATCGGTCAGCGCGGCCTTGAGCTGCGCGAGGTTCTTCTCTTCCATGGTGGAGAGGGGCAGCCGCAGCAGCCCGCCCTTGCGGCCCAGCAGGTTGAGGGCGGTTTTGACGGGGATGGGGTTGACCTCGCAGAACAGCGCCTTGACCAGGGGGTTTAAGTCCTTCTGCATCTTGCCCGCGCCCGCCACGTCGCCGTCAAACATTTTCTGGCACATGTCGTGCATGTACTGCGGTGCGATGTTGGACACCACCGAGATCACGCCCTTGCCGCCCAGCGCCATCAGCGGCACCACGATGCCGTCGTCGCCGGAGTAGATGTCGATCTTATCGGCGCACAGGCGGCACATCTCCACCATCTGGCTGATGTTGCCGCTGGCCTCCTTGAGGCCGCGGATGTTCCTGTGCTCGGCCAGTTTTGCCAGCGTCTCGGGCTGCACGTTGACACCCGTGCGGCTGGGCACGTTGTAGAGCACGATGGGGATATCCACCGCGTCTGCAATCGCAAAGTAGTGCTCCAGCAGCCCCTTTTGCGTGCACTTGTTGTAGTAGGGGGTGACGATCAGCAGCATATCCGCGCCCAGCGCCTGCGCTGCCTTGGAATCGGCGATTACCTGCGCGGTATTGTTGCCGCCCGTGCCCGCCATGACGGGCAGACGGCCCGCCACGGTTTTCACGGTAAAGTCGATCACCGCAAGCTTTTCCTCGTGGGTCATGGTGGATGGCTCGCCCGTGGTGCCGGTGCAGAGAATGCAGTCCGTGCCGTTTGCAATCTGGAACTCCAGCTGCTGGCGATAGGCGTCGAAATCGACGCCGCTTTCATGGAAAGGCGTGCAAATGGCCACGCCCGCGCCCGTAAACAGCGACATACGCTCACGCTCCTTCAAAAATGGTTGGATGGTCTTTGTTTTAGAAAAATCGGGCGTGCGTAAGCGCGCCTGCGCACGCCCCAAAGCGTTGCTTTTATTTGCCGCGGCGGATGAGCTCCTCCACAATCTGCACCGCGTTGGTGGCCGCTCCCTTGCGGATGTTGTCCGCTACCACCCACAGGTTGACGCCGTTTTCGATGGATTCGTCGCGGCGGATGCGGCCTACGAACACCTCGTCCTTGTCCTCGGCATCGATGGCCATGGGGTAGACGCCATTTTGGGGGTCATCCTGCACAACCAAGTTGGGGAAGGCGGCAAACTGCGCGCGCAACGTATCGAGGTCAAAGGGCCTTTTCAGTTCCACATTGATGGACTCGCTGTGGCCGTAGTAGACGGGCACGCGCACCGTGGTGGCGGTGATGCGGATGGCATCGTCGCCCAGGATTTTGCGCGTCTCGTTGACCATCTTCATTTCCTCTTTGGTGTAGCCGTTCTCCAGGAAATCGTCAATGTGGGGCAGGCAGTTGCCAAAGATGGGGTGGTTGAATTTGGTGGGGGCATTGCCCGCAACGCCCGCCTTCAAATCGTTATAGCCACCCAGGCCCGCGCCGGAGACCGCCTGGTAGGTGGAATAAACGATGCGCGCAATGCCGTAGTTGTCCTGCAGCACCTTCATGGGCAGCATGGCCTGGATGGTGGAGCAGTTGGGGTTGGCGATGATGTTGTGGTGATGATCCAGCGCCTCGGGGTTGACCTCGGGCACGACCAGCGGCACCGTCTCGTCCATGCGCCACGCGCTGGAGTTATCGACCACGATGATGCCCTTTTCCGCAAAGATGGGCGCGAACTTTAAGCTGGTGCCCGCACCCGCTGAAAAAATAGCGTAGGTAATATCTTTACCATCCATGCAGGTGGGGGTGAGCTCCCGGACCGTATAGGTTTTCCCCATAAAGGCCACCTGTTTGCCCGCGGAACGCGCCGATGCAAACAAATAGTAGTTATCTGCACCAAGGTTGCGCTCCTGAAGTACCTGAAGCATCTTGCGGCCCACCATGCCGGTGGCGCCGACGACGGCAATGTTCATGGACATGACTTTTTTCTCCTCCTACAATCCTGCAAATCGTTCTCCGGGGGCGTGCAACAAAAAAACAGCGTCCGCCATCTTAACATGGGGCGGCGCACTGTTTTACTCACAAACACATGGTGCGGCCCCGTAAACGTACATGCGTACGGCAGGGCCTGCTCGTGAACAAAACAGATAGCGCCCCATCGCCGAACAGGGCGATGACAGTCGCAATGCTCTTGACATTGCGCCCAGGATGGTAAAAAGGTGGTGCTCTTAAGCATCCTTCGGCATCGTTTCCTTTCCTGCGGCGTCCATGCGGGCCCACACCCTGCAACCGCACTACTGATAAACGATGCGCCTCCATCTGTTTTTTGTTGCCTTGAAAACGGGGAAAAACGCCCTGTTTCCAATTAGCATTATCATACCAGCATGCCTGTGCCTTGTCAAATCATTTGCCGTTTGAAAAAGCGACAAGAATCCGCTATCATAGACACAAGCGCGGCGTGCGTGCACGCGCAGGCGCAGCGGCCCATGTATAAGTGCGTCAGCATCGGCCGATACTACCCCTACACGACCATCTATATAAAAGGAGGGGGGTAGCACATGCCGGATCCCAGAAGAAAAAACTGGAGCCAGGCGGACATTCTCAAGTACGAGGTGGCGGCCGAGCTGGGACTGCTGGAAAAGGTGCTTGCGCGCGGCTGGGCGGGGCTGTCCACGGCCGAGAGCGGACGCATCGGCGGCATTGTGGGCAAGCGGCTGCATGCGCACGACGACGTGCAAACGAACGCAAGGTGATTGCATGCGGGCCTATGAAGGCTTTGCGCCCTACTACGATCTGCTCATGGACGACGTGGACTACGGGCGCTGGGTGGACTATGTGCAGGATATACTCGACGAGTTTGGCGCTTCGCGCGGCCGGCTGCTGGACGCAGCCTGCGGCACGGGGCGCATTGGCGTTGCGCTGGCCAGGCGGGGCTACGAGGTGACGGGACTGGACATCTCCGGCGCGATGCTTGCCTGCGCGCAGGCGCATGCGCGCGATCAGGGGGTGCGCATCCCCTTTGTGCAGCAGGACCTTTGCGCCATCGCGCTGCACCGGCCGGTGGAGGCGATTGTGTGTGCGTGCGACGGGGTGAACTACCTTGACAGCATGGAGAAGGTAAACGCCTTTTTTGCCGCGGCAAAAGGGACGCTTGTGCCCGGCGGGCTGCTGCTGTTTGACATCAGCGCGCGGGGCAAGCTGCTTGCCATGCGCGATGCGTTCTACGGCGAGGACCGGGCGGATATCTCGTACCTGTGGCAGAACCGCTTTGCGGAGCAGACGCAGGTGCTCACGATGGACATGACCTTTTTCGTCCGTCGAAAGGACGGGCTGTACCGCCGCATAGACGAGTTGCACCGCCAGCGCGCCCACCGCGTGCAGGAGCTATCAGAGGCCCTTGCGCGCGCCGGCTTTGAGGCGCTGGGCGTGTGGCGCTTCGACACGCGCGATGCGGGGAGCGATCAGGATACGCGCGTGCAGTTTGCCGCGCGCGCCCCAAAGTAAAGGCGGGCGCGCGGCCAAGGGAACCAACGGTAAGGGAGAGCATACGATGAAACAGGATACGATTCTTCGCGCGACGCTAGCAGACGACCAGGTTTCGGTGCTGCTTGCGCGCACCACGCATCTGGTGGAGGACGCGCGCAAAACATTTGACGCATCCCCGCTTGCGACGGCCGTACTGGGCCGCACGCTGACCATGACGGCCATGATGGCGCTCTCGCTCAAAAATGCGCGCGACAGCATCACTGTCACGCTGGCGGGGGGCGGCCTGATCGGCAAGGTGGTGGCGGTGGGCCGCCCGGGGCCGCTTGTCAAGGGCTATGTGGACGATCCCAGGCTGGAACTGCCCTTGAACGAACAGGGCAAGCTGGACGTGGGCTGGGCTGTGGGCAGGGATGGCATGCTCACCGTGGTGCGGGATTTGGGCCTGCGCGATCCCTATGTGGGCCAGGCGCGGCTGCAGACGGGGGAAATCGGGGACGACTTTGCGTTCTATTTCACCGTTTCGGAGCAGACGCCCTCCATGGTGGCGCTGGGCGTGCTGGCCGACAGGGACGGGATGCGCGCATCGGGCGGGCTGCTGGTGCAGCCGCTGCCTGGCTGCAATGAGGATGTGATCGCGCGCCTGGAGCAGAAGGCCAAGGATCTAGCAAATATCAGCGCCCTGGTGGCGCGGCACGACACCGCGCGCGCAGTGCTGGAGGCGCTCTTTTCGGATATGGACCCGCGCGTGCTGCAGGAGCAGTCGCCCCACTTTGCGTGCGACTGCTCGCGCGAGCGCGTCACCCGCGCCCTTGTCGCCATGGGGGAGCAGGAGCTTACGCAGCTCATCGAAGAGGACCATAAGGCGGAGCTGACGTGCCATTTCTGCAACAGGCGCTACGCGTTTGACGAGCGGGAGCTGCGGGATATTTTGCAGGCGGCCAAGGCGCGTTGATAAGACGTGCCATCCTTTTCATAGACTGGTTGTGCGTAAAAAACAGATAGATGGGAGCTGGCTATGGACCGCAGAAGCATGCATGATACAGCGCCGCTGGGCAAGGTGGTGCCGTTTCAACAGACGGGTGCGTTTTACTCCAAACGCGCGCGCAAGCACATTGACAGGGAAAACCTCGTCGATGCGCTTGCGTATACCCGCAAAGCGCTGCAGCAGGAGCCGGAGAACGCGCAGTACCAGTTGGACGTGGCGGGCATCTACAGCGAGATGGGGCGCTTTGAAGCGTCCAACCATCTGCTTTTTAAGCTGGTGCGGCGCGACGAGGAGAACCTGGCGGAGTGTTACTTTGGCCTGGGCTGCAATTTCTTGGCGCTGGAGGATTACAACAACGCGGCGGCGGTGCTGCAGCGCTACGTACAGCTGGCGCCCGACGGCATGTACGCAGAGGAAGCGGAGGATATGCTCGATTCGCTCACAAGCGACGATCCCGAGGATGAGGACGCCCGCCTGTGGCGGCTGCACCAGCGGGCGCTGGAGGGCAAGCGCGCGCTGGAGCAGGGGGATACGGCTGGCGCCATCCGCATCCTGGAGGAGGTGGACGCCCAGGAGCCCTTTGAAACCCAGGCGCGCAACAACCTGGCCCTGGCCTATTTTGCGGACGGCCAGCGCGATATGGCGGTCAAATGCGCCCAGTCGGTGCGCAAACAGCTGCCCGGGGATATCTCCGCGCTGTGCAATCTGGCCCTCTTTTACCATGTGATGCACGCGCACGCCAAAGAGGCGCAGATGCTGCAGAAGATCGACGCGCTGCGCTTTGAGCGGGATATGGAGGACGTGGACGACCTGCACAAGGTGTGCATGACCCTCTGCGAGGTGGGCCGCCACCAGCAGGCGGCCGAGCGGCTGGGCCTGCTGGTGCGGCTGACGCCCTACGACGCGGTAGTGCTGCACTGCGCGGCGGTTGCGAACTACCATTTGGGCGCCTACAAAAAGGCGCTGGGCCTGTGGCGGCGCATCGTGCGCATCGACGAGAACGACTCGGTCGCCTGGTGGTACGTGCGCCACTGTATGGCCGTGCTGGAGAACCGCGCCCCCGCGATGCGCCTGTCCTACGCCTATCAGGTGCCCCATGACGAGATGCTGCGGCGCATCAGCCGCCTCAACGAGGCGGTGGGCGATATCCCGCAGTCCCGCGCGCAGTGGCGGGAGGATCCCCACTTCCGCGCGCTGGTGCGCTGGGGACTGGAGGTGGACGTGCGTGTGCGCCGGGCGCTGGTGGCCTTTATCAGCCTGATGCAGGATGACGCGGCCGCCGAGACGCTCTCGGAGCTTCTGATGCGCGCCGACTGGCCGGACGATATCAAAAACAACATGCTCAGCCTGCTCAAACAGATGGGCGCGCCCGAGCCGTATCTGGCGCTGCTGGGCGGGGAGATCGTGGAGGTGCGGGTCAACCTGCTGGCCTCCAAAAAGGCGCCCCCCGACGCTTACCAGCAGGTGATCGATCTTGCGCTGGCCACCATGCGCGCCCGCCAGGTGCCCGCCGATATGCGCGAGGTGATGGATTTGTGGACCCAGTACATGGGCGCGGTGGGCCCGCGTTACCCCGCCATCCGCAATATCGCGGCCTACGCGGCGGCGCTGGATTACACCTACTGCCACAGGCGCGGCATTCCCGTGACAAAAATGGCGATCCTGCGCGCGTACGATATCACGCTCATGGCGTTTAACCGCGCCTGGAGCCGCATTGTCGAGGGCCTGAAAGGAGGACAGCATGCAGCTGATTGATTTTGCGCGCCAGTATGGCGCCTATGTGCATGAGCAGGTGCAGCAGATGGGCGAAAAGATCGACGATCGCCAGATCGAGGCGCTCGCCGATACCCTCTACGACGCGTGGTGCGATACGCCGCAGGACTTTTTGGAGGGCTATACGCCCAACAATTACTTTGATCAGTACGACGATGCGGTGACCCTGCTGGCGCAGGGCTTTGCCTATTTGGAGGCGCATATGCAGGTGCCCGACGCCCTGGCGGCGCGCATCGTGGCGCTGGGGGCGGAGGACCAGGTGCTCGCGGCGTTTCGCGACGCGCAAACGCCGCTGGAGGCGCGCCTGTTTTGCGTGGAGCTACTGGGGCAGATGCGCAGCGCAAAGCCCCTTGGCGATTATGTGGATATCATCGTGGATCCCGCGCGCGAGGAGGAGCTCGCAAACGCCGTGGCGGAGGTGCTGCGCGCGGGCGGCGCGGATGTGGCGGAGGCATGCCTGGCGGCGCTTGCGCGCGCAAAAGGGGACCCCGCCGCGCGCGAGATTTTGCTGGACGTGCTGGCCGACCAGCCGCACAGGGAGGCCGTCTACCAGGCGCTCGTCACGGGTTTTGCCGACCGCGCGCTGGACCGCAGCGTGACGGCACAGTGCCTGGGCCGCTACGGGGACGCGCGCGCCGCCGAGGTGCTGCAGCGGGCGATGCAGCGTGAGGAGCTGTCCTATTTTGAGTATCAGGCCATGATGGAGGCGCTCGAGGCGCTGGGCACGTTTGTGGATATTCCGCGGGAGTTCCACGGCGATGCGGATTATGAATTGCTGGCGCACTACGAGCCGCCAATGCAGGAGGAGTGAACCTATGATTACATTGAGCGATATTCGCAAGGACCCGGAGATCCTGCAGCTGGTCAATTCTGCCAACCACATTCTCTCGGTCATCGGATACACGGATCACGGCCCGCGCCACGTGGGCTACGTCAGCCGCGTGACGGCGGACGTGCTCAAACAGCTGGGTTATGACGACCACATGGTGGAGCTGGGCGCCATCGCCGGCTGGGTGCATGACGTGGGCAACGCCATCAACCGGGAGAACCACGGGGTGATCGGGGCGCAGATCATGTACCAGATCCTGATCAGCCGGGGCATGCCCTACGAGGACGTGTGCAAGATCGTCTCGGCCATCGGCTACCATGAGGAGCAGAACGGCCGTCCGGTCAGCGCCATTTCCTCGGCGCTCATCATCGCTGATAAGAGCGACGCCCACCGCACGCGCGTGCGCCGCGGCCGCTACGACCCGACGGATATTCACGACCGCGTCAATTACGCCATCCGCTCCAACGCCCTGATCGTGGACAGGGAAAAGAAGCTCATCCGCTATGAGATCACCATGGACGACACCTCGTCCATCATGGAGTTTTTGCAGATTTACCTCTCGCGCATGCGCATGAGCGAGGCCGCCGCACACTTTTTCGACTGCCGCTTCCAGCTGGTGGTCAACGGCATGTCCGTCAATAACTTGGGCGGCGACGCCGCCCCGTCCGAGAGCAGTGTGTACATCAACACCACCGAGTAAGGAGCGCTTATGCAATCGTTTACATGGATAGCCACGGCGGCCTTCGGCGTGGAGGGCATCGTGGCGCGCGAGCTGCGCGCGCTGGGCCTGGAGGATGTGCGCTGCGAGAACGGGCGGGTGCTCTTTTGCGGTGATGCGCGCGCAGGCGCGCTTGCCAATATGCACCTGCGCTGCGCGGACCGGGTGTTTCTGCGCATGGCGGCATTCCCCGCCACAAGTTTTGAGGAGCTGTTCCAGGGGGTGCGCGCCATCGACTGGGGCGCGCTGCTGGGGGTAAACGACAAATTCCCCGTGGTGCGCGCCAAGTCCGTGCAGTCCAAGCTCTTTTCGCTGCGCGACCTGCAGGCCATCACCAAGCGGGCCATGGTGGAGGCGATGAAGCGCACCTACCACAGGGACTGGTTTGACGAGACGGGCGCGACCTATCCGGTGGAGGTCTCCCTCTATCGGGATGTGGCAACCATCGCGCTGGACGCCAGCGGCACCGGCCTGCACCGGCGCGGGTACCGGCCCATGGTGGGGGAGGCCCCCCTGCGCGAGACGCTGGCCGCCGCGCTGGTGACCATCTCCCGCTACGATCCGGAGCGGCCCTTTCACGATCCCATGTGCGGCACGGGCACGCTGCCCATCGAGGCGGCGATGATCGCGCGCAGGCGCGCCCCCGGCCTTACGCGCAGCTTTGCCTGCGAGAGCTGGTCCATCTACGGGCCGAACGACTGGAGGCTGTTGCGCCAGCAGGCCGAAGAGGCGGTGGATACGCAATCTGCAATCGCGCCCATTTTGGGCACGGATATCGACGAGCGGGCGCTCTATGCGGCGCGCACCCACGCAAGGCTCGCGGGGGTGGAGAAGGACATCCACTTCCAGCGCATGGACGTGCGGGAGTTGACCTCCTCGCGCGCGCGGGGTCTCATCGTATGTAACCCGCCCTACGGCGAGCGGCTGGGGGACAAGCGCCAGGCCGAGGCGCTCTACCGCGTGATGGGCAATGTCTTTCGTGCGCTGCCCGATTGGAAGATGGGCGTCATCACCCCGCAGGCGGGCTTTGAGCGCTGCTTTGGCGCGCGCGCCCGTAGCAACCGCAAGCTCTACAACGGCAAGATACAGTGCTATTACTACCAGTATTATTAAAGGGGGCTTGGCACATGCAATGTCCGTACTGTCATGAGGAGATGATCAAGGGGCGCATTTTGGGCGACCGTTACCAGCTCAAGTGGATGCCCAAGGACAAAAAACTGATCCTGGGGCTGTACGCCCATGACAGCATTGCGCTGGGGTATGGCGGCGGCATGGGCCGTCCCGAGGTGGACGCGGATTACTGCCCCCGCTGCAAAAAGATGCTTGTAGACGTGTGATGGATGCGCATAAAAAAGCGCCGCGCCCGGGCGTGCCCGCGTGCGGTGCTTTTTTGTGCCCGCTTGGCCGTTATTTTTGCATGGCCAGCACCTTTTTCTCCAGCCAGGCCACGCCGAAGTACATCAGCGCTGCCGCAATGGCCAGCAGCACCGTGGAGGCCATGACCAGGTCCAGCTGGAACACCTGGCCGCCGTAGACGATCAGGTAGCCCAATCCGGCCTTGGATACCAGAAATTCTCCCACGATGACGCCTACCCACGACATGCCCACGTTGATCTTCAGGCTGGAGATGATGGTGGGGATGTTGGCGGGAAGCACCACCATGCGGAAGATCTGGCTGCGGGTGGCGCCGAAGGTGCGCATCAGCATGATGCGGCTCTTGCTGGTCTCCATAAAGCCGGTGAGCACCCCCATGATGGTGACCACCACCGAGATCAAAAGGGCCATGGTGACGATGGCCTTCATGCCGGCACCCACCCATACGATCAGGATGGGGCCTAGGGCAATCTTGGGCAGCGCGTGCAGCACCACCAGGTAGGGCTCCAGCACTACGGCCAGATCCTCCCACCACCAAAGCAGCACGGCCACGCCTGTGCCCAGCACCGTGCCCAGCACAAAGCCCAGCACCGTCTCCCAGAGCGTGACGCCCAGGTGCTCCCAGAGCGAGCCGTCGCGCACCAGGTTGGTCAGGGTGTCCATGATGCGCGAGGGGGAGGACATGATAAAAGGATCGATCCAGTGCAGGTGCGCGGCAAGCTCCCACAGGGCGACGAGCGCCACAAGCAGGCCCCAGCGCGCCAGCACGATCAGGTGTTTCTTGCGGTTGTATGCGCGGATAAAGCGCGCGTGCTGCGGGGAGAGCGCTTCAGGCGACATGGACGTCCAGCTCCTTCCAAATGGTGTCGAAATACTCCTTAAACTCGGGGGCCTTGCGCCGTGCGATGGGCGAGGTGCCGCCGGAGGACAGGCGGATATTGTAATCGCCCTTGACCACGCTGGGACGGCGGGACAGCACGACCACGCGGTCGGCCATGGCGACGGCCTCGGAGATATCGTGCGTGACGAGCACGGCGGTCTTTTTTTCCTCGCGGATGATGCGGGCGATATCGTCGGATACGGCCAGGCGCGTCTGGGAATCCAGCGCGGAGAAGGATTCATCCAGCAGCAGCAGGCGGGGCTGGGTGGCCAGCGTGCGGATCAGCGCGGCGCGCTGGCGCATGCCGCCGGAGAGCTGCTTGGGATAGTAGTCGGCAAAGCCCTCCAGGCCGTACATTTTGATGAGGTGGTTGACGTGCTGCTCCGCCTCGGCTGTGCGCTTGTGCTGGATATCCAGGCCCAGCAAAATGTTGTTGCGCACGGTGCGCCAGGGGAAGAGATAGTCCGACTGCAGCATGTACCCCACGTCGGGCCGGGGGCCGCACACCGTATCGCCCAGCAGGGTGATGGTGCCGCGCGTGGGCTTGAGCAGTCCCGCCGCAAGCGACAATATGGTGCTCTTGCCGCATCCGCTGGGGCCGATGATGGCGATAAATTCCCCTTCATGTACAGAGAATGTAATATTTTCAAGCGCGGGGGTTTCATCGTGCAACGTATAGTAATCCATCCCCACGTCCTCAAAATTGAGGATGATATTGGTCTGTGGCATGAGACGTTGGTCTCCTTTCTGTTCATTCCATCTCACTGCGCATAAGAGGGAACAAAGTGCAATAGGCGCGAAAAGAGCACGTAAAGGGCGCTTTTTTCTGCCATACTCCATCATATGGGGGAGCAAGGCGCGGGGTTCGCGTTTTTCCGCAGGGGAGACGCGTCCGCAGCACGCGCCCAAACGCCGGATACAACAAAGCGGCGCGCCTGCTTTTGCATGCCGCAGGCGCGCCGCTGAAGGGGGGATTTTGACAGGAGTTATTTGGCGGCTTCCTCGGCAAAGCGGTTGTCGATCAGCTCGTCAAAGGCAACGCGCTCCTTGAGCTCGCCCGCGCCCTGCATGATGTCCTGCAGGCGCTCAAAGGAGTCCTGCGTCATCACAGGGGTGGTCATCCACGCGTCCACGTCCTTGTGGCGTTTGACGACCGTGGTCAGGGTGTCCACGTCCGAATCGGGGAACGCGGGGGCGATCACCTCGGCGATCTTCGCCGGCTCGTTTTCCGCGACCCACTTCTGCCCCTTGGCGATGGCGTTCATAAAGCGCTGCATCAGGTCGGGGTTTTCCTCGATCATGCTTTTTCGCACCGAGTAGGCGGTGTAGGGCACTTCGCCGCTGGCCTCGCCCACGGAGGCGAGAACATAGCCCTTGCCCTGTTTTTCAAATTCCGTGGCCGTGGGTTCAAACAGGGTGACGTAGTCGCCTGTGCCGCCGTTGAAGGCGCCGCCCATCAGGTTGAACTGGATGTTGGTCATGACCTCGACGTCCTTGCCGGGCTCCAGGCCGTTTTTGCGCAGGGTGTATTCCAGCGTCATCTCAGGAATGCCGCCCTTGCGGCCGCCGATGATGGATTTGCCCTTCAGGTCCTGCCAGCTCCAATCGTCGTCCGCCTCGCGTCCTACGATAAAGGAACCGTCGCGCTTGGTCATCTGGCCGATGACGACTGCCGGGTCGCTGTTGCCTTCCAGCGCCACATAAATGGCGGCTTCCGGCCCCATCAGGCCCACGTCCGCGTTGCCCGAGAGCACCGCCGCCATGGTTTTATCTGCGCCGCCACCGTTGGTCAGCTCCAGCTCGATACCTTCCTCCTCAAAAAATCCTAAGTACTGTGCCGCGTACTGGGGGGCGTAGAAGACCGAGTGGGTTACCTCGTTGAGCCGTACTTTGTCGAGCGCCGCGTCTTGTTTGGCGCAGCCGGCCAGGGCGCAGATGGCAAGCGCCATAAGCAGCGCCAGGGCAATGCATCGCATGCTTTTTTTCTTCACAGGATAAGCCTCCTTGCAAGATAGGATACTTCATCGTATTGTGCGGCGGGGAAAAAGGTGACCGCGCGCTTCTGTGTGAATTGGGGATAGACAAAAAAAACCTCTCGTGCTATAATACCTTCGTTCGGTTCGCCCCGGCGGGCCGTTTATAAGGATGCCAATGTAGCTCAGCCGGTAGAGCAGCGGTTTCGTAAACCGCAGGTCAAGAGTTCGAGTCTCTTCATTGGCTCCATCGAGGTGTAGCGCAGCTTGGTAGCGCGTTTGGTTCGGGACCAAAAGGCCGCAGGTTCAAATCCTGTCACCTCGACCAGCGGCAAGTTGCCGCACCCAAGTTCGCAAACTGTTTTGGCGGTTTGCGAATTTTTTATTGCTCGAAACAGGGTATCCATATCGTAAAACCCTGCCAGCAGGCGGTGCCTGCACCCAATATCGCAACTTGCTTTTGTGAGTTGCGATATTTTTGTGCCCGAAATGGGGTATCCATACCGTCAAGCCCTGCCATTAAAAAGCTGCCGACAATAGTCGGCAGCCTTTTGTGATGCCTGCATTTATGAAGACTTGGATTGGGAGAAAGAAGCTCGATACTTGCATTCGATTTCAAATATGCATGATAGGGTTTAAAAACCAACTTAATGCTATCATGCCACCAACGGCCTGCTAAATTGTAACGGGCAGTTTTTGCGCTTTTCAACGGACGGTTTAGAAAATTTTCTGACGATTTGTAATCAAGTATGCAATCTAAATAATCCTCCCGCCGAACCATGCGTTTTGTGCACGAATAGGATGGAGAAAACGTTCCAAAAAGGAAGTGCAAAAATTGCTTACCTCACTGCATCGGGTGCTCTTTGCCTTGGCCAGTGGTATCTGCCTGGCAGTTTACAATATACGCGCGTACGCTTACTGCAAGGGCATCCTCAAACCCACGCACAGCGGAAAATTCGGCGTCGTCGCCGCGCTGGCCATCAACGAACTGGCCCTTGCGTTTTCCCTGTGCTGCGCGCTGCCTACGGTGTTGAGCCTGATCATCATCTACTTTGCTGTATTGCTGCAGTTTATATATCTGTTCCAAGGCGACCTGGTCTCCGCGGTCTTTGGGAGCGGCACCATCATGTTCCACATCATGAATGTCAAAATGATCGTCACCTCGATCTTTATCCTCATATACCGCGTTCCCTCTTACGACGCGTTTCGAGAGAGCGGGCTGTACCTCTTTTGCGCGTTTGTCACGATCCTGGTACTGCTGGTCAGCCTGGAGATCTTTCAAAGGGTCATCAACCTCTCCATGGTTCAGACGCTGATGAGAAACCGCGGCCAACTGCGCTTTGCCACCAGCTCCATGATGCTGATTAACATCTATCTGTTGATGCTGGGCGTCGCCTATGCGCAACAGGCTTACTCCAGCCTGGCGGGCGGGTTTTTGCTGCCCACGGCGCTGCTGCTGTTCGGCGCCTTTTACACATCCTTTCGCCATGCGATCAATATGAGCCTGATGGCGGAAAGGGAGCTGCGCTCCAAAAGGCTGGAAGAGCAACTGCAGGCGACGCGGGAGGACGTGCAGGAGCTGCAGACGTTTGCCTTTACCGATACGCTCACCGCTGTGCACAACCGCCGCTTCGGCCTGGAAGAGCTCAACCGGCTCATCGAAAAGCAGGCGGTTTTTTGCCTGTGCTTTCTGGATATTGACCGCCTCAAATATGTCAACGATACGTTTGGCCATGCGGAGGGAGACCGCTATATTCTCGATGTTGTCAAAGTGCTCTCCGGCGCGTGCAGAAAGGAGGATATCCTCAGCCACATGGGAGGGGACGAGTTTATGCTCCTTCTGCCGGGCATCCCCTATCGGGTGGCGGCGGAGCGCATGCAGGGCATCCGCCAGACGGTTTTGCGCATTCCCTCCACCTACCATCCCTCCATCAGCTATGGCATTGTGGAGGTGGGGGCGGACGCGGGTTTGAGCGTCTCCCAGATACTGCGCGATGCAGATCAGCAGATGTACCAGTTCAAGCGGGCGCACCATATGGACGCGCGCGTATGACGATGGAACTGTGCAAAAACGTAGAGCAGAGGGTTGCGCGCGCCACAAAGAGGGAGCCGGCGCGCGGGCGCTGTTTTAACCAGAGGCGGCCGCTTTCCTTTTGTGAGGCGTCATGTGGGGGGCCCGCAGAGGGAAAAGATGCATCTGCGCGCAACACAAAAACGCCCCAGACGCCAAGTACGCAGCCGGGGGCGCTTCTTTCAGTGCGCCGCTACAGCCGTAAGCCCTTGACATCCTTGATGCGCGATAAAATGATGCTGCAGCTGCTCTTTACCACGCCGGGCAAAGAGTCGATCACCTGCTGTATCAAGCGCTCCATCTCGTCACTGGAGGCTGCCACCGCGTGCACGTGCAGCTTGTTTCTTCCGGTGACACGGTAAATCTGCGTAATCGTTGCGTTGTTTTTCAGCAGCTCGATAACCTGCGCAAGCGCGTCGGGCAGCGTCTCAATCTCAAAATAACAGGACACCGCGCCGCTGATTTTCTGCGGATTGATGATGGTGGTGTACGCCTCGATTACGCCGCGCTGCTCCAGCGCCTGGATGCGCGCCCTGACAGCCACCCTGGATATGCCCACCTGCTGGCCGATATCGGAATACGACATGCGCGCGTTGCCAATGAGCAGCTGGACGATTTTCTGGTCCAGCGCATCCAAGCCGTCTAAAAACATGGCTGCCGCCTCCCTCCGTTTTTTTCATTATAAGGAGAAAAAAGATGTAACGCAACCTGATGGTTGACTTTATGCGCTATGTTCGCTATAGTTTTTACTAAACGAAAGATATAACTTGCGAAAAGAAAGATGTGATGGCGTGAAAGGGGACCTGACCCAGGGGCCAGTCATGAAAACCATGCTGCGCTTTGCCGTGCCGATGATCATCGGCAACCTGCTGCAGCAGTGCTATAATGTGGCCGATACGCTGATTGTGGGGCGCTTTTTGGGGCCCAACGCGCTGGCGGCGGTGGGATCGTCGTTCACGCTGATGACGTTTCTGACCTCCATT
Source organism: Maliibacterium massiliense (assembly GCF_900604345.1). Classification (GTDB taxonomy): domain Bacteria; phylum Bacillota; class Clostridia; order Christensenellales; family Maliibacteriaceae; genus Maliibacterium; species Maliibacterium massiliense. Next base: position 1,950,614 of record NZ_LR026983.1, read on the forward strand.
TTGCTGGGGTTGTGCATGGGCAGCGGCGCGGTGTTTTCCATCCGCTTTGGGCAGCGGGACCAAGAAGGGCTCAAGGAGGGGATGTGCACCTCTTTTGCGTTGATTGCCGCCATCACGCTGCTGCTCAACGTCCTCGCCTTTTTATTGATGGAGAGCATCCTGCGCTTTCTGCGGGTGCCGGCGGAGGTGCAGGGGCTGATGCGGGAATACCTACGCGTCATCTTCTGCGGGATTGCCGCCACGTTTTTGTACAACTACTTTGCCTCGCTGTTGCGCGCAGTGGGCAATTCCGCGGTGCCGCTGCTCTTTTTGGCTGTCTCGGCAGTGCTCAACATTGCGCTGGACCTGTGGTTTGTGCTGGGCCTGGCGCGTGGCGTGGCGGGGGCGGCGGAGGCCACGGTGATCGCGCAGTATGTCTCGGGCGTGGGCATTGCCCTCTACACGTGGACACGCTGTGCGCACCTGCGCCCGGGGCGAAGGCACATGCGCCTGCGCTGGGCGTGCGTGCGGGAGATATCGGGGTTCTCCGTGCTGACGTGCGTGCAGCAATCAGTGATGAATCTGGGCATTTTGATGGTGCAGGGGCTGGTCAACAGCTTCGGGTCCACCGTCATGGCCGCGTTTGCCGCGGCGGTGAAGATCGACGCCTTCGCCTATATGCCGCTGCAGGACTTCGGCAACGCGTTTTCCACCTTTATTGCGCAGAACTATGGCGCGGGCAAGGTGGAACGCATCCGCGCCGGCCTCAAGGGGGGCGTGTTGAGCGCGCTTGCGTTCTGCGTGGCGATTTCCGCTGCGGTATGCGCGCTGGCGCGTCCGCTGATGTTGCTCTTTGTAGAGGCGGGTGAAACCGCCATTGTTGCCGAGGGCGTCCGCTACTTGCACATTGAGGGCGCCTTCTACTGTGGGATCGGCTGCCTGTTTTTGCTCTATGGCCTCTACCGCGCGCTGGGGAAGCCGGGCATGTCGGTGGTGCTCACCATCATCTCGCTGGGCACGCGCGTGGCGCTGGCCTATATCCTCTCCGCCACGCCTGCCTTTGGCGTGGCGGGCATCTGGTGGTCGGTGCCCATCGGCTGGGTGCTGGCCGATGTGGTGGGGTTGCTGTACTACGCATCGCGCAAAAGAAAGCTGTTTTCCGGCATGCGCGCGCCGCTGCAGCGCACGGCATAAATGGATGGCGCCGCCGGCATCCTTGGGGACGCTGGCGGCGTTTTTTGTGCCTGCATGCAGAAAAAAAGAGGCGCTCTTCCTATGTACCCGCGGGTGGATATGCTATGCTAAACGAAGAAAACATTTAAAAATGTGCGCGAAACCTGTCACACACAATGCACGCGCCCGTCTAATTATATAGGAGGTGCAAAAAATGCATACGAACGACGAAAAAATGCTGCTGGCTGCCGCGGTTGCGGGCGACCAGGCCGCACTGGAGACGCTGCTTGGCAGTGTGCAGGATATGGTATTCAACCTGTCGCTGCGCATGCTGGGCATGGTACATGACGCGCAGGACGCCACCCAAGAGATTCTCATCAAGGTATTGACGCATCTGGGCGCCTTCCGCGGGGAGAGCCGCTTTTCCACATGGGTGTTCCGCATTGCGGTCAATCACCTGCGTAGCTACAAAAAAGGGATGTTTGCCCAGCGCCCGCTGAGCTTTGAGGTCTACGGCGAGGACATTGCATCAGGCCGGGAGCAGGATGTGCCGGATATGAGCGGCGGGGTCAGCCAGGCACTGCTGGAGCGCGAGCTGAAACTCTCCTGCAGCAACGTTATGCTCCAGTGCCTGGACGCGGAGAGCCGCTGTATCTATATCCTGGGCACGATGTTCCGGCTGGATAGCCGCGTCGCTGCGGAAATCCTCGATATTACGCCCGAGGCTTACCGCCAGCGCCTCTCGCGCGTCCGCAAGAAGATGGCCGCGTTTTTAAGCAAATACTGCGGCCTGAGCGGCACGGGCATGTGCAGCTGCAAGCGCAGGGTCAACTATGCCATCGTCAGCCACCGCATCGATCCGGCACATTTGGATTTTCAGGCGCTGCCGGTGGCACGCTACGAAGAGATCGTCTCCTGTACGGACGCCATGGAGGATTTAGACGGGCTCTCGCAGATTTTTGCGGACTTCCCCGCATACCGCGCACCGCAGCATGTGGCGGCGTGGATCCGCACCGTGATCGCGTCAGAGAGCTTTACCACCGCAACCCAGAGACAGGAGGAATGGCAATGAACCCCAACGATATGCGCGATATGCTGGCGTATCTCAGCGCGCTGGAGCAGCACAACCAGCGGGAGTGGTTTCACCAGAACAAGACTTGGTACAAGCAGGCGGGCGCGTCCTTTGAGGCGCTGGTGGCGGCGCTGATGGAGATGCTCCGCGCGCGCGACGGCAGCATCCCTGCTGCCGACCCCAAAACACTGACCTTCAAGCTGATGCGCGATACGCGCTTTAGCCATGATAAATCCCCGTACAACCCCACGTTCCGCGCCCATATCGGGCCGCAGGGCAAGCTGCCCATTCCGGTGGGCTACTACATCATGATCCGGCCGGGGGACCGCTCGTTTCTGGGGGGCGGCCTGTTTGCGGACATGTTCAAGGACGCCACCGCGATGGTGCGCGCGCACATTGCCGCGCATGGGGACGATTGGCAGCGCATCATTTCCGCGCCGGATTTTGCGGCGCATTTCACCGTGGCGGGAACGGCGCTGAAAAAAGTGCCGGCGGGCTATGACGTCGCACATCCCCAGGCGGCGTACCTCAGGCATAAAAGCTGGTACCTGGAGTATCCAGTCACGGACGCGCAGCTGTGCGCGCCGGACTTTGTGGCCAATGCTGCAAAGGTATTTGCACAGATGCAGCCCTTCAATGCGTTCTTAAACGAGGCGTTGGTTGGCTTTCAAATGCCGACGCGATAATATAGAAATATAAAAGCTTAAAGAGGCGCGCGGCATCCTGCCGCGCGCCTCTTTGGCAAATAACGACAAAAATGTGTCAAAATGATTCAAATATCTTGCAAAAGAACATACATCTTGCTATGCTCAAAACAAGTTACGCGATCGTAGACGTTATCATATTTTCAAACACACAAAAAATAGTATGCAGGCACCGTCCGGACCGCCCCAAAGCCTTTTTGCACGCCGCCGCTTCTTTGCCGGGGAAAAGGAGTTATTGTCATGTTCAAATGCTGGCACAAGTTTTTTGTGGTACCTTTGCTTGTCTTATCATTGATTGCGCTGAGTATGCCCATGCGGGAGATATGGGCGGCGCCACAGGTGCCCATTCCCACGCCGGAACCGTCACCGCCGCACGATGTCGTGACCGAAAACGGCGTGTCCCGCAGCGCAGAGGCGGCATCTGTACATACGGAGGCGGTGCAGCAGGAGGACGTCATGGGGGAGGACGTGAGCAAGCGCGACACGTTTTCCAAAGAATTTGTCCTCAAAAACGGTATGCGTGCCAGAATGATCTCCAGCACGCCCCTGCACTACCAGCAGGGTGCGCGCTGGGAGGCGTATGACAACACGCTGCAGGAGATCAAGCAGAACGGTAAGACGCAAAAATGGGTCAATAAAAAGAATCCCACGCGCATCGAGCTGCCTGCGGGTGTTTCGCAGGCCGAGGAGATCGTGCTTGCGCGCGACGGAAAGCGGGTCGCACTGCAGCTGCAAGGCGTGCAGCAGGGTAAGGGCCAGGGCGCGCAGAAGCGCATGGAAAACGCGCTGGCCAAGGGATTGGGCAGCGCGCAGAAAAAAATGCAGCAGCAGGACAAGTCCAAAGCGGGCATGCGATACAGTAATGTCTGGAAGGACATCGATATCGAATACGAGCTGGTGGGCGAGGCGCTTAAGGAGAATATCATTCTGCAGAAGAAGCAGCAGAAGAACCTGACGCTGCGCTACCGGCTGAACCTGGAGGGCTTGCGCCCGCAGGTGGAGAAGGACGGCAGCATTCTGCTGTTTGACAGCGCGCAAAAGCAGGAGGACGCCGCGCCTGTTTTTGTGCTGCCCGCGCCCTGGATGATAGACCAGCAGGGCGAGACAAGCTATGATATCGCTGTGGCGCTCACGCCAAAAACGCAGCGCGCGCTGACGCTGCAGCAGGGCGGGGACAACCTGCAGGACGATGCGCAGGAGGATCAGCCGCAGGACAACCTGCAGGAGGAGCCGCAGACAAACGCGCCGCAGGCGCAGCAGCCATCCGGTGAGACGGAGCAGGACCCTTCGCAGCAGGAGGAACCGGTGCCACAGGATCCGACGCCCTCTTCAGTGGAACAGCAGGAACCGGGCGAAGTGCCGCAGCCGGGCGCATCTGCGCCAACGGATCCCCGGCCATCTGCGCCTCAGGCGGAAACCACCGCGCTGCAGCAGCCCGTCGCCAGTCCCGCACAGATGGATGTGACGGCGCAGGCCCCCGCGCAGCAGGGAGAGGACGACGTGCCGCCGCAGGATACGCCGCCGCAGGATGTGCCTGCTGGCACGGCGCAGGCGGATGCACAGCAGCTGGAGCCGTCTCAAGACGCCATCTGGGAGATTGTCTACACCCCGCAGGACGCGTGGCTGCGCGATTCCGCGCGCGTCTATCCGGTTGTGATCGATCCGGTCATCATGGCCAACCGCTCCGCCGTCAATGTGCATGATAATGAGCTGCGCTACCGCTACCCCGATCAGAACACCAAACTGGTGGGTTCCATGGCGGTGGGCTGGCGCGAGGCTTACCACAGCATGCGCTTTTTGGTCAAGTTTAACGAGCTGCCCAAGCTGGAGGCGGCGGATATTGTGGTCAACGCGCAGATCAACCTCTACAAGCCGCTGGACAGCAGCACGGATATGCCGGTATCTGTCCACAAGCTTAACGCCAACTGGAACACCGACACCGTCACCTGGAACAACCAGCCGCCGCACAACTCCATCGCCGAGGATATCAGGATGGTGAAAAACGCGGGGTGGCATACGTGGGATATCACATCCATCGCGCGCGACTGGTACACGGTATCGGATAACCGCGGGATGCTGTTCCGCGCGGTTGGGGCCTATGAGGGGACGCCGCCGGACAATTTCCGGCAGTTCTACGCATCGGACTATTCCGCCAGCGCCTCGCCGTATCTTTATATCTACTACATCAACAATTGCGGCTTGGAGCCGTACTGGGACACCCATACGCAGGATATGGGGCGCTCGGGCACGCTGCACGTCAACGATTTCACCGGCAACCTGATCTATACCCATGAGGATATCGGCTACGGCGGCAGCCGCATGCCGGTATCGATTCGCCACATCTACAACGCCAATGACAAGAACAACAATATGTTTTCGCTGGGGCCGGGCTTCCGCACCAATTACCACCAGCGCGTCACGCCGGTGACCATCGACGGCACCCAGTATTACAAATGGGAGGATGAGGACGGCACACGCCAGTATTTCAAGTTAAAGGATGGCGCATACAAGGATGAGATGGACCAGGGCTTCACCCTGACGCTCAACCAGGGAGGGTATGCCTACACCATCACAGGCAAGTACGGCGACAAACTGCGCTTTGACGGGGCAGGCAGGCTCGTGCGGCTGGAGGATAACCAGCAGAGCGTATCGAGCGCCGTCGTTACATACAGGACGAGCGGCAACACAAACGCGATCGACCGCATCACCGACGGCGCAGGACGCGTGTACCGCTTTGAGTACAACGCGGGCGGCGGGCATCTTTCCGCGATCAAATACTACGGCACCGGCAGCACGGTGCTGGATTCCGTCAGCTTTGCCACGTCAAACAGCAGCAATTTAACGAGCATCACCTACAATGACGGGGTCACCACCTACATCGATTATCATTCCAACACGCAGTACCCAACGCCGCATGGGAACCAGTTAGGACGGATATATAATAATAGTGAGAGCTTCTATGTTTATATTGATTATAACAACTATAACGCGCCCTTCTTCCCGGCGCGCGTTGCCGCCATCCGCCAGTGCCCTGGCGATGTGCAGAAGGCATCGATGTCCATCAGCTACCAGAACAACCAGACCACCTTTACGGATCATCGCGGCAGGCAGGAGATCAAGCAGTTTAATTACTATGGCAACACCACTTCGGTGCGCGATCACGAGGGGCGCGCCTATTACGCCCAGTATGCCAACAATGAGCCCGGCTCCGCGGGAAAGATGAATCAGCTAAACACGGCTTCGGCAATGCAGGCATCCACGGTAAACCTGCTGATGAACGGCAATGCGGAACGCAATGAATACTGGGTCAACAGCAATACGGCCCACGGTGTCGGTTATACCACCGCGGAAAAATATATGGGCAATCGCGCGATCATGCTCTCAGGCGTGATGTACGAACCCTCCTGGGAATTTCTCGAGGAAGAGGTTAGGCAGCCCGTCGTTGTGAAACCGGGCAAACCCTACACATTTTCCAGCTATGTGAGACAGGATCGTGTAGATAGCCCGCGCTTTTCCGCAACCACCAATGCAAAACTGCGCGTGCGCGTCTACGTCAACGGCGCGTTGCAGCAGATAAGTGAATCTAATGAGATCGATGTGGAACATACCTGGAAACGACTGGAGACGACCATTACGACGCCCAACGCGGCAGGTACGGTTTCTTTAGAGGTATGCCTGGTGTATGGTGCAGGTGGCGGTGCCTCTTTCGACTGCATGCAGGTGGAGGAGGGTACGGCTGCGGGACGCTATAGCCTGGTGGATAACGGCGATTTCTGGCACAGCAACGGTGGTGTATCAGGCGACTGCAAGTATTGGTATAAGGTTGGCAAGGATACGGGAGGCGATACACGCGTGGTCCCCTACCAGGGGATGGACGGCATGGAAGGCAGCGTTTATCGGGTCTACGGAGAATATGATAATAAGCACTATCTGCAGGAGATCAATGTCAGTGGCAAGACAGGCGATGCTTACAGCTTTGGAGGTTGGGGAAAAGCGCATGCACTACCGGTTGGCAATACTGCGCGGCGCTTCTCCATGTCGGTAATCTGGCGCTATACCGATGGTACGACAGAGGAAGTATTTGCATACTTCAATGATAGCACGGATGAATGGCAGTTTATCATGGGAAAAGCGGTTGCAAAGAAGGATTATTCGCGCATTGATATTGCTCTGCATTTCTGCCTCCAAGGCAATGAAGCCTGGTTCGACGGCGTGCAAATGTTCCGGGATGAGTTTGGCGCAAGCTACGTCTACGATGCCAAGGGGAACGTGGTCAGCGTCAAGGATAAGACGGGAAAAGACACCCAGTATCAGTACGACGGCAGCGATAACCTCACCAAGATGATTCTGCCGGACAACAAGCAGCTGACCTATACCTACGACAACTATCACAACGCGACCACGGCCAGTCTGCCGGGCGGCATCAAGTACAGTTTTACGTACGACGCGTACGGCAACAATACGCAGATCACCCAGCAGGGCGCCAGTGCCAGCGACCCGAAGATCATCGTGCAGGCGTCCTACAGCGCCAACGGCAACGATCTTGTGAGTGTCACGGACGAGCATGGCAAGACCACCGCCTACAGCGTGGACGCGCAGCGCGGGTGGACAAATAGCGTGCAGGACGCGGGCGGGCAGAGCACCGCTTACACCTACGATGCGCGGGGGCGCACCAGCAAGGTTTCGCGCGCCACCGACGATGGCAGCGTGGCGAACGATTACACCTACGCCAAGGACCTGATCGCGACGCTGTCGCACAGCAACGCGTCGCCGACAGTCAAGACGCAGTACGCGTTCACGTACAACGATTACGGTCTGAAGGTGCAGTCCAAGGTGGGCGGCGCGGTGCTTGCGAGCAACACGTACGATACGTATAACCGTCTGGTGAAGGTAGCGTACGCCAACGGAGACGCGATGGGTTATGCGTACAACGCGCAGGATCAGGTGACAGAGACGCGCGTGGACGGGGAGAGCGCGGCGCGCTACGGGAATGTGTACGATAAGGAAGGCAGGCTGGTGCGCAGCAGCAACGGGCAGGAGGGGTATACGGAGGCGCTGCGCTACGACCTGATCGGGCGTCTGCGTCAGGTAGACGGGCGGCAGAACAGCGCGGTATGGAGCTATGGCCTGGATTACAACGATAACGACGAGCTGAGCAGGATGTGGTACACGCGCGGCAGCGAGGCGGCCAACGCAGTGAACTACACGTACGACAGTTCGGGCTTTAATACGGGGGCGAACTACACGCACGGCAGCACGACGATCAGCCAGCAGAGCACGATCGACGGGTACGGACGCACGGGAAGTATGCAGCTTAAGAAGGGGAGCGCGGTGCTGTCGAGCGCGGCGTACACGTACGCAAGCCCGGCGCCGGGGCGCACGTCGACGCGGGTGTTGAGCCTGCGCAACCAGGCGGGGAGCTACGACAGGACGCTGAGCTACACGTACGACGCGGTGGGGAACATCACGTCGGTGAGCGATGGGACGCACACGACGCACTACACGTACGACGATCTGTACCAGCTGGTGCGGGAGGATAACCAGGCAGCGGGCAAGACGTGGGTATGGACGTACGATTTGGGAGGAAACATCAAGAGCCGGGTCGAATACAGCTATACAACGGGCGCGGTGTCGGTGGAGAACGCGCTGGACACGGTGGTGTATGCGTACGGGGACGCGAACTGGCCGGATAAGCTGACGGGCTACGACGGCCAGGCGATCACGCGGGACGCGATCGGGAACCCGATGAGCGACGGGGAGTGGACGTACAGCTGGGAAGGCGGTCGGCGCCTGTCGGGGATGAGCAAGGCGGGGACGAGCCTGAGCTACGCATACGACGCAAGCGGGATACGCACGAGCAAGACAGTCAACGGGGTGAAGACGCGCTACACGCTGATGGGGAGCCTTGTGGCGTACGAGCAGACGGGCAGCGAGGTGATCTACTACTATTACGACGCGGTGGGCCGGCCGATGAGCATGCGGATCGGGAGCGCGCAGTACCACTACGTGTACAACCTGCAGGGAGATGTGATCGGGCTTGTGGACAACACGGGCGCGGTGGTGGTGGAGTACACGTACGACGCGTGGGGCAAGCCGCTTAGCGTGACGGGGAGCCTGGCAGGCACGGTAGGGAAGAAGAACCCGTACAGGTATAGGGGGTACCGTTACGACGAGGAGACGGGGTTCTACTACCTGCAGAGCCGGTATTATGATCCGGAGATGGGCAGGTTTATTAATGAAGACAAGTTTGCAGGGTTCGTCGGAAGCATAGGAGATCACAACGTATTTGCCTATTGCTGGAATAACCCCGTAATGTATACAGATTTGACGGGCCACTATCCGACAGGTTTCTATGGATATGATTACTATGGCAACCCAATAGAACCGTATGAAGTTACGCTGTATAAAGCGAAGAAAGCATTGAGAGATCGACAAAAGGCAGAAGAAGATGCTCGATTAGCTAAGGCTGCAATACAGGCACCTATGATAATAAGTCGTTCAGTTGATATAAATGTAGGTTTTGGTGTTGGCGCAGGAGGAAAGGCTAGTGTGCTGATTGGCGGCGTACCGGTTGCTGTGGAGGTTATAGGAAAGGCCGATTTTATAAGTGTACAAAGGAGAAATGGCAATGCCTATGTGGGGGCTTCATGGGATTTAGGGGTAAGCACTGGCGTGGGAAGGTCAACAGCATCTGGAGGTCTTGGGAATTTTTACCCATATCTCGCATCAGAACCCAATGGTAAATGCCCGCATTGTGAAAATATGACCACCAATCCGTTTGCATTCGGAGTTGGTTTTGGTGCTTATAATGGTTATGGCGCAAGCGGATCTATAGATTTTAATATAAGTCATCTTTCGCATGAACTAACAGAAATACTTTATTGACAACAGAAAGAGTGGAGGATTTGTATGAAAATAACTTGCGACTGGAAGCATCACAAGACATGGTTCATTATCGGATGCTTAACAATTGTGATCGTGGGTATTTTAAGTATGTTTCTTCCGGAAAACATGCTGCGGGGTATTTGGGGAGCCATATTTACCGATATAGCTTTTTTCCCTCTCGTAGTAGGATGTATCTATTTATATTATAATAAACGAGCAACATGTAGTCCTTTCATACGGCGATGGTTAAGGTTTTTAGCGATATGGAGTGTGGTTGCAATTTTCGCAAACACGTTGGTCTATCTATTCAACACGTAAATATCTTGGAAATAAAGCGTTCAGAGCGTCCATTTTAAAATGGGCGCTTTTTATACACGTACGACGATTTGTACCAGCTGGTGCGGGAGGATAACCAGGAAGCGGGCAAGACGTGGGTATGGACGTACGATTTGGGAGGAAACATCAAGAGCCGGGTCGAATACAGCTATACAACGGGCGCGGTGTCGGTGGAGAACGCGCTGGACACGGTGGTGTACGCGTACGGGGACGCGAACTGGCCGGATAAGCTGACGGGCTACGACGGCCAGGCGATCACGCGGGACGCGATCGGGAACCCGATGAGCGACGGGGAGTGGACGTACAGCTGGGAAGGCGGTCGGCGCCTGTCGGGGATGAGCAAGGCGGGGACGAGCCTGAGCTACGCATACGACGCAAGCGGGATACGCACGAGCAAGACAGTCAACGGGGTGAAGACGCGCTACACGCTGATGGGGAGCCTTGTGGCGTACGAGCAGACGGGCAGCGAGGTGATCTACTACTATTACGACGCGGTGGGCCGGCCGATGAGCATGCGGATCGGGAGCGCGCAGTACCACTACGTGTACAACCTGCAGGGAGACGTAATCGGGCTTGTGGACAACACGGGCGCGGTGGTGGTAGAGTACACGTACGATGCGTGGGGCAAGCCGCTTAGCGTGACGGGGAGCCTGGCAGGCACGGTGGGGAAGAAGAACCCGTACAGGTATAGGGGATACCGTTACGACGAGGAGACGGGGTTCTATTACCTGCAGAGCCGGTATTATGATCCGGAGATGGGCAGGTTTATTAATGCGGACAGGTTCTTCGATACAGAAGTAGGTACACATCGTCAGAATATGTTTGCGTACTGTGACAGCAATCCGGTAAACTATAAAGACGATACTGGTACAGCGCAAACGGGAGCAGTGCCCACGGGAATCCCCTGGATCGATACAATCCAAGTTGCGGTAATGATAGTAATGGGCGTGTACAATTACTATGCAAACCAACGTGCCCAACAGGTCATTAGGAACGCAACGGCAGCTTATAGTCCGTCTATAGTGCAGGAAAAGCCGATTGTACAGGGACGTACGCGTACAAAGAAAAACACACATATACACCATATAGTAGCGAAAAAAGCCCGTCTGGCGCAGCCGGCGCGAAATGTCTTGGTAAGCGTAGGCATTGATTATAAAAAAGATCCAAGGAATTTAGTCATACTGCCGGCAAAATATCATCAACGTATGCATACAAAGGAGTATTATGAATATGTTAATGCGCGCATAAGACCGTACAAAGGTCAATCGGCTGAAGTGGAACGTGTGTTATTGGAGTTGCAGGGAGAATTATTATCGAAAGCAATGGCTTCGGGGTGGTAAGAAAGATGAAAACAGAACAAAAATGGCCAACAATACGCAGTGCATGCTATGAAGTGGCTGCTAACGGCACATATGTAGCGGTTCTCGGCGGAAAGGCGCGTGTGTTTCGCGATGTAGATGGAACGTGTGTGTTCCAGGAAAGCCGGCGGACCAGCCTGGCAGATCTGGGCTGGCTGGATGAGCATACGCTTGTTGTAAAGGATGCGGATGCACGCTATATGGTTTATGATATGGAAACGCAGGCATGTTTGCAGCGCATTAGGCCGCCGCACGTCCCAGAGGGCCAAACGGGTCCCTTTGCACTGATGAACAGGAATACCGTCCTGGACGTCCTGGAAATAGAAATGTTTAAAGAGACATACCTGTATGAAATTAATGTGGCGAACAAGAATATCCGCAGAACGCGATTAGAGGAAGGAATTCGCACAGTTTACTGTATATGGTCTAATGAAGACAGGAATACGATCGGAATGACCTTTCTGGGGGGTAAGGAGGATAAAATATCCGGCGATACAGTTTACATGGAGTTGGACGCTGACACATTCGCTGAGAAAAAACGCGTTATACTTGATTTGGATGAACCGAGATCGATCCGACAAAACCGTTACATCCTTGACTGTAAGCTGCGCATATATGACTTGGAAGAAGAAAAGGTGGTTACCCAGTACGATGCGACACTGGCAGAGGTAGACGATCCAACCAAGCGTTATTTGTACCGTGTAGACTTCATGAATGCGCATTATATTGCGATTGTCTTTTCTGACTTTATCCGTATCCTCAATATGGATACGGGGAAGGTTGCAAATGAATATGTGTACCCGTATACAAGTTATGCGAGGCTGGATAATGAGCAAAAAAACATATGGATTGGCACTTGGGAAAAGATTCAGATACTCCCTTTTATAGATAAGTCGCAGATATAGAACTGTGTGAGAATACTCTGGGATACGCACGAGCAAGACGGTGAGCGGGGTGAAGACGCGCTACACGCTGATGGGAAGCCTGGTGGCGTACGAACAGACGGGCAGCGAGGCGATCTACTACTATTACGACGCGGTGGGCCGGCCGATGAGCATGCGGATCGGGAGCGCGCAGTACCACTACGTGTACAACCTGCAGGGAGACGTAATCGGGCTTGTGGACAACGCGGGCGCGGTGGTGGTAGAGTACACGTACGACGCGTGGGGCAAGCCGCTTAGCGTGACGGGGAGCGCAGCTGGCACGGTGGGGAAGAAGAACCCGTACAGGTATAGGGGATATCGTTACGACGAGGAGACGGGGTTCTACTACCTGCAGAGCCGGTATTATGATCCGGAGATGGGCAGGTTTATTAATGTGGATAATATTGCCGGATTGGTAGGAAGGCTGTCCGATCACAATGTTTTTGCATACTGTGCCAATAATCCGGTGATGTATGCTGACCCAACGGGCCACTATATAGAGGGATGTTACGGGTACGATTATTACGGCAATCCAATCGAACCATATTGGGTGACCCTAAAAAAGGCACAGGACCAATACTATCGAACGGTAGTGCTGCCACGGGAAGCACAAGAAAAAACAAAGAATAATAAGGGGACGGTTGCCATAGGAGTCAGTGGGAGCGCTGCAGCCATGATGGGTGTCACTGGATCAGCGGGAATAGTAGTTGATAGACGAGGCAATGTGGGATACATGTATGGTGGAGGAGGTGGTGGTGGCATGCCATCTGCTTCTGCGGGCATCTTTATAGCGACCACAAATGCACCAGACATCGTTGCGCTTAATGGTCCGACCTTGGAAATTGGGATCTCGGGAAATGTGATGGGTAGTGCAGGCGTAAACTATCTTGTCTTCCATGATCCGGATACAAATGAAGTGCTTCAGGGTATGAGTACATCATTTGGAGCGGGTGTATCGGCACCGCCAATAGAGGTGCACGCGAACTATACTGGAACAAAGGTTGTTTGGATTTACAATATTTATGGAATTGATATAATGAAACAGTAAGGAAGTGGATCCATGTGAGAAATAAAAAGGGAGAAAGAAAGCCAATTGTGATGTTGGTTTGCTATGTCGCTATAATACTTCCGGTTTTCTTGACATCGTGGTTGCTTGAGATAAACGGAAAGATTGTGCAGGACTACTCGGGATTTGCAATCGACTCATTGGGCAATCTATATGTGGGAAATAAGATTTGTATAGATGTTTATGATGATGGGCTGCTAATTCGTAAGATTTATCCGCAGGCCAATCGATCGTATGCTTTTACCATCAATAAAGATGATACGATTTGTCTATCGACAGGATCAAATGTCTATATGATGGATTTATGCGGGAATATGCTGGACGCAACATATCATGCAGATAGAGTAACGCGACTACAACTGGAAGCGCAAAAAAAGACTTTCAGGGATGTAAAAGGTAATACGTATTTCATGCGTACAATATGGGGGCGTACGCAGATTGTGCGCAATGATACAGAGATTATATACAAGATGCCTTTACTCGATTGTATTATACGATGGATAAGCACGCTAGCCTGGATAAGCCTCTTTGTATGCGTGCCTATCATTGTTATAAAACTTAGAAAAGTATACGCCCGAAAGAATAAAACTGGATGATACGTTTTATTTAAGCGCATAGGGTATATCCCTATGTGCTTTGTCTGTCGTGGTTGTAAAATATGATCAATGGTGGAATGCCACGGTATATACGTGTAACGCGCAGGAGGGATATACGGAGTCGCTGCGCTACGACCTGATCGGGCGTCTGCGTCAGGTAGACGGGCGGCAGAACAGCGCGGTATGGAGCTATGGCCTGGATTACAACGACAACGACGAGCTGAGCAGGATGTGGTACACGCGCGGCAGCGAGGCGGCCAACGCAGTGAACTACACGTACGACAGTTCGGGCTTTAATACGGGGGCGAACTACACGCACGGCAGCACGACGATCAGCCAGCAGAGCACGATCGACGGGTACGGACGCACGGGAAGTATGCAGCTTAAGAAGGGGAGCGCGGTGCTGTCGAGCGCGGCGTACACGTACGCAAGCCCGGCGCCGGGGCGCACGTCGACGCGGGTGTTGAGCCTGCGCAACCAGGCGGGGAGCTACGACAGGACGCTGAGCTACACGTACGACGCGGTGGGGAACATCACGTCGGTGAGCGATGGGACGCACACGACGCACTACACGTACGACGATCTGTACCAGCTGGTGCGTGAGGATAACCAGGCTGCGGGCAAGACGTGGGTGTGGGCGTACGACCTGGGAGGAAATATCAAGAGCCGGGTCGAATACAGCTATACAACGGGCGCGGTGTCGGTGGAGAACGCGCTGGACACGGTGGTGTATGCGTACGGGGACGCGAACTGGCCGGATAAGCTGACGGGCTACGACGGCCAGGCGATCACGCGGGACGCAATCGGGAACCCGTTGAGCGACGGGGAGTGGATGTACAGCTGGGAAGGCGGTCGGCGCCTTGCGGGGATGAGCAAGGCGGGGACGAGCCTGAGCTACGCATACGACGCAAGCGGGCTGCGCACGAGCAAGACAGTCAACGGGGTGAAGACGCGCTACACGCTGATGGGGAGCCTTGTGGCGTACGAACAGACGGGCAGCGAGGTGATCTACTACTATTACGACGCGGTGGGCCGGCCGATGAGCATGCGGATCGGGAGCGCGCAGTACCACTACGTGTACAACCTGCAGGGAGATGTGATCGGGCTTGTGGACAACACGGGCGCGGTGGTGGTGGAGTACACGTACGACGCGTGGGGCAAGCCGCTTAGCGTGACGGGGAGCCTGGCGGGCACGGTGGGGAAGAAGAACCCGTACAGGTATAGGGGATACCGTTACGATGAGGAGACGGGGTTCTACTACCTGCAGAGCCGGTACTACGATCCGGAGATGGGGAGGTTTATCAATGCGGACAGCTATGCATCGACGGGATATAGTCCGCTCAGCAGCAATATGTTTGGTTATTGTGGCAATAATCCCGTCAATCGAGCAGATCCATCGGGGCATTCATGGGAAGAGCTCATTGAGCTCGTGACAAGAGTGGTAACAGAGGTTGGTAAGGCACTGACAGCAATGAGGCCAGTGTATGCAGGGCTCGGAGGCCTTGCCGCAGCAGATGGGCCGCTTCCGTTTGGGGATACTGTGGCTGTGGCAGGTGCAGTGATCCTGACGGCAGGTGCTATTGCTTACGGCGTATATCAGGCGACGAAAACATCGGCAAGATCGACGCCAAAGGCATGAGAAAAAGAGATTACAGCGCCACCCCCAAAGGCTAGTGTAATATATAGATATGGGGGGACTAATCCCGGTAACTTTGTACCTTCTGTTCGTGATGTTGCAAGTGCCTCAGGGTTATCTTTTTCGACAGTTCCAAAGCCAGGAGCTGCAATGACAACAATTGAAGCACTAAATGCAACAGGCGTCGTATATGCGGTTCAAGATGGACCTACACATGTAAGTGTTATCCCAATTGGCGGAACAATTGCGGATTGGCGAAATGCAGGATCATCGTCTGTATGGACACAGGCGGTAAGATCTGTGGTAATCAAATGGGATGGAGGCAAATAATATGTGCGGTATTGATCAAATTATGGATATGCTTGACTGGAACAACGCTGCAGAAATACAACAAGAAGGCTTGAAACTTGCAAAACAAGTAGAGAGCATTAACGTATTTATACAACCGCTAGACAGACAACATAACAAAAACGTTTGGGATAATTGTGCGCAAGTATTATGCGATAGATCCGATCAAGAGCTGAAGCCATATCTGATACGATTATTGGAATGGTTGGAAGATCTAAATTGGCCAGGTGCTCTGCGTATTTTTAACCGATTAAGAAGATACTCCGATAAAGAGGCGTTTGACTTTTCCTATCATGAATGTATAATGCGTGCCAAGGCTTTACAAGAAGAAGACTGGTTGCATCATCTATATGAATTACGGAAAATAGACAGTGTATATGCAGAATAGATGTGTGTGAAAAATCTCAAAAATGAATGTATACAATAATAATCAGAAAATGTTCGATGACTCCAAATTTAAGTGATACTGGAGGCGTAATAGTGCAGGATTATATTGAGCTAAAGCGGGTATGGCAGGACGCATATCTCTTCGAGATGGAGGTTACATGTGCATCCGAGCATATTGTGGCCTCAAACAAAGTGTATACAACCAATCAGAGTATAGATAATTTGGCAGAAGAGATTACGCGTATTGTAGATGGAGAGGAAACGGAGTGCTTGTGGGAAAATGGAGAAAAGGGCGATGCATATGCGGCTTACATCTCTATGAAGATGATGCATAAAGACAAGCGAGGGCATATCCAAATAGAAGTATACATGGAGTTACAGGATGGTGGAAGCTTTGCCGAGCATCACTGCTGCTTTTATGTCAATACGGAGATAGGGATGCTTATGGAATTCGGTAAAAACTTACAAAAAATAAAGCAACCTATTCTGGGAAGGAAAATCCGCTTGAACTGATGCGGTACTCTTAGGTAAGATTGGCTAACGTATTTTAGTGGGCTATAAAGTCTCTATTGTAAGGAGCATGGGATATATCCTATGCTCCTCGTTTTAACCACGCTAAAGATCTATTTGGCAGGCTGGTGCGCAGCAGCAACGCGCAGGAGGGATATACGGAGGCGCTGCGCTACGACCTGATCGGGCGGCTGCGTCAGGTAGACGGGCAGCAGAACAGCGCGGTATGGAGCTATGGCCTGGATTACAACGACAATGACGCGCTGCGCAGAGAGCGTTAGAGTACCGGCCGCTGTTAAAAGAATCCCTTGACAAATCCCGCCGATGTCGTACAATAAGAAAAAATACATAGTAAAAGTAAAACCGCTGATTGAAAAGAGTAAGCATTGGTTCGGATGCTCCCAGAGAGCGCGCGCATTTGGTGGGAGCGCGCACAGCAATCGCAATGCCCAATGGGTTCAAGAGGGTGAAGAGAAAGGCCTGTAATGGGCTGAGTAATGTTCAACGGGAGGCTTTCGCCCGTTATCAAGGAAAGCGCGTATGATGGTACGCGAAGCAAGAGAGGCTGTAGCAATGCAGCAATGTAGGTGGCACCGCAGAAGTGTAACGCTTTTGTCCTATGGTTTATGGGACAAAAGCTTTTTTATTGCCAGAAAGGAGATTGTCATGAAAAAGGGGAGATTCGCCCAGTTCGGGGGGCAGTACGCGCCCGAGACGATGATGCACGCACTGGAGGAGCTGGAGCGGGCGTACGAGGCATGCAAAGAAGACCCCGCATTCAAGCGGGAGCTGAGCGCGCTGCTGCATGATTACGCGGGCAGGCCGTCACGCCTCTATTTTGCGCGCAAGATGAGCCGCGCGCTGGGCGGGGCCAAGGTCTATCTCAAGCGGGAGGACTTAAACCACACCGGCTCCCACAAGATCAACAACGTGCTGGGGCAGGTGCTGTTGGCCAAGCGCATGGGCAAGACGCGCGTCATTGCGGAGACGGGCGCGGGGCAGCACGGCGTAGCCACCGCCACCGCCGCGGCGCTGATGGACATGGAGTGCGAGGTGTTTATGGGCCAGGAGGACACCGAGCGCCAGGCGCTCAACGTGTTTCGCATGGAGCTGTTGGGCGCCAAGGTGCATCCGGTCACCTCAGGCACGCGCACGCTCAAGGACGCGGTCAACGAGACCATGCGCGCATGGGTCTCGCGCATCGAGGATACCCACTACGTGCTGGGCTCGGTGATGGGGCCCCATCCTTTTCCCACCATCGTGCGGGATTTTCAAAAAATCATCGGGGAGGAGATCCGCGCGCAGCTTGAGGAAGCGGAGGGCAAGCTGCCCGATGCACTAATCGCCTGCGTGGGCGGAGGCAGCAACGCCATCGGCGCATTCTATGACTTCATTCAGGAGCCGGGCGTGCGCCTGATCGGCTGCGAGGCCGCGGGCCGCGGCGTGGATAGTCTGGAGACGGCTGCCACCATCGCCACGGGCAAGCCGGGCATCTTCCACGGCATGAAGTCCCTGTTCTGCCAGGATGCGCAGGGGCAGATCGCGCCAGTGTACTCCATCTCGGCGGGGCTGGATTACCCGGGCATCGGTCCGGAGCACGCGATGCTGCACGCCCAGGGGCGCGCCGAATATGTGCCCGTCACAGACGATGAGGCGGTGGAAGCCTTCGGCTACCTGTCGCGCACCGAGGGCATCATCCCCGCCATTGAGAGTGCGCACGCGGTGGCTTACGCCATGCGCCTGGCGCCCCAAATGCGCCCCGACCAGATCATTGTCGTCAACATCTCGGGCCGCGGGGATAAGGACGTGGCGGCCATCGCCCGCTACAAAGGAGTGGAGATTTATGAGTAAGATAGCCCAGGCATTTGCGCATGGCAAGGCGTTTATCGCCTTTGTCACCGGCGGCGATCCGGATATCGCCACCAGCGAGGAACTCATCTGCGCCATGGCCGAGGGGGGCGCGGACGCCATTGAGATCGGCATTCCATTTTCCGATCCCATCGCGGAGGGGCCGGTGATTCAGGCGGCAAGCGCGCGTGCGCTCGCCGCGGGCGCCAGCGTGGACGCTCTCTGTGACATGGTGGCGCGTGTGCGCCGCAGGGTGGACGTGCCGCTGCTGTTTATGACGTACGCCAACCCCATCTTTGCCTACGGCAGCGCGCGCTTCATGCAGCGCGCCGCGGCGGCGGGCATCGACGGGCTGATCGTGCCCGACGTGCCCTTTGAGGAAAAAGACGAGTTTGCCGCCGTGTGCGATGCGCATGGCATCGACCTGATATCCATGGTAGCGCCCACATCCAAAGCGCGCGCACGCGCCATCGCAAGGGAGGCCAGGGGTTTTTTGTACTGCGTATCCTCGCTGGGCGTGACCGGCGTACGCGCCGAACTGGGCGCCAGCATCAGCGAGGTGATCCGCCAGGCCAAGCAGGCGGCGGATATCCCCTGCGCCATCGGCTTTGGCATCGCCACCAAGGAGCAGGCGCGCCAGATGGCCGCCTATGCCGACGGTGTGATCGTGGGCAGTGCCATCGTGCGCCTGGTGGCCGCGCACGGCCGCCAGAGCGTGCCCGTGGTGCGCGACTACGTGCGCGGCATGAAGCAAGCCCTTGTGCGGGCGGGACTGTTTTAAGAAAGAGAGGCAACCACCCATGTATAAAGAAATCCTTACCAAATTGACCAACCGCATGGAGCTCAGCGAACAGGAAATCTCCGCGCTGATCGCCGCCATCAACAAAGACGAGATCAGCGATGTGCAGATTGGCGGCTTCCAGGTGGCGCTGCTGATGAAGTCCCCCACCCTGCGCGAGACCGCGGCCATTGCCAAGGCGATGCGGGAGAACTGCGTGCGCCTCGCCCCCCGCGTAAGCGAACCGTTGATGGACACCTGCGGCACGGGCGGGGGGCTGAGCACCTTTAACATCTCCACCGCCACCGCCATTGTGGCCGCGGCGGCGGGCATTCCCGTGGCCAAGCACGGCAGCCGCTCCATCTCCAGTCTTTCGGGCAGCGCGGACGTGCTGGAGGCGTTGGGCGTCAACATCAACCTCACGCCCCGCGCGGCGGAGCGGATGATCGAGGAGATCGGCATCGCGTTTCTCTACGCGCCGCTCTTTCATCCGGTGATGTGCAAGGTGCTGCCGCCCGAGCAGGATCTGGGCATCAAGACGATCTTTTACACGATCATCGGCCCACTGATCAACCCCGCGTTTGCCACGCGCCACATCCTGGGCGTCTACAAGCCCGAGCTGCTGGATACCGTGACCATGGTCGCAAAAGAGCTAGGCTACACCGACGCGCTGTTTGTGCACGGCGTGGACGGCTTAGACGAGATTTCGCTGATGGGCCCCACCCGCGTAAACGAGCTGCGCGGCGGTCAGGTCAAAACCTACGAGATTGCGCCGGAGCAGTTCGGCCTTGCGCGCTGCACGCTACAGGAGATCAAGACCGGCGCGCCGGAGGTGAACGCCGCCTGCATCCGCGGGGTGTTTTCCGGCAAGATCCGGGGCGCGCAGCGCGATGCCATATTGCTCAACGCGGCGGGCGCGCTCTACATCGCGGGGCGCGCAGCGGATATTCAGCAGGGCGTGGGCCTTGCGGCGGAGCTGATCGACAGCGGCAAGGCGCAGAGGAAGCTGGAGGCGCTGGGCGCGATGTCCCACGCGCTGGCGCAGTGAAGCACCCTTTTTCGCAGGCGCTGCTTGACAGGGCACGCGCTGGACGGGTGCCCGTGATCGCGGACATCAAGGCGCGTTCCCCCAAGGAAGGCGACCTGCTGCGGGGGCGCGATCCCGTGCAGATCGCGCGCGCACTCAAAGCGGCGGGCGCGCCCTGCCTTTCGGTAGTGACGGAGCAGACGCACTTTTGCGGTTCGCTCGATATGCTGCGCAGGGTGTCGGAGGCAAGTGGTCTGCCCGTGCTGCGCAAGGATTTTATCACCAGCGCGCGGGACCTGGCGAAGACACGCGATGCGGGCGCGGCCGCGATCCTGCTGATCTGCAGCATGCACGCGCCTGCGCGCCTGGAGACGCTCTACCGCGCGGCCAGCGATCTGGGCTTGGAGGCGCTGGTGGAGACCCACACGGCGCAGGAGCTTGCGTTTGCGCAAGATTTGGGCGCGCAGCTTATCGGCGTCAACAACCGGGACATCCTGCGCCTTGAGCAAGATGCGGGGGATGTGGGCACCACCGAGTCGCTGCTGGGCGCGGCAAACAAGAAGGGCCTGCGCGTCAGCGAGAGTGGCATCCAAACGCCCAAGGACGTGCGCCGCGCACGCGCCGCGGGCGCGGACGCGGTGCTGGTGGGCACGGCGCTGCTCAAGGCGGCGGATATCGCAGGGTGTTACCGCGTGCTGGAGGAGGCGCTATGACGCAGCTGAAAATATGCGGCCTGACGCGCGCGGAGGATGTGCGCATGTGCTGTGCGTTGGGCGTGGACATCGCGGGCTTCGTGGTGGAATACCCTGGTAACGTGCCCTGGAACCTGTCGAGAAAAGCGGCGGCACCACTGCTGGCGTGCGTGTCAGGCGCGACCAGGCGCTGCATCGTCACGGGCGGCGCGCCCGCGCGCGTGCTTGCCCTTGCCGAGGCGCTGCGGCCCGACTACGTGCAGCTGCATTACAGCGAGACGCTGGAGGAGACGCGCCTTGTTGCCCAAGCGCTGCATGCCATGGGCATCCGCACCATCAAGGCCATCCCCGTCACGCCGGAGGGTGCCTGCCAGATGCCGGGTTTCAGCACGCCCGAGCAGGCCGCGCGGGCGCTGAGCGGGACCAAGGCGGCGATGCTGCTATTGGACGCGCGCAGCGCGTGCGATCCCGCCGCGCCCGGCCGCACGCTGGATTTGGCGCTGTACCGCCGCGTGCAGCAAGCCGCGGCGCTGCCGGTGGCGCTGGCCGGCGGCCTTACGCCGGAGAATCTTGCAAGCGTGCTCACGCAGGCCGCGCCGCCTATGGTGGACATTCTCTCAGGCGTGGAGCGCGCCTCCGGCTGCAAGGATGCTGCGGCAGTCCGCCGCGTGTGTACGCTGTGCGGCAAGTGACAAACAAAAAGCAGAAAGCGCCCCTTTAAACGGGGCGCTTTGTCCGTTTTGCACGGACAAACGTGTTGACGCACTTTGTGAATACAGCGTCCACGCCTGGAGGGCGTCACGGCCGGCGCGACCTCTGTGGCCGCCCATCCCGTGCCTGGAAGTGCGTCTTTTCGCCCAGGTATTGCGTGCCCTCCCGGAACCACGAAAAAAGAAAGTTGCATTGCATATTTTTGTCTCTTATTATAAGTTTAAGTGGTTTTTTGTATATACTTGCACGTATCAGCATAATATAAGGAGGCGTACGAAAATGGAAAACTGGTATGAAGAAAAAGACTTTTTGGAATGCGAGGAAGAAATCCCCGTGAAGGAATACGATATCACAGCAACGCCCAATGACTTTAACGTGCAGACGCTCTACAGCTTAATCGACCATGGCGTCATCCAAATGCCGCCGTTCCAAAGGAATTATGTGTGGGATATCCGGCGCGCCTCCAAGCTGATTGAGTCGATCATACTGGGGCTTCCCATTCCCCAGCTGTTTCTCTACGAAAAAGGGCGCAATAATTTCTGGGTTATCGACGGCCAGCAGCGGCTGCTTTCGATCTACTTTTTTATGAAACAGCGCTTCCCAACAAAACGGGGACGGGTCTGTCTGCGGCAGTATCTGGCGGGTGATACGCAGATTGACAGCAGCGTGCTTGCAAATGACGCGTACTTCAGCAATTTCAGCCTGCGACTCCCCGCGCCTGTTGCGCATGAGAAAAACAAGTTCAATAAGCTCAAATATGAAACGCTGGGCGAGTACAAATATACCTTTGAAATCCTGCGCACCATCCGCTCTGTGGTGATCAAACAGAATGAGCCCAAGGACGATTCCTCGATATATGAGATATTCAACCGTCTCAACACAGGCGGACAAAACCTCTCCACGCAGGAGATACGCATGAGCATGTATTATTCCGCCTTTTACCGCATGATCATTGAACTCAACGAGGATGCGCGCTGGCGCAGGATCCTCAACCAGCAGTTTGCCGATGGGCACTTCCGCGACGTGGAAATCTTGATCCGCTGCTTTGCGATGCTCTTTCATCATGAAACCTACAGCGCCACAATCTCGCACTTCCTCAATGCTTTTTCCAAGGAGGCCAAACTGTTCTCTGAGGGGACGCTGCGCTATCTGCGGGAGCTGTTTGTATCCTTTCTAGATGCGGCGCAGGAACTAGACGCGGCGGATTTCAAGAACAAGGGCGGTCAGTTCTGGGTCTCCCTCTTTGAGTCTGTGTTCGTAGCCGCATGCCACACCTTTTTTCAGAGAAGAGAGCCGGTTCAGGGGAAGATCTCGCCGCGCCTAGTGCAGCAGCTGAAAAAAGACCCGGCGTTTGTGGCGGCCACGCAGCGGGATATTACCTCAAAAAACAACGTTGCAACGCGTATGGCCCGCGCAAAGGAACTGATCGCGCTGTCCTAGGGGGTGTGATCCAATGCTTACAGCGCTTGTGAAGCTGGAAGAGGAGTACGAGGCATTGGTCGGTTTTCTGATGGCGAGGCAGGAGCTGTCGCTTGTCAACGCGGTAACGCACAACTACCGCAAGACCTACCTGCTCTCGTGCGCGAGTTATTACGAAACCGAGATCCGGGATATCATCAAGGGCTTTATCCGTTGCCATTGTGATGACGCGCGTGTCTACGAATTTGCCGTGCGCAAGGGCGTACAGCGGCAGTATCATACGTACTTCCGCTGGGAAGAGACAAACAATATCAACAGCTTTCTTAGCCTTTTTGGCGAAGGTTTTAAACAGACCGTGCTGGAAGAGATCCGGACCGATGCGCATCTGCGCGCGTGTGTGGGCGCATTTTTAACCATTGGCAGGGAGCGCAACGCGATGATGCATGAAAATTACATTACCTATCCGCTGGACAAGACCTTTGAGGAGCTGAAATTGCTCAACAGGCGCGCATACCAATTCGTTACGTATCTGAAAGAGCAGTTTACCTGAACACCAAATAAAAGGGCAGATACCTTTTACGGGCATCTGTCCTTTTCTTGCGCCGGTATACGCTTAAAAGAGCCGCATCTGCGCGCCCTCTGGGCCCGGGTGATGGGGCGCGACATTGCCCCGCACCACCCCCCTTTGGGGCAGGGCCTCCAGAAATGCGGAGGGCTCCGGACCGCTGAGCAGCACCAGCTCGTCGCGCGCGCGGGTCATGCCCACGTAAAACAGCCGTCGCTCCTCGCTGATATCGACGGCGTGGCGCGCGCTCTCCAGCGGGATGCATCCCTTGCGCACACCGCAGAGGAATACCACGGGAAATTCTAGCCCCTTGGCGGCGTGCAGGGTCATCAGCGTCACCGCGCCGGCAGCGTAGGCAGGCAGGGCGCTGCGCTCCACATCGCGCTCCTGGCCCAGCGTGAGGGTCTGTAGAAACGAGGCCATGTCCTTATGGAAAACCGCCATGTGCAGCAGGCGCGTAAAGGGCTCGTGTTCGCCCAGTGCCATCTCGTCCGCCCAGGCCTCCAGCAGCGCGCGGGGCCTGTCCCTGCCCACGTGCGCTGCGTAAGCCCGCAGCCTGCGCGTCCATGGCGAAAGGGGGCTCCAGGCATCCGCAGCGGCGCAGCGCGCATCGATCTGGTCGGGCGTGGGCGCGCCCTGGGGTGCGTCCTGCCAGGCAGCCGCGCAGCGCGCCGCGAGATCGGCCGGCACCTTGCCCAGCGTCTTGAGGCAATAGGTGAGAGAGGCAGTGTCCTGCCCGTCGAGCAAAAAACGGAAAAAGCACAGCGTGGCCCGCACGCTGGGGTCGGCCAAACAGTCGTCCCGGCCCGCCACCACATAGGGAATACTCTCTTTGCGCAGGCATTTTTCCAGCAGCGCCGCCTGGCGGTGGGTGCGGTACAGCACGCAAATATCCGAAAAACCCCGCTGCGGCGCATCCTCGATGCGGCCTGCGTACGCCTCGGCGTCGAGCATATCGATGCCCCCAACCATGCGGTTGATCTCCTTGGCGAGGAAGATGCCCTCGGAAAGCTCGGTGGGCGCGCGCAGCAGGCGCACGGGCATACCATCCGGCCGCTGGGCGACGAGCGTGCGCGCCTGTCCGCCGTTATGCGCGATGATGGGCAGGGCGCAGGCCAGCACCTGGGGCGTGGAGCGGTAGTTTTCCACCAGGCGGATGGTGCAAAGATCGGGCGCGTCCTGCGCCAGGCGCGCAAAGCACTGCGCGTCCGAGCCGCGGAAGCCGTAGATGGACTGATCGGGATCGCCGATGACGAACAGGCGGCCTTCAGGTGCGCGCCACGACTGTACCAGCTGGTACTGCAGCGCGTTGATGTCCTGAAACTCGTCCACCAACAGATGCGTGCAGGGACGCTTGCGCCGCAGCGCCTTGCCCGCATCGCCCGTCCAGAGGTCCCGCGCCTCGCACAGTAGGTCGTCAAAATCCAGCCGCCCCTGCGCGCGTACCAGCGCGTTATAGTGCGCGAAGGCCTCGTTTGAGAGGGCATATTGCGGCGCGACGCCGCTCTTTTTTTGGCTAACTGCGGCAAGCAGGGTGCGTGCCGAACAGTCCAGATCAAGCGCGCGCACGGTCCTTTGAGCCAGTTCCTCCGCTTCAAAGGGGTCAAGCAGGCGCACGGGCCCGCGCTGCGCCTGCAGCTGCTCCAGGCAGATGGCGTGGAAGGTGCCGATGGTCATGGCGCGCACGGTGCGCTTGTTTGCAAAGTGCTGCTCCAGGCGCGCGCGCATCTCGCCGGCCGCCTTGTTGGTGAATGTCACCGCGGTAATGTGAGACGGCTTGACGCCGCATTGCTCCACCAGATAGGCGATGCGAGCCACCAGCGTACCGGTCTTGCCTGTTCCGGGGCCGGCGATGATGGCCACCGTGCCGGCGCTGGCGGTGACGGCGGCGCGCTGCGCCTCGTTGAGCCCCTCCAGCAGTGCGCGCGCTTCGGGCGCACAGACAGAGGGGGCTACCTCCTGTGCCGCGTCCTTGGCGGGGGAGGGCGCACGCTTTGCACGGGCCTTTTTCGGCGCGGGCGCAATATCCGCAAGCAGGCTGAGCTGCCCCTGCAAAGCATCGATTTCCTCTTGTCCGAGCAGACCGATGGTGCCGTAGCGGCCGTCAAACCCCGCGCTGCGCTGGACCTGGCCCAGGCGCAGGCGACGGATACCCTCCGCCACGCAGGGGCCGGCCACGCGCGCGATGTCCTCCTGCGGCGCCTGGCGCAGGATGTGGAATTCCGCCCCCAGCGCGCGCAGCATCGCTTCATACTGCTGCGCCACCTTTTTGCCCGCGGCCGCCGCGCCCGTGGAGGCGGCGATTACCTCGCCCAGGGGCACCAGGCTTTCAAAGGGCAGGGCGTCGGGCCGCACAAAGCCCTCCGGACGGTCAGCCAGCGCCTCCACGCGGTGCAGCACGCCCACCGTCAGTTTTTTGCCGCAGACCGGGCAGCGCCCGCCACAGGCGATGGTCTCGGCGGGCGTCAGGCACACGTCGCAGTTGCGGTGGCCGTCCAAATGGTACTTGCCTTCCTCGGGAAAGAACTCGATGGTGCCGGCAAACCCGCCCGCGCGACCCGTCTGGATGGCGCGGGCAATGTCCGGATAGGAAAGACCGCACGCAAGCAGATTGGCCTCGCGCCCCAGCTTGGCGGGGGAATGCGCGTCGGAGTTGGAGACGAGCGTGTAGCCGTCCAGCGCCGAGAGGCGGGCGTTCATAGGCGGGTCGGAGGAAAGCCCCGTCTCCAGCGCGTGGATGTGGCCACGCAGGTCCCCAAAGCATTCCTCGATGGTGTCGAACCCCGAAAAAGCGCCGAACAGGGAAAAGTGAGGCGTCCAGATGTGGGCGGGGATGAACACCGCCTCGGGGCAGGCCTCCAGGGTGATCTCAAGCAGGTCTCGAGCGTCCAATCCCAAAATGGGACGGCCGTCGGAATGGATGTTGCCGATGGCCTCCAGCTTTTGCGCGAGAATGTCAGCCGCCTCCAGGCTGGGCAGAAGAATCAGGCTATGCACTTTGCGCACGCGTCCGCCCCTTTTGTAGATGGAGCTGATCTCGCCCGTGACCATAAAACGGGGCAGCGCATCGTCCGTGGCGGCGCCATCGAGCAGGCGCAATGCGCTCTGCAGGGTGTAGAGCCCCTGCTCCGCGGGAACGAGCTGCTCTTTGAGCAGCGCGCGCCAGGCCGGATGGGTAAAGTCGCCCGTGCCCACCACGTCGATGCCCTTGCGCCGCGCCCATAGATCCAAATGCGCGGGCACGCTCTGGCTGCTCGTGGCGCGGGAATATTTGGAGTGGATATGTAAATCAGCGATCAACATGCAATACACCTCGCGCATAATATGAAGAAACCACTCTCATCATAGCGTTTTTGCGCCAGGGGCGCAAATGACGCGGCTTGACGGGTAAAACAGGGGCGGATATGATGGGATTAGCGAGAAGCTGCGCTGGAAAGGAGCCTGGTGCAACAATGAAGGTGCTCTATCATGTGGACGAGCGGGAACGCTGGGGCATGCTGCTGGGCAATGTCGCCAACATGCTGGCGTACGCAAAGGAGCAGGGCACGCCCTTTGCGATCGAGGTGGTGGCAAACGGCCCCGCGGTGCAGGATCTGGTGGCGCAACAAAGCGCGCTGGAGGATCGACTTGCGCAGATCTGCGCGCAGGCGCGCATCTGCGCGTGCAACAACGCCCTTGGCATGTTCGGCATCGCGCCCGAAACCCTCTATTCCTTTGTGCGCGTAGTGCCCGCGGGCGTGGTGGAGATCGCCGCGCGCCAGCAGGAGGGCTACGCGTACATCAAGCCGTAGGGTGGCGCAGTGCGCGTGGGGTAAAATAACCGCGGTTTTTTGAAGACGCAATGCGCGTGGCGCTCGTTGTATAGGGTATAATACCTTTACGGCGGAATCTTGACGCGGTATCCAGAAGATGGTACTATTTGATAAGTATCTGTGCCGCAGGCCGGCTTTTTTCGTGTAAGCGAGCGCTGCAATAGTTTTGAGGGAGATTCGCGCATGTCTGAGAAGAAACCCAATATTTGGGACAACGTATGGACCGTTCCCAATATATTATCGATGATCCGTCTGCTGCTGATCCCCCTGGCGGTGTATTTCTTTTATCTGGACTGGCCTATGGCGGCGCTGGGCGTCTACGTATTTGCCAGCGCAACGGATCTGGTGGATGGGTATATCGCGCGGCATTACAACCAGATCAGCCCCCTGGGCAAGCTGCTTGACCCGCTGGCGGATAAGCTGATGCTCATCACGGTGCTGTGGTGCCTGGGCGCGCGCGGCGATACGCCGATGTGGGTGGCGTATGTGGTCATCATCAAGGAGCTGGCGATGATCGTAGGCGGCGGCTTTATGTACAAAAAGCTGGATACCGTGGTCTACGCCAACTGGTTGGGCAAGGGCGCGACGGCGACCTTTACCGTGGCGGTGATTTTAAGTTTTTTTCACGATATGGTCGCACCTGTCGATACGGTGCTGATGTACGTGGCGTTGGGCGTCTCCATCGTGGCAATGCTTTTTTATGCCTACAGCAACCTGTACCGCGGCATCCGCGGCAAATCCAGGGATCAGCATTGACAAAAGCCGTCTGCGCGGTATAATAAACCCATCGTGAAAAGCCGATGAAACAGGAGGAGTACGCAAAAAAAGCCGGCGCAAAAGAGAGTTGCCCCCATGGCTGAAAGGGCAAGGGCGCAAAAAGGGCGTTTGCGGAAGGTCGCCTGCAGAGGCGCATAAAACGGGGGCCATGCCTCCGTTTGCCGGGAGCCGCCCGTTAGCGCGGCGCATGCTAGAGTGGATGGCGCGCCTGCGCGCCGTCAAAAAAGGTGGTACCGCGAAACCGTTTTCGTCCTTTTGACGAAAGACGGTTTTTTCTTTTGGCGGGCCGCGCCAAAGCGCGGGGGCAAACCGCCTCGATCAGGCGCATATGGCAGCGGGGAAGGCGGATACAAGGGCCCCTTGGCGCAAAAAATGCGCAGGCGCCGCAACGCCGCCACAGCCAAAACGGAGAAAAAATGCATTATGTAGAGGGGAGAATCATCCATGGATATGCTCGAGAAAGTGTACAACCCGCGCGACGTGGAGGACAGGCTCTATCACACCTGGGAAAAGAAGGGCTACTTCCACGCAGCGCCCGATCCACAGAAGAAGCCGTTTTCCATCGTCATCCCGCCCCCTAATATCACGGGGCAGCTGCACATGGGCCATGCGCTCGACGAGATGATGCAGGACGTGCTTACCCGCTTTAAGCGCATGCAGGGCTACTGCACGCTGTGGCTGCCGGGCACCGACCATGCCAGCATCGCCACCGAGGTAAAGATCGTAAACCAGATGGCCGAGGAGGGTCTGACGAAAAACGACGTGGGCCGCGCGGGCTTTTTGGAGCGCGCCTGGGCGTGGCGCGACCAGTACGGCGGCCGCATCGTGGGCCAGCTGAAAAAACTGGGCGCCTCCTGCGACTGGCAGCGCGAGCGCTTCACCATGGACGAGGGCTGCAACAAGGCGGTCAACGAGGTGTTTGTGCGCCTCTACGAAAAGGGGCTGATCTACCAGGGCAACCGCATCATCAACTGGTGCCCGCACTGCAAAACCGCCCTTTCCGACGCGGAGGTGGAGTATAAAGAGGAAGCGTCGCACCTGTGGCACATCCGTTACCCGGTGGTGGATGGCGAGGGCTACATCGTGGTGGCGACCACCCGCCCCGAGACCATGCTGGGCGATATGGCGGTGGCCGTGCATCCAGAGGACGCGCGTTATAGCCACCTGATCGGCAAAAAGGTGCATCTGCCGCTGACAAATCGGGATATCCCCATCGTGGCGGATGCATACGTGGAGCGGGAGTTCGGCACCGGCGCGGTGAAGATCACCCCCGCGCACGACCCCAATGACTTTGAGGTGGCCCAGCGGCACGATCTTGCCGTGATGCGCGTGATGAACGACGACGGCACCATGAACGATCTGGCCGGCGCTTACGCGGGGCTGGACCGCTACGATGCCCGCGCGCGTATCGTGCAGGATCTCCAGCAGATGGGCGTGATGGATAAGATCGAGGATTATACGCACAACGTGGGGCACTGCTACCGCTGTGATACCACGGTGGAATCCATCATCTCCAAACAGTGGTTCGTCTCTATGAAGCCGCTGGCCGCGCCCGCCATCGAGGCGGTGCGCAGCGGTGAGATCCGCTTTGTGCCCGAGCGCTTTGCAAAGACGTACTACAACTGGATGGAGAACATCCGCGATTGGTGCATCTCCCGCCAGCTGTGGTGGGGGCACCGCATCCCCGCATGGTACTGCGCCGAATGCGGCGAGGTGATCGTGGCCAAAGAGGCGCCGGGCGTCTGCCCCAAATGCGGCAGCACGCGCCTTGCGCAGGATGAGGACGTGCTCGACACGTGGTTTTCCTCGGCCCTGTGGCCCTTCTCCACGATGGGCTGGCCGGAAAAGACCGCGGATCTGGATTACTTCTATCCTACGGACGTGCTTGTCACCGGCTACGACATCATCTTCTTCTGGGTGGCGCGCATGATCTTCTCCGGCCTGGAGCACACGGGCAAGCGCCCCTTCCACACCGTGCTGGTGCATGGCCTGGTGCGCGATGCGCAGGGGCGCAAGATGTCCAAGTCTCTGGGCAACGGCATTGATCCGCTGGAGGTGATCGACAAGTACGGCGCGGACGCGCTGCGCTTCTCGCTTGCCATCGGCAACGCGCCGGGCAACGACATGCGCTTTTACTGGGAAAAGGTGGAGTCCAGCCGCAACTTTGCCAACAAGATGTGGAACGCTGCGCGCTTTGTGCTGATGAACTTGGATGGTGCGCCGGCCTCCCTGGACGCGGTCGAGCTGGATATCGCGGACCAGTGGATCCTGCACCGCTTGGATAGCGTGATCGAATCGGTCACCGAACACCTGGAGCACTACGAGCTGGGCCTTGCTGCCCAGAGCGCCTACGACTTTGCGTGGGACGAGTTCTGCGACTGGTACATCGAGATGGCCAAGCCCCGCCTCTACGGCGAGGACGAGGCGGGCAAACAGAGCGCCCGCGCAGTGCTGCTGGCGGTGCTCGCGGATATCCTGAAGCTGCTGCACCCCTTCATGCCCTTTTTAACGGAGGAAATCTACCAGCATCTGCCCGGCATGGATCAAGAGAGCATCATGATCGCCGCCTGGCCGCGCGTGCGCGGCGGGTTTGACCAGGCGCGCGCCCAGGCGATGGGCCAGGCCATGGAGCTGATCCGCGCCGTACGCAACGTGCGCGCTGAGATGGGCGTGGCGCCCTCGCGCCGCACCACGCTGGCGGTGCGCCCCGCCGCTATCTGGCAGCAGCTGCTGCCCGAGACGCAGGTGTACATCCAGCGCCTGGCCTACGCCACAGAGGTGCGCTGGCTCGCGCCGCAGGACGCCGAGCCCGCAAACGCGGTCACGGCCGTGTCCTCCGGCGCGCAGGGGTACATGCCGCTGGGCGAGCTGGTGGATGTAGACAAGGAGCTGCAGCGCCTGGCCAGGGAGCTGGAGAAGGCGCAGGGCGAAATCGCGCGCAGCCAGGGCAAGCTTGCCAACGAGAAGTTTGTCGCCAAAGCGCCGCAGAAAGTGGTGCAGGAGGAGCGCGATAAGCTCACGCAGGCAGAGGAAACCCTTCGGGCGGTGCGCGAGCGCATCGAGAACCTCTCCGCGCTCAAGGGGTAAGAGACAGCACATGAACAATACAATGACATACGATGCGGCGCTTGCCTTTATCCACACCTGTAAGATGCGTGGAGGCCACAAGGACGGCCTTGCGGGCATGCGCCGGCTGCTGGCGCGCTTGGGCAACCCTGAGCGCGCTTTTCCCAGCGTGCACGTGGCGGGCACCAACGGCAAGGGATCGGTGTGTTGCTACGCAGCATCGGCGCTTTCCGCCTGCGGCTACAGGGTGGGGCTCTACACCTCCCCCTATCTGGAGGTGTTCAACGAGCGCGTGCGCGTGCAGGGGGAAAGTATACCGAACGGGGAGCTGGCTCGCCTGACGGGCATCGTGCGGGACGCGTGCGCCGCACTGGTAGACGCGGGGCATCCACACCCCTCGGAGTTTGAGGTGGTCACCGCCATCGGCTTTCTCTACATGCAGGCATGCAAAGTGGATATCGCCGTGGTGGAGGTGGGCCTGGGAGGCCGCTTGGACCCCACCAACGTGCTCGCGCCCGAGGTGTGCGCCATCACTGCCATCGGCATGGACCACATGCAGTACCTGGGCGACACCGTGGAAAAAATCGCGGGGGAAAAGGCGGGCATCATCAAGCGGGATACGCCTGTGGTGCTGGGCGCGCAGCGCCATGGCGCCGCGCATGACGTGCTGGTCAGGGCCGCCGCGAATCAAAATGCGCCCCTGTGGGATACCGCGCAAGGGGTATACGGGAACGCGGTGCTGAGCATGCGCGGCACGCGCTTTGATTACGCCCTGCGGGGCCATGCGCTGCGCGGCGTGCAGCTGGGCATGGTGGGAAGTTACCAGGTGGAAAACGCCGCCTGCGCGCTGGGCGTGCTGTGGGCGCTGACGGAAAAGGGCTGGCGCATCGATGCGGACGCCGTGCGCGCAGGGCTTGGAAAGGCGCGCTGGCCGGGACGGCTGGAGTGGCTGGATACGCCCGTGCCCACGCTGCTTGACGGCGCGCACAATGCCGATGGCGCGCGGCAGCTGTGCGCATATTTAGAGGCGTTTTTAGCGGTCAAACGCGTGGCGCTGGTGTGCGCGGTGATGCAGGACAAGGCGTACGAAGCGATGGTGGATATGCTCGCCCCGCGCGCAGCGCGGGCCTATTGCGCGTGTGTGATGCCCCCGCGCGGCCTGCCTGCCGATACGCTCGCCGCGCGTTTTGCTGCCCACGGTTGTCCGGCGCAGGCCTGCGCAAGCGTGCGGGAGGCGCTTGCGCGCGCCCAGCGCGCGGATGTGGACGCGCTCGTGGTGTGCGGCTCGCTCTACCTGGTGGGGGAAGCGCGCACGCTGCTGCGGCGGATGTTTTCCTGAGACACAATTGGACGGCTCAGAGGTGCGGCAGCATAGAAGAATAAACGGGTGTTTGACACAACAAAAAAAGCAGGCGTTTTAAAACGTCTGCTTTTTTGCTTCGCGCTACGCGCCTACGCCGCTGGGAAGACCCGGTAGCGCAGGGTTTTGTACCACAGCTCTACGGTATCAATCACAAAGGCAAATATCATAATGCCCACCAGCGCCTGTTTGGCGATGCCGATAATCATGGGCGCGTTCATCGCGGGCACCAGGGCCTGAACTTCTGCGGTGAGCGCGGGGTTCCAGATCGCGCCGCCCGCGTATGTAAGCGAAAGCACGCTCAGCGTGAGTGCGGCGATGTTGAGCGCGAGCGTCGCCACCGCAAGGCGGATGGTGTAGCGTCCCTCCAGCAGCGTCAAAATGTCGCGCAGGATGCTGCAGCCGATGCTGATGTTGATCAAAAGAAGCAGGCGGGGCAGCATCTCCATATTAAAGAGGGGGATGACGTGCAGCGCGCCGTCCTGCATGGTGTAAATGCCAAAGATGTGGGGCGCGGCGTTGAACAGCACCAGAAACAGCACCGAAAAGACGATGCCCACAATCGCGCCGCCGCGGCTGATGATCGCCTTACGCACGGGCGCCTCGGCAAGGTCTTCCGGGTCCCAGGCGGGCGGAACGGGCCTGCGCTTGCTGGAGGCGTCGTATACGCGCTCGATGGCGGCAAAGATGAGCGTGATACAGCCAAAGGCGCTTATCAGCCCTCCCAGCACCTTGCCGATGGCCTGGCCGATGATGGCGGGAACCTGCTCCAGCGCGAACTGGGCGCGCAGCAGTTCCACGATCGCAAAGACCGCAATGCCGATGCCCACCGCGCACAGCGCGATACGCAGCACCCGCACGTAATGGTTGTACCATACCGGCCCGATCAGGTACCCCTTGCCGCCGGTGTACTGGCGGGCAAGGGCCATGGGATCGCCCAGGGTCTTGAGCACGCGCGCCATGTCCGCTTTGGAGACAGGGCTTGGCGGCGCCGCTTCCTCCAGCATATCGTCGATGAGGGTGTCCAGCTCGCGGCGGGTCTCCTCGCGCTGCCGTTCAGGCAGGCGCATCACCACGCAGTAGATGTAGTTTTCTTTCATGGCCGTAGCCTTGGGTTCCAGCGTCTTCATGTCTTGCTTCCTTTCCCGCCCGTCAAAAGCGCAATGCTGTCGTTGAGCGATGCCCAGGCATCCAGCAGCGCGGCGTAGAGCGTGCGCCCCTGCTCGGTTAGACAATAGTATTTGCGCGGCTTGGCGCCCGCTGTCTCCCACTGGCTGCGCAGCATGCCCTGTTTCTCCAGCCGCCGCAGTAGGGGATAGAGCGTACCCGCCTCCACTGGCATGCCCTGCGCCTGCAGGCACTGCACCAGCGCGTAGCCGTAGCGTGGCGCGTCCAGCTGGCTGAGCACGCACAGCACAATGGTGCCGCGGCGCAGCTCCAGCTCCAGGCTCGAGGCAATATCTTCCTGCACCTGCATCCCGTCACCTCCCTAGGCCCATTATAGTGTGTGACATACACTATTGTCAATAATATTATAATGAGGATTACACTTTATTGACTTGAAGGCATATGTAAAAACGAACACACTTGCGCAGAGCAAAGGGCCGGCTCTGCAGCCGGCCCCTTGTTTGCTTCGCGCGCCACAAGGCCCGCTTGCAGGATCAATCCTCCCCGCGCGTAAGCACCTGCATCACCGATGCGTACACCTCGTCGCTGCGCTGCTTAAAGCGGGCGCACAGCAGCTTTGCCTGTTCGCTGGAGACCACGCTGACGCGCAGCCCGAAAAGCAGCTTTTCCGCCTCGTAGTTTTCCAGCGTCACCATCACCTCGTCGCTGCCGATGCGTTCATATTCGGCGTGCACCTGCGTCTCGTGGGCAAGCTCCTGTCCGTGCGCGCGCACAAAGGCGTTTACCTGGTTTTTGAGATAGCGGGGCACCTGGGTATTGAACAGCGCGAGCGTCTCTTTGCCCGCATCGGTGAGATGATACAGGCGGGGGAAGGCCTCCGCGCGCGTCACCAGGCGCGCCTCGCCCAGCTCCAACAGCATCTGCTGCAGCTGGAAGTAGTCCGCCCAGTGCTGCTCCAGCATGTGGCGCGTGAGCTGGTCGCTGGAAAGCGGCGTGCCGCACCGATCCATAAAATAGAGAAGCAGGAGCTTTTGCTCCGTCACAATCGCTGACAAATGATCGCCACCCTTACCACAATGATGCCATACTTCTATTATATAGGAGCGGCGCGCTGCGCTCAATGGCGTAAAAAGTCCCTTCAGGGCGAGAAATAGGACTTGCTTTTTACGGTAGAATCTGTATAATAAAACAAGTCAAGACTAGTTTGTGCGGGCTCATAGCTCAGTTGGTTAGAGCGCTACGTTGACATCGTAGAGGCCGATGGTTCGAGTCCATTTGAGCCCACCACGGGCGCCCCGCCCGAGGCAGGATCGCTTATTCCTTGGAGTAGGCGATCTTTTTTTGTACATGCGTTTTATTTGCGCAAGCTTTGCATGCCTGAAAAGCGCGACAGTGTGCATTGGCAGGCGCTTTTTACGCGCGAAGGGGCATGGATATTGCCGTACAAAGCGCCGCTGGTGTGGTAGAATAAGGGCGATTGCAGAGGCCTGCAGGCAGAAGCCGGCAAGCGCAGAAGGGTAAACGAACCATGCTAGCGTATGAGTTTGATACAAAGCTGTGAATCGCAGGCAGCCGGTCTTTGCCAGGAGGACATCAGGGCCTATGCTGCGGAACACATGCAGGGGGATTGCCTGCTGGTGGTGGGGGACGTGGCATTGATCAAGATCCATTTTCCACACCAACGCGCCGTGGGAGGTGCTCGCGTATGGCGCATCTTTGGGGGAGATATACGATGTGGTCATTGTGTACATGCAGCGGCAGGCAGAGAGCCTGCAGGGATAAAGAGACACAAAAGCGCAAGGCGGGGATGCGGCAGGAAAGCATAGCGGCGCATGCGTGCAGGCGCACGCCGTCTCAAAGGAGGAAAATGCGATGAACGAGCAGATCCAGGCGCTGCAGCGCATGGTGGATGCGAGCCGGCATATTGTGTTCTTCGGCGGCGCGGGGGTATCCACTGAGAGCGGCATACCGGATTTTCGCAGTGTGGACGGGCTTTATCACCAGCAGTTCGCATATCCGCCGGAGGAAATCCTGAGCCATGATTTCTATCTGCAGCATCCGGAGGCATTTTTTGCGTTTTACCGCGCAAAAATGGTCGCGCCCAACGCGCAGCCCAACGCGGCCCACCGCAAACTTGCGCAGATGGAGCGCGCGGGCAAGCTGGACTGCGTGATCACCCAGAACATCGACGGGC
This sequence comes from Maliibacterium massiliense, assembly GCF_900604345.1. Taxonomy (GTDB): domain Bacteria; phylum Bacillota; class Clostridia; order Christensenellales; family Maliibacteriaceae; genus Maliibacterium; species Maliibacterium massiliense. Next base: position 1,986,964 of record NZ_LR026983.1, read on the forward strand.
TGCACCAGATGGCGGGCAGCCGCCGCGTGCTGGAGCTACACGGCAGCGTGCAGCGCAACCACTGCATGCGCTGCGGCAGGGCCTACGGCATCGCGGACGTGCTGCGCGCGCAGCACGTTCCCCGCTGCAGCTGTGGCGGCGTGATCAAGCCGGACGTGGTGCTCTACGGCGAGTACCTAGACGACGGCGTGCTGGCTGCGGCCAGGCGGGCCGTGCGCCAGGCGGATTTGCTGATGGTAGGCGGCACATCGCTGGAGGTGCAGCCCGCAGCGGGCCTGGTGTGCGATTACCGCGGGGAGCGGCTGGTGCTGATCAACAAATCCGCCACGCGCATGGACGCGCTGGCGCGCCTGCACATCATGGATGCCATCGGCGTGGTGCTGGGCCAGCTGCGTATCGATTGACTTTTATCGCTAAAGTGATATAATAAATATGTAATACATTTTTAGCGATAAGGAGAACGGCTATGCGAAAGATTGTTTTATCCGTGGCCCCCATTTGCGCAGCAAGCACGCGGGTAATCCCGCAGGAGGTCGCCGCCGAGGTGGATGCGTGCCACAGCGCGGGGGCGTCCATGGTGCATCTGCATGTGCGCAACCGGCAGGGCGCGCTCACGCCCGCGCTGGAAGACTTTGCCGAGACCATCGCGGATATCCGGTCGCGGGGGGATATCGTCATCCAGGCCTCCACGGGCGGGGTATCCCAGATGAGCATCCAGCAGCGCTGCGCACCCTTGGCGCTCGATGCGGTAGAGACGGTGTCGCTCAACGTGGGATCGGTCAACCTGGGCGAGGCGGTCTACCAAAACCCCGCCGCGGACGTGCGCTGGTGCGTGGACGCCATCCGCAGCGCGCGCAAGTTCCCCGAGGTAGAGGTCTTTGAGCTGGGTATGATCGAGAGTATCTGCCAGCTGCACCGCGCGCGGCCCATCGCGGGCAAACTGCTGCTCAACATCGTGCTGGGGCACGCGGGCGCCGCCCCGGGCACCGTCCAGGCGCTGTGCGCCATGCAGGGATTTCTGCCCCAAGAGGCGATCTGGGGCGTCACGCATGCGGGCCGCCAGGGCTTTGACGTGCTTGCATGCGCAGTGGCGATGGGGGCGTGCTTGGTGCGCATCGGCTTTGAGGACAGCCCCTATCTGGACGCGGGCGTCAAGGCGGACGGCAACGCGCAGATCGTGGCGCGTATGGCCCAGATCATCCGCGCCATGGGGCACGAAGTAGCCACGCCCGCAGAGGCGCGTGCGATCTTCGGCATCGCGTAAAGCGCGCAGTCAAAACAGGCGCGCCCCGCTTACAACGGCGCGCGCCTGTTTTGGCCCGTCAGACCCACCAAAAAGAAGCAATAAATCCACAAAATCAAAGAGGACACGGTTTTTTTCTGTCGAAAACATAAGAATAGAACGCGTTTTTATGCTGATAGCGCTTTGTGGGGGAAATATGGAAACATGTCAGACGATCTGCGTGCACCTGTACTGCAGTGACATCGCCTATATCCGGCAGGGAAACATTCTGCTGGTCAATCTGGATTATGCCGCTGGTCAAGGGCCGCAGCAACCGCCTGCTGAACAATCTGGCTGAGCATCTGCACGTAGGCGGGGTCCTGCAGCTGCGCTATGCGTGCCTCGGTTGCATCCTGGCGCACAGCGATCTCCAGGGGGGGCAAATCAGCGCCCGCGTCGGTTTGGATGACGCGCAGGCCGGCGTCCTCCGCAAAGAACTGCGCCAAAGTGATATCCAGCGCGCCGCAGATGTGCTCCAGCGTGGTAACGGTGGGCGCCTTTTTACCATTGAGAATACCGCTTAAACCGGATTGCGAGATGCCGGCCTGATGCGCAAGCGCATTGGCTGTCATCTTTTTTTGCGTTAAAAAGTATTTCAAGCGGCCCGCAACATCCATATCAGCAACCTCTCTTTCTGCAACTGCACCAAAATTCACTTTAGCATTGAATTATATTCGCTAAAGTGATATACTGAAAATCAACAGCAGACAAACACAAATGCGGCAAATGTGCAGAAAAAGCGCGATTTGGTATGTCCTTGTATTCTTTATAGCACAAAAGTGAACAGTTTGTCCACGTTTTTCGCGTACTTTTGTGATATTTGTGTGGGATTGAAAAACTGTTGGGTAATTCTATCAGAACAGGAGTGAAAATAACTTGAGCAAGCAGAAACATGTGTGTGTGTTGCAGACAGGTGCAGCCAATCGTGAGGATGTTTTGGCACTCTTTGCAAAACACGCGCCCGATGTGCGCGTCACGTTCGTGATGGACGACGCGCTGATCCAGGATGTCAAGGCAGCGGGGGCGCCCACGCCGAGCGTCAAACGGCGCATGTGCCAGTACGCCATTGCCGCGCAGGATCAGGGCGCGGACCTCATCCTTAACATGTGCTCCTCGGTCAGCGAGGTGGCGGATCTCTACGCGCAGCTGCTGGATATTCCGGTAGTTAAGATCGATCTGCCCATGGCAGAGGAGGCGCTGCGCCATGGCGCACGCATCGCGCTGGTCGCCACGGTGGCCACCACGGTGGGCCCCAGCCGGCGGCTGATCGAGCGCACGGCGCAGGCGCAGGGCAAGCGCGCGGACGTGCAGGTGTGTCTGGCCGACGGCGCGCTGGACAGGCTGCTCGCGGGTGACGTGGCCGGGCACAACGCCATGCTGCGCGACATGATCGTGGCGCTGGATGGCAAGTGTGACGCCATTGTGCTGGCCCAGGCCAGCATGATGGCCATTTTACCGGAGGTGGCGCAGGTGCGCACGCCGGTGCTAGCGAGCATTCCATTGGCAATACCCTATGTGGCACAGCTGCTGCAGGGGATGTAATACAAGGGAGGTACACAAATATGTCACACAAAAAAAGCTTGAAACTGCTCGCGTTTGTGGTCGTGATGACCCTGCTGTGCGCGATGCTCACCGCCTGCCAGAAGGCGGGCGAGGCCTCCGGCTCCGCCGCGCCCTCGGTCAGCCAGACGGTGGTCAAAGGGGACGAAAAGGTCGACGATGACGTGCTTGCCGGGCTGAACCTACCGGAAAAATGCGAGTTTGCCATCTCGGTCAAGGCGATGAGCAACCCGTTCTACGTCAAGATCGTGGACGGCGCAGAGGCCATCATGCGCGAGGGCGACACCCTCACCGTGGTGGACGCCAAAAACGACAGCGTCAAGCAGGTGACGGACGTGGAGGATCTGGCCACGCGCGGCTACGACGCGATTTTGCTGGCTCCGTGCGATTACCAGGGTATCACGCCTGCGCTGGAGGCCTGCAAAAGCAAGAACGTGCCGGTCATCCTCTTTGACTCGCTTGCCTTCAGCATGGATTTGACATCGGGCAGCGTGGTCTCGGACAACGTGCAGGCGGGCGAGCTGGCCGCCGAGGCGCTGGCAAAAGACATCGGCGAGCAGGGCAAGGTCGCCATCATCGAGAGCACCACCTCTCCGGCGGCGGTGGACCGCGCTAAAGGCTTTGACGCGACCATTAAAAAATATCCCAACATTGAGATCGTCATCCGTGAAAACGGCGAGGGACAGGTGGATACCGCCATCCCCATCATGGAAAACTTCATGCAGGTCGAGCCGGAACTCAAGGCGGTGTTCTGCCGCAACGACCCCGTGGCACAGGGCTGCTCCAGCGCCATTGAGGCCGCCGGCAAGACGGGCAAAATCAAGGTGTACGGTGTGGACGGCTCGGATGAATCCAAAAAACTGATTGCCGAGGGCAAGCAGGCGGGCAGCGCCGCGCAGTTCCCCGACCGTATCGGCGAACAGTCTGTGATCCTGGCCTACCGCGTGGTGGCGGGCGAGGAGCTTACCGAGACGGAGCGCAACATCAAAATCCCCTGCGAGTGGATTGACGCCTCCAACGTGGAACAGTACATCTAATAACGCACTCCTTGATGTTTTCCTCCATTGACCATGGAAAGAACGCCGCATGCGCGGCGTTCTTTCTTTACGTGTTTTCCGTTCGCAGCTTGAGTATCACCAGCGACAATGTGCCCTCCGTAATGGGCGCGGGGCTGTTGAATGTCAGGTTAAACACGGTCTGCGTGGGCGCCTGGATGATGAAGGAGACAAAGCCTACCCCGCTTGAACGCGTGGCCGCGTCGGTCATGTAGTAGATGCCGTACTCCATGTGGACGGCCCTGTTGTAGTAGGGGGTCACCTGCATAAACGTGCTGCCCGTAAGCAGGGCGGATACGCCGTAAAAGACGGCGTAGGTACCCGCCGCAAGGGTGATGCGCGTGGGGTCTGTCAGCACAATGTTGCCCGTCGGGTCGGCCACCCCTACCCCCATGGGGATGAGCGCTGCGTCAGTAAACCGCGCGCCATAATTCACAAAGGAGGCAAACGCTTCACGGGAAACGGGGCCCGTTGCGCCGGTGGGGCCGGTCGCGCCAGTCGGACCGCCAGGACCGATAGGACCAGTAGCGCCCGCCGCGCCGGTGGGGCCGGCAGGGCCAGTTGGCCCCGTGGGGCCTATCTGCCCGGCTTGGCCCTGCGGTCCCTGTGGGCCTACGGCACCCTGGCTTCCCACCGTGCCCCGCGGGCCCGCCGGCCCGGTTGCGCCCGTAGCGCCTGTGGCGCCGGAAGGCCCAGTTGCGCCCGTGGGGCCGGTTGCGCCCGTGGCCCCCGCTGCACCTGCAGGGCCGATTGGACCGGTGGGCCCGGTTGCGCCTGTGGGTCCTGTGGCGCCGGTTTCACCAACCACGCCGCGGTTGCCATAGGGGCCGGGAGGCCCCTGGATACCCTGCGGACCTGTCACGCCACGCGCGCCCGTTGCGCCGGTTGTCCCCGTAGGCCCCGCCGCGCCGGTGGGGCCGGTCGTACCCCGCGGTCCTTCCGGCACGCGTGCGCCGGTTGCACCTGTCGCTCCAGCGGGTCCCGTCGCGCCCGTAGGACCGGTGGGGCCGGCCGCACCCGTGGGGCCTGCCGGTCCGGTGGCGCCAGTCTCGCCAACCACGCCACGGTTGCCGGATGGGCCGGGCGGTCCCTGGATGCCCTGTGGTCCCGTTGCGCCGGTAGGCCCCGTCGCACCCGTGGGCCCTGTCGGTCCGGTCACGCCCCCTTTGGCGCAGGGACAGCGGACGCAGCGTGGACAGGAAGCTGTGGCATCGTACGCTTGACACATGGTACATCTTTCCTCTCGGGTTTTATTTCTGCCAAAAGGGCTCTATGGCAGCGTATGCGCGCGCTGCGCGCTGCGTGCGCGGCGTGGATATGCACAAAATCCTTCCGCAAGGGGCATTTCGCTTGAAAAAACAGTGCTACCAAGTCATAATGAAAATACAATCCTGTATACAACGCCGTATACCTTTTATACTCGGTGGTATGCCTTTGTATGAGACAGCTTGATTTTTTTGTAGGAACGGTGATCTATGAAGGGAAAATCCAACGCGGAAAAAGCGTATGCGCAGATTATGGAGATGATTGCCACACAGCGCCTGCAGGCAGGCCAGCAGATTGTGGAGACGACGATCGCCCAGCAGTTGCATATGTCGCGCACGCCGGTGCGCGAGGCGATCCGCCGCCTGCAGGAGGACGGCCTGGTGGAGACGGTGATGCACCGCGGCGCGTTTATTAAGACGGCTACAACCGGCGACCTTGTGATGAGCTGCGAACTGGCCGAGGGGCTGGAGGGCATGGTGGCCTTTCTGCTGGCGGAAAAGTGCCGGCAGGGGCAGGACCTTTCCAAGGAGCTAGCGCGCAGCCGCGTGCACGTCGATGCGATGACGGCGTTTCTGCAGGACAAAAAGTTCAAGGACTGGGTACTGCAGGATTACGCCTTTCACATGGGCCTGGCGGAGCTTACGGGCAACAGTTTTCTGGCCCAGGCGTACAAGCGCATGCGCCAGCAGCTCAACCACGTGCTTTGGTTTATCAACCCCACGCTGGTAGATAAGGATCAGTCCAACCGCGAACACTGCCAGATGCTCGACGCGATTGCCGCCGGCCAAGTGGAGGAGGCGCGAAGGAGCGCCGAGCGCCACCATCGTCGGGTGCGCGATATTATCAAGGATTTACAGTGACGCTGGACGCATCGCAGCGGCCTGTCCGGCGCCCATTTTAAAGATTTATAAGGAGGAAACGTGTCATGTCCAAAGAGCACAAACATGTATGCATCCTGCAGACCAGCTTTGCCAAAAAGGACGATATGATCGTCTATCTCAAGGAGCACGTGCCAGGGGTGCGCGTCACCTTTATTACAGACGATACCCTGCTGGCGGACGTGATGGCGGCGGGCAGCCCGCCCCCTGCGGTGATCAGCCGCATGACCAAGTACGCCATGGCGGCCCAGGAGATGGGCGCGGACGTCATCCTCAACTCCTGTTCCTCGGTGGGCGAGGTAGCGGACGTCTACATGCAGGTGGTGGATATCCCCGTGGTAAAGATCGACCAGGCGATGGCCGAGGAGGCGGTGCGCACGGGCAGCAACATAGCGCTGATCGCGACGGTGCCCAGCACGCTGGCGCCCAGCAGGCGGCTGATCGAGCGGGTGGCCGCCGCGCAGGGCAAGACGATAAGCGTGCGAGAGTTTCTCATTGAAAACGCCTACGCGCAGCTCAAATCGGGCCATCCCGAGGTGCACAACGAGCTGGTGAAGGCGAAAATCCGTGAACTTGAGGGCCACTATGACTGTATTGTGATGGCACAGGTGAGCATGCGCGCGCTGCTGCCCGCGCTTTCGGACGTGCACACGCCGATTTTGTGCAGCTTCTATTCCGGCCTGCAGCGCACGGTGGACGTGTTAAACAGCCTGTAAGAGGCGCGCTGCGGCGCGCAGGCCCGTCCTCTTGCCAAGGGGGGCACGGCCTGCGCGCCTTTTTGTATGGCGTTTGTGGTATAATGGCGCTATTCGGAAAAACTTGAGGTGAAACGCGATGGACATGACGATGATCATCAGTATTGCGTTGCTGGCAGTGGCGCTGGCGGTGCTGGCGGCGGCGCTTCTGGCCGCGCGTGGCACGCGCCGGCAGCTCGCGCGCATGCAGAGCCAGCTTGCGGGGCAACTGGAAAAACAGGCGAACAGCGCGCGCGACGACGCCCACTTTGCGCGCCAGGAGAGCATGGAGGCGCTTGAGCGCATCAACAAGGGTACCCTGCACGCCATCGGGCAGATGACCAGCCTGCAGGAGCAGAAGCTGGAGGGCATGCGCGCGGTGCTGGCCGAGGGCATGGCCCAGATGCGCGCAGATAACGAAAAAAAGCTCGACCAGATGCGCGCCACGGTGGATGAAAAGCTGGACAGGACGCTTAACCAGCGCCTGGGCGATTCCTTCAACGTGGTCAGCCAGCGCCTGGAGCAGGTGTACAAGAGCATGGGGGAGATGCAGCAGCTGGCCACAGGCGTGGGCGATCTCAAGCGGGTGCTTACCAACGTCAAGACGCGGGGCATCTGGGGGGAGATGCAGCTTGCAAGCCTGCTGGAGCAGATGCTGGCGCCTGGCCAGTACGCATCCAATGTCGCCATCAAGCCCGGCGCGGGCGAGCGGGTGGAGTTTGCCGTGTGCCTGCCGGGCAGCCAGGCGGGGCAGACGGTGTACATGCCCATTGACGCCAAGTTCCCCGTGGAGGATTACCAGCGGGTGCTCGACGCGGTGGAGCAGGGTGACCCCGCCGAGGTGGAGCGGGCGAGCAAGGCGCTGGAAACCACCATCCGCCAGGAGGCTAAGCGCATCACCAAGTACATCGTGCCCCCCTACAGCACGGATTTTGCGGTGATGTTCCTGCCGGTGGAGGGGCTCTATGCCGAGGTGCTGCGCCGCGAGGGGCTTATGGAGACGTTGCAGCGCGACTGCCGCGTGACGGTGGCGGGACCCACCACGCTGGCGGCGCTGCTCAACAGCCTGCAGGTGGGCTTTCGCACATTGGCCATCCAGCAGCGTACCAGCGAGGTGTGGCAGCTGCTGGCGGCCATCAAGCAGGAGTTCGGCCGCTTTGCCGGTTTGCTGGAAAAGACGCAGAAAAAGCTTAACGAGGCGAGCAACGGCCTGGAGAGCATCGGGCGCAAGTCCCGCACCATCGAGCGCAAGCTGCGGGGGGTGGAGCAGATTGCCCAGCAGCAGGAGACGCTGGGGCTGCCGGACGACGCGCCCGCGCTGGCCGAAGAGCAAAAGGACGATCTGCCGCTGCTTTAACGGAGAAAAAAGAGGCCCTGTGCAAGATTGCACAGGGCCTTCTGCTGCCTCCTTAAGCGATGGTACGAGATTTGCTGTTTATTTGAACTTGGCGACGTTGTCCTTGGTGACCAGCTCGACGGGCACGTAGACAAACTTTTCATCGGGCTTTTCGCCGTCGATCATCTTGACGATGGTCTCCACGCCGATGCGTCCCAGCTCCTTGGGGAACTGCGCGGCCGAGCAGAGCATCAGGCCTTTTTCGATCAGCTCGCACTCCTCGGTGGTGCCATCCACGCTCGCCACCTTGACGTCCTTGCCCGCGGAGGTCACGGCCGAAACCGCGCCGCGGCCGCCCGTGCCTGACGCGCACCAGAAGCCTTTCACATCAGGGAAGGCCTGCAGCAGGTTGCTTGCCTTGTCCAGAATGATGTCCACCGTCATCTGGCCGTCCTCAACGTGCACGATCTTGACGTCGGGGAACTCCTTGATGGCATCCTGCGCGCCCTGGTCGCGCAGGCGGATGTTGTAACCGAGGGTGTTGGTGAAGAGAATTACCTCGCCCTTGCCGCCAATGGCCTCGCACAGGGCTTTGGCGCCTGCATAGCCCGCGTCGTAGTTATCGCTGGTGACGATGGCGTCCACCTCGTCCTCGTTGGCGGGGGGCGCGTCCAGAATGACCAAGGGGATGTTCGCGCGCTGGATGGCCTGCACGCTTGTGACGCTGCCCTGGTAATCGTAGCAGACCAGCATCACGCCGTCCACCTTCTGGGTGGCGAGGTCCTCGCAGTTGGCGACCTCCTTTTGCACGTCGTTGTTGGAATCCATGACCATGACCTTGACGTTGCGGTCGGTGATGGCCTTGGCGGCGTCCTCAGCGCCCGTCTGGATGTCGACGAAGAACGAGTTGCCCAGGGATTTGACGACCAGGCCCAGCGTGAGATCCTTCTTTGCGTCCGTGCCCGCGCTGGCACTCGCGCTTGTGCTGGCGCTCGTGCTCGCGCTGGGGCTTGCGGCGGGGGGGTCCTGTTTCTGGCAACCCGCCATGGCCAGCATGGACAGCGCGAGTACCAGGCAGAGCGCGATAATAATGTATTTGCGTTTCATACGGTATCCTCCCTCAAATGTTTGCTGCAAGTGTGTGTTACGTCCTTTTCTAAAAGGCAGTGTCGAACCTGCGGCCTCCTTTCTTTGTTCGCTAATACTGCGCATGTATGATGGCATCTTGTCTGACTTGCGCGGGACGAAAAAGTGCGATCCAGGCGCCCGTTTAAGGAACGCGGTGCGCCCGTAACCGCAGAAAATACACGTCACGGCACAAAAGCCGCCTGTATAGGAAACGCATGGACAACGAAAAAACAACGCCCACAGCCAACGCTGCGGTGGAAACAGAATCAAAATCCGCGTCTTTTACTTACCTAGATTATAAAAAGCTGCGGCGCGCTGTGTCAATCAATGTTATTGCAATGTAAGCAACGCCATGACCGCTTTCATTGCGCCAAACAATAAAAGAAGCCCCGGCACAAGGAGGTAAAACCTTGTAACCGGGGTTCTTTTGCATGCGTTCGCTTGTAACGACGCCGGTATTGCTTATTTGAACTTGGCGACGTTGTCCTTGGTGACCAGCTCGACGGGCACGTAGACGAACTTCTCATCGGGCTTTTCGCCGTCGATCATCTTGACGATGGTCTCCACGCCGATGCGTCCCAGCTCCTTGGGGAACTGCGCGGCCGAGCAGAGCATCAGGCCTTTTTCGATCAGCTCGCACTCCTCGCTGGAGCCGTCCACGCTGGCCACGAGCACGTCCTTGCCCGCGGAGGTCACGGCCGAAACCGCGCCGCGGCCGCCCGTGCCCGAGCAGCACCAGATGCCCTTGACGTTGGGGAAGGTCTGCAGCAGGTTGCTTGTCTTGTCCAGAATGATATCCACCGTGGCCTGGCCGTCCTCGACGTGCACCACCTTGATGTTGGGGAACTCCTTGATGGCGTCCTCGGCGCCCTGCTGGCGCAGGCGGATGTTGTAGCCCAGGCTGTTGGTAAAGAGGATCACTTCGCCCTCGCCGTTGAGCGCCTCGCACAGGGCCTTGGCGCCCTGGTAACCCGCGTCGTAGTTGTCGCTGGTGACGATGGCGTCGATCTCATCCTCATTGGCCGGAGGTGCGTCCAGAATGACCAAGGGGATGTTCGCGCGCTGGATGGCCTGCACGCTTGTGACGCTGCCCTGGTAGTCGTAGCAGACCAGCATCACGCCGTCCACCTTCTGGGTGGCGAGGTCCTCGCAGTTGGCGACCTCCTTCTGCACGTCGTTGTTGGAGTCCATGACCGTGATCTTGACGTTGCGGTCGGTGATGGCCTTGGCGGCATCCTCGGCGCCCGTCTGGATGTCGACAAAGAACGAGTTGCCCAGGGATTTGACGACCAGGCCCAGGGCGAGGTCCTTCTTGGCGTCCGTGCCCGCGCTCGCGCTTGTGCTGGGGCTGTTGCTGGCGGGTTCCTGCTTCTGGCAGCCCGCCATGACCAGCATGGACAGTGCGAGCACCAGGCACAGGATCGTGATGGTGATTCGTTTCCTCATGGGTTTACCTCCTGCTAAAATCGTTGGTGTGGTGTTAACGCAACGCTGCGCAATGGGCAGCGGTTGACACGGGGGGGATAAGCGGGGCAGTGCCCCTGCCATATTGCTGTATCATCATGCCGATCATACAGGAAATTGCATACAGAAAAACACCGTGTAGCGGAAAGTTACATGTCTGCACGTTGCACCGTGCGGCAATATCAGGAAAATGCGGCATCCTATCCGCAATCGCATCGCAAATCGTCGCTCTATGCCCTTATGTTACGTTGCGATGAAATTTTCGTCAATATCTTACATTAAAGCGCTTACATTCATGAAATTGCATATATCGTTCTTTTTTACACATTTCTTTTGCACAATCGAAAGGGAAAGAATCCTGCTGTAGCGCGGACCCGCCGTGCGCGCGCATGGCACTTACAAAGCCAGTGATTAGGGCCGGCAGGGTTTGCAGCGGACCCGCCGCGTACGTATGCGTGGCGCTCAGGCTTACTCCACCGCCTTTTGTGTCTGCCTGTACGGCTGCCGCAGGCATCTGGCAGTGCTGCGCGTTTTGTGCCGTTGCCTTCCATGATTGACGGGGGCGCCGCGCTTGAAGCGGGCTGCTGCGTCCCACCCAGTGCGCACGCCGCACTGCTTGCGGGCAATCCCCACCGATGGCGGGCATCGCGCCGCAGTGCGCTATAGGCAATGGGCGGGATCTATGCTAAAATAGGGACATGCATGTCATAGGTATAGGTATTTGTCCAGCGATGGACGGCATACCAGGACATAGCGTTCTGTGATGCACGGCATGAGGATCGGGACGTGCCTGCGCGCAGACGATGTGCGCGCATGTTTTTACGTGATGATGGAGAGGATGGCGTTTGGTGGATTTGGAACACTTTGGCGAGTATGTATTTGATGATGCGGTGATGCGCACGCGCATCAGCGCGCACGCGTATGAGGAATTCCATCGCGTGATCGATGAGGGCATCCCCATGGATATCGATTTGGCCGACGAGGTGGCGCACGCCATGTGTGCCTGGGCGGTTGAAAAGGGCGCGACCCACTACACGCACTGGTTTCAGCCGCTGACCGGCTTTACCGCCGAGAAGCACGACGCCTTTCTGTCCCCCTCGCCTGAGGGCCCCATCTGCGAGTTTTCCGGCAGGGAGCTGATCCGCGGCGAGTCGGATGCCTCGAGCTTTCCCTCCGGCGGCCTGCGCGCCACCTTCGAGGCGCGCGGCTACACCGCCTGGGACTGCACCTCGCCAGCCTTTGTTAAAAAGGACGTCTCAGGCGTCACGGCGCTGTGCATCCCCACGGCGTTTTGCTCCTACACCGGAGAGGCGCTGGATAACAAGACGCCCCTGCTGCGCTCGGTGGAGGCGCTCCGCCGCCAGGCGGGGCGCGTGCTGCGCGCGCTGGGGCGCGGCGACGTGGGCCACGTCAACGTCTCGGTGGGCGCCGAGCAGGAGTATTTTCTGGTGCGCAAGGACCTTTACGCCAAGCGCAAGGACCTGATCTACACTGGGCGCACCCTCTTTGGCGCCCGCCCGCCCAAGGGGCAGGAGCTTTCCGATCAATACTACGGCGTCATCCGGCCTGTGGTCTCGGAGTTTATGGCGGAGCTCAACGAGGAGCTGTGGAAGCTGGGCGTGTACGCCAAAACGCAGCACAACGAGGGGGCGCCCGCGCAGCACGAGCTTGCGCCGGTGTACAGCCAGGTCAACAGCGCAGCGGACCACAACCAGCTCATCATGGAGATGATGCGCAAGGTGGCCGACCGGCACAACCTGGTGTGCTTGCTGCACGAAAAGCCCTTTGAAGGGGTCAACGGCTCGGGCAAGCACAACAACTGGTCGCTCTGTACGGATACGGGGGAGAACCTGCTCAAGCCGGGCAAGGACCCGGCCGGCAACATCACGTTTCTGGTGTTCTTTATGGCGGTTATCGCCGCGGTGGACGAATACGCGCCGCTATTGCGCATGGCCTGCGCAGGGGCGGGCAACGACCAGCGCCTGGGCGGGCATGAGGCGCCGCCGCCCATCATATCCATCTTCCTGGGCGAACCGCTCACCGAGATGCTCGAGTCCATCGCCGGCGGGGAAAACGCCGTGGCGCAGTACCGCAAGCAGGTGATGAGCATCGGCGTGTCCACCATGCCGCTGCTGCACCGGGACAATACCGACCGCAACCGCACCTCGCCCTTTGCGTTTACGGGCAACAAGTTCGAGTTCCGCATGGTGGGCGCGCCCGCGGCCATCGCCACGCCCAATATCGTGATCAACACCATTGTTGCGGAGTACCTCGCCCGCGCGGCCGACGCGCTGGAGGGAGCCCCGAACATGCGGGAGGCGGCCTATGCGCTGGTGCGAAGCTGGGTGAACGCGCACCGTCGCATCATCTTCAATGGCAACAACTACACGGAGGAATGGGTGCAGGAGGCTAAAAAACGCGGTCTGCCCATCCTTCCATCCTCCGTGGAGGCTATCGAGCAGCTGGAGCAGCCCGAGATGCAGCAGGTCTTTGCGCGCCATCAGGTCTTTACCCAGGTGGAGCTGCATTCCCGCGCGGAGATCATGCGGCAGAACTACATCAAAACCATTAAGATCGAAGCCTACACCATGCTGGAGATGGCCCGCAAGCAGATCCTGCCCTGCGGCATGACCATGATCGACCGGCTGGCCGATACCGTCTGCAAAATGAAGGCCACGGGCATGCGGCTGGATGATTCCGCCCAGCGGGAGCATTTGGAGGCGCTGGTGGGCGTGGTGCGCAGCGTGAAGTCCAGCATTGACCACCTACAGCACGTGATGGAGGGCGTGGCGCCCTACAAGGAGGATACCCGCCGCTTGGCGCGCTACTACCAGCAGCAGGTGCTGCAGGCGATGGCTCAGCTGCGCAGCGTGTGCGATAAGCTGGAGGTGCTCACCGCGCGGGAGCTGTGGCCGATTCCCACCTACGGCGAGCTGCTCTACTACGTGTAAGCTGTACCATGAGGAAAAAAGAGGGATACTGACGCATGGAGAAAAAACGCGTACTGTTTATGTCGGTGACGGCGGGGCAGGGGCACAACAGCACCTGCCGCGCGGTGATGGATTCCCTGCAGGCGCAGGGGGTCGATTGCGCCATGATCGATACCATGGCGTACCTGGGCCGCGGCATCAGCAAGACCGTGGATAAGGGCTATTTGGGCATGGTGCGCTTTACGCCCGATATGTTCGGCTACTTTTACCGCTCGATGCTCACGGTCAAAAACCCCGCCACGCGCGAGGGGCAGCGTGTCAAGCGCCGCCTGCAGCGCGCGGTGCAGGCCATCCTTAGCAAAAAAATCATCGATTACGTCACCAGATTCAGGCCCGACGTGGTGGTGTGTAGCCACATGTTTGCCGCCTTTGTGTGCGACGCGCTGCGCGCCAAGGGCTACCTCAACGCGCCGGCGATGATCATCGTCACCGATTACACCGTGCATCCATACGTGGAGATGACGGATATGGACTACTACGTGCTGGCGTCCGACCTGCTGCTCTACCAGGCGCTTTGCCGGGGCATCCCCCGCGAAAAGCTGCTGCCTTTCGGCATTCCGGTGCATGCGCGCTTCTCCCAGCGGCATAATAAGGAAGAGATGCGCGAAAACCTGGGCTGGGAGAACAGGCGCACCCTGCTGATCATGGGGGGCAGCATGGGCCACGGCGATATCAAGCACGTGGTCAAAAAGCTCGACGCCATGCGCGAGACGGATTTCCAGATGGCGGTGGTGTGCGGCAAAAACAAGCGCACGCTGCGCGCCATATCGGAATTGGAGACGCGCAAAAAGGTCTACTGCTACGGCTTTACCAACCAGGTGGCCGATATGATGGACGCAAGCGACGTGCTCATCACCAAGCCGGGCGGGCTGACCACCTCCGAGGCGCTGGCCAAGGTGCTGCCGCTGGTACTGTTTTCGCCCATCCACGGGCAGGAGGACTTTAACCTGGAGTTTTTCACCAACAATGGCATGGCCATGCGCGTGTCAGATTTTGTGGATGTGGACGAGGCGGTCTACCAGCTGCTGCACGGCGAGGGGGTGCTCTCACGCATGCGCCAGGCGCAGCACTGCCTGCACGTCAACCAGGCCACCAGCCGCTTGTGCGCCTTTATCACGCGGCTTGCGCAGGGGGAAAAGCTGCACGCGGACAGCGTGCCCGTGGTGCCGGACGATATCCCATAAAAACACTCGGAAATTGCGCCGCAGGGTTGCCCTTTGCGGCAAAACCGCATATAATACCCAATAGAGCAACAAAATATTACCAGGCCGATGAACGGAAAAAGCATGCCGCGTCAGGTGCGCAAAAGGTGCGTTTGACAGAGAGGGAGGGCCGCCGGCTGAGAGCCATCCCCGGCGCAGGGCGCAGGCATGTGTGTGCATCCGAAGAGGCGCCCGCCCGATTTTTCGCGCGCAAAAGCGCAGGTAGGGCGGGACGTGCCGGCGCCGCGTTAAGGCGTCATCAAAAGGGGGAGGCCCGCTTGCTTTTCGCATCGGGCGTCCAACGAAAGTGGAACCGCGAGCGTACGCCCGTCTTTCGATGTGAGCATCGATGGATGGACGCACGCCTTTTTTATAGGCGCGCACTTGGCGCGCCGTGCGCGAGGAGGAGAGTATCATTGGGATGTTTAAAAATTGGCTGCTAGATGTCCGCGCCGTGCTGGAGCGGGACCCCGCGGCGCGCTCCTGGCTGGAGGTCGTGCTCTGCTACCCTGGCTACAAGGCGCTGCGCCGACACCGCTGGGCGCACTTTCTCTACCGACACGGCCACTATCTGTGGGCGCGCATGGTCTCCAACCGCACCCGCCGCATCACGGGCATCGATATCCACCCCGGCGCGACGATTGGGCGCGCGGTGTTCATTGACCACGGCCTGGGCGTGGTGATCGGCGAGACCGCGGTGATTGGCGATTACGTCACCCTCTACCAGGGCTCTACCTTGGGCGGCACCGGCAAGGATACCGGCAAGCGCCACCCAACAGTAGAGGATCACGTGGTCATCGGCGCGGGCGCCAAGGTGCTGGGCCCCTTTACCGTGGGGGCACACAGCAAGATCGGCGCGGGCGCGGTGGTGCTCAAGGAGGTCCCGCCCTACTGCACCGTGGTGGGCAACCCGGGCCAGATCGTGCGCCACAAGGGCCGCGTGGTGCCGCGCAACGAGGTGGATTTGGAGCACACCCAGCTGCCCGACCCCGTCCACGAACAGCTCGCGGCGCTGCAGCGGCGCGTGGAGCTGCTCGAGCGCGGCGGCCGCTCGGTGCACATCGAGGACTGACGTCCTCGATGCCTACATATGGGTAGGCATGCACTGCCATGATCGTGTACATGATCGTGTAACGGATACAAAAGCTTTGTTATAGGAGGAACACGCCTGTGAGAATCTACAACCACAAAACCCGTGCAAAAGAGGAATTTGTTCCCTTGGAGGAGGGCAAGGTGCGCATCTACAGCTGCGGGCCGACGGTGTACAATTACTTCCACATCGGCAACGCGCGGCCCTTCATCCTCTTTGATACGCTGCGCCGCTACTTTGAATACCGGGGCTACGAGGTGACGTTCGTGCAGAACTTCACCGATATCGATGATAAGATGATCAACCGCGCCAATGCGGACGGCATCACCGTAAGGGAGCTGGCGGATCACTTTATCGCGGAGTATTTCAAGGACGCGGACGCCCTCAACATCGAGCGGGCGAGCGTGCACCCGCGCGCCACCGAGCACATCGGCGACATCATCAAGATGATTAAACGGCTGCAGGAGAAGGGGCTGGCCTACGAGGTGGACGGCGACGTGTACTTCTCCACGCGCGATTTCCCCGGTTACGGCAAGCTCTCCGGCCAGAGCCTGGAGGATTTGGAGGCGGGCGCGCGCATCGAGGTGGACGATAAAAAGAAGCACCCCATGGACTTTGCGTTATGGAAGGCGCAAAAGCCGGGCGAGCCTGCATGGAACTCGCCGTGGGGCATGGGACGGCCGGGCTGGCACATCGAGTGCAGCGCCATGAGCACGCGCTACCTGGGCGAGACCATCGATATCCACTGCGGCGGGCAGGATTTGCTCTTCCCGCATCACGAAAACGAAGTCGCCCAGAGCGAGGGCTGCTCGGGCAAGCCCTTTGCGCGCTACTGGATGCACAACGGTTACATCAACGTGGATAATCGCAAGATGTCCAAATCGCTGGGCAACTTCTTCACCGTGCGCGATATCGCAGAAAAATACGATCTGGAGGGTGTGCGGCTGTTCATGCTCTCGGCACACTACCGCAATCCCATCAATTTTTCCGAGGAGCTCATCGCGCAGGCGGAGACGGCGCTGGAGCGCATGTACAACGCGCGCGACAATCTCGTATACCTCAAAAGCCACGCCAAGCAGGGGGATGCGAACGCGGCGCTTGTGGAAAAGCTTGCGGACTTCCGCGCCCGCTTCATCGAGGCCATGGACGACGACCTCAACACGGCGGACGCGCTGGGCGTGGTCTTTGAGCTGGTGCGCATGGCCAACAGCGAGATCACCGCGCAGTCCACGCGCGGGGACGTGGCAGCGGCGCTTGCCATGCTGCTGGAGCTTGCGGGCGTGCTGGGCTTGCTTACGCGCCAGGCGGAGGTGAGCGATCCGGAGGTGCTCAAGCTTGTGGAGCAGCGCGCCCAGGCGCGCGCAGCCAAGGACTGGGCGCGCTCCGACGCGCTGCGCGCGCAGATCACGTCCATGGGCTACGTGCTTGAGGACACCCCGCAGGGACAGAAAATCCGTCCGGCGTAAGTAAAGGGGCGATGTGCATGGCGCGTTTGACAAGCGTGCATGTGGAAAAATTCCGCGCGCTGCATGATGTGACGCTGGAAAAGTGCGCGGCTATCAACCTGCTGCTCGGGCAAAATGACACGGGCAAGTCCTCCTTGCTGGAGGCCATCGCGCTGTTGTCCTACCCCACGCGCGCGCAGCAAACCGTCTCGCGTATGGGGCGCGGGGCGCCCTTTGCGACCGTATTCCCATCGGGGGAAAGCGGCATTGCGCTGGAGGCGGAGCTTGCGGGCGCGCACGTGCGCTTTGCGCTGGCGCAAAACGAGGTGTCCATGGCCTATGACGGCCGGCAGTACCATTTTACGCTGGACGCGCCTGTAAACGGGCAGCAATGGCCAGTGGCGCCGGCGTACCTTGTGCCCCCATCGGTGCAGACGCCGGACGCCCTGCCCGATGCCCTGCTGCAGGATAAAAAGCAGCGCCAGGCGCTGCTGCGCCTGCTCTCGGGCACGCATGGCGGCACAAACGATATCCAGAACCGCGAAGGCGGCATCCATCTGGTGGGCAAAAGCGGGCGCGCGCAACCGCTTGCGGGCGCGGGGGATGGCGTCAAAAAGCTGCTGGGCATCGCGCTTGCGGCGCTGACGCGGGACGATGCGCTGCTGCTGATCGACGAGCTAGAGGTGGCGATGCACCCGCGCATGATCGACAAGCTGGTGCCCTTTCTTGCGCAGCGGTGCGAACAGTCGCAGCTGCAGCTGTTCATCTCCACGCACTCGCTGGATGTGATCGACGCGGTGTGCGATCTGCCGGAGCGCCTGCTGCCCGCTGTCGCGGCCTACCGGCTGGAATCCGAGGAGCAGGGGCTGTACGTGCGCCGCTTCTCCGGAGCGAAACTGGCCAAGCTGCGCACCAGCTGGGCGCTGGATGTGAGGTAGAGCGATGCGCTACTATTACTTTGTAACCGAAGGGGCGCACGACGCGGCGGCGATCGGGCGCGTGCTGCGCCTGGAGGGGTTCCGCCACCAGCATACCGCATCTGCGCTGGACGATATCTGGCGCAGCCTGCTGCCGCGCCAGTTCCCCTTTGTGCGCGACGAGCTGGACGCGGACGCACCCATCCCGTTTTTCTACACCAAGGGGGATATTTCCGTGGCAGTGCGCATGGCGGGCGGCATCGGCAAGCTGCTCGACACGCTGGATGATGACCTCTACGTCATCCGCAGGCAGCACCTGCGCAAGCTGCGCGCCGTGGGCATCTTTCTGGACGCGGACGATGTGCCGGCCGCGCAGGCACGCGCGCGGCTGATCGCGGGCGTGGAAGGGCTCAACAGCAGGCGGATGGAGCGGGGGGACGATGCGCTCTGCTTTGAGGCCTCGCTGCTGCGCCAGGGGACGGGCACGGTGTTTGGCGTGCCCATGCGCGCGGGGATGTACGTCTTTCCTGATGACGCGCACCAGGGCACGCTGGAGGACCTGCTGCTGGAGGCGTCCGATACGGTGTTCCCGCGCGTGCGCGGCGTGGCGCTGCACTATGTGCGCGAGGCTTCGGCGCTCATCGGCAAGGAACACTCGCAGTCCCACAAAAAGAAGGCTACGGTGGGATGCATCGCCAATATCTGCCGGCCGGGCAAATCCAACCAGATTTCCATCTACCTGGATGCATGGATTTCCCGCGCGACGCAGCAGCAGTGCGCAGGCGTGCGCAATCTGACGGCGTTTATCCGCCGCCTGCTCAAAGGATAAGGAGGGGGTAACCGTGCCGCAATTGACGCTGGCACCCGCGCAGGGGCGCTACGCAGAGGACCTTGTGGTGCTGCTCAACACCGACCATGTGCTCATCGAAAAGCTGCGCATGGGGCGCGCCGCGCAGTCGGTGGTGGAGTTTGAGGCATTCTATAAGCGCTGGGCGCAGGTCAACCGCGCGCACGTGCACGCGGTGGTGGAGGATGGGCGGGCCATCGGCATGGCCATGCTCGCCTACCGGGATTACCTGCTCAACACCGCGCGTATCATCTACTGGCTGGGCAGCGCCCACTGGGATCAGGATTACGCCAATGCCGCGTTTGCCTGCGTGTTATTGGAGGCGCAGCAGATGGGCCTGCGCACCGTCACCGGCATGCTGCGCGACGATGAGCCCCTGGTGATGCGCGCCTGGGAAAAGAACGGTGCGGCCTGCACCCACCTGGGCGATGGGCGCATCTACATGGATATCACCCTGTAGGGGGAAAGGAAAAAACGGCCGGCATCTGCTGTGATACCGGCCGTTTCAGATGGATTTATGCTTGCCCAGCAGCTGCAGCAGGGACACGGCGATGAGCAGCAGCGCGCAGACGTACATGCGCCAGCTGGGGCGGCGCGCGATGACACCCATCGAGCCGAGCACAAGCAGCCCGAGCAGTACGAGGCTCAGGCACAGGATCATCTGCCATCTGGCGCGGTTGCTGCGGCGCACGGCGCGCGCCCCCTTTCACGCATAGTCGTTGCCTTTCATCATACCACCTGCGCGCTTCTGCGGCAAAGGGCGCTGGGCGCGCTTTTTCGTCCATTTCAAAGGGGGCAATGCACATGCGCGCGTTTGCTGCGGACGCCCCTGCGTTGCTTGGGGCGTGCGCTTGCTGCTATACTTAAAAGAAATACAGGCGAAGGGGGGATGGCCATTGGCGGATGCCAACAGCACCAAGCGCGCGCTTGCAGAAGCGATGAAGGCGCTGATGGCGCAGCGCGCCTTTGCAAAGATCAGCGTGGGCGATATCTGCGCGCGCTGCCAGATGAACCGCAAGAGCTTTTACTACCACTTCCGCGATAAGTACGACCTGGTCAACTGGATTTTTTACACCGAGTTTGTGGAGGCCATTTCGCAGCGCCCCGATCCCGATGCACACGGCTGGCAGCTGCTGGAGGATATCTGCGCCTACTTCTACGAAAACCGGCGTTTTTATACCAAAGCGCTGCAGGTGGAGGGGCAGAATTCCTTTCAGGAGTATTTTCACGGCCTGCTCCAGCCCATCGTGCAGGAGCATGTGGCGGGCGCGCTGGTTGAGGGAGAGCACGCCCGGTTTTTTGCGGTGTTTTTTACGGATGCCTTTGTGATGGCGATCGAGCGGTGGCTGTGCCAGACGCCCTGCCGCCCACCCGAGGCGTTCGTGCATCTGCTTAAGGCCTCCTTTGTGGGGGTAGCGCAGAAGATCGTGGCGGACATGCAGTAGCGATCCATCCAAAGGGCGGCCCCGCGCGTGCGGGGCCGCCCTCTGTTTTTATGTATGCTTCCGGAAAAGGCGTGCAGATGTTATGGATGCAACAGGCCGCCAGCTTTTCCGACGCTTTTATGGTGATGCTTCAGGCGAAAACGCCCAGATGCTCCAGCAGGATCTTTGTGCCGATCAGTATCAGAATTACGCCGCCGGCAAACTCCGCCTTGTGCTCGTAGCGGTTCCCAAAGAGCTGGCCGAGCTTGACGCCCAGCATGGAGAGGCACAGGGTGATAATGCCGATGAGGGAGACGGCGGGCACGATCTGCACGTTCAAAAACGCGAAGGAGACGCCCACCGCCAGCGCGTCGATGCTGGTGGCTACCGCCAGCGGCAGCATGGCGCGCGGACGCAGGTCCTCCTGCAGATCCCGCTCGCAGGCCTCATCCCCGCGGCAGAGCGCCTCTCGGATCATGTTGCCCCCGATGAGCGCCAGCAGGATGAATGTCACCCAGTGGTCAAACGCGGTGATGTAATCCTTGAGCTGATAGCCCAGGAAATATCCCAGCAGCGGCATGCCGGCCTGGAACAGGCCGAAGTACAGGCCCACAAGCCCTGCCTTTTGCAGGGTGACGCGCCGCATGCTCAGCCCCTTGCAGATGGCCACGGCAAACGCGTCCATGGAAAGGCCAACGGCCACAAGACATAGCTCCAGTAGATGCATACGTTACCTCCTACGCATAACAAAAGGCCCCAAGGGCATGCTGCGTGCACTTGAGGCCTCACTGCATCCGATGGCGGACGCCTCACGCGCAAGCAGACCGTGTGATTGCACATGAGTCTCACCAATCAAGACAGACCAGGCGTTTGTAGGCCAGTATGTTGATCTGCCGCATACACACTGATATGTATGCCGGTTACTCCCCCATTTATTATGGAGTCTTTATTTTACCACGGCTTTGGCTTTGGGAAAAGCCCTTTGCAGAATTTCCTGCAGGGGATGCTGGCAGATATTCAGCAGGCTATCCTCCCGAGACCCGCCGTCTCGCATGTACGCTGCGCCTGACGCGCCAAAGGCAATGGCGCAGGCATCGTCGGAGATGATGCGGTCTGCCGCCAGCATGTCGCTGGCCACGTCGATCAGCACCAGAGGATGGGCCTGCGCCGTGCGCGTCTCTAGCGCGTAGCGCGCGATGCGCGCGCAGACCGCGTCAGGGCACGCGGGCCGGGCGAGCATCATCGCAAACACGCACGCGCTGGGCGCAAGATCGCGCGCCCAGTCCCCGCTAAGCAGCCGTGGCTCGTCCACCCGATCGTACCAGGTGTGCGCGCCGTAGAGCATCCTGCGGGCGTGCATGGCATTGCAGGCGTCCCGCCAGGCGCCCTCGGGCGTGGCGACGGATACCATCGTGTTGTGCACGCCCATCAGCGCGTCGAGTAGCGGCGCATCGAGCGCCTCTGCGCGGCAGAAGAGAAAGAACGCGCAGCCTTCGTGCGCCCTGAGCAGCGAAAGATAGGCGGCGGGGTCGCAGCGCTCACACAGCAAAAGGTAGGTGTAGACGCCCAGCGCCTTGCCCTGGGCAATCGCCGCGTCAATTGCCTGCGGCGTCAATGCCTGCCCCGCGCTGGGCGCAAAGGCGATCGCCCAGGGGATGTTAAAGCCCAAGCGCGCCTCGTTTTCCCGGATCAACTTGGCGCCGTTGGTACAGCCGTTATAGCCTAGATTGATGCCAAAGGTTTTGAGATGTTGATGCTCCACCTGCGCCGCCACGCGCGCCATCAGCGGGTAATAGGCGCTGTCCTCATGCGCCAGCATGGTCTGCGCCAGCGCAAAAAAGTGCTTTTGGAAGCGACCGTGGGAAAAATGTCGGCCCAGGTCGACCAGCTTGCGCATGGTGCGCGCAGGGTCGCGCGCCATATCGCGCAGCGCCTGGGAGATGGTGGTCTCCAGTATGGTGCGCGTGACGTCCGACTTGGCCAAAAGGCATCACCTCTTTTACATCATATCTACTATAAAAATACGGGATGCGCCCGCGCAAAGGAAGGGACAAATTGCGTTAAGTGTCCCAAAGTACGGGCACATCGCCGCACTGCGCCCACTTTTGCACAGTGGCGCGGGTTTGTCCCATGACAGCGCGATCGATTTGTTTTACAATAATGCCATCATAAAAGCGTGCCGCCGCAGCGCCGGCGGCGCGTGACTAACGCGGCGAAAGCGCGCCCGCAGGCGGCGACTGTGCTGGCGCACAGGGTGCAGCCGGTTTTTCGGTGCATGCCCTTGTTCGCCGCTTATACCACAACAAGGGGGAGACAATGCGCGCATGATCAAAATCACAGCTGACAGCACCTGCGATTTATCCACGGAACTGTTGCAGGCGTGGGATATCACCCTGGCGCCGCTGGCCATTGTCGTAGAGGACGACGTGTATCGCGATGGCGTGGATATCACGCCAAAGGAAATCTTTGCGCTGAGCGAGGCGGGCAAAGTTTGCAAAACCGCCGCCGTCAATGTCGCGGAATACACAGCTTTTTTTGAGACCTTCCTGGGTAAATACGATGCGGTGATCCACATCAACATCGGCCAGTCATTTTCCTCCTGCCACCAGAACGCCGTGCTTGCGGCCGCGTCCCTGCAGCACGTCTATGTGGTGGATTCGGCCAACCTGTCCACCGGCAGCGGGCATTTGGTGCTCGATGCGGCGGCCATGGCGCGCCGCGGCGCGTCCGCGCGACAGATCGTCGATGCGCTGGAGCGCACCAAATCGCTGATTGATGCAAGCTTTCTCATTGACAGCACCACCTATCTCTACCGCGGCGGGCGCTGTTCGGGCGTAGAAAACGTGGGCGCCAGGCTGCTGCACATCAAGCCCTGCATTGAGGTGCGCGCGGGCGTGATGCGCGTGGGCAAAAAGTACCGCGGCAGGTTTGACCGCGCGCTTGTGCAGTATGTCAAAGAGCGTCTGGCGGGCGTCGAAGGGATTGATGATAGCCGCGTGTTTATCACGCATTCCCCCTGCGATCAAGAGACCGTGGCCAATGTGCGCGCGGCAGTGGCGCAGTACGGGCACTTTCAGCAGATCATTGAGACGGACGCGGGCTGCACCGTCTCCAGCCACTGCGGGCCCAATACGCTGGGCATATTGTTTAAGCGCACCTGCCCCCAATAAGCGCATATCCGATCCTTCAGCGCCCGCCGTACCCGATGCGCGGCAGGCGCTTTTTTCCTGCACTCCCCCAAAGAGACAAGCATGCATACCGCGCGCGTGGTGGACATATACATGCTGTAACAAAGGTGGAAAAGGGGGCCTTACGATGGCGCGTGATACGATGATGGTGGAAGAAAGAAAGCCTGTGCGTGCGCACAGCCTCAGCCTGGAGGACAGGGAAAAACTCTCCCTGCGCGGCGTGGTGGAAGTGGACAGTTTTCAGGAATCGGAGGTGGTGCTGCTCACCGAGGGCGGCTACCTGAGCATCGAGGGAGAGGACCTGCACATCCGCAAGCTGGATTTGGAGGCGGGGCAGATGATCATTGAGGGACTGATCAACGCCATGACGTACGCCCAGGAGCAGCAGCGCCGCGAGGGCGGGCTGTTCTCGCGCATGTTCCGCTGAGAAGCGCCATGTACGGCACCTACAATGAGGGCTGGGTGTTTCTGGCCATGCTGTACGCGGGCATCGCGGCGGGTGTGTGGTATGATGTGCTGCGCATCCTGCGGCGCATGCTGCACATGGGCGCGGTGTGCACCGCGCTGATGGACCTGCTTTTCTGGGCGGGCACGCTGGCGCTTTGCGTCTACACCCTCTATGTGACAAACGACGGCGCCCTGCGGCTCTACGCGCTCTGCGGCATGGCGCTGGGGGCAGGCCTGTACGCCTTTGGCATCAGCCCGCTTGTGATGCGCCTGGCCCGTCTGTGCAAGCGCCTGATCAAAAAATGCATGGATACCAAGGTGATGCGCGCCGTAAAAAAACGCCTATCCAAATAATTCCACAAAGTTACCCCTTTGCAAAACGTTGCTTATTGTGGTATTGTCATAATAAGTAACTGTATAGGGGTATGAAACGATGGCATCCAAAAGACGCTTTAAACTGAAAAAACGTGGCGTACTGCTCATCAGCATGCTTGTGCTGACGCTGGTGACAGTGCAGTTTGTACGTGTGGAGATGCAGATCAACGCCCAGAAACAGGAAAAGGCGCAGGTGCAGGAGCAGATCGGCCAGATGCGCAACAAAAACGCAGATCTGCAGCAGCGCATCGAGGGCGCAGGCACGCAGGAGGCTGTGGAGCAGGCGGCGCGTGAAAAGCTCGGCTGGGTGCGGGAGGGCGAGATCCTCTTTGTGGATGACGCAGGCGCGCAGCAGGCCCCCGGCGAGGCACAAAATCAACCGTAAGGCAATTCTTGCTATAGACAAACGCGGCCCGATGGGAAATAATAGTCCTGTCGGGTTTTTTGCTGTTGATGGGGGAGTCGCTATGCCAAGGAAGATTGCCGTGATCGATGTGGGGTCCAACTCCGTGCGCCTGATGTTGGGCGAGGAGGACGCGGGCGTGGTGCGCCGCATGCAAAAGACGCTGGAGACCACGCGCATCGCTACGGGCGTGGACGCCACCGGCATGCTGCAGCCCGCGCCGATGCAGCGCAGCAGCGAGGCAATCGCGCGCTTTGCCCAGCAGGCCCGCCAGGCGCATCACGAGCTGCTCGGCGCCTACGCAACAAGCGCGGTGCGCGATGCGGCAAACGCACAGGATTTTGTGGCGATGGTGCGCGCGCAGTCAGGCCTGACGCTGGATATCCTCAGCGGCGCGCAGGAGTCCGATATCGCGTTTCTGGGCGCGGCGGGCGCCAATGCGGGTCCCTGCGCGGTGGTGGACATCGGCGGGGGCAGCACGGAGATCTCCGCCGGCGCGCGCGGCGTGCGCGCTTATGGCAGCAGCGTGCGCGTCGGCGCGGTGCGCGCTATGGAGCGCTTTCCCTACGGAGATCCGGTAGATGCCGCTATGCTGGCGCAGCTGGAGGCGTGGGCGCTTGAACAGATGCAGGCGCTTGCAAGCGACCTTCCCCGGGCCCCGCGCCACTGGCTGGGCGTGGGGGGCACGCTTACCACGCTGTGCGCCATGCAGCTGGGGCTGGTGACCTATGATGCGGCGCGGGTGCAGGGCGCCATGCTTGCGCGCTGCGCGGTGCAAGCCTGGCAGAAGCGCCTATCGGGCATGAGCTGCGAGGCGCGCAAGGCCATCCCCGGCCTGAGCCAGGCGCGCGCGGATATCATTGTGGCGGGCGCCACCATCGCGCTGTGCGTGATGCGCGCATTTGACATGGAAGCCATCACCATTTCCGACAGCGACGGCCTGGAAGGGTATGCCTATTATAAATTGTCACAGGGGGCTTGACAGCACGCACAATATCGCTTATACTTAAAAAGTTCCTTCAAGGAGCACGTAATATCGCGGGGTGGAGCAGCTTGGTAGCTCGTCGGGCTCATAACCCGGAGGTCGTGTGGTTCAAATCCCACCCCCGCAACCAGCGGCAATTGCCGCATCCAAGGTCGCATCCTCGTTACGAGGGTGCGATTTTTTTGTGCACATTCCAAACGGTTTGGCGCCGCCCAAAGGCAGCGCCTATCGCGTTGCGCGCCGCGCATGCCGCCGGGCGCACGTTATGTGAAAAAGGGCCGTCCCCAAATGGCAGAGGAGCATAAAGAAGTATTGCGAAAATACTAACCTATGCCAAGTGAACGGGAAATATGAAACCTCTATGTGAATGGACGAACCATTTGCATAGAGGTTTTCTTTTGCTTCTTAAAATTTTTCAGCGTCCGCAGGACGCGCAGCCGTCACCGAATGGGGACGATCTTGGGGGCTTGGGGGGAATCCCTCAACAAGCATTTTGGCCGGTGCAATCCGGCCAAAATCGCAAAACATGTATATGTTTGCATTGCTTGCCAATCTGTGAAAATAATAAAGTTGAGGAAAAATGAAAAGGTACGTTAGCGTAGTATGCTGACGTACCTTTTTTGTATAATCATATTTTCAATTATCTCTTTTGCAAATCGCACAGAGCCAACCTTTCTCATTTTGCTCTACTTGAATTTTTGAAAACCCGGCATTTTCCAATGCTCTTTCAATCTGTTCGGAAGTATAAATTGTCATGCCGTGGATTATATCTGTCCATTTTTCGTCCTTTGTATTTTTCCCATTGGCTTCATTGCAGATCAGGAAAGTCCCGCTATTTTTAAGCACACGATATACTTGCTGAAAAGCAACTTGAATATCAGGCCAAAAGTAGATCGTTTCAAAGGCAGTTATCAAGTGGAAACTGTTTTCTGAAAACGGCAGATTCATAACATTGCCTTGCAAAACCTCGCATCGGCCTTCCTGAATTGCTGCCCGATTGAGTTTTTTCGACTTCTGAACACTAACTTCGGAGTAGTCAACACCAGTTATGTGTCCATTTGAACTTTTTCCCAAAAGGCGTTTGAGGTTAGCCCCTCCACCGCAGCCAATATCCAGACAGAAATCATCGTCGCGGATTTTTATGTGCGTCAAGCCCCATTCTGCAAGTGCGGCATGACCGGTGTTCATCATATTGACCATGATCTTCCCGGCGAATCCTTTTGGTTTGCAGGTGTTTTGAAAGAAAGACATATTTTTTCTCCTAATTTAACATGATGCGAAAGATTGGCAAGTGCCGATTCTCCAAAGTTTTCCCGCAGAGTAGGAACTTAAATTTCTCCGGGCGTAACGCCATATCTTTTTTTAAAAGTGTCGATAAAATGGCTTGCGTTGGTATATCCTACCATCCATACCACGTCTTTTACCTTGTACTTTCCGCTTTGCAGCAGGCGGTAGGCCATCTCCATTCGTTTTTCCACGATGTATTCATAAACCGTGCAATTAAAACAGATTTTGAACCCCTGTTTCAATTTGGTTTCGCTCAAAAAACATTGTTCGGCAATCTGTGCGATTGTCAAAGGATGGAGGAAATGATTGTCGATAATTTCCCTCGCTTTCATCAAGCATCGGTAATCTTCTCTGGAAATATCTTTGGTATTTTTCTGCTTGCCAATCGCTTCATCACAAAACAAAGACAGCAGTTCTAAAACCTTTCCTTCCAGATACAACTTGCGCAGCTTCCGCTCGGGCGGGCAGTCCAACAACTGCTGTAAAACAAGGCGTATCTCCGGTGTGGTGGAAAATACATGGGTACAAATCTTATCATCCCGCCGAATTAAATGCGCTGCTTCTAAATCTTCTGTCAGTGAGGAAAAACGTCCTTCCTCCAGCGAAATGCTCAAGGTATGGTAAGGCTGCTCGGAACCGAAATGGCTTACGCACTGTGAAAACGTCCCACATTGCAAACTGCACTGTGTTGGGGAAAGCTGGTAGTGCTCGCCTTGCTTTTGGCGATAATCCCATTCGCAGATTCCATTCATACAGAAGGAAAGCTGAAAGACCTTGCGCTCTGGATATTCTTCGTACAATTCCGTTTCCCGCTTAAAGGCCATTTCAGACTGAACCAAAAACAGCCCTTTTGATAACTCCTGCATACCCACAAAACCATCGGCAACCTGTTTTGTGAGATCAAAGCAGTTGCCGGTTTGTTTATGCCCTACGGTACCCGAAAGGCCGGAAACCTGAAAAGAGTGAGGCATATATTCGGGGGCGGACCATTGTAAAAGCATACTGCCAAACTCCTTTCACAAAAATAATAGTTAGCAATAACTAACCACATAATATCACATCTGCTTGCGAAAATCAAGTCGCTTCAAAAACAGATTTGCCGGATTGGGGTATAAAACCGCCGGATTCGGTCACAAAAGCGCAGGCGGTTTTGCTACACTAAACTGTGTTTGGAAAATAACACGGAAAGGCGGGTAAATGTATATGCGAAAAGAAAATGGCAAGAGAGAATCCCCCTATAAAGGAATCCTCAAATTTGCCGACGAAAAGAAACCGCAGCTATCATTTGCCGTTGTCCTATCTGTTTTGTCTTCTGCTTTTGGTATTGTTCCATATATCGCGGTTGCAATCTTGCTGCAAAAGGCATTGGCAAGCAGTCTGACAACGACTTGGGCAATCCTCTTGCCGGTCATCGCTCTGTGCGGGTATCTTTTGAAGCATACCCTTTACGCGAAATCGACGCTTTGCTCCCATAAGGTAGCTTACGAAATCATCAAAAATATTCGTACCACAATCATGAAGAAAATGTCCAAGGTATCTATGGGAACGATTCAGGGCAAATCTTCTGGCGAGTTTAAGCAGCTTGTTATCGATGATGCGGAAAGGCTGGAAGGACCGCTGGCTCATGCTATCCCTGAGATGACCGCCAGCATACTTGTTCCGATCTTTGTCATTCTGTATTTGTTGGTGATTGACTGGCGCATGGCGTTGGCCGCTTTGGTTTCAGCTATTTTGGGAAACCTGATCTATTATGGCATGATGTTTGGCCGTGGCGAAGTGATGAAGGAATACATGATGTCCAATGCCAATATGAACGCAACCATTGTGGAATATGTCAATGGTATGGAGGTCATCAAAGCATTTAATCAGACTGCTTCCTCAATGGGGCGGTTCCAGTCGGCGGTTCTAAAGGTGCGGGACATCACGACAAAGTGGTATAAACACTGTTGGCCGTTTATGAGCATCAGCCAAGCGATTCTACCATCCTCGATTGCCTTTGTTTTGCCTGTCGGAATGGCTCTTATTTCAGGCGGTGCGGTTAGTCTTGCCGAACTGATTGTTTGTATTCTTCTCTCTATGGCAATCGTTGGTTCCCTGCAAAACTTTACCGAGTTTTGGGAAAGTTTTGCCGTTATTTCCGAAGTGCAGCCCCGTATTCAGGCGCTTCTTGATATGGAAGAATTGACGGAACCGGCACAGCCGAAGCATACAGACAAAGCCGACATGCAGATGAAGGATGTTCATTTCGGCTATGGCGACAGCGAGATCATTCACGGTATTTCTTTCACAGCAAAGACCGGAAGCGTAACTGCCTTTGTGGGGCCTTCCGGTTCGGGTAAATCAACCTTAGCCAAACTGATCGCCCGGTTTTGGGATGTCGATGCAGGCGCAGTTTTAGTAGGCGGGATTGATATTCGGGAGATGTCCCTTACCGACTTAACAGAGAAGATCAGCTATGTATCGCAGGACAACTTTCTGTTCAATATGAGTCTGCGCGATAATATCCGCATTGGTAAACCGGAGGCTACTGATAAGGAAGTGGAATGGGCGGCAGCACAGGCCGGGTGCGATGAATTTATTTCACGTTTCCCTCAAGGGTACGATACCAATGCCGGTGACGCCGGGGCAAGGCTTTCCGGTGGCGAGCGCCAGCGCCTTGCCATAGCGCGGGCAATCCTCAAAAATGCGCCTATCGTGATTTTAGATGAAGCCACTGCCTTCACAGACCCGGAGAATGAAGATAAATTGCAGTGCTCCATTGATAAGCTGACAAAGGGGAAAACTTTGATTGTCATTGCGCACCGGCTCTCTACCATTATGTATGCCGACCAGATTTTAGTGTTGGAAAACGGACAGATTACCGCACAGGGAACTCATGAGCAGCTTCTTACCCATTCTGAAACCTATCTGGATATGTGGAAAGCCCATATCAGCGCTATGGATTGGAGTATGAATCAGGAGGTGAGTGAATTATGCTGAAAATCATCCGGCGCGTACTGCGTTTAAGCGGAAACTTATCGAAACGGATTTGGGGCAGCTTTATCTGTGGCTTTCTGGAATCCATGTTCGGCCTGCTGCCAATCGCCGCCGTCTTTCTTGTCCTGATAGAATTGCAGAACGGTCAACCGATTACAGGACAAACATGGGGTATTGTTATCGGCTTGATTGCAGGAGGTTTAATCCTGCGCATGATTTTCAAATATCTGGTTTACCGGCTGCAAAGTACGGCAGGCTTTGAGTTTGTAGCCAGAGAACGGATTGCATTGGGCGACCGGCTGCGGAATGTGCCGATGGGCTTTTTCCATGATAACAGTGTCGGAGACATTACGGCGACTGTTACAACGGATTTGAACTTTCTCGAGAACTACTCTATGCACATTCTTGATAAGGTTACAACCGGCGTTTTGAGTATGATTGTCATGGCGGGTTGTATTTTAGCCTTTGACTGGCGTATCGGTTTGATTTTCGTGGCAGGCATCCTTCTTTCCTTCCCAATCTACAGCCACATGCAGAAAAAAGGAAAGGCGCTCTCTGCAAAGCGGCAGAAAATCCAATCCGAAGCAGTTGCGGCCACATTGGAATACGTGCAAGGTATTTCCGTTGTAAAATCCTTCAATATGTGCGACAAAAATCTGAGCGATATTGAAGATGCCTATGAGAGCAATGCGGCTGCCTCTTATGGGGTGGAGCGTGTATTTACCCCGCTCAATATGACCTATTCGATGGTGTTCCGTATTTCGGCCTGCATGATTATGCTGTGCGCGGGAATCCTCGCTGTTGGCGGCGACCTGTCTTTCGCTAATCTCGCCGTTATTCTGATCGCTTCCTTTACCATCTTCAATCCGATTGAGGTTATGGGCCAGATGACGACAATGATTCGGACAATGGACGCTGCCCTTGACCGGGTAGAGCGTATCAAACAGGCAAAAAAAATTGATGAAAACGGTAGGGACATCCCTTTGGATTCCTTTGACATTGGCTTCGAGCATGTGTCCTTTGCTTATGAGAATGGCAATCCAATTTTGAAGGATGTGAGTTTTTCCATTCCACAGGGCAGCATGACTGCGATTGTCGGTCCCTCTGGAGGCGGCAAAACCACCATTACAAGGCTGATCGCCCGGTTTTGGGATGTGCAGGAAGGCAGCATTACCATAGGCGGCCACGATGTCAAAGAGTTTACCTGTGACAGCCTCTTGAAGAATATGAGCATGGTATTTCAAAATGTGTATCTGTTCCACGATACTATTGAGAACAATATTAAGTTTGGCTGCCCGGACGCAACCCATGAGCAAGTGGTAGAAGCGGCAAAGAAAGCCTGCTGCCACGATTTTATCTCTGCTCTGCCACAAGGATATGACACGGTAATTGGCGAAGGCGGCTCCACCCTGTCCGGTGGAGAAAAGCAGCGGATCTCCATCGCCCGCGCCATGCTCAAGGACGCGCCGATTATCCTGCTTGACGAGGCAACCGCCAGCGTTGACCCGGAAAACGAGGTGCATTTGCAACAGGCCATCAGCGCTTTGGTAAAAAATAAGACGCTGATTGTCATTGCACACCGGCTGTCCACGATTCGGGATGCCGATCAGATTTTGGTGGTGGATAACGGAAAAATTGTAGAAAAAGGCGTTCACGCTGAACTGATACAACAAAAAGGAATCTATCAAAAATTCTGGAATATCCGGCAGAAAGCGCGGAACTGGAAACTTGCACAGTAATTTATGCACTGCGGCGGGCGATATGCCGCCTGCCGCAGTTACTTCGACACAATGGTTAGCTTTGATTAACCAGAAAGGAGGGAAACGGTGAAATCTCATTGGATAAAACGAATCGTGCGGCTGCTGGTTCTGCTCTTTGGCGTAAGCATCCTGTGCTTTATCCTGACTGCATTATCCAGTACAGACCCAGCCACTTATCTTGTGCGCCGTGGAAATCTCTCTCCTACACCGGAAGTGATTGAACAGGTACGCGCGGAACTTGGTTTGGATCAGCCGCTTCCGATTCGGTATTTGAACTGGATCGGCGGTGTCTTTCGCGGCGACTTTGGGGAATCTATTTTTTCAACAAACGAGGTGGCTGCGGATTTGGCAGCCTACTTCCCGCAAACGCTGCAATTAGTTTTTCTGTCGTTAGCTGAAATTATCGTGTTTTCAATTCTGCTTGGCGTTTTATGCGCGGCCAAAAAGAACAAGCTGACGGACCATATCATGCGGATTGTTTCGCTGTTTGGAATTTGTGTTCCTCCGTTCTGGCTCGGTTTTTTGCTGTTGATTGGCTTCGCTGTGGAAATCCCGATTTTCAGCGTAACGCCTGCATCGGGGATTATGGGATTGATATTGCCATCCATTACCTTATCTTTTCCTGTGATTTGCTCGACTGTACGGGTATTTCGCGCTTCACTGCTGGAAGAAATGCACCGTGATTATGTGAGCTTTGCCCGTGCCAACGGGATGACGGTAAACAGGATCCTCTGGAAGAAGGTATTCCGCAATGCCCTGCCGCCCGTCATCACCCTGTTCTGCCAGTATGTAAGCTATCTGATTGCTGGAAGCGCCGTAGTGGAAAAGGTCTTTTCTATCAAAGGTGTGGGCAACTACCTGATGAACTGCATTATGGCTGCTGATGCCAACGCGATTGGCGCTTGTATGCTGATTATCGCCGCGCTGTATCTTCTGGCCGAACTGTTTGGCGAAATACTCAACCACTTGCTATGCCCGTGGAGAAAGGAGGAAAGCGATGCTGCGTAAAATATGGAGAAATCCGCAGGCGGTCATCGGGCTTGGCCTGATTGTGCTGATCTGCGCCGTTGCAATTCTCGCACCGCTTTTGGCTCCCCATGCGCCGGACGAGGTGAATCCACTGATGAAATATCAAGCGCCGAGCGCCGATTATCCCCTTGGAACCGATCAGCTTGGGCGGTGTGAATTATCCCGCTTGCTTTATGGTGCAAGAGCATCCCTTGGGCTGGCGCTTCCCATTTTGATTCTGTTGGGAGGGATTGGTTTAATCCTTGGAATGATGACAGCGTGTATCGGCGGCTGGTTTGACCGTGTTGTGACAGGAATCAGCCAGGTATTTATCGCTTTCCCCACGCTCATTATCGCAGTGGCGATTATCGGCGTTTTGGGAAATGGCCTGCAAAATATTATTTGGGCGGTTGTCATCTCCATGTGGGCGCGGTTTATGCAGCTTATTCGCACCTATGCCAAAACGGAACTTGGGCGGGATTACATTGTCGCCGCGAGGGTGTCCGGCTGTGGAATGTGGCAGCTTATTGTTCACCATTTAATTCCCAATATCCTTCCGCAGTTTTTGGTGTATTTTTCAACGGGCGTAGCTTCGGCCATCCTCACGGTTTCCAGCTTTTCGTTTCTCGGCCTTGGTCTGCCCAGCGGAACGGCTGAATGGGGCGCAATGCTGGAGGAAGCGCAGATGGCGTTGTATTCCCACCCGGAACTGCTCATTTACCCCGGTATCTGCATTTTCATTGCCGCCGCAGGCTTCAATCTGTTTGGCGAGGCGCTTAGGGACATTCTTCAGCCGCAGGAGGATGTGCTATGAGCAAAAAGCTGTTACAGGTAGAACATCTTAGCATTGCGCTTAAAAATCCATATCAGGATTTGGTGAAGGACATCAGTTTTTCGTTGGAGGAAGCGGGTGCAGTTATCCTTTTAGGCCAATCAGGAAGCGGAAAAACGATGACCTGCCGGGCAATTTTGGGGCTGCTTAACAGCAGCGCCTTCCAAGTGAATGGCGAAATCTTTTTTGATAACAGATCGCTTTTACAGCTAAAGGAAAAAGAACGGGCGCTGTACTATGGCAATAAAATCGCTTTTATCCCGCAAAATCCGATGACGGCGCTCGACCCTTCCAGAAAAATTGGTGCTCAAATGGCCGAATTTCTTAACCTGCATCAAGATTTGAAGAAAAAGGAAGCCTTGTCTCTTTATGAACAGGCGTTGTCTCGGGCAGGGCTTACAGACACCAAAAGGATTTTAAGCAGCAGGCCGTATCAGCTTTCGGGTGGTATGCTCCAGCGCTGCCTCATTGCCCTTGCGATTGCCGGTAACGCAAAGCTGGTGGTTGCCGATGAACCGACTACCGCTTTAGACGCGATTCACAGGGACAAAGCGGTGGAGCAATTCCTGCATCTACAGGAGCAGGGCTGCGCACTGCTTTTAGTCACCCATGACTTTGATGTTGCACGGCATGTCGGAGGCCATGTACTGATTTTGAAAGAAGGACAGATGGTAGAACAAGGCTGCGCCCAAGAGGTCTTACAGAATCCAATAGCTGATTATACCAAGGAACTGATTGAGGCGATCCACTTGGGATGGGGGTGAGTACATGCTGGAGGTGAAAAATGTAAGCAAACAATACAAAGGCGAAGATAAGTTGCTGTTTGATGCGGTTTCTGATGTGAGCCTGCCTATGGAAGATCATCATATCTACGCTTTGGTGGGAGAAAGCGGCTGCGGAAAAAGCACCTTGTCACGGTTAATTTTGGGGCTGGAATCACCTTCGTCCGGTCAAATCCTGCTGGACGGAAAACCGATTTCCCGCAAAGGAAAAAGAAACCGGAAAGAAACGGCAAAAGCAATCCAACTGGTATTGCAGGACGGAAAAAGCGCCCTTGACCCCCATTTTACGGTTTATCAGGCGATTGCCGAGCCAATCCGAAACCTGCTGAATATACCTAAAGAGAAAGAACGGGCAAGAATTTTTGAATTGCTTGACCGTATGGGGATGCCGAAGGAAACAGCGAACAAGAAAACGGGCGAACTCTCCGGCGGGCAGCAAAAGCGCGTAGGGATTGCCCGTGCTCTGGCTGTTTCCCCGCGCTATATCGTCTTTGACGAATCCATCAGCGGTTTGGATGTCATTCTGCGCAAAAGTATTTTGGAATTGCTAAAAAGAGTTCAGGAGGAAGAACAATGCTGTTATCTTTTCATTACCCATGAGATTGACGCGGCGCTTTATCTTGCGGACGAAATTCATGTGATGCAAAACGGGAAACTGATCGAAAGCCGTCAATGGAATGGGGATCTGAAGATATTTCAAAACCCCTATACCAAACAGCTTTTGCGCGCTTCCCACTTGATTTGAAATAGGTATATACGCTCCTTGGGGCGTGATATATACAAAAAACGAAAGGACGGTTTGATTTATGAAACTAAAATCACTTGCTGCACTGATGATGGCGGGCGTTATGGTGCTTGGTCTCTGCGCCTGCAACAGTACAACACCCGATACTTCCGGTTCTGATTCTACTCCGGTAAGTATCACAACAACAGAAAGCTGGGATTTTTCCACCGGCTTCTATCCAGCGATGTCCCCTGCCACTTCCAATGGTACTTACGGTTTCACCTACTATGCCCGTAACTGCTACGATACACTCGTCGTTCGGGAAAATGGTGAATTTAAGGCTGGGCTGGCCGAAACGTGGGACATCAGCGATGATGGACTGACCTACACTTTCCATCTCAAAGAAGGCGTGAAGTTTTCGGATGGTGCTGACCTCAATGCGGAAGCAGTAAAAACCAGCTTAGAGGCGGCATTCTCCAATTTGGGAGCATATATTGCATCCTTTGGTAAGATTGGAACACTCACGGAGTCGATTGAAGTGGTGGACGAACATACCGTGGCAATTCATCTTACCACTCCTTATTATGGTGTTTTGAACGACCTCGCCATGTGCAACCCAATGGGAATCGTATCGCCCAATGCGTTTAATGAGGATTTGACAACTAAAGAAGAACTGCTGACCCAGACAATGGGGACTGGCCCCTATATGTATGCCGGGGACGGTGACGGAACCTCTTATACTTTCGTCCGCAATCCCAATTATTGGGGAGAACAGCCTGATGTGGACGAATTTACCGTAAAAGTGATCGCGGATCCCGATGCTGCAATTCTCGCTCTGCGCAATGGCGAAGTGGATCTGCTTGCGGGTACATCCCGTTTGAGCTTTGCTGGTTATACCGAACTTTCCTCTGCGGATGGAATTGGCACCGTATTGGATGACAGCATTTCCAACAGCCGTTTTATCGGCTTCAATACACAGGAGGCTCCGTTTAACGATGCCGCTGTCCGGCAGGCGGTGGCCTATGCGATTGATAAGGAAACGATCAGCGACAGTGTATTCTCCGGTCTTGAAACAGCTTCGGAACAGTTGCTGGATACCTCTCTACCGTATTGCGATGTAGAAGCCACTACATACAGCTACAATGCAGATAAAGCAAAAGAATTGCTGGAAAGCGCCGGTTGGGTAGACAGTGATGGCGATGGCATCCGCGAAAAAGATGGCGCAAAATTGAGTGTTACGCTGGATTATATCACCAATCAGGGAACAATGGACGATGCGGCGCTTGTAATTGCTCAGGAATTGGGTGAAGTAGGGTTTGAAGTAACGCCTCGCGGTTCGGATAATATGACGTGGTTTACGCAGGTTTCTACCGATTTTGATTTCTCGCTCCACACAACCTACGGCGGTTACTATGACCCGTTCCTCACCATGACGAATATGAACCCGGAAATGATGTCCGACCCGATTTTGTGGCAGGTTGCCCTTACTATGGAAAATGGCACGGACACCATTAAAGAGCTGGACAGCACCGCTGATTTGGACCGTGTGCAGGAAATCTATAGCGAGGTGCTTACCTTTGCGGCAGATCAAGCCGTACTGGTTCCGTTTACCTCTGCGCATCAGTATGCCGCCTTTAACAGCGACAAGATTGATTCGTTCAGCTTTGGCAGCGACCAGTTGTTCATTGAAATCGCCAATGTAAAGGCGAAATAACGGTAGTGAACACGAAGAATGTTCTGGAAGGGAGGTGTGCCAATGGCTTTGACACCAGCGATGGAGGATTATCTGGAGGCTATCTTAATGATAAAACAGCAGCACGGTTATGTTCGATGCGTAGATGTCGCAGAGCAGTTGGGGGTAAAAAAGCCTTCCGTAAGCCGGGCAGTCAAGGAACTCATAAAATCCGGCCATCTTGTTAAAAATGCTGACGGTACACTTTCCCTAACGGAACTAGGATTGCAGATTGCCGAACAGATTTACGAAAAGCACCTGTTTTTCACAAAGCAACTTATATTGGCTGGCGTGGATCCCGAAACCGCAGAGCAGGATGCTTGCGGCATTGAACACGCAGTTAGTTCAGAATCGTTTCAAAAATTAAAGAAAGCATTTGATGACGGTTAGGTGGTGGTGATATGGGAAATTAGCCGTGTTGGATTTAGAGGATTCTGGCAGACAAATAGGCAAAAAACTGCTTTCCCTGCTTTCCCCGAATCAAAAGAAGGAGTTGGCTCAATTTGTTCGTGACTATGAGGCTGGCGATATTCCGGCTGATCTTCCATATACAACGCACTTTCGAGGCCAGTATTTTACTCCATTACAGGTGGATCAGCCATTAACAGAAATCCGGGAAGGTGATTTATATTTCTGTTTAGAGCAACGCCTTGTGATGGTGCAAGGCAATGTGATTCCTCTGACAGTCAAAGAATTTGAAATCTTCTCCTTGCTTATCTTAAATCCAAAACGAGTATTCACCTATGAAATGCTTATGGATCTGGTATGGAAAGAAGATTATACTTACTATTCACGGAAAGCGGTAAACAACCATGTAAGCAATCTACGGAGAAAATTGAGGGTTTCCCCTGATCTGCCGGACTATGTAAAAAGCGTCTACGGTATCGGCTATAAGTTTGAAGAAAAATAGAAAGGTGAGGAAGTGTATAAACGCTGCCTCACCTTGTTTTATCTCTAATGTCTCTGAAATGCTTCTATGGGTAATTTCCCTCTTGACAGAACCCGCCTCTCGAGATAAAATATAACAGTGATATATAACAGCGTTATAAGGAGACGAAGAAAATAGACGGCAATCTGACAACCTTAGAACGTATCCACCAGGCCGCAAAAGCAGAGTTTTTAGAAAAAGGGTACAAAGACGCTTCCTTGCGGAATATTGTGAAATCCGTGGGAATGACTACCGGAGCCTTTTATGGCTATTACAAAAGCAAAGAAGAATTGTTCGAGGCTTTGGTAGGCGAGCATTATGCGTACCTGCTTGGCTGTTTTCAAAAAGCGCAGAAGGAATTTGCCGATCTCCCCCACGAGCAACAGCCGGAGGTTATGGGAGACATTTCCGGCGCTTGCATGTTTGATATGCTCCACTACGCTTATGAACATCTTGAGGAATGTAAGCTCATCCTCTGCTGCTC
The DNA here is from genome assembly GCF_900604345.1 of Maliibacterium massiliense. GTDB lineage: Bacteria > Bacillota > Clostridia > Christensenellales > Maliibacteriaceae > Maliibacterium > Maliibacterium massiliense. The sequence goes on from NZ_LR026983.1 coordinate 2,025,493, forward strand.
GGAAGGGACAAAATTTTCCGGCCTTATTGATGAAATGGTGGAAATTGAGGCAGCGGCAACCCATGCCTATCAAGAAGTCTTGCAGGAGCTTGGGCGGCCTTCTCCCCAGATTGACCCCGCGCTGGAGCATATCCTGATTACCGGCATGTTCCACACCTTTTTTGAATTGGTGATTCACGAGATGCCGCTTCAAAACGCAGAAAATTATGTGAAGGAAATGCGGGCTTTCTATACAGCCGGATGGATGAAAATTATGGGGCAGTAATGCCCTGTAATTTTTGCTCATAGGTTAGCGATAACTAACTTATACGGATATAAGAAGGACGCGCTTGTGTTCTCTTTATCATAGATGAAATAAAGAAAAGGAGGAATCTTCTTTGAAAAAACAATCCAATCTGTCACGCCTGCTACAGATTGCAGGCAACCACAAATACCTGACTTACGCTTCCTGGGTGCTTTCGGCCATCAGCGCCCTCATAGCGTTAGTGCCTTTCTACTATATCTGGAAGGTCATGCAGGAAGTGTTGGCAGTTGCGCCGGATTTCAGCCATGCGCAAAACCTGACCCGTAACGGCTGGATGGCGGTGCTGTTCGCAGTGATCGCGGTGTTGGTCTACATAGGCGCTCTGATGTGTTCCCACAAAGGGGCGTTCCGCATTGCCACCAACCTGCGCCTACAAACGATGGAGCATATTGTAAAGCTGCCGCTGGGGTTTGCAGAGCAATTCGGCAGCGGCAGGCTGCGCAAGATCGTCAATGAATCCAGCGCCGCCACCGAAACCTATCTGGCGCATCAGCTTCCCGACCGTGCCAATGCCATTGCGACGCCATGCGGCCTTTTGGTTCTGCTACTGGTGTTCGACTGGCGGCTGGGACTTTTGAGCCTTGTGCCGGTAGTGCTGGGCTTTCTGATTATGATGACGATGACCGGAAAGAAAATGCAGGAAAAAATGAAAGAATACCAAAACGCTCTCGATGATATGTCCAATGAAGCGGTAGAGTATGTACGGGGGATTCCCGTTGTAAAAACCTTCGGGCAGACCATATTCTCCTTCAAAAAATTCAAGGATTCCATTGATAGGTATAAGGTGTGGGTGATTGCCTATACCAAGCAGCTTCGAGCACCCATGATGTTCTATACGGCAGCCATCAACGGCGTCTTTGCCGCGCTGATTGCCGGTGCGCTGATTTTTACCCAAGGCGGCGTTACCAAGGATTTCCTGCTGGATCTCATGTTCTATATCATCATTACGCCCATTATCTCCGTTACCCTCACCCGCATCATGTTCCAGAGCGAAAACGCCATGATTGTAGACGATGCCTTGCAGAGAATCGACAGCGTATTGAATCTTAAGCCGCTTGCAGAACCAAAACAGCCGGAACACCCAGAGGACGCTTCGGTACAGCTTAACCATGTTCATTTCAGTTATGATGGAAAAAACGAGGTCATCAAGGATATTTCCCTTTCAATTCCCGCAGGGCAGACGGTAGCTTTTGTGGGACCTTCTGGCGGTGGCAAGACCACGCTTGCCAATCTGATCTGCCGGTTTTTTGACCCGCAAGGCGGGCAGGTGAAAATTGGCGGCGTGAATGTGAAGAACATCGCCAAAGAGGAACTTATGAATACCGTTTCTTTTGTATTCCAGAACAGCCGCCTAATCAAAGCCTCAATTTTGGAAAATGTACGCATGGGAAAGCCTAACGCGACCCGCGAAGAAATTATGGCCGCGCTCCATAATGCCCAGTGCGACGATATTCTGGAAAAGCTGCCGAGGGGCGCAGACACCGTGATCGGGACAAAAGGTGTGTACCTTTCCGGCGGCGAACAACAGCGGATTGCCATCGCCCGCGTGATGCTGAAAAATGCGCCTGTCGTAATTTTAGACGAGGCCACCGCCTTTGCCGACCCGGATAATGAATCCCGCGTACAGGCAGCCTTTTCCAAGCTGTCACAGGGGAAAACGGTGATTATGATCGCCCATCGGCTCTCTACCGTGGCTGGCGTAGACCAAATCTATGTCATTGAGGACGGGCAGATCACAGAGAGCGGCAAAAGCCGTGAGCTGTTGAAAAAAGGCAGCGTATTCAGCCGCATGTGGCAGGACTATCAAACTTCTGTTCAATGGAAGGTTGCAAAGGAGGTACAATAATATGATAAAACGGCTGCAAAAACGGTATGCCCTTTCCGAGCAGGGGGCGAAGGATCTGGTAAAAGGCTGCCTTGCCTGCGTCCTCCAGAATCTTTCCTTTATGTTTCCCGTTGGGCTTTTATATTTTTTAGTGGCCGATCTGATGAACGGCGGCGTACCCGGTGAAAAAATTATCTTTTATATCATCGGCTGCGCGGTGTGTATCGGTCTGATCCTGCTTACCACTTACTTTCAGTACAACGCCACGTATTTTGCCACCTATACGGAAAGCGGAGTGCGGAGGATTACGCTGGCCGAACGGCTGCGGAAAATTCCCTTGTCCTTCTTTGGAAAAAAGGATTTGGCGGATCTCACCAGCACCATCATGGCCGACTGCACCTTTTTGGAGCAGAGTTTTTCCCACTTCATTCCCGAACTGGCAGGCTCCATTATTTCTACGGTCTTAATTTCCATTAGCCTTTTTGTATTCGATTGGCGCATGGCATTAGCGGCGCTGTGGGTATTGCCGGTTGCTTTTGCTATTGTAGGCTTCTCCGCAAAGGTGCAGGAACGGCTCAATCAGAAAGCGATGGATGTAAAGATGGCCTGCGCCGACGGGATTCAAGAGTGCATTGAAACTGTGCGCGACTTAAAAGCCAACAACGCCGAAGCAGAATACCTGAAAGGCTTGGAAAAGAAAATCCGCGCCGTGGAACATCGTTCCATTCTCAATGAGTTTGGGTTGGCGGCCTTTGTGGTATCCGCTTCACTCATATTAAAGCTGGGAATTGCCACCGTTGCGCTGGCAGGCTCGGTTCTGCTGATAGCAGGCAGTCTCGATGTGCTGACCTTCTTCCTGTTCCTGCTGGTTGTTTCACGGCTCTACGATCCGCTGCAAGGGGCGTTGCAAAATCTGGCGGCGGTTATCAGCACCCGCACTAATATCGCCCGCATGAATGAAATCCTCGATCATCCGATTCAGCAGGGAGAAAACAGACTTTCCAACAAAGGCTATGACATTACCTTCGACCATGTAGGCTTTGCCTATAACACAGGAGAAACCGTATTGAAAGATGTTTCCTTTACCGCAAAACAGGGCGAAGTCACGGCCTTGGTAGGGCCCTCTGGCGGCGGCAAAACAACGGTTTCCCGGTTGGCTGCAAGATTTTGGGATGTGAGCCGGGGAAAGATCACCGTGGGAGGCATGGATATTTCCAAAATTGACCCGGAGACGCTGCTTTCCCTGTTCTCCATTGTATTTCAGGACGTTACCCTGTTTGACAATACCATTCTGGAGAATATACGAATTGGGAATAAAGACGCTACTGATGAGCAGGTGTTAGCGGCAGCACGGCTTGCTAATGTAGATGAATTTGCCGAAAAGCTGCCGGACGGCTGGCATACCAACATCGGGGAAAACGGCTGCGAGCTTTCCGGCGGTGAACGGCAGCGGATTTCCATCGCGCGGGCCTTTCTGAAAAACGCGCCGATCATTCTTTTGGATGAGGCTACCGCTTCGCTGGATGTAGAGAATGAAACCCTGATTCAAACCGCCCTTTCCCGCCTGATCGCAGATAAGACGGTGCTGGTGATTGCCCACCGGATGCGCACCGTAGCCGGAGCAGACAAAATCGTGGTGCTTTCTGAAGGAACTGTGGCCGAAGAAGGCGCACCGGAAACATTGTTGAAGCAAAACGGCTTATATGCCCGAATGGTGAAGCTACAGACGGAGAGCCAGAATTGGAAGCTGGCGTAAAGTCTTTATTTCTTCCAGTTTTATTATCTGCCGCGTCGGCTATAAATTTGAAATCTGAGGAATGCCATCATGGCTTGAAACGGCCATGGTGGTATTTTTTTTGCGAAAACACCTATAAAAACACCCTTAAAAATGTCACGACTAATAGAGAGGTATTTTTAAATTTTTCTGCTGCCCCCGTAAAAATCCCCTCAAAATGAAATGACTATTAGAAGGGTATTTTTGTGTTTGTCCACGCAATAATTCCCTCGAAAATATACGGATATATGAGAGGGATTTTGAGCTATCTCAAATTTATTTTCAAAAGGGGGTGTCATTTTGCTGTCAAAATGTACGGATAAATAGAAGGGTGTGTTTTGACCGTCCAAAAGGAGGTGATGGAAATCAAAGAGAAAATCCCCATCATGACCTACTCCCAATACCGCAGAGCTAGAAAGCTGGTCCATCAGTGCTGCAACTATGAGAGCGGGAACTGCCTTTCCCTTGACGATGGAGAAGAATGCGTTTGCGTGCAAAGCATTTCCTACTCTCTGCTGTGCAACTGGTTCCGTGCCGCTGTCCTGCCTTTGGATGAACCTCTGGTGACTGCTTTGCTTCATCGGAAAGAACATAAACGGTGCGCTGTCTGCGGCCAACCCTTTCTTCCCGGCTCCAACCGGGCAAAATACTGCAAGTCCTGCGCCGCTATCGTTCACCGCAGGCAGAAAACAGCCAGTGACCGGAAAAGGCGGGCTGCCTGCGGACAATTAGAGACGAAAAAGGCTTGATTCTGCGGGCTTTGCAAGCACCGGTCAACGGGATAGAGGGATAAATCCTTATGCCCGCCCAGAACGAGCTTCTAATTGTCCGCACAGGCTCCTGACCTAAACGGGATTTCCCCAGACAGGCAGCAGGCTGAGTACATATAGGTTCCCGCTTCATTTTGTCTGCCTAAACGGGAATATCCAGGATTGGTTTTTCAGAACATGGCAAAGCTGACGCTCTGGAGCGCCCATATCCTGTTTTTCAGTCCGTGGCTTTCCCGCCTGTCAGACAGCCCGGATTTAGACGGTAGTTAATAAAAAAGAGTTAAATACAAAATAGTCAATATCAATCTATCTATCATAGCGATGAATGGATAGGAAGGAGAATTTATGATTCCATACAAAACAGATACCGATATTTCGTCTTATATCATTTTCCCACGATTCCTTATCCCCCTGGATTTATCCAATGACGCCAAGGTGCTGTACGCCCTGCTTTTAGACCGGGCGGGGATTTCCAGGAAGAAAGGCTACATCGAAGCGGATGGGACCATCCGCCTGTACTTTACTGTGGAGGATGCCAAAGCGAAACTTCGCCGAAGTAGGCAGGTGGCAACGCGGGCGTTTCACGAACTGGAATCCTGCGGTCTGATCGTCCGCCGGAAACAGGGTCTTGGCAGGCCAGCTATTATCACATTGAATTTACCTGTTGACAAAAGGAGGGACGCCAATGATTGATGAACAAAAGCTGTATGAGATGCTGAAAGACTTTGACCCTGCCGTGGGGGAACGGATGGAAAAACATTTCAGGGACGGAGCGTTTTATTTTGACCTTGGCGGCAGCAGCTATCCCTTTTTTGAGAGGAATACCATCTACACGGTCATTCCCCACTTTGCGGAAAAAGGCTCGGAAGGGATCGTGAAAAAACTGAAGCGGCTGATGGAAAAAGATTTGAAAGAGAAAGAACCGGAAAGATAGCTGCAAAAAGCCAATCGGAGCGTTATAATAAGGGCAACCGTTTACTTGGCTGCCTGAACAGAAAGGAGAAGCAAATGAACCAGCAGCCAGAAAAAATTACCGCATTATACTGCCGCTTGAGCCAGGACGACGCCCTGGACGGGGAAAGCAATTCCATTACCAATCAGAAAACCCTGTTGAGCAAATACGCTGCCGAACACGGGTTTCGGAATATCCAATTCTTTATAGATGACGGATATTCTGGAACCAGCTTCCAGAGGCCGGGGTTCCAGGAGATGATGCGATATGTGAAGGATTACAGCGTATCCGCTGTGATTGTCAAAGACCTGTCCCGGCTGGGAAGGGAGTATTCCTATATGGGGCGGCTACAGGATTTCATCTTCCCCGCTTATGACGTCCGCTTTATCGCTATCAACGACGATGTAGACAGCGCCAAGGGGGAAAATGATTTTGCGGTGTTCAAAAATGTATTCAACGACTATTATGCCAAGGATACCAGCAAGAAAATCCGGGCGGTGGTAAAAATGCGGGGCGAAGCCGGGGAGCATATCGCCAGCAACCCGCCTTATGGCTACATAAAAGACCCGCAGGACAAAAAGAAATGGATTGTGGATGAAGGAGCGGCAAAGGTGGTGCGGCGTATCTTCAACCTCTGCATTGCGGGGAAAGGCCCCATGCAGATCGCAAAAATCCTCACAGACGACAAGGTGCTGACCGTCACCGCCTATCACGCAAGGCAGAAAGGCTGGACCATGCCGGAGAATCTTTATCAGTGGTGCGCAAAATCTGTCGCCGGGATATTAGAGCGACGGGAGTACACGGGTTGTACCGTGAACTTCAAGACCTATACCAAGTCCCTGAAATTCAAAAAGCGGATGGAAAACCCGGTTGAGAACCAGAAAGTCTTTGAGGACACCCAGCCCGCCATCATTGAGAAGGGCCAGTGGGAACGGGTGCAGGAACTGCGGAAGAACAAACGCAGGCCGACAAAAACAGGAAGAACCAGCATGTTCTCCGGTCTGCTCTACTGCGCCGACTGCGGAGCAAAGCTATATTTCTGCACCTGCAACACTTACAAGGACAACAGCCAGAATCATTTCGTCTGCTCCAATTACAAGAGCAACACCGGCTCCTGCAAAATCCACTATATCCGGGAACAGGTGCTTTACCGGATCGTACTGGAGACTATCCAGCGGACATTGACTTACGTCCGTATGTTCCGGAAGGATTTCAAGTTGGAAATGCTGGCGCAGGACGAGGAAAGCCGTAAGGCGGAACTGGCGGAAAAGCAGAAAGCCCTCTCCGGAGCAAAAAAGCGGATGGAGGATTTGGACAGGATTATCCAGCACATCTATGAGGACAATGTGCTGGGCAAGCTGTCCGACAGCCGGTACTTAAAATTATCCCGCCAATATGAGAAGGAGCAGGCAGAGATTGAGCAGCTTGCCGCTGTGCTGGAACGGGAAATTGAAACACAGGCCGGGCAGGTTTCCGATGTAAACAAGTTTCTGAAGCTGGTGGACAAGTACCTGGATATTCCAGAACTCGACGCCGCCATCCTCAATGAGCTTGTGAGCAGGATCGTGGTGCACAGCCCGGCAAGGGAGAACGGAAGGAAGCAGGTGCGAATCGATCTGTATTTCACCTATGTGGGGCAAATCCGCATTCCTTTGAAGATTGGAAGGGAGTCCTTAAACGAATCGGAACCGGCGTGACTTGACACGCCGGTTCCTACCAAAATTCTTTTTACTTCCTTATGGGACGTTGCCTAAAGGAGACAGCCCTTTATTGCGCAATTGTTATAATACAATAACGCCCCTTTCCTCGTCGGTGGTCAGCACAGCCTTGAACATATCGTTGTGGAAGGTGCGCTGGGGCAGCAGGCACACCAGATGTGCCGTCTCTGCGTCGATGGGATACTGCGTGCCGTGGATGATATAGGGATTGAGCTTGACAAAGTATCCCTTGGGGATGATGAAGGACTCGCAGTTTTCAATGCGCATGTTATGCTGTTTGTCGGGGATGCCGACATAGATCGCCACATCTGCATCCAGCGTGATGAGTCCCTCGCAGGTGTAGGCGTGGTACTCCAGGAAATCCACCACGTTCTTTTCCTTCTTTTTTGCACTGCACACTGATACGGTGGGTTGTGTGCTGGTGCCGAACGTCAGCACGGAAAGGTCAGGAAAAAAGCCCTCGGTGCGGATGGTGTTGCGCGCGTGGCTCGCATCGTCAAGCAGATTGACATACTCGCCGTACTTGGCAAAGGCCTCGTGGGTCAACGGTTGGGCTTTGAGCTCTCTCATGATTTGTTTACCTCGCTTATTCGTTTTTTGTGTAGTGTAAGTGAAAAAAATGTACGGTTACTCCTGCACTATCGTACCTCTGCGCACGCCGGCTTGTCAATGTCTGTAAGGAAAGCCCATTCCTCTTTTGTATGCACAAAAGCGCAGTTGCACAGAAATAGACAGGTTTATGAAATAAAGTAAATATCTTTTTTTGATAAAATGAGGCTGACGAGGCAATTTGACATTTACAGCGTGTCATATTTTACAATGATGGACCCTATACTATTGTCGATTACAACGAATGTATATCAATAGAGGGTGGAGTATGTTTATTAACAAGGCGAGAGATGGCAAAAACAATGTGTGCGGCGCGAACATCAGGGCACTGCGCATGAAGATGACGCCCAAGCTGTCCCAGCGCGCGCTGGCGGACCGGATGCAAAAGATTGGGCTGGATCTGGATAAAAACGCAATCCAGCGCATCGAGAGCCGCGCGCGTTTCGTGACGGACATTGAGTTGGTCGGTTTTGCCAGGGTATTGGAAGTACCCGTGGAGGCGCTGATCGATGAAAGCCTGATGCCAGGCTGAAGCGGGCGCGCACATCGCTTGAAAAGGGCAGCGGATCGACCATGATCGGCTGCCTTTTCTTTTTCGTGCCGTTATGATAAGATGATCGATGTCAGCGCCGCGCTTTTTGCGGCCCGACGCGCAACCTTGAAAAAACAGACGAGGGAATCATCTTGAGGGACAAATCAGAGAAAAGCAATAAGCGCCATCTTTACCAGCCGGTGGGATGGTTCTACCGGCCGCTCGCCCACATTGTACGCATGCTTATGAAGCTGCTGTTTCGCCTGCGCATTGACTGCGATGCCGATGTCAAGGCGCTCAAGGGAACCAATACGCCCGTCATCGTGTTGAGCCAGCACCCCTCCTTTTTGGATGTGGCGGTGATGGATGTGGGCATGTACCCGCGCATGGTCAGTATCGTCACGGCGGGCAACCTGTTCCGCTATCCGAAAACGGCAAAAATCATCCGGATGCTCGGCGGCCTGCCCAAGGCGCAGTTCCGCTCTGATTTGCAGGCCATGCGCGGGATGCTGGGTGTGCTGCGCGCGGGCGGCGTGCTGGGCATCATGCCTGAGGGCCGTCTTTCCATGGACGGCACAAACTGCGCTGTGGGCGATAGTATCGCGCATTTTGCACACAAAACCGGGGCCGCGGTGGTCGCGCTGCAGGTATACGGCTCGTACTTCTGCCTGCCCTCCTGGTCGGATAACAACTTCCGCTTTGGCAAAATTGAGGGAACCTTCCGCCTGCTGGCCTCCCCGCAGGAGATGCAGGCCCTTTCGACGGCGGAACTAGACGCGCGCATCCGCCGGGCGATGACCTACAACCAGTATGATTGGAACGCGCAGCACCGCCACCACTACTGGGCCTGGAACCCGGCCAGAAATGTCACCGGCGTGGTGCACCAGTGCCCCGCGTGCGGCAGATCCTTTGCCATGCAGCAGAGCGGCCGCCACAGCATTGACTGCCAGTTCTGCGGCAACAGCGTGCGCCTGGACAGCTGCGGCTTTTTCAAGCCCAACGCGCCTGAGGCAAAGCTGTGGCCGGACGTCGCCTCGTGGAATGCGTGGCAGCAGCGGAATCTGCGCGCCTACTTTACGAAAAATGCGAACGCCGCGCTGGAAAACGACGTGCGGGTGCATATCTTTAAGCCGGACGAGGGGCGTGTGCTGGACGTGGGCTGCGGCCGCGTGCGGCTGAACCGCGCGGGCTTCTGCTTTGAAGGGGAGCTTGAGGGCGAGGCGCGCGCCATTGTGGTGCCGCTTGCGCAGCTGCCCGGCGTATCGGCGGATTACAGGGGGCGCTTTACCGTGTACGCGCAGGAGGGGGCGTATATGTTCTTCCCCGCCGATCCTCAGTTTGTCGGCCAGCTGGTCAACAGCCTGGTGCTGCTTCGCAGCATGGCGGGCATGGAAATTGTGGTATAATAATCGATAGGCCGTCGCGCAAGCGAGTCGATCTCCACAGAACGGGCGCGGCGCAGCTATGGGATATAAAGGAGAAGCTTGTATGAATGTCGCGTTGATTATGGCGGGCGGCATGGGGACGCGCATGGGCGCGGACTGCCCCAAACAGTACATGCTGCTTGCCAAAAAGCCTGTGATTGTCTATACGCTGGAGGCCTTTCAGATACACAAGGAGGTCGATGCCATCGCGGTGGTGTGCGCGCCCACGTGGCGCGACGCGCTGATGGAGTGGGCGGCGCGCTATCGCATCGCCAAGCTGCGCTGGTTTGCGGATGCAGGGGAGAGCCGCAGCGCATCGGTGCGCAGCGGGCTGGAGACGCTGCAAAAGCACACCGAGGATGCGGATATTGTGCTGGTGCACGATGCCGTGCGCCCCTTTGTGCCGGGCCGCGTGATTTCCGATTGCATCGCGGCTGTGCGCAGGTACGGCGCCTGCGGTACGGTTGTGCCCGCAAGCGACACCATTGTGACAAGCAGCGACGGCAAGCATTTTGAACGTATACCGCCGCGGGCGCAGATGTTCCAGTGCCAGACGCCCCAGGGCTTCCGCATGGACGTAATCGATGGCGCGCACCGCACGCTTGCTGCGATGGAGCACCCGCCCGATGTCACCGACGACTGCGGCGCGGTCATGGCCACCGGCGGGGATGTGGTGATGGTGCGGGGGGATGATCGCCTCTTTAAAATTACCTCGCCGCAGGATATGCGCGCGGCGCGCGCATATCTATACAGCATTGCCAGGGAAACGGAATAATCGACATGGCGCAGGCGGAGAGACCTGCGCCTTTTTGCCGCTTTTTTGTGCACCGCGTCGATTGCCAATCTAATTTTGTCAATAGGGTTGCAATTTGTACATCATATCGCGTATAATGAAAAAACAATGAAACGCGATGAGCCATGCGCCAGTGGAACGGTTTTTTATACAAAAGATCGGCACTTTGGTTGATGGGTAGCACGATTGAAAGAGGGCATCTGCAGGAAGAAAAAACAAAAACACAGACAATCTGCGATTGTGAGACAGACAACATAGTGACGCTGCTGTGTTTCATATGCCTTAGTTTTCATCACCGGCTGCATGTGCTTTTCGGCATCATGCAGTCGGTGCGCGTGTTTTTGGCGCAAAACATTCACTATCGGACACAAGAAAGGGGAAAAAACATGAAAAAACACGCAAAGAGCCTGCGGTGGATCGCGCTGCTGCTGGCATTGGTGACCTTGGCCCTGCCCATGACGGGCTGCGGCAAAAAGAAAGACACCCTGGTTGTGTACACCGGTCAGGACGCGGATTACATCGATCCGTACCTGGAATCCTTCCGCGCAAAATACCCTGATATTGATCTGGAGATCGTGCGCGACGCGGGCGGCGTGATGACCGCCAAGATCCTGGCGGAGAAGAACAACCCCCGCGCGGACGTCATCTGGGAGCTGTCCATCCAGAACATGCTGGTGCTGGAGAAGGAGGGCATCCTGGAGGGGTACGCGCCCCAGGGGCTGGAGCGCATCCTGCCCGACTTTAAGGATACCGAAGATCCTCCCATGTGGGTGGGTGTGGACGCGTACATGGTGGCGCTGACCGTCAACACCAAGGAGCTGGAGGAGAAGGGCCTGCCGGTGCCCACCTCCTACCAGGATTTGATCGACCCCAAGTACAAGGGCATGATCATGATGCCCAGCCCCACCTCCTCTGCCACCGGTCTATTGATCGTCTCCTCCATCATCGATCTGATGGGCGAGGAGGAGGGGTGGGCCTACCTGCGCAAGCTGGATGAGAACATCATCAGCTACACCACCAGCGGCTCGCAGCCCTCCAAATCCGCCGCCTCGGGCGAGTGCGTCATCGGCATCTCCTACGACGCGCGCTGCATCCGCGAGAAGCGCTCCGGCGCGCCGGTGGAAGTGGTGTTCCCCGACGAGGGCGCCGGCTGGGAGCTGGAGACCAACGCGCTGGTGAAGAAAAACGACATCAAGGATTCCGCCAAGCTGTTCCTGGATTGGGCCATCTCCGATGAGGCCATGGACGCCTACAAGGAAGTGTACCCCATGATCGCGATCACCACCGATGTGGAGATTCCGCCGGATTATCCCGAGGATCCCTACAAAAAGCTGATCAAGCCCAACTTTGAGTGGATGATGGAAAACCGCGACGCGATCCTGAAGATTTGGCAGGACGACTTTGAAGCCTAAAATTACAAGCAATCCCGCGGCACGCTTGAGAGGAGGTGCACCCGTTTAGCGCGTGGCATCCGCCCCTTTTGCGGGGGCATCGACAAGGAGGAATGGAACCATGGAAGCCTATCTTCGCACGGAGAAAATTCAGAAATCGTTCGGCAAGACGCAGGTGTTGAAGGACGTGGATATAAGCGTACAAAAGGGGGAGTTCGTCTGCATCCTGGGCCCGTCTGGCTGCGGCAAGACCACGCTGCTGCGCGTGATCGCGGGGCTGGAGCCACCCAATGGCGGCAAGGTGCATATCGGCGGCAGGGACGTCACCGACGTGCCTCCGGGCAAGCGTGCGCTGGGCTTTGTATTCCAGTCGTTTGCGCTCTTTCCCAACATGACGGTGTACGATAACGTGGCCTACCCGCTTGCGGCGCATCGCGTGCCCAAAAGGGAGATCAAACAGCGGGTGGAGACGATCCTTGCGCGCACCCATATGGAGGACTTTACAAAAAAGTACCCCGCCACCCTTTCGGGCGGCCAGCAGCAGCGCGTGGCGCTTGCGCGCGCGCTGGTGATGGAGCCGGTGCTGCTGCTGCTGGACGAACCGCTCTCTGCGCTGGACGCCAAAGTGCGCGAACAGATGCGCGAGGAAATCCGCCAGTTGCAGCACAGCATGGGCATCACCACCGTGATGGTGACCCATGACCAGGAGGAGGCCCTCTCCATGGCCAACCACGTGGTGCTGATGGATCAGGGCGAGGTGGTGCAGAGCGGCCGGCCTGAGGAGCTGTATTTTCATCCCAACGGCAGGTTTGCCGCCACGTTTATCGGCAACGTCAATATCCTGGAGCACCATCTGGTGCGGCCGGAAACCATCGATATCGTGCCCGATGAGGCGGGCGAATGCGTCATCAGCGATCTGATTTTTCACGGCGCAAGCTACCGGGCGTTTGTGGATACCCCGCGCTTTGGCAAGGTCATGGTGGACGTTCCCTCGCGCGTGAGCAACGCGCACCTCAAGCGGGGCGCGCGCGTGCGCCTTGTGTTGCCGGAAGGGGTGGCGCAGGATGGCTAAAAAGCGCGGATCCTTCAGCAGGCACGCGGGGCTCAACACCGTTAAAATCCTCTACGCGCTGACGATGACGCTGTTTGTGCTGCTGCCGCTGCTGCTGCTTGCGTCCCAGATCTTTTTTGACAGCGACGGCGCCTTTGTGGGCTTCTCGCGGGCGGGCGAGTTCTTTACCAACCCCAGCCTGGGGCAGGCTACGATGAACTCGATTTACGTCTCCACCATCGCCACCGTCATCGCGGTGGTGCTGGGATTCCTCTTTGCCTATGCGCTGGAGCGCACATCCATCCACGGCAAAAAGACGCTGCACGCCATCGCGCTGCTGCCCCTGTTTGCCCCCACGATGCTGCACGGCATCGCGCTGAAATACCTGCTGGGCCGCCAGGGCCTGATCACCACGGGCCTGTTCGGGCTGCTGCCCGCGCTGGACGTCAATCTCTACGGCAAGGTGCTGATCATCGCGGCGGAGGTGCTCTACTGCTTCCCGCAGGTGGTGATGATCATGTCGCTCGCGCTGTCCAACACGGATTTTCGGCTGTACGAATCCTCCCGCATCATGGGCGCGTCGCGCGCGCGGGAGTTCTTCCGGCTGACGCTGCCCAACATCACCTACTCGCTGGTGAGCTGCATCATCGTCTGCTTTTCCCTGAGCTTTGCGGATTTCGGCGCGCCCAAAGTGCTGGGGGAGGGCTACAACGTGCTCTCCATCGAGGTGTACAAGCGCGTCATCGGCCAGCAGAATTTTTCGCTGGGCGCGGTTGCAAGCTTTGTGCTGATGATCCCTGCGGTGCTCTCCTACGTGGCCAACACGCTGGTGCGCCGCAAGCAGGAGGGCACGCTCAACGCGTCTTCCACCCGCTTCCGGCTGGAAAAGCGCCCCTTGCGCGACGGCATCGCGGGCGCGTACTGCTGGATCATCGCCCTGGCCATACTGGTGCTCATCGCCACGATGTTCCTGGCCGCCACGGTGCGGCAGTGGCCCTACGACCTGTCGCTGACCTTTGACCGCTTCCTGATGAAAAACGTGCCAAGGGCAGACGGCATGCAGACCTATTTCAACAGCCTGCTGCTGGCGCTGGTATCGGCGGGGGTGGGCACCATCATGGTGTTTGTCGCCACCTATTTGATCGAGAAGGTGCGCTCCATGCAGCGCACGGGCGCCTACATCCGGTTTCTGTCGATGCTGCCCATGTCCATTCCGGGCCTGGTGGTGGGTATCGCGTTCATCCTGTTTTACAACCACCCCGCAAACCCATTGAACTTTATCTACGGCACCATGGCCATCATGGTTATCGCAAACGTGGTGCATATGTTCTCCACGCCCTACCTGACCGCCACCGCCTCGCTGCGCAAGCAGGATAAGGAGTACGAGATGGTGTCCGACGTGATGGGCGTGCCCCGGGTGCGCACTTTCTTCTGCGTCACGCTGCCGCTGTCGCTGCGGGCGTTTGCGGAAAATTTCATTTACTACTTTGTCAACGCCATGGCGACCATCTCCGCGCTGGTGTTCCTCTACAGCCCCGGCTTCAAGCCCATGTCGGTAGCCATCATCAACATGGAGGAGACGGGGGATGTGGCGACCGCCGCGGCCATGTCGCTGATGATATTGGTGACCAACCTGGTGGTCCGGCTGGTGTTTGACAAGCGCGTGGAGCGCCTGGACGACCGCGTGCGCCATGTGGAGCGCAAACCACGGCGTCGCCGCCGCAAACAGGAGGAGGGCCAGGACGTCATGGCGGCCTGATTGCCGCGGCAACCATATACGAAAAAAGCCGCCGGCGCGCATAGGAATCCATGCGCGCCGTTTTTTTATGCGTTTATGGCGCACTTTTCCTGAGAAATGCGGATATGTTCCGCCTGCCGTGGTAAAATAAGGATGGTATTCCTTCGGATGCAATGTCATCCGCCACAGAAAAATAGAGGGGGAAATCTTCATTGGCAACGGACAATCGTAAAGTGGTATTGGTGGGCACGGGCCTTGTGGGCATGAGCTTTGCCTACGCGCTGCTCAACCAGAACGTGTGCAGTGAGCTGGTACTCATCGACATCGATACAAAGCGCGCCGAGGGCGAGGCGATGGACTTAAACCACGGCCTGGCGTTTTCCGGCTCCAACATGAACATCTACGCGGGGGATTACAGCGACTGCAGGGACGCGGATATCGTGGCCATCTGCGCGGGCGTGGCGCAAAAGCCGGGTGAGACGCGCCTCAACCTGCTGCAGCGCAACACCGCCGTGTTTGAATCCATCATCCGTCCGGTGGTGGATGCGGGCTTTGAGGGCATCTTCCTCATCGCTACCAACCCGGTGGACATCATGGCCCATGTGACGCAGGCCATCTCCGGCTTTGATACCAGCCGCGTGCTGGGCACCGGCACCGCGCTGGACACCGCCCGCCTGCGCTATCAGCTGGGCGCGTACTTCTCGGTGGACCCGCGCAACGTGCACGCCTACGTCATGGGAGAGCATGGCGACAGCGAGTTTGTGCCATGGTCCCAGGCGATGATCGCCACAAAGCCCATCCTCTCTATCATTGCGGAGCAGTCGGATCGCTACAGCTACAACGAGCTGCTGCAGATCAGCGAGGATGTCAAAAACGCCGCCCAGAAGATCATCGTGGCCAAAAAGGCCACCTACTATGGCATCGGCATGGCGATGGTGCGCATCGTGCGCGCCATATTGGGCAATGAATCCAGCGTGCTGACCGTCTCCACCATGCTGCAGGGGGAGTACGGCTTAAACGACGTCTACATCGGCGCGCCCTGCATCGTCAACCGCAGCGGCGTGCAGCGGGTGATCTCGCTGACCCTCACGGGGGAGGAACTGGCAAAATACCAGGCCTCCAGCCAGATACTCTCGGAGCTTTACGCTGGCATCAAGCTTTCCTGAAGGATATGCGATCACTGTAAAACCGCATCTGCAAAGGTGCGGTTTGTTTTTTTGCTTAAAGTAGAGAAAACAATTGAAAATTTGCATATGAATAATATAAATTGAAAAAGCAGCAGAATTTCGCTTTATTTAGATGTATTTGATAAAAATTGATCTATAGTACATTTGCAACGGAGAGAAAAAAGCATTATGATGAACGTACAGTATACAAAATTGTACACAATTTAGTATGCAAAAAAATTCCGAAGGCCGCTGCGCTCGCGAAAGTGAAAAGAAATGCCTTGGGAGATTGTGTACAACATGGTATACTTAAAACGCCATCTATATGGTCTGATACGCCCTGTGCATCATCACGCCGGGGTGCGCAAAGAAGATTGAGGAGCATTTGTTCATGGAAACGAAAACCACTGCGCAGCGTGCCTATGAGGCAATCAAGGAGATGTATCTCACCCGTAAGCTGATGCCCGGACAGCAGATTGTGGAAGCGGTCATCGCAGCGGAGCTGGGCATATCGCGCACGCCCGTGCGCGAGGCGATCCGTCGGCTGCAGGAAGAGGGACTGGTGGAGACCATCATGAACCGCGGGTCCTTTATCAAGGCCATCACGCGTGAGGATGTCATTGAGTATACGGAGCTGAGCGAGGGCATCGACGGCATGATCGCATACTTACTGGCAGAACGCTACGGCGAGGGCGAGCTGCGCGAGGAGACGGTGCGGGAGCTCGAGGACATGATTGCACAGATGGAACAGTTTTTTGCGCAGGGCCGGGTACGGGACGTTGTCAACTGTGACCGCGCCATGCACATGCGAATGGCGGACTTGTGTGGCAACCGGCACTTGCGCGACACCTTCTGCAGGGCGGCGGAAAACTTTTACAACGACATGTGGTTCCTTACGCTCTCCATCGAAAGCAAGCAGGTACCCCAACAGGACAACCACCGCGCGCTGATTGACGCAATCCGCCGCGCGGATCCCGAGGGAGCGCGCAGCATCGCGCAGCGCCACCGCCACTACCTGCGCCAGGCGATCAAAGAGAGCGAGTAGCGGGCGACCGACGAGCATCTCCTATTCTGCGCAGCAGCCTCTTGCGCGCGGAAAAAACCACAAACAAACAAATAGACATCTGCCGCAATCGGCGCGCCAGGCCGGGTGTCTGTTTCGTTTACCCTAAAAGTGCCTGCGGAGGCGCGAACAGGGGAAATCGCCAGGGGGCGGACGCGCAATGCTCTGTGGCGGTCATGCACATCCAGTTGAACCGCAAACGCAAGTACCATCGAATGACTATCGCAAAAAACACAAGAAAGGAAGATTCCACATCATGAAAAAGACCGTAAAATGCATCTGCATGCTGCTAGCGCTCGCGCTTACCCTGTCACTTGCCGCCTGCAGTCCCGCCAAGGCGACTCCCTCCGCCGCAGAGGGCCAGACCTCCCAGCGTGAGGGATACAGCATCGGCTACATTGTCAAATCCATGTCCCTGCCCTTCTTTGTGGAAATGGAAAAGGGCATCCGGTCCTATATGGAGGAAAAAGGTACCGGCCAGGATCAGCTTATTACGCTCGATAGTAACAAGGACCTCACCAAGGAACTGAGCAACGTGGAGGATCTGGTCAGCCAGAAGGCGGACGCTATTCTGCTTGCCACCTACGATTACGAGGGCTCGTGCGCCTCGGTGGATATCGCAAACGCCGCTAGCGTCCCCATCATCCTGGTGGACAACCCCAGCAAAAACGCCGATTCCGCTTCGGCCGTCGTCACCTCCGACAATAGGACGGCGGGCGCGCTGGCCATGGAAAATCTGTGTGAGGGAATGGGCGGCAAGGGCAACTTGGTCATCTTTCAAGAGAGTACCAACACCGCGGGGCGCGCACGCTATGAGGGCGCGATCGAGGCGTTGAAAAAATATCCGGACATAAATGTGATTGTCGATCAGGACGGCACCGCGGGCGTGGACAACGCCATGAAGATCTTTGACGATGTCATGAGCGCCAACAAGGACATTGACGGCGTGTGGGTGTATAGCGACAACCCCGCCCAGGGTGTAGTCGCGGCCATCGAGGCGGCGGGTCGCACGGGCGATATACAGGTGGCGGCCATTGACGGCTCGGCGTTCAACCTGGATCTGATCCAGAAGGGCCAGCAGTTCGGCACATCACTGCAGTTCCCCTATAGGATGGGCTACATGGCAGCGGAGATCGCCTACGGCCTGATCGAAGGCAGGGCGCCCGCGCAGCAGCGTACCGAGCTGGGCGTCGAATGGGTAGACGCTGCGAACGTCGAGCAATACCTGTAAAAAGAATGCTTGCTCCCTTTGTGCGCTTTGTATGAGCGGGAAAAAGAGCGCAGCCTCCCTTACACGCTTACGGATCATATGGAGTCGTACAAATACCATGAAAATGCCTTGCGCAGCGTGAGCGATGCCCGCCCGGGCGTGGGGAAACGCAGCGCGAGGCATTCTCACTTTTTTAAAAAGTTTATGAAGGAGGAAAAACCATGGAGGAACAGAAGCTGGAGCTGCTGCGAGGGAATGCCCGCACCATTCGCAAGTGGGTGATCGAGATGATTGCGCACCTGGGCGTGGGACACATCGGCGCAAGCCTGTCGTGCGTGGATGTGTTGACCGTACTCTACTTCGACGCGATGCGCGTTGACCCTGAGCGCCCCAGGTGGGTGGATAGGGATCACTTTATTCTGTCTAAGGGGCACGGCGGCCCGGGGCTCTACGCCACGCTTGCGCTGCGGGGCTACTTTCCAAAGGAGATGCTGATGACCCTCAACCGGCCGGACACCAATCTGCCCAGCCACTGCGATATGCGCCTGACGCCGGGCATTGACCAGACCACAGGCTCGTTAGGCCAGGGCATTTCCTGCGCAGTGGGCCATGCGCTGGCCGCGCGGGTGCTGGGCAAGGATTACCGCGTCTACAGCATGGTAGGCGATGGCGAGCTGCAGGAGGGTCAGGTGTGGGAAGCGCTGATGCTGGCAGGTGCCCAGCGCCTGGCCAACTTCGTGTGCATCGTCGATCAAAATGGCCTACAGGTGGGCGGCAACGTGCGCGATGTGGTGGATGTTGAACCGCTGGCGGATAAGCTGCGCGCCTTTCAATTCCACGTGCTGGAGGTGGACGGCCACGACGTGGGCGCCATTGCGCACGCACTGGCGCTGGCCAAAGCCCACGTGGACGGCCCCACGTGCCTGATCGCCCACACAATCAAGGGTAAGGGCTACGCGCCTGCCCAGGGGCAGCGCCATTGTCACCTGATTCCGGTGTCGGAGGCGGACTGCCTGGCAGCCTGTGCTTATATTGATGCGCAGGGTTAAAGGAGGGACAATGTATGTTGCAATTTGACGCGAAGCTGGGCAGCGAGGTCGTTGCCGAGCAGATGATCGCGCTGGGGGCGGAGCTGCCGCTGGTGGCCATTGAAAGCGATATCCGTTTCTTTTACGCCGCGGCGTTTGCCCAGCAGTATCCAGAGCGCTTTATCGACTGTGGCATTGCAGAAAGCAATACCGTGGGCGTGGCCGCAGGCATCGCGGAGGCGGGCATGATCCCCGTAATCCACTCGCTGGCGCCTTTTATCACGCGCAGGGTGTACGATCAGCTGGTCGTGTCCATCGCCTACAGCGGGCTAAACTGTAAGGTGCTGGGGGATTCACCTGGATTGTATGCAGAGATCAACGGAGGCACCCACATGTGCGTGGAGGATGTAGCCATCATGCGGGCCATTCCACGCTTTATCGTGGCGGATGCCTGCGACAACGAGGCGCTGCGCGCGCTGCTGCCACAGGTGATGCGCCATCCCGATCCGGTCTATCTGCGCGTGGCGCGCAAGACATACCCCGTCTATGAACGGGGTGCCACGTTTACCCTGGGCAAGGCCAATCTGCTGCGCGATGGCGGAGACGCTGCCATCATCGCCAACAGCCTGATGGTGCCCTTTGCGCTGGAGGCGGCGCGTGTGCTGGCGCTGGAGGGGATCGACGTGATGGTGTATGATATGCACACCATCAAACCCATCGACAAAGAGGCGATCCTGCATGCGGCCCAAACGGGGCGCATTGTCACAGCGGAAAATAACTCCGTGCTGGGCGGTCTGGGCAGCGCTGTGGCCGAGGTGCTGGCCGAACAGGGCGGCGGCGTGCGAATGGCGCGCATCGGTATCCAGGATCAATTTGGCGTGACGGGTTATTTGGACTATTTGACAGAGAAATTCGGTATGCGCCCCGAGGATATCGCACAGGCAGTGCGGGGTATTCTGGCACAGTAATGGCGGCATAGAAAGAACATGCGCAGCGGGCAGCGTCCGCCGCGCATGTTTTTTTCGCAATGATACAATGCTGTTGCATTTTAGTGACAAATTGTAGGAAACCGGCAGGTAAGCTCGTCTTATCAAGCAAAGGAGATGATCCAATGGTGCGCATGCGCAGGGACAATCTGCGGCGCTGCTGCGTCAAAGCGGCGCTGCTGGGTGTGTTGTTGGTCGCCGGCTGCGGGATGTTGGGGGTGCACGCTGCGGAGGAGCCCCGCACGGCCGCGTCCGGGCAGGATACGCAGGTGGTCATCGAGGTGGTGCGCATGCCGCGGCAGGATGCGGCGGACGGGCAGGCGCCCCATACGCAGCGCATCGCGCTGCCCGTGTTTCGTGTGGATTAAAAAGAGGGGCTGCCGCCGCAGCTGCGCGGCGTGCGAACGGCTTTTGCGAAGTTGCCTGGCATAGAGCGCGCAGAACGCGGCATGCCGCGCATTGGACGCGCGTACGAAGAACCTCCGCTTGTGCTGCCAGCGGGAGGACACAGCATCGCGCCTTGCGGCAGGGGCGGGTTTCAACCTATGGCAGCGCCGGGTGCTGCCGCTACGAACCTCGCTACACCCCGCATGAGGCGCGCGTGTTAAAATGCCACACGGGTCTAAGCCCGGGCGGAGTAGGCCAGGGCGCATCCTTCGCGTAAGTGTGGGGATGCGGCGCACATGCAAAGCGGCGCCCGCGGCCATCGCCAATCATATCCGGCAGAAATTACGCGTCAACGGGTGCGCGCAGGGGAAATAAATCGAGCCTTTTCAGCCATAAAAAACAATGAAAAGAGCCGCCACAGCGTAAGCATGTGCTTTGCTGCGGCGGCTCTCTTTGCAGCGCTCTTTACTGCGCGTCCTCGGGCACAGTGGCGGTATCCTGGAAAGGATTGGGCTTGCCAAAGGGCAGGCTGCCCGCGTCCGTGGGCTTATCCGTGCCGCCGGTGCGGTAGACGTGGTTAAAGACCACGCTCACCTCGGTATCGTAGGTAAAGGGCTGGC
The DNA here is from genome assembly GCF_900604345.1 of Maliibacterium massiliense. GTDB lineage: Bacteria > Bacillota > Clostridia > Christensenellales > Maliibacteriaceae > Maliibacterium > Maliibacterium massiliense. The sequence goes on from NZ_LR026983.1 coordinate 2,046,834, forward strand.
CCTCCACCTGTTTGGCGGGGGCGATCTCCATCGAGACGATGTGGTTGCGGTAGGCGCCCGTCTCCAGCGTGGTGAGGATGCGGCGCACGTCGTTGTAATCGGCCGCAAAGCGCACGCTCACCTGCTGAAAGGCGTAATGCTCCTGGGTGGTGTTGCCGGTGTAGGAGATCTGCACCTGCCGCGCCGCTTGGCCGATCACCTGCTGGATATAGAGGGTAAGCTGGCTTTCGTCCAGGGAGGCGGGGATATTCTCCAGCAGCGCCTCCGTCTGGGCGCGCAGGGTGTCGGTATCCTGCTGCAGGCGAGGCAGCGAGGATACCTTGGTGTTGATCTGCTGCAGCGTCGCATCGTTCTGCGCGTACTGCTCCTCAAGCGTTGTGACGCGCTGCATCCACGGGTTGAAAAACAGGGTAAAATACAGGCCAAACACCAGCACCACGCCCAAAATGACGAGCAGCACGCGTTCGCGTTTGGATAGCTTCATCATCATGTGGGCGATACCTCACTTTCGGTTGCTGTCGGCGTTGGTGTCGGGGTAGGCGTTGGTGTCGGAGTGGGCGTCGGGGTAGGCGTCGGTGTGGGTGTCGGTGTGGGTGTCGGCACCGGCTCAATTGTGTCGTCAAGGACGCCGCCCAGGATGTTCTCCAGCGCGCCGCCGTCCTCGCCGATGGAGGCGGCGCTGCCGCTCAAACCCGCGAAAGCGTCGGATACGCCCTGGGGCATGCTGCACACGATGCTGAAGGTGTAGCGCTGGTTTTCCCGATCCAGCGTGATATTCTCAATGGATACGTCCGCAAAGAGCGCGCCCTCGGCCAATTTGGCGGCAAAGGGCGCCACCGCGGTGTTGACGGACGTAAAGCCCTCCACCGTCAGCGCGCCTCCATCGTAGCGCATGCGGGTAAGCGTCACGTTTGGCGGGCAACTGGCCTCCAGGTGCTCCAGCACGCTTTGGGAGAGGAAGCGGGCGTCGTCCATAGCGTTTACCACCTCGCACAGCGCGGCGAGCTGGGCTTTCTGCTGCGTAAGCTCGTCAAACTGCTGCGCGCCGCCGCTGCCTGCGCTGATACCATCGAGTGCCTGCTGGTTCAGCGCCTGCAGGCGGTGCTCGTATTGCAGCGGCAGGTAAAAGGCCACCACGCCCAGCACGGCAAGTACAATCACGCCCATGCTGACCCAAAACGCGATCTTGTGCCCGTAGGTCGGCCGGTGCGCCGCGGGACTTAAGTTGATATCGTGTACACTGCTGTGAATCTTCATGACGCCCTCAGCCCTCCTCGTGCAGGGTCGCTGCAAAGGCATTGGCCCACAGCGCCGCGCGATCTAAATACTGCACGCTGGTGGCGGGGTTGACCAGCTGTGAAGCGTGTACGACAGGATAGGGCTGCAGGTAGTCCGCCAAAAAGGCCTCCATGCCCGGCAGCAGCGATGCGCCGCCCAATAGGTAGATGCACTGCACCTGCACGCCGCTTGCCCGCTGCACGTAAAACTCCAGTGCGCGCAGTATTTCCTGGGCAAGGAAGGTGGCCTCGCGCAGAAAATAGGTGCGCAGCGACAGGGGGATGTCCTCGTCGTTGAACAGGTCCGTGCGCCGCAGCGCGTCGTCGTCCAACGTCCACTTTTCGCCCGCCTGCTTGGAGGCGTTCTCCAGCAGATGCTCCAGCCCTATGTTGATGGTTTTATCCATCGCATAGTTGCCGTGCTCAAAGATGCCCACTGTGCTATGCGAGGCGCCGATATCCAGCGTGACGTGCGCCTGGCCTTCCACAGAGGCGCTGCGCTCCAGCGCGTTGTAGCGCAGCAGCTTGCTCTGGGCGTGCAGCGCCGCGTCGATCACCAGCGGTTTGAGGTGCGCCCGCTGAAGCACCTCGCTGTAATCCTCCAGCAGCTTGCGCGGCGCGGCCACCACCAGGATGTGTATCTGCGCGTTGCCCTGCGCGTCCGTATCGCGGTAGCGAATCCGGTAGTCCACCAGGTAGTTGTCCACGTCGATGGACAGGTAATGCGATATCTCATAGCGCGCGTTCTGGGCGATGGCGCTTTCAGGCATATCGGGCAGGGTGAAGGGGCGCATCACGATATCGTCGCCGCCCAGTGCAAGGCAGCAGTTGCGCTCGCGGATGTGCGCGCGCCGCAGAATGCTGCGCAGGTTGCCCGCCAGCGCGTCCTTGGAGACGATGCGGCCGTCCTGAATCAGCCCGCGCATCAGCGGCGCGGTGATGACGCGGCGCGCCAGCCCGCCGGATGTCTGCACAATTTTGACCTGTGAGGCACCGATATCGATACCCACGGCGTTTTTAATGGGACGAATCTGCAAGGTGGTTTTCCCTCCTGAATCGCGTCCTGCGCCCCGCAAGGGGCGAAAGGATGCGCTTTTACGGTTTGATCTCGGCGATAGACGCTTCCTCTGGGTAGACGTCCCCTGCCAGGGACGCATCACCGCCGGAGGATGCGCCGCCAAAAAAGTTTTCATTCAAGGCGCCGTCATGGACGGCATTGCTTACGGCCTCAAGCGCCATAGCCGCGTCATGGTTGACGGTGAGGCGGTTATCCGAGGACCAGTTGGACGTGCCTACGGCAATCTCGCCGCGCACCAGCAGCAGGCCGTTGATGGTGACGTCCCCGGCAATCTCCAGGTTGGAATCGCTGTAAACGATGCCGTTTATAACCATTTTGGTCCCGGGCTTTCCCAAAACGAGCGAGCGCCCGTCCCCCTGCATACCGATGACGACCGCAGGCTTGCCGGGGGTGCCGATGTTGACGTTTTTGCCCGTGGGCTGCAGGTTCATGTACCAGTTGTGCGTCACCTGGTACTGGTTCTGCGGCGTGTTGGGGGCGTATACCAAATGCCGGTCTGGCAGCCCCTCGTAGTTGATGTTGTTGAACATCTCAAACGGCGTGCGGTAGCTGGGATGGACCGCCACCAGCTGCGCGTAGCCGGGCAGCTCCTCAATGTAGCGGATGCCCTGCTCATGATAGGTGTTGGTGGTGTACGCGTTGCAGTTGTTGAGCGCGGCGTCCCCGCTGACGTTGGTGATATTGTTGAAAAGCAGCGCGGAGTACACCCCGTTTTGCTGTGTGCCGTTGAAGATAATGTCATTTTTAATGGTATCGACATAGTGGGCGACGTTGATCTGCGCGCCGGATAGCAGCATGGTGTTGGAGTCAGCCATATACTGCAGCAGGCCGCTCACACCCACGCTGCTCTGCTGGATATCCACCCGCGCAACCTGCTGGCGCGCCTCCACAGAGCGCACAACGCCGCCCATGGTGGCGGTGCAGGTGATGATAAAGGTGCGCGTATCGCCCGCGCCCTCCAGTGTAAACGTGGTGTGTGTTCGGGGCGTCACGCCCTCGATCGCCTCGCAGGCGGGCTCTGCAAAGGGCAGCGCGGGCACGCCCGCGGGGGGCGCGTCCTGCGTGATGGAGGCCAGCACGTAGGGGAAAAAGTTCTCGTACATGGTGGTAAAGCTTGCGCTGCCACCCGCGCGCAGCGCAAGCAGCGCGGCGTAGTACTGGTCCACCGCAAGGCGCAGGTGGTCCAGCCCCTTGCGCACGCCCGATTCTGCCACGTAATAGGCGGCCTGGTACGTCTTCTCGTTCTGGCTGACGTGCAGCGAGGTGGAGGACATGGCAAGCAGCGTAAAGCCCACGACGCACAGGATCATGATGGCGACGACCACCAGCAGCAGGCTGGAGCCGCGGCGGTTTTGCAGGGCGCGGCGCAGTTTGCACGGCATGATGCATGCCCTCCTTTCACAGGCGTTGCCTTAGCGCAGGGTAAAGGTTGTCTCGAGCGATTCGCCGTTCTCTGAGGTGATGACCACGCGCAGGGTATCCCCTGCAAGCGTGGGCGAGAAGGCGCGGATGCCCGTGGCAAGCACGCCCTCCTGGCCGGTCGCGTCCTCGTTGAAGTAGAGGCGGTTCCCCTTGAGGGTATAGGCGTAGACGGTCATCTCGCGCTTGATGCGCAGGCTGCCCGGGTTCGCCTCCACCCACACGCGCTGCTGGCGCACTTGGCTTTGGATATGGCTCATCGCCCCACGCAGCTGTTCGCGGTCGTTGGCCGCGGTCATGTCGCGCGTGGCGTTCTGCACACCGGCAGTGTATACGCTCATCAGCACCACCGCCACCAACGCAAAGAGCGCCAGGGCGAGCATCAGCTCCACCAGCGTAAAGCCCCGCCTGCCTTTGCGCAATCGCATCCTGTTCATGGCGCCACCGCCTCAATGGGCACGCTGAGCGTCTCCTGCATCATCGCGCAGCGGGTACCGGATGCGTCAAAGGCCTCCACGCGTACGTTGACAAGCAGGTTCGGCATCGCAAGCTGCACGCGCGCAAACGCGCTGTTGTTGCAGGTGTAGCGTGATGCGTCCGTGCCGGCTGTGTAGAACACGCTGTAGCAGCCGCTGCCCTGGTTGATCCGCAGCGCGCGCTCCAAATTTCCCTGGCCGTGCACCAGCACGATCAGCCGGTCGTGCCCCGCAAGCGGAAAGCTGTGCCCCAGCACGCTGGTGGACGTGACGTTGAGTGTCATATCGCCGGCGGGGTAGTCGTAGCGCAGCGCGGCGCCGTCGGGGCAGAGCACGAGTGCGTACGTATCGCGCAGCACCACGTGCAGGTAGGCGGGGTCGGCAGCCCCGGCGAGCGCGTCGGCGCTGCCGTAGGGCGATAGCGTGGTTACGATGCGCAGGTTGCCCTGGCCCTGCGTATCTGACGCGTGCGCCAGCAGCGCCTCATAGGTGAGGGCGTTGCGCTCCTCCAGCACGGTGATGGCGGAGAAGGTGGCACGCACAATGGCATCGGCATGGTTGCCGTTGGATGCGCTCTGCGCAAAGAGGCTTAAGAGCGGCACGATGAGGATTGCCAGGATCGCCACGGCCACCAGCACCTCAATGAGGGTGAAGCCGCGCTTGTTGCGGCGCAAAGCCTTTACCATTCCTCCACCACCGCCTTTCCTGTCAGCATGGCGATGCGCACCTGGATGAAGGTGTTGCCGTCCGAGAGATAGAACGCCCCTTCGTTTTCAGCGGCGCCCGTGTTGCGGTAGTTGACGATGGTATGCGTCTGCGTGGACGGGGCGGGAAAGCCCTTGGCGGTGATGCCCACGCGCGCGTCCAGCGCGCCCGTCTTCAGTACGCTTGCGTCAGATACGCGCACCACGCGAAAAGCGCCCGTCTCATGGTCCAGCTCAAAGTTGACCATGCTGTTGGTGGCGATGGCCTGCTGCTGGGCGTAGGTGAGCTCCTGCGCCAGCGCATAGGCGGTGGAACGCATCAGCGTGCGGTTGGTCGTCGCGCCCAGTCTGGGGAGGGCGATCGCCGCCATCAGCGCGAGGATGGCGATCACCAGGATCAGTTCAATGAGGGTAAAACCTTGCCTGTGGCGCATGCGTATCCACCTCCTTTCCATCGAAAAAAGCTTGCTTACAGGCCAAATAGGCCCATGTACCAGTGAAGCAGGGGCGTGCCCCACAGCGCGGCGAGAACGCTGCCCAGTGCGAGCATGGGGCCTAGGGGCATCTCGGTTGTGCCGCTGGCCTTTTTGCGCGCCAGCAGCACCGCGCCGGCCACGCCGCCCGCCACTACGCCGAGCAACAGCGCGAGCAGGCCGTTTTGCCAGCCGAGGGTGGCGCCCACCATGGCCATGAGCTTGATATCGCCCCCGCCCATGGCCTCGCGCTTGAAGACAAGGCGGCCGATCAGGGCTACCAGGATGAGGGGCAGCGCGCCTGCCAGCAGCCCGAGAAAATACGCCTGCAGCCCTTGCGGCAGGCCATGCATTAACATTTGGTAGGGAAGCGCCGCAATAAGGCCGATGAGCACCGTGCCATTGGGGATGATCTGGTGCTCCAGATCGATAAACGCGGCGACAATCAATAACGCAAAAAGGATTGCGTAGCTTGCAAAGGGAAGGGACAGCCCGCACTGCGCGAATGCCAGCGCAAAGAGCGCGGCGCATAACAGCTCCACAAGCGGGTAGCGTCCCGAAATCCTCTGGTGGCAGTGGCGGCATTTGCCGCCAAGGAGCATATAGCTTACCACAGGTATCATATCGCGGTGCAGCAGCGGTGTGCCGCACTTGGGACAGTGGGATGCCGGATGGGCAATGGATTGCTCCAGCGGCACGCGCGCGATGCACACATTAAGAAAACTGCCGATGGCAAGGCCCAGCGGTATGATCAGCCACAGCAGCATGGGCTCGCGCATCGCAAAATCGGCAATGGGCATGGCGCGCACTCCTTTCAGGTGTTTTATCTAAAAACAATACGGATACAATAAAACGTATAAAGCCGGTGGCGCGCCCGCGGGCGCAAAGGCGCAACGCCTCGTTTCCCGCGGCACGCCGCAAGTTCGGCGCGCGCTTGCGGGCGGGAAGCCGCCCACCGCGCGCCAGTGCATGTGCGCCAAAGGCGCGGTGCAGGGCAAACCCTGCGTCTGTTACGGGTTGGCCGGCTTGACGACGCTCGCAAAGCCGTTTGCGTCCACGTTTACCCAGGCAAGGGCAGTGGTGGCGTCCGCATCCGAGATGCCCGAGGGATACAGGTCGTCGCTCACGGCGGTTTTCAGGGCTGCGGGGGTCGCGGGCTTGGATGTGATTTTGGCGTTTTCGCCCAGCGCATTGGATACGTTGATGGCGCTGGCAAGCAGCGCCGCGTTGGACTGCGCCACCGCGTCGGTCGCCTTTTTCTGCATCCCGATATAGTTGGGGATGGCGATGGCGGCAAGGATGACGATGATGGCGATGACCACGATCAGCTCAATGAGGGTAAAGCCCTTGCGGTTCTTTTTGCGGTGCAGCATTTTCATAGTAGACACCCTCCTTTAAGATAATAATGAAGGAACTAGTCCTTGTTGACGGAAGCAAAGCCGTCCGCGGCAATGACCACGCGCGCGGCCGCCCGGGTCTCGGCGTCGCCCGCCAGGCCCGAGGGATACAGCCCGTCGGCAACCAGCGTGGCCTTGTAGGTGGCGAACACTGCACCGTTTACGATTTTGTCCGCATCATCCGTCTGCAGCGCGTTGTAGGTGTTGATGGCGCTGGCGATCAGCGATGCGTCGGCAATCTCCACAGCCTTGTTGGCCTTGTTCTGCATCCCGATATAGTTGGGGATGGCGATGGCGGCCAGGATGACGATGATGGCAATGACCACGATCAGTTCAATGAGTGTGAAGCCTTTGCGGTTTTTTTTGCGGTTGAGATTCATGTGCGTTTCCTCCTTATAATGGTTTTCCCTGTCTACATAGATGGGGGCTTTATGCCAATGATGGGTGCGCCGCTTAAAACACGCCCGTCAGATTGACCATCTGGAACATGGGCAGGACGATGGCCACCACCAGAATCACCACAATCAGTGCCACAATGAGGATCATGATGGGCTCAATGATGGCCGAGATGCGGGTGACGGAGGTATCGAGCTCCTGCTCAAAATAGTCAGCTGCCTTGCGCAGCATGTCGTCAATGGTGCCCGATTCCTCGCCCACAGCGGCCATGTTGGCCACCAGCACCGGAAAAAAGCGCTGATTGGAAAGCAGCGTGGCGAGCGAATGTCCCCGGCGCACCTGGGACTCCAGCTCCAGCACGTTCTGCTGGGCGTAGCGGTTATCCAGCACATCGGCGGTGATGGTGAGCGACTGGGTGAAGGGCACGCCCGCCGCCAGCAGCATCGAGAGGGTGCGGCAGAACCGCGCCGATACGTTGTACATGCGCAGCTTGCCAAAAAGGCGGCTCTGCAGCTTGCGCTGGTCCTTGTGCAGGCGCGCGGGGCCGCGCGCCGTGATGCTTTTGTAGGCCAGGGTGGCGCCGGCAATCAGCAGCGCCACCAGCCAACCAAAGCGCGCAAGGAAGTCGCTCAGCGCAAGCAGTGCCTGTGTGGGGGCGGGCAGCGCGGCGCCGGAGGCCGCAAAGATGGCGACGAACTTGGGCATGGCGACCGTCAGCACGATATACACCACCGCAAAGGTGATCACCAGCACCAGCGTGGGGTAGATCGCCGCGTTGCGCAGCTTCTGGCGGATGGCGTAGCTCTTGGAGAAGGATACGCCCAAATCGTCCATCACGTCATCCAGGGAGCCGCCGGCCTCGCCTGCGCGCACCGATTCGATCATCAGCACGGGGAAGGTCTCGGGCATGGCGGCCATTGCCTCGCTCATGCTGTGGCCCGATTGCACCTCGGCGTAGACGCTGTCCAGCGCCGCGCGCAGCCGCTTATGGCTGGTCTGCTGCCGGACGATATCCAGCGCCCGCACAAACGGGATGCCCGCGCGCAGCACGGAGGAAAACTGCTGGCAGAATGTCGCCATGCGCTGGGGCGGGACACTGCGTTTGCCCAGGTCCCGCGATGCGCTGGTCTGCGCCTGCTGCACGTCCAGCACCACCAGCGCCTGCTGGCGCAAAGATGCGTGCACGCCCATGGCGCTCTGCGCGTCCATCTGGCCGGTGACGATCTGTCCGTCAGGCGTGCGGGCGCTGTAGCGATACTGTGGCATGATGGCTTGCTCCTTTTACAATATGAATACAATACAAAAGAATCAGTACGACGGCCCCCCGCGCATCATGCGGCGCATGTTGTCCTGCTCCATGGCGTAGGTCATGGCCGTGTTCATATCGATGATATGGCGGTTGTAGAGCCCCGCGATGGAGGCGTCCATGGTGCACATGCCCAGGCGCGCCGAGGTCTGCAGCACGCTTTCAATCTGCGGGATTTTGCTCTCGCGGATCATGTTGCGTATGGCAGGCACGGAAACCAGGATCTCCGTGGCCACCGCGCGCCCCTGGCCGTTTGCGGTAGGCAGCAGCTGCTGGGCCACGATGCCCAGTAGCGACATGGACAGCTGCACGCGCACCTGCTGCTGCTGGTAGGGGGGAAAGACGTCGATGATGCGGTCGATGGTCTGGCTGGTGCTGACCGTGTGCAGCGTGGAGAGCACCAGATGCCCCGTCTCAGCCGCGGTCAGCGCAATGGAGATGGACTCCAGATCGCGCATCTCGCCGATGAGGATCACGTCGGGGTCCTCGCGCAAAGCGGCGCGCAGCGCCGCGGCGTAGGAGAGTGAGTCGCTGCCGATCTCGCGCTGGTTGACGATGCACTTGTTGTGGCGGTGCACATACTCGATGGGGTCCTCCAGCGTGATGATATGCGCGTCGCGCGTGCGGTTGATAAAGTCCACCATGGCGGCAAGCGTGGTGGACTTGCCGCTGCCCGTGGGGCCGGTGACCAGTATCAGGCCGCGCGTCTTGCCGCAGAAGTTCTCCATGGTCTCCACCGGCAGGCCCAGCGCCTCAAAGGAGGGGGGGGAGGACTGCACCACGCGCAGCGCCAGCGCGTAGCTGCCCCGCTGGCGGAACACGTTGACGCGGTAGCGGCACTTGCCTGGCAGCGAGAGCGAGGCGTCCACCTCGCCGTTTTCCACCAGGCGCGTCCAGTGCGCTTCGCTTAAGATGCTGCGGGCAAGCTGTTCGGTATCGGCCGCCTGCAGGCGCTCCTGGCTCAGGGGGAGCAGATGGCCGTTGATGCGGGCCATGGGCGTGAGCCCCACGGTCAAATGCAGGTCGGACGCGTTCTGCGAGGCGATCTGCGCAATTAAGGGCATTAAATCCATGGTGTTTCTCGTTCCTTTCGCAAAGGGCGTCGCCTTAGGCGTTATCAGCTGCGTAGATGAGCCGCACCACCTCGCTTAAGGTGGTCACCTGGTCCTCCAGCAGCTGTTGACACTGCGCCGCCAGAGGGATCAGGCCGTCTTTGAGCGCCTGCGCGTGCAGCTGGTCGGCGCTGCGATTGCCTGCGATCAGCTCGCGCAGGGCGTGGGAGATGTTGCATATTTCAAAGACGCCGGTGCGTCCCATGTAGCCGGTGTTGTTGCAGAAGGCGCAGCCGCGCGCGCGCATGAATTCCCCGCGGTAGCCCTGCATGCGCGCCATCTCCAGCTCATACGCGCTGGGCGTATAGCGCTGGGCACAGTGGGGACATACCTTGCGCACCAGCCGCTGGGAAATCATGCCGGAAAGCGCGGCAGCGAGCATGTAGGGCTCCGCGCCCATGTTGATCAGGCGCGAGATGGTGGAAAGCGCGTCGTTTGTATGGATGGTGGAGAGCACAAGGTGGCCCGTGATGGCGGCGCGCAGTGCGATCTGCGTGGTCTCCGCATCGCGGATCTCGCCCACCATGATGATGTCCGGGTCCTGGCGCAGGATGGAGCGCAGGCCGCCTGCAAAGGTCAAATCCGCTTTGGGGTTGACCTGCACCTGGGTGATGCCGTGCATCATGTACTCCACAGGGTCCTCCACAGTGACAATGCTGCACCGCTCGTCGTTGAGCTCGGCAAGCATCGTGTAGAGGGTGGTGGTCTTGCCGCTGCCGGTGGGGCCGGATACCAGGATGATGCCGTGCGGGTTTTTCAGCAGCTGGTCAAAGGCTTCCAGGCTCGCTTTGGGCATGCCCAGCTGATCGCGCGAGACGAGGAAGCTTGCCCGATCCAAAATGCGCAGCACGCATTTTTCCCCGAAGACGCTGGGCAATACCGATACGCGCAGGTCGATCGTGCGCGCCTCCACGGTGATCTCACAGCGGCCGTCTTGGGGCAGCCGGTGCTCGGCGATATCCAGATTGGCCATGATCTTCAGGCGCGTGATCACCGCGCCGTGCAGCTGCTGGGGGATGCTCATGATAGTGGTCAGCTGTCCGTCGATGCGCATGCGCACGCGCAGCTCCTGGGCAAAGGGCTCGATGTGCACGTCGCTTGCGCGGCGCTGCACCGCCTGCTGCAAAAGGGAGTTGACCAGGCGCACGATGGGGGCGTTGCTCACCGTGTCGCTGGATGCGGCCGTGCCGTTTTGCAGCGCGTCCAACGGCGCGTCGCGGCGGATGTCGTCGAGCACCTGCTGGGCAAGCTCGCTTGCATAGAGGCGCGATACGGTGGCCGAGAGCGCCTCCTTGCTGGCGAGCAGCGGCTGGGTATTGTGCCCCGTAGTCAGGCGCACGTCGTCCAGCGCGACAAAGTCAAAGGGATCCTCCATGGCGATGTAGAGCGTATCGCGCTCCAACCTGACGGGCACGATGTTGTGCCGCCGCGCGATGGGCGCGGGCACCATCGCCACCACCTCGGGCGGGATCACCACGCTGTGCAGGTCTACGTAGGGGATGCCCATCTGCAGTTTCAGCGCGGAGAACAGCTGGGCCTCGGTGACAAAGCCCAGCCGCTGCAGCACGGCGCCCAGCTTTTCGCCCGTGGCGCGCTGCGCCGTGATGGCTTCGTCCAGCTGCGCCTGGGTGATGACGCCAAGATCGATGAGATGCTGCCCCAGCCGCTTGCGCTGGGGGAATGCGCTTGTGGATGTTGCCATGAGACAGCCGTTTCCTTTCCAAGTTCTGCTAATTCGCGCAAACATTCCAGGCCAACCCCGCCGCGCGCAGAAAGCGCGCAGCCGCTGGCAACTTTGCACGTCAATAAAGCTTATATCATTATACAACAAATTTTGTGGGTTTGATATACATTGGCGAAAGGAAACTGGAGAAATGTGCTGCAAAATACTGGAAGCATGGACAGAAAAACGCGCGCCGCACAGGGCGGCGCGCGCTGTTTGTTAAGCTGGTTTTAAGTGGTAGGAAGCAGCGGTGTTACTCCGCTTGATGCAGCAGGCGGGTGACACGTTTTTGCAGCTCGATGAACACCAGCATGGCGGCCATCAGCCCCAGGACGATCAGCCACTGCACGCCGGAGAGCATCGTCAGCGAGAAGATGCTGCGAAGCGGGGGCAGGAGCACCACCACCAGCTGCAGCAGCGCCGAGCCTGCCAGCGCCAGCAGCAGCATCTTGTGGCGGCGGGGCTTGAGGGTCACGATCGAATCGTGCTCCGAGAAAAAGCCCAGCGCTGCAACAAGCTGGGTCAGGCCCAGCGTGACGAACGCCATCGTGGTGCCGCACACCGCGCCGCCCATTGCCTGGCCGATGGCGTAGGCCACCAGCGTCAATCCGCCCTCCAGCGCGCCCAATATGCCTACCTGCGTCCAGGTGTAGCCGGTAAAGAAGGGGCGCGAGGCCTCGCGCGGGGGGCGATCCATCAGGCCGGGCTCCGCGGGCTCCACACCCAGCGCGAGGGCCGGAAAGGTATCGGTGACCAGATTGACCCATAAAATGTGCACCGGGGCCAGCAACGGCCAGCCCAGCAGCGTGGCTACAAACAGCGCGATGACCTCGCCCGCGTTGGAGGAGAGCAGAAAGCGCACCGCCTTGTGGATGTTGTCAAAGATGCGCCGGCCCTCCTTGACGGATTTTACGATCGTGGCAAAATTGTCGTCTGTGAGCACCATGTCCGAGGCGCCTTTGGAGACGTCCGTACCCGTGATGCCCATGCCCACGCCGATATCCGCCTCCTTTAAGGCGGGGGCGTCGTTGACGCCGTCGCCCGTCATGGCCACGATATCGCCGCGCTGCTGCCAGGCGCGCACGATGCGGCTCTTATGCTCAGGCGCTACGCGGGCGTAAACGCCGATCTCGGGGACTTGCTCTGTGAGCGCCTCGTCGCTGATTTGGTCAAGCTCTGCGCCGGTGATGGCGCGCATACCGTCGTTGAGGATGCCCAGGTTCTGCGCGATGGCGACGGCCGCCACCTTGTGGTCGCCGGTGATCATCACCGGCTGGATGCCCGCCCTGCGGCAGATGGCGATTGCGTCGCGCGCCTCGTCGCGCGGGGGGTCAATCATGCCTGTCAGGCCCACCAGCGTCAGGCTCGATTCAGTGCCATCGATATCGCTGGTGTCGACATCCTGTACGTCTTTGTAGGCAAAGGCCAGCACGCGCAGCGCGCGGCGGGCCATGTTGTCCACCGCCTCGTTTGCGCGGGAGCGGGCGGCATCGTCCATGGGAACCGGCTTGCCCTGGTCAAGCAGCTGGTCGCAGCGGGCGATCAGCACGTCGGGCGCGCCCTTGACCAGCACCCGCTGGCGGCCGTCCTTTGCGATAACCACGCTCATGCGCTTGCGCTCGGAATCAAAGGGGATTTCACCGGTGCGGCTGCGCGCGAGCACGTCCTGTGCGCCCCAGATCTTTGCTTCAAACAAATAGTCGATCAGCGCCGTTTCGGTGGGGTCGCCGATGGTCTCGTCCGCCTCGCCCAGGCGCACGTCGTTGCAGTGGCCCATGGCCTCGTAGAGGGGGGCGAGCGCTGCGCTGCCCTGGGGCGCCTCGCCCGGCGCGCCGCCCGTCCAGGTCTCCACCACGCGCATGCGGTTTCGTGTGAGTGTGCCCGTTTTATCGGAGCAGATCACCGATGTGGAGCCCAGCGTCTCCACTGCGGGCAGTTTGCGGATGATCGCGCCGCGCTTGGCCATGCGCTGCATGCCCATGGCAAGCACGATGGTGACCACGGCTACCAGCCCCTCGGGTATGGCGGCCACCGCCAAACTGACGGCGGTGAGGAACATATCCAGCACGTCGCGTCCGCCCAGCAGCCCTACGCCAAAGATCACCGCGGCGATGACCAGCACCGCGATGGAAAGGATGTTGGTGATCTGCTTGAGCTTTTTCTGCAGCGGAGTTTCCTCGCTTTTTTCCTGCTGCAGCTGGCCTGCGATGCGGCCGATCTGGCTGTGCATGCCGGTGGCGACGACCACGCCCACGCCCCGGCCGTAGGTGGCGATGGTGCTCATGTAGAGCATGTTTATTCGGTCACCCAGCGCGGCCTTGGCATCCTCCAAAGGCGCGCAGTTTTTCTCCACGGGCACTGATTCGCCCGTCAGGGCGGATTCCTCCACCTTGAGTGACGCGCACTCCAGCAGCCGTATATCGGCGGGGATGTTGTCGCCCGCCTCAATGAGCACCACGTCGCCAGCCACCAGCTCGCTTGCCGGTATGTGGGCAACCGCGCCATCGCGCAGCGCGCGCGCAAAGGGCGCGGACATGCTCTTGAGCGCCTGCAGCGCGGCCTCGGCGCGGCTCTCCTGTACGGTGCCCAAAATAGCGTTGAGCAGGATCACCACCCCGATGATCGCGGCGTCCACCCACTCGCCCAACAGGCCGGAGATAAGCGCCGCCACAAAGAGCACAATGACCATGATATCGGCAAACTGCGCAAAAAAGATGGAGACCCAGCTGCGCGGCTTCTGCTCGGCCAGCTTGTTTTCACCGTCGCGCGCCAGGCGCGCCTGCGCCTCGCCGGCGGTGAGCCCCTGCGGGCTTGCGTCCACCGCCTCGAGCACCTGCTGGGTATCCATGGTGTGCCAATGTGCCTGGTTGTTCAAAACCCAAATCCCCCTTGTACATATTGTATGGTTGCTGTGTTTTATCCAGCCTATCAACCAAGATACGCCATGGGCGCATCCGGCGAAAGGGACAAAACCTGCCAAGTGTCCGAAAAGGCGGCGCTTTTTTGCATGCGTCGCCTGCCTGCGGGAAAACCTACACGCGTAGTGTATCCCGCGCGCGGGACATTCTTGCATGGGAAGTAGTGTAGAAAAAAAGCGCGCCTGTTGCAAGGCGCACCTGCGCAAAGCCGCGTTTTGTCTGCTTAAACCAGCGCTTTGGGGTATGTGGGCCGGAAAAAAGAGGAAATGCCGCATTGCTGCACGAATATCTTGCTTACGGGAATAGCCGCGCAAGCTCGCTCTGCAGACAGGCGGGCTTTGCCGCGAGGATGATGTGGGGATGCGCGTGCGGCTGGAGAAAATCCAGCAGCGCGTCCATGTCCCCAGGGTATACGGCAATGCAGCCTGCCGTCGCGTTTTTACCGGGCAGGCGCAGGTGCAGGAAGATGGCGCTGCCCGCGCCGGCGCGCACCGGATGGGTGTTGTAGGCTATGACGATCATATGCGCGTAGTCGGGGATGCAGAGCGTCTCGTAGGACGCGGCGTAGCAGTCTGCGAACGCGCGGGTCTGCAGGGTGTTGTAGTGCGGGGCGCGGGGGTCGTCGATCCACACGTCCTGATCGCACAGCCGCCGGTAGGGAAGGCCCCCGCGCGCGGGCAGGGTGCCCATCGCCTGGGCCAGGGGGAACACCCCCGCAGGCGTGCGGCCGTCCCCCTCGCATTTGAAGGTGGTCAGTCCGCCGCGCCCGCCGCAGGCGCGCATCATGGGTAGGGCGATGCGCCATGCCCCGCGCGCGCACGCGCAGGCGAAAAGGCGCGCGCGTGGCCTGTGCGGCGCGTCAAACAGGCATACGAGGGCCTGGGTGCAGTTTTGCGGGACGCTGTACATGGGTATCAGTGGCTCCTTACTTGATGCATTTGCAATCTGTTTACAGGGGAGGGCGCAACAATTGCGTAAAACCATGTTGACCTGCTCGGCGCAGGTGCAGCGAAAAGACGAAACGGGGCGCTGGATGCGCCTGGATCATCCGGTGTGGGGCGATGTCAGCACCTTGGGGATCATCATCTGCGATATGTGGGATGATCACTGGTGCAAGGGGGCAGCGCGCCGCGTAGCGGAGCTTGCCCCGCGCATCGAGCAGTTCACAAGCGCCCTGCGCAGCCGCGGGGTGACCATCCTGCACTGCCCCAGCAACACCATGGCCTATTACGCGGAAAATCCGGCGCGCCTGCGGGTGCAGCAGGCGCCCGAGGCAGCACCGCGCGTGCCCATGGAGGCGTGGGTCAAGCGCCTGGAGGGCGAGCCGACCCTGCCCTTTGACGACAGCGACGGCGGCTGCTTCTGCGGGGGCGGCTGCACCTACAAAAGGCCGTACCACAAGCAGCACGACGCCATCACCATCGACGATGCGCGCGACGGCATCGGTGATGGCGTAGACGTGTACAACTTCATCCGCCAGCAGGGCATCACCACGCTATTTTATGTGGGCGTGCACGCCAATATGTGTGTGCTGGGGCGCGCCTTCGGCATCCGGCAGATGCTGCGCCAGGGCGTGCGATGCGTGCTGGTGCGGGATTTGACCGATACCATGTACAATCCGGCCATGCCGCCCTACGTGGATCATTTTGATGCGAACGACCTGCTGGCCGCGCATGTGGAGCGCTACCTGTGCCCCACCATCACCAGCAATAAGCTGGTGGGGGGCTATCCCTTCCGCTTTGTGGAGGACTATCGCCTGCTATAGGAATGGGGGAGTGGCGTGGCTTTCAGTATCATCGTATGGCTGTGCGCCTGCATCTTTGCCGGCATTGGCATCTACGCGCGCATGCGCAAAAGCCCCATGCACTTCTGGTCAGGCAGCACGGTGGCGCCCGAGGAGATACGCGATATACCGGCCTACAACCGGGCCAACGCGCACATGTGGTTTTGCTATGCGGGGGTGTTCTTTCTCTGCGGCGCGGCGGGCGTATGGGACGTACTGTGCGGGGCGCTGCTGGTGGCGGCCGCGAGCGTGGGCGGCATCCCGGTGTTGGCGGCGGTGTACCGCCGCATCTATGAGAAGTACAGGGCGTAATACAGAGCGTCACACAGGAGATCCCAAAAAGCGCGCAAACGGCATGCAAATATGCCGCTTGCGCGCTTGGTTTTTATGCGTTTTTGGATGCGTTTTAGGCGTCTTCAGCTGCTGGGTTGCGCCATGCGGCGCTTGCGCGTGCGGCTGCGCCTTGCCTTGGCGGGATAGTGTGCCTGCATCCAGCGCACCGCGTCATCGATGGTCTGCTGGAAGGGGCGGGGCACATACCCCAAATTGCGCCGCGCCTTTTCGCAACTGATGTTGCCGCCCGAAAGCAGTACGTTGATGCTGGTGGGGGTGAGCAGCGGCTTCTGGCGCGCGATGCGAAACAGCGTGGGGGCGAGTTTTGCGGCAAAGCGCACCAGCCAAAGAGGCACGCGTTTGAGGGTAAACGACGCGCCCATGGCGCTGCGGATGGCGGTATAAATCTCTGCAATGGTTACGTAATGGCCCGAGAGGATGTAGCCCTCGCCTGCCTTGCCCAGCTGCCAGGCGGCCAGCAGGCCGTCCACCACGTCGCGCACATCCACAAAATCGTACGCCCCGTCAAAGTACATGTGGGAGCGCGCCTTGGGATGGGCGGTGATGTGGTGCAGCAGCCGGCCCATCTCGCTCATGCGGTAGTCGCAGGGGCCGATGATGCCGGTGGGAAAGACGCTCACCACGTTCAGCCCCTTGCGCGCGGCCTGGGTGACGATCTCCAGCGCCATCGCCTTGGAGCGGGCGTAGGGGTCGGGCATGCTGTCGCTCGCACAGGTGCCGGCAAGGGTCTCGTCGATCAGCTGGCCGTCGTCGGGCAGCGCATGGATGGAGCTGGTGTAGACCAGGCGGCGCACGCCCTCCTTCAGGCACGCGGCCACAATGTTGCGGGTGCCGCCTACGTTGACCTCGTAGATGGGCGCGGCGTTGCGGCTTGTGATGTCGATGATGCCCGCCAGATGGAACACGTCCGTGCAGCCGTGTACAGCGCGCTGCACCTGCTCGGCGTTGCGCACATCGCAGCAGCAGATGGTGGCGTTGACCCCGTGCAGCGGCAGTACGTTTTCGCCTGGCATTACCAGCACGCGCAGCGCGTGCCCCTGTTCTGCCAGGCGGCGCACCAGCACGTTGCCTACATGCCCGGTGGCGCCGGTTACCAGAATATTCATGGCTTTGAGCCCTCCTTGATGATGCGACAGATCGTCGCGTGCACAGCCTGGGCGTCATGTGCAATGGCAAGTGCGCGCAGGTTGTAGAGCGTAAGTGGATATGCGTAGGCCAGCAGGTCGTCCGTACTGCTCGCCTCGTCCAGCGCCACCGAGATGGCGTAGTACAGCCCGCCCATGAGGCTGACCGCCATCACGTGCGCCTCCTTTTGGGAGGATACCTGCAGCACGCCGGCCTGCGCCATCTGTGCCAGGATCTGCTCGACAATGTACTGAAAGCGCTGGTTGGAGCGCTGCTGGCGCTCCGCCTGCTGGGGCGAGTGGCGGGGTAGATCGGTCAGCAGGATGCGGGCGACGTCCCGCTGCTCGCAAAAGAGCAGCAGCGTATGGGTGATGGCCTCACACAGCGCAAGCGCCGGGTCCTCCATCACGCGCTGGGCGGCCATCTCCAGCAGCGTCAAGTACGTATCGTTCATCTCGTGGTAGAGGGTATCGAACAGTTCGTCCTTGGAGGCAAAGTAGAAGTAGAAGGAGCCCACCGAGATGCCCGCGGCCTCCACGATATCCTTCACGCTGGTGTTGTGGAAGCCGTCCTTGGCAAAGAGCTGGGCGGCGGTATCGAGAATCAGGCGTTTGCGCGCCTCTTTTTGGGCCTGCACCTGCGGGGGCGTGCGGTAACTCATATGCGCGTGCCTTCCATCCGTATGAAGTATAGAATGAACGTTCATTCTCTACTTATACTATAATTTCTATCATAGAAAAAAGCAACGGCAAATGTGCGGCATTCCTGTGAATAATTTGTGAAGCGGCGCCGGGATTTTCGTTGGAGGGATAACGCAGCCGCAGGCAAAAGTATGCTATACTAAAAAACAGCCTGTAGAAGGGGACGTTACCGGTTCGGGCCAACCCGGATCATGTCCGGATCATGTAAGGAGGAAACCCACTTGAAAAGACATCTTGCAAGGGGCTGCGCGCTGCTTGCGCTGTGCCTTACGCTGCTTGCGTGCTTTGCGCCTACGGCGCGGGCAGGTAGCGGCGCGGACGCGCGCATCACAACGTACGATATCCACGCCTCGCTGCAGCCTGACGGCAGCATGGTGATGCGTGAGGTGATCCGCTACCGTTTTACCGACGATGTCAACGGCACCGAGCGTACGCTGGACTGGACCGGCTCCCAGGGCCTGGCGTACGTGCGCGTGGGCGTGGTGACGGATGAAAGCGCGCTTGACGCGGACGATCCCTTTGCCGGCGGCGGGGTGACGCCCTTTGCGCACGCACAGAGCGCCAGCCTGGGCGATCGGGGCAAGCTGGTGGTGACACATCAGGGAGACAGCTACGCGGATATACGCCTGTACTACCCGTGTGAGGATGGCGACACCCTCACGGTGCTTTGGGAGTACACCATCATGGGCGCGGCGACGCGCTATGCGGACGCGGGCCAGCTCTATTGGCAGATGATCGGCACCGCGTGGCGGCTGGGCATCGAGCAGGCCAACGTGGTGATCGATTTGCCCGACGGCGGCCAGCGCGCTGAGGACATCCGCGTCTTCGGCCACGGTCCCCTGCGCGGGGAGAGCCGCATCGTATCGCCCACCCAGGTGGCGTTTACGGCGGAGAAGCTCAACCCGGGCGATATGCTCGAGGCGCGGGTGCTCTTTCCGCCCGCGCTGCTGGCGGACAATGCGCCCCAGTCGAACCAGGGTATTTTGGAAAGCGCCCTTGCCGAGGAGCAGCGCTGGGCAGACGAGGCTAACGCGCAGCGCGCGCGCCTGCGCGTCAAGGGCACCGTCAATACCATTTTGCCCATTGCCTTTGTGCTCATTGCGGTGGGCGTCGCCGTTTGGACGTATTTTCGCGCCGACAAGGAACATACGCCCGCGCAGCGCTACGACTATTATCGGGAGCTGCCCGGCGATTATACGCCGGCAGAGATGGGCTATCTCTACCGCTTCCGCGCCACCAATGTGGACGATCTGACCGCCACGCTGCTGGATTTGGTGCGCAAGGGTTACCTGCGCATGGACCCGATTGAGGAGGGCTCCAAACGGAGCAAGCCCAACGTGCGCTTCACGCTCATCAAGCCCTCGGACGACGCGCTTGCGCGCCACGAGCAGCAGATGCTCTACTGGTTCATCACCGTCATCGGCGACGGCCGCTCGGTGAGCATGCGCCAGATCAAGCAGCAGAGCAAGAGCACCACCCGTGCCAAGGAATTTGCCCAAATGTACAGCGAATGGAAGTCGGACGTGGCCATCGAGGGCGACAAGCATGGCTTTTTTGACAGCATCGGCGGCAAAAAGCTGGTGCCCATCCTCGTGGGGCTGCTGCTCATGCTCTGCGGCGTGGGGCAGACCACGATCTTGGATTCGATGTGGGGCATGGTTGGGATGCTCAGCGGCATCGTGCTTGTGGTCTACGGGGCGAGCGTAAAACGGCGCAGCGTCTACGGGGCCCAGCAGTACGAGTGCTGGCGCGCGTTCAAGCGCTTTTTGGAGCACTTCTCCAGCCTGGACGAGGCGCCGGTTGCCTCGCTGGCCATTTGGGAACACTACCTGGTGTACGCCGTCTCGCTGGGCGTGGCCGAGCGCGTGATGAAGCAGATGGAGGTGCTCATTCCACAGTATGCGCAGCAGAGCGGCATGGACGCAGGCGACGTGATGGTGCACATGATGCTCTACAACAACATACGCATGATGGGCGGCACGTCCGCGTTTCGCAGCATCTCGCAAACGTTCTCCAGCAACGTCACAAGCGCCCTCAACGCAGCGTCCGCCGCTTCCAGCGGATCGGGCGGAGGCGGCGGGTTCTCCGGCGGCGGAGGTGGCGGAGGAGGTGGCGGTGGCGGCGGCACCTTCTAACGCAGGCAAACGCAGCGGGGCGCGCCTGTACAAACCGCGCGGCGTCCTGTACAATAAACCTTAGCGCAACAACGAAGGAGGAATGGTTTTGGATATCGCCTTATGGATTATTCTGGGCATTGTGGTGCTGCTTGTCATCTACGTCATTGCCCTCTACAACAAGCTGGTCTCGCTGCGCGGCCGCGTCAAAAACGCGTGGGCGCAGATTGAGGTGCAGCTCAAGCGCCGTTTTGATTTGATCCCCAACCTGGTTGAGACGGTCAAGGGCTACGCCGCACACGAAAAGAACACCCTGGCGGAGGTGACAGATGCGCGCACGCGCTTTGCCTCGGCCACCACGCCCGAGGACATGATGAGGGCCTCCGGCGAGCTGTCGCAGGTGCTCACCCGCCTGATGGCGGTGGCCGAAGCGTATCCGGAATTAAAGGCGGACGCGAATTTCCGCCAGCTGCAGCAGGAGCTGACCAACACGGAGGATAAGCTGGGCTTTGCGCGGCAGTTCTACAACGACACCGTGATGAAGTTCAATGTTTCCATCGAGCATTTCCCCGCCGTGCTTATCGCCCGCATGATGGGCTTCAAACAGGAGCCCTATTTTGAGGCGGGCGAGGAGGCACAGGCCACCCCCAAGGTATCCTTCTAACGCGCGCGTTGACACATGCAGCCGGCGGTTGGACGCAGATTTGCGCCGCGCCGGCTGCTTTTTTCGGATAAAGTTGTACAAAGTGCGCGATTTTCTTTATAGAAAAACTTTACGCAGAGCACCGCGGCCGCTATAATAGTGGAGGCGATTTTGCGCGATGCAATCGACCCCAAGGAGGTTGGCAATGAATATGACGAGAATGACTGGCACGACGGCGCGCGGCATTCGCATGCCCCTGATTCGCCAGGGGGATGACCTTGCGGCCATCACGGTGGATGCGATTGTGGCTGCGGCTGAGGTGGAGCACTTTGCGCTGCACGACCGCGATGTGGTGGGCATCACCGAGGCGGTGGTGGCGCGCGCGCAGGGCAACTATGCCACGGTGGACCAGATCGCCGCGGATGTGCGCCGCAAGTTCTCCGAGGGCACGGTAGGCGTGGTTTTCCCCATTTTGAGCCGCAACCGCTTCTCCATGTTGCTTGCCGGCATTGCGCGCGGGGCCAAGAAGGTCGTGCTGATGCTCAGTTACCCCTCCGACGAGGTGGGAAACCACCTGCTCACATTGGACGAGGTGGAGGCAGCCGGCGTCAATCCCTACAGCGATATGCTCACCGAGGAACAGTTCCGCGAGCGATTCGGCGCGTGCAAGCACACGTTTACGGGCGTGGATTACGTTTCTTATTATAAAAGCCTGGGCGATAACATTGAGATCGTCTTTGCCAACGACCCGCGCCGCATTTTGACGTATACGCCCGATGTGCTCTGCGCGGATATCCATACCCGCCAGCGCAGCATGCGCCTGCTCAAGGAGGCGGGCGCCCGCACCGTATATACCATGAGCGATATCCTTACCGAGTCCGTGGAGGGCAGCGGATATAACCCGGTGTTCGGAATCCTGGGCTCCAACAAGGCCACGGAAGACAGCGTCAAGCTTTTTCCGCGCGACTGCGACGCGTTTGTGCGCGACGTGCAGCAACGCCTCAAGCAGGCCACGGGCAAGGACATTGAGGTGATGGTCTACGGCGACGGCGCCTTTAAGGACCCGGTGGGGGGCATCTGGGAGCTGGCCGACCCGGTCGTCTCGCCCGCCTACACCGATGGCTTGGAGGGCGTGCCCAACGAGTTGAAGCTCAAATACATCGCGGACAACCAGCTTGCCGGCCTTTCACCCGAGGAGGCGGAGAAGGCCATGCTTGCGCGCATCCGTGAGCACCGCGCGCAGGGCAATAACCTGGGCATGCAGTCGCAGGGCACCACGCCGCGCCGGCTGACGGACCTGCTGGGCAGCCTGTGCGATCTGACCAGCGGCTCCGGCGACAAGGGCACGCCGGTGATCCTGATCCAAGGGTACTTTGATAACTTTGCCACGCGCTAAAACCGTATATGCAGAAAGGCGGCGTAGACGCACGCGCGTTTGCGCCGCCCTTTGTGTTTTTTGGCGCATAGCCTTCGAGAATTTTGTGTAACATATTGACATGATTGGTTATCGTTGCTATAATCAATCGCGTGCCTCAGATATGGCGGCGTAGCTCAGTTGGCTAGAGCATTCGGTTCATACCCGGAGTGTCACTGGTTCAAATCCAGTCGCCGCTACCAGCGGCAAGTTGCCGCACCCAAGTTCGCAAACTGCTTTGGTGGTTTGCGAATTTTTTATTGCCCGAAATGGGGTATCCATATCGACAAGCTCAGCCAGCGGGCAGTGCCAGTGCCCAAAGCCGCATCCGCAATGGCGCGGGGCGCGCGTTTTTCCTGTCCGCAAACTGTTTTACGCCGTAAATTACGCCGTAAAGCGGCGGCCTTGCGGCCGCGCTTTTTTGCCGAGAGTCGTCTTTTGCGTGCACGCTTTTGGCGGCTGTGGTTAACGGAACGCCCCTGCCAAATGCGGAAAAGACGGTTGGATGTCCAAAATAGAATTGACATTTTTTTAACAAAGATGTATGGTGTAGATGTCACGAAAAAGACGTGGCGGATCGTTTTGCACCACGTAAAGGAGATAGAGCGTTATGGGTATTTTTACAGGCAAGGTCGCCATCATCACCGGCGGCGGCAAGGCAAAATCCATTGGATACGGCATCGCCGTGGCGTACGCCAAGGAGGGGTCCAACCTGGTTTTGACCGGCCGCAACATGCAGAAGCTGCTCGATGCCAAGGAGGAGCTGGAGCGCCTCTATGGCATCCAGGTGCTGGCGCTGCAGGCGGATATCACGCCCGATGAAGCGTCGGAAGACCGCGTCAACGAGGTCGTGCAGGAGACGGTCAAGACCTTTGGCCGCATCGATGTGCTGATCAACAATGCCCAGGCGTCGGCCTCGGGCATCCCGATCGCCATGCAGACCAAGGATCACTTTGATTTGGGCATTTACTCCGGACTGTACGCCACCTTTTACTACATGCGCGCGTGCTATCCCTATCTGAAGCAGACACAGGGCTCGGTCATCAACTTTGCCTCGGGCGCGGGCCTTTTCGGCAATACCGGCCAGGCGTCCTATGCGGCGGCCAAGGAAGGCATCCGGGGCCTGTCGCGCGTGGCGGCCACGGAGTGGGGCAAGGATAACATCAACGTCAACATCGTCTGCCCGCTGGCCATGACCTCCCAACTGGAGAACTTTAAGATCGCCTATCCGGAGGCCTATGAGAAAAACCTGCGCGCGGTGCCCATGGCCCGCTTTGGCGATCCGGAAAAGGATATCGGCCGCGTATGCGTGCTGCTTGGCTCGCCCGACTTTAAGTACATGTCCGGCGAGACGCTCACGCTGGAGGGCGGCATGGGCCAGCGCCCGTAAGCGGGAATGCGGCGCTGCTTGGTAAAAAAAGCTTGTCCACGCTGACGGATGTGCTATAATCAGATCAGCCCGCGCTGTAGGCAGAGCCCGCAGCAAGGGCGCGTTTTCGGCATCGGCCGCTGACACAAAGAGGGAGTTCTGCGTGAAAGGCCGCGTGCATTGGTGTGGTATTGTACGCGCAAAGGCATCTTTCCTGCAGGAAGGATGCCTTTGCTTTTTTCACGCGTCCAAAGGAGGAGCAATATGGAGACCAGAGTAGCCGTCATGGGCATCATCGTGGAGGATATCGATTCGGTGGAGGCGCTCAACAGCATCCTGCACGCATACGGCAAATACATCATCGGGCGCATGGGCATCCCGTACCGGCAGCGCAACATCAACGTAATGAGTATCGCCATCGACGCCCCGCAGGACGTGACCAGCGCCATGGCCGGCAAGATCGGCAAGCTGCCCGGCATCAGCGTGAAAACCGCCTACTCAGGCGTGATTACCCGCCATGAGGCGTGAGGCGTTTGCGCGCATCGACGCGCTTGCCGCGGGGTATACGCTGCCTGAGGAGGGGTATCTTGCGCTGCTGCGCGCGCAGGACGCCGAGACAGACGCCTATCTCTTTGAAAAAGCGGTGGCGGCGCGCAGGCGCGTCTACGGCGACGCCGTGTACGTGCGCGGTCTCATCGAGGTGAGCAACTACTGCAAAAACGACTGCCTCTACTGCGGCATCCGCCGCAGCAACCGCGCGGCCAGCCGCTACCGGCTGGGCAAAGCGGAGATTCTCGCCTGCTGCGAGGCGGGCTACGCGCTGGGCTTTCGTACCTTTGTGCTGCAGGGGGGAGAGGACCCGACCCTGGACGATGCGCAGGTGGTGGACATCGTATCGTCCATCAAGGACAGTCATCCCGACTGCGCGGTGACCCTCTCGCTGGGGGAAAAGCCCCGCGCTAGCTACCAGGCGTACTTTGACGCGGGCGCGGACCGCTACCTGCTGCGCCACGAGACGGCGAGCGAGGTGCACTACGCTAGGCTGCACCCTGCGGGCATGTCGCTGGCAAACCGGAAGCGGTGCCTGTATGACCTCCAAGAGATCGGCTACCAGGTGGGCTGCGGCATGATGGTGGGCGCGCCCTACCAGACGGACGCGCATTTGGCACAGGACTTGTGCTTCATCCAGCAGCTGCAGCCCCATATGGTGGGCATCGGCCCGTTCATCCCGCATAAGGATACGCCCTTTGCCATGGAACGTGCGGGCTCTATGGCGCGCACGCTGCAGCTATTGGGCATCATACGGCTGATGCTGCCCCACGTGCTGCTGCCCGCCACCACCGCGCTGGGCACCATCCACCCCCAGGGGCGGGAGAAGGGCATCCTCGCCGGCGCCAACGTGGTGATGCCCAACCTTTCGCCCGAGCACGTGCGCGGTAAGTACATGCTCTACGATGGCAAGATCAACACTGGCGCGGAGTCCGCGCAGCATCTTGCGGACCTTGCGGCGCGCATGGCGCGCATCGGCTACCGGGTGGTCGTCGATCGCGGCGACTGGAAAAAATAAACACGGATGCGAAAGGGGATGCGTCCCTGACGCAAAAGAAAGGATCGTGTACTATGTATAACCCCAAATCTTTGCAAGCGGAAGCATTCATCGACCACCAGGAGGTACTGGACACCCTCACCTATGCGGATGCCAACCGCGCCAACAGGGCGTTGATCGACCAAATACTCGATAAGGCCAGATTGCGCAAGGGGCTGACCCACCGCGAGGCTTCGGTGTTGATGGCCTGCGACGACCCTGCAAAAATCCAGGAGATGTACGACCTTGCCGAGCAGATCAAAAAGGACTTTTACGGCAACCGCATCGTGATGTTCGCGCCGCTGTACCTGTCCAATTACTGTGTCAACGGCTGCGTATACTGTCCCTATCACCAGAAGAACAAACACATCGCCCGCAAAAAGCTGACGCAGGCGGAGATCGTGCGCGAGGTGACCGCGCTGCAGGATATGGGCCACAAGCGCCTGGCGCTGGAGGCGGGCGAGGACCCGGTGAACAACCCCATCGAGTATATCCTCGAGTGCATTGATACCATCTACGGCATCAAGCACAAAAACGGCGCCATTCGGCGCGTCAACGTCAACATCGCAGCCACCTCGGTGGAGAACTACCGCAGGCTGAAGGAGGCGGGCATCGGCACGTACATCCTCTTTCAGGAGACCTATCACAAGGAGAGCTACGAAAAACTGCATCCCACCGGCCCCAAGCACAACTACGCCTACCACACCGAGGCGATGGACCGCGCCATGGCCGGCGGTATCGACGACGTGGGCCTGGGCGTGCTCTTCGGCCTGGAGCGCTACCGCTACGAGTTTGCCGCGCTGCTGATGCACGCCGAGCATCTGGAGGCAGTGCACGGCGTGGGGCCCCACACCATCAGCGTGCCGCGCGTCAAACACGCGGACGATATCGACCCCAGCGCCTTTGATAACGGCATCGACGACGACACGTTTGCTAAAATATGCGCGCTGATCCGCATCGCGGTGCCCTACACGGGCATGATCATCTCCACGCGCGAGAGCAAGCAGGTGCGCGAAAAGGTGATCCGCCTGGGTGTCTCCCAGATCAGCGGCGCCTCGCGTACCAGCGTGGGCGGCTACTGTGAGCCCGAGCCGCAGGAGGAGAACTCCGAGCAGTTTGACGTCAGCGACAAGCGCACCCTCGATGAGGTGGTGCGCTGGCTGATGCAGATGGGCTACATTCCCTCCTTCTGCACGGCGTGCTACCGAGAGGGGCGCACGGGTGACCGTTTCATGCAGCTGTGCAAGAGCGGCCAAATTCAAAACTGCTGCCACCCCAACGCCCTGATGACCCTCAAGGAATACCTGATGGACTACGCCTCGCCCGAAACCAGGGCCATCGGCGAGGCGCTGATCCAGGCGGAGCTTGCAAACATCCCCAAGGAGCAGGTCAAGGAAATCTGCCGCGATCATCTCGCAAAGATTGAACAAGGCATCCGCGATTTCCGCTTTTAAAAGACGAGGAGGTGCCTATGGGACAAAACGATACGCCCAGCGCGAACCGCGTGCACATCGGCTTTTTCGGAAGGCGCAATGCGGGCAAATCCAGCGTAGTCAACGCGGTGACGGGGCAGAACCTGGCGGTGGTCTCGGACATCAAGGGCACCACCACCGATCCGGTGCAAAAGGCCATGGAGCTGCTGCCCGTGGGGCCGGTGCTCATCATCGATACCCCGGGCTACGACGACACGGGCGCGCTGGGCGCGCTGCGCGTGCAAAGGACGCGCCAGGTGCTGGAAAAAACCGACGTGGCGGTGCTGGTAACGGACGCATCCCAGGGCCTGGACGCCTGCGAGCGGGAACTGATCGGCCTGTTTGCGCAGCGGGATATCCCCTATATAATCGCATGCAACAAGGCCGACCTGCTGGCCGGGGCGCCGCAGGACAGGGACGATGCACTTTACGTCAGCGCAAAGTCAGGCGCGGGCATCGCCGCCCTCAAGGAGCGCATTGCCGCGCTGGCCCTGCAGAAGGAGCCAAAGAGGCGCATCGTGGGCGACCTTGTAAACGCGGGCGACATCGTGGTACTCGTCACGCCCATCGACGAGGCCGCGCCCAAGGGGAGGATCATCCTGCCCCAGCAGCAGACCATACGCGATTTGCTGGACGCGGACGCCACGGCCGTTGTGGTCAAGGAGACGGGCCTTGGCGGCGCGCTTTTGGCCCTGGGCAGAAAGCCTGCCCTCGTCATCACCGACAGCCAGGCGTTTGCGCAGGTGGCCAGAGACACGCCAGAGGATATCCCGCTTACGTCGTTCTCCATTTTGATGGCCCGCTATAAGGGCCTGCTCGATGCGGCAGTGCGCGGCGTGGCCGCGGTGAACCGGCTGCGCGACGGCGATACGGTGCTCATCGCCGAAGGGTGCACCCATCACCGCCAGTGCAACGACATCGGCACGGTAAAAATCCCGCGCTGGCTGCATGGCTACACCGGCAAACGCCTGCAGATCGTAAGCGTGTCCGGCGCGGAATTCCCCGAGGACCTCTCGCCCTACGCGCTGGTGATCCACTGCGGGGGGTGCATGCTCAACGAGCGCGCGGTGCACTACCGCATGCGCTGCGCGGCGGCGCAGGGGGTGCCCATCACCAACTACGGCATTACCATCGCGTACATGCAGGGCATCCTCAGGCGGAGCCTGGGCGTCTTTCCACACCTGGCCGCGGCGCTTGCGGGCGATTGACAGGCCATAGGCGCGGACGCTATACTGAGACAACACAAAAGGCGCGCATCCATGCTGCTGTGGACGCGCGCTTTTGTACGATGGGAGGGGAAAAGATGATGGTGGAGAACATCGAGGCATGGATGCAGGCGCTGGTGGAGAAACTGCGCCAGGCATTTGGCGGCAATCTGCGCTTTGTTGGGCTGCAGGGCAGCTACAACCGGGGCGAGGCAAAGGCGGGCAGCGACATCGACGTGGTGGTGGTCTTTGACGCGCTCGATACGCGCACGCTTGCGCGCTACCGCACGCTCGCATGCCAGATGCCCTGCGCGCAGGACCTGTGCGGCTTTGTCTGCGACGCGGCCACCCTCGCGCGCTGGCCGCGGCACGACCTGCTGCAGCTGGCGCGCGATACGCGCGCCTTTTACGGCACGCTGGAGACGCTTGCGCCTTCCTTTACCCGCGCAGATGCCCGCATGGCGGTGCGCGTGGACGCGGCGAACCTCTATCACGCCGCCTGCCACAGCTATCTGTTCGCGCAGGACCGTGGCGAAGCGCTGCGCGGCCTTGCCAAAAGCGCTTTTTTTGTGTTGCGCACGTACTATTACGTCCGCAGCGGCGAATGGATTGTGCGCAAGGATGCGCTTGTAGAGGCGCTCGCGCAGGAGGGGATGACGCAGGAGGCACATGTCATCTTGACAGGAGAAGGCGCAGAGGCCGCGAACCTGGACGCACGCTACGATGCGCTCATCGGCTGGTGCGCGTCGCTGCTGGCCCAGTGCGCGGCGCAATGACGTGCACGCTTGAAAGCAAAACCGTAAATACATGAAATCAACCGTGGATGTACAATCCTTCGGCGCAATGTGCTATAATCAGGCTGTTGCGATTTTTTTTCGGATTAAACGGGGTTTTCCTGTTTATTAAAAATTTCATTTTGTGGAGGTACAGCTATGTATTACCGTAAACTGGGCGACAGCGACATGAACTGCTCCGTCATCGCGCTGGGCACCATGGGCATGGGCGGCACGATGGGGGAACTGGACGACGCCGAGGCGATCCGCGCCATTGAGGCGTCCATTGACGCGGGTGTCAACTTTATCGATACCGCGCAGCCCTATGGCGAGGGACACGCAGAGGAAGTGGTGGGCAAGGCCATCGCCGGCAAGCGCGACCGCGTGTTTGTCGCTACTAAGTGCGGCACCATGCGCTATGACGGCGTGCTGATCAAGAGCGCCCGCCCGCAAGAAATCCGCGAGCAGCTGGCCGCGTCGCTCAAGCGCCTGGGTGTGAATTATATCGACCTGTACCAGATGCACTGGCCGGTGCCGGGCCAGCCCTTTGAAGAGCAGTTTGTGGAGCTGGACAAGCTGCGCCGAGAGGGCCTGATCCGCTACGTGGGCGTGTCCAACTTCAGTCCGGAGCAGATGGATGAGGTGCGCGCGTACTGCCCCATCACCAGCCTGCAGCCGCCCTACTCGCTGCTGGACCGCGGCATTGAGGCGGAGATTCTGCCCTATTGCGTCAAAAACGACATCGGCGTGCTGAGCTATGGCTCCATCGGCGCGGGCGCGCTCTCGGGCAAGTACTCTGCCCGTCCCGTCTTTAAGGAGGACGACGTGCGCAGCCGCTTCTACACGCAGTTTAATGAAGAGAACTGGCCCCGCACCAGCGCCATCATCGACGTGGTGCGCCAGATCGCGCAGGAGCGCGGCAAGCCCATGGTGCAGGTCGCCATCAACTGGGTGCTGGCCCAAAAGGGCGTGACCATGGCCATTGTGGGCGCACGCACCGCCCAGCAGGCGGCGGACAACGCCGCGGCCACGCAGTGGGAGCTGACGGGCGAAGAGCTCGCGCGCATGCAGCAGGCCTGCGCCACAATTTAAGCGCATCCATTGCCATCAAAAAAACGCGGAAGCACAGCATGCTTCCGCGTTTTTTTCGTGTGGTAGCGCAGCGGCGAAGGAAGCACGCAAAGCACGCAGTGACACAGGCGCGCTCAGCGCACCGGCGTGTAGTCGATCTGCGACGCCTCGTCTGTCGCCTCCAGCTTGAAAATGACGGGGCGCAGGCCGTCGTTGCAGCTGCAGATGGCCACGCCGGGCACGCGAATCCAGTCGCCGTAATAAAAGAGGCCGCCATCCGTGCCGTGCGCCAGGGCAAAGGCATACTGGTAGATGGCCTTCCACGCCTCGTCGCAGAACCCTTCGGGCTTTGCATAGTCCGCATAGAACACCTGGCCCTGGCGCAGCATCGGGCAGGCCGTAAGACCCGGCGCGCCGTATGCATCCGCCAGTTCCCTGTCCAGTGTGGTTTTCAGCACGGTGATTTTGACGCGTTTCATGTTCCGCCCTCCCGCTTTGAATTGTGGTGCTATCAAATATCCTAGCAGAGGAAAGGCGGATGCGTCAATGTGTTGCGTCTTTGTGAGGAATACGCCGTGATGCAAACGTCCAACCCCCGTGCAATGAATCAAAGCACGTTTACAGGATAGGAGCTGCAACGTTGGGCGCGGCGGCGTGTCACTGTAGAGGCCGAAGGACAGGGCGCGCTTCATCCCAGGGAACGTAAAAGCGCACTTTGCTGCCGATGGCGTTTCTCCAAATAACCTTCGTCACAGGCTTTGAAAAAAACGCATACCACGAAAAAAGTCTGATGCGGGGACACTATCTGCTGGCGCCAGC
This sequence comes from Maliibacterium massiliense, assembly GCF_900604345.1. Taxonomy (GTDB): domain Bacteria; phylum Bacillota; class Clostridia; order Christensenellales; family Maliibacteriaceae; genus Maliibacterium; species Maliibacterium massiliense. The sequence continues at coordinate 2,077,541 of NZ_LR026983.1, forward strand.
TAGCAACTACGCAAATAAAAGCCCTTCACACATTGTGTGAAGGGCTTTTGGCACCCCCAAGCGGATTCGAACCGCTGTTACCGCCGTGAGAGGGCGGCGTCCTAGGCCACTAGACCATGGGGGCAAAATGGCGCTCCGACAAAAAGCCGGAGCGTCGCGTCAATTGGCTGCGGAACTAGGATTCGAACCTAGACAATACGAGTCAGAGTCGTAGGTGCTACCGTTACACTATTCCGCAACGCTGCAACGTTATTGATTATAGGGAAATGTTGGGGGGTTGTCAAGCATCCCGCGCAACATTTTTCATTTTTTCCAACCGGCGCTGTTTTATGCAAAAAAATACCCTCAAGTTGCCTTGAGGGTAAGAATCCCAAAGTGCCGTCTACCCACCAATTAATATCCTGCCTCACGACAGGTGGGTGCACTGCTCCGGACGTTGTCGTCCCCTCGGAAAGGGGGCATGACATTGCTTAAGATGACGCGTGCTCCCGAATATTTGATGTAGGTTTAATTAAGTGAGTATAACGCACACCCCAGGACACTTTCGGTGGTTTTATTATAGGACGCGAAAGGCGCCTGTGTCAATGGACGCTTTGCACGTAAACGCGCGCAACTTCGAGCATTATTATGCGCGTGCTCACGCGCTTTATGCGCAGGCGCATAGAGCGCGCATGGCGCGGCGTTTCGGATGTTTTTTCACGTTGCCAAAAAATGTTTTACGCGCGCCTGCGTGCGGACAACCCTGCCGCGGCGCAATCACGCCTGCGGTGTGAGCGAAAAATCCGGCTGGTACTGCTGGATAAAGCGCACGATGTCCGCAAGCGGGCGCAGCCCCGCACTTGTGCCCACGCCCATGCAGCAGTGGGCGGCCACGCCGCAGGCGAGCGTGGCGCTCTTTTGAAGATCCAACCCCAGCGCAAGGCCGCTGAGCATACCCGCGGCAAAGGAATCACCCGCGCCGGTGGTATCCACGACGTGGACAGGGAACGGAAAAACCTGTGTATCGAAGCTGTCGCTTTGGATATAGGCGCCCTCCGAGCCCAATGTCAGCGCCACCTGGCGCACGCCCATATCGCGGAACTTGCGCGCGATCTGCGCGGGATCGCGCAGCCCGCCGGATAGCTCGGTGGCCTCCTCGATGTTGGGCATGAACAGGTCGATGTAGGGCATGCAGGGAGCGAGCGTCTCCATCCAGCGCCCCGAGGCGTCCCAGATCGTGTCCAGCGCGGTAAACTTGCCCAGCGCCTTTGCCTGGCGCAGCAGCGACGCCATGGGCGCGCCGTCCAGTGCGGGCAGCGCCAGCGCGCCCGTGCAGAACAGGATATCGCACGCCGCTACCGCATCCATGTCGATTTCCTCCAGGGCGAAGGTGGCGTTGGTGGCGTAGGCGTGCAGAAAGCTGCGCTCGCGCGTGCTGTCGAGCAGCACCACGGTGGCCGAGGTGTCCTCTGCTTCAGGCCGTACGAGGTTCTTCGTCTCGACGCCGCGTGCCGCAAGCGCGCCCGCCACAAAACTGCCGAAGCCATCCACGCCCAGTTTGGCGATGATGGACACCGGCAGCCCCAGTTTGGCGATGGCGCTGGAACAGTTGCACGCGTTGCCGCCCGTACCCAGCGTGATGCCTTCCACCGCCTCGAGTGTGCCGCGCCTGGGCAGCGCGTCGACGGGGTGCACGATAATATCCGCGCAGGCGTGACCTACACACAGTATTTTGCGCATCGAAGAATACCCTCCCTTTTGGCTCCTATGATTTAGATCGTACGTTCGTTCAAAAGAGAAAACGCTTTTGCGTAAAACATGCCATTCGCCGCTTTTCTTCATCATACCATTGCGCGCGGCAATCAACAAGCATGCGCAAAAAAGTTGTTGACAAACGAAAAAAGCCTGCCTATAATCAGTGCATAACAGCATAAACAAAGGCAATGAATGGGATAAAGTAGGTTGCGCGTTTGTGCCCATCAAGAGAGCTGCCGGCTGGTGCGAGGCAGCGGGCAAACCAACCGAAACTGGCCCAAGAGCCGCCAACCCAACGTGCGCCGGGCGCACAAGTAGGCTTGGACGGAGCGGCCCCACCGTGAAAAGGGGCAGGACATGATCATTGTGTCTGGTAAAGTGGAAACCCCCTGGCAAAAAAGGGTTTCAAGTGGAGTGGTACCGCGGAAGTTTGCTCTTTCGTCTCTGTAGATGGAGATGAAAGAGCTTTTTTTATCCGCCTGGTATGACGCAAGAAGCAAAGAACGAATGGTGGCATTGAGCAGAAAGGATGTGCGCAAAGCATGCAGAACAATGTGCAGACGAAGCAGCAGAACAGCGAAGAACTGATGAGCATTACCCTCGGTGATTTGTTTGACCTGCGCGCAAAGATGCATCCGGACCGCGAGGCGGTCGTATATCCCCATGAGAAGCTGCGCTGGACGTGGGCCCAGTTCCGCGACGAGTGCAACGTGGTGGCCCGCGGCATGATGGCCATGGGCATCAAAAAAGGGGACCACGTCGCCATCTGGGCGACGAACTACCCCCAGTGGCTGATGGTGATGTTTGCCACGGCGAAGATCGGCGCGGTGATGGTGACGGTCAACACCAACTATAAGGCCTTTGAGCTGGAATACCTGCTGCGCCAGAGCGATTCGTGCACGCTGGTGATGATGGACAGCTTTAAGGATTCTAATTATGTCTCCCACATCCGCCAGCTCTGCCCGATGCTCGATGCCTGCCAGCCGGGCCAGCTCAATAACAAAAAGCTGCCCTATCTTAAAAACGTGATCTACATCGGTGATGCGGATAAGACGCCCGCGGGCATGTTCAACTGGGACGACCTCTACAAGCTGGCCGAGCAGGTCAGTGAAGAGGAGCGCGCGGCCGTGCAGGCGAGCCTGGACGTACACGACGTGGTCAACATGCAGTACACATCGGGCACCACGGGCTTCCCCAAGGGCGTGATGCTCACCCATTTCAACATCGTCAACGACGGCAAGGCCATCGGCGATTGCATGGCCTTTACGCCCGAGGACCGGCTCTGCATTCCGGTGCCGCTGTTCCACTGCTTCGGCTGCGTGCTGGGCGTGATGGCCTCCGTCACCCACGGCACCACCATGGTGATGATCAAGAGCTTCAACCCCGTGCGGGTGATGCAGGCGCTGCAGTGGGAAAAGTGCACCGCCGTGCACGGCGTGCCCACCATGTTCATCTCCATGCTGGACCATCCCGATTTCCATACGTACGATTTTTCCACCATGCGCACCGGCATTATGGCGGGCTCGCCCTGCCCGATCACCTTCATGCGCCGCGCCATCGAGGAGATGAACATGCGCGAGATCACCATCGCCTACGGCCAGACGGAGAGCTCGCCCGTAATCACCCAGACCCGCACCGACGACCCCATCGAGGTGCGCGTCAACACCGTGGGCCGCACGCTGCCCAATATGGAGGTCAAGATCATCGACATGGAGACGGGCGAGGACGCGCCCATCAACACCCAGGGCGAGATCGTCACGCGCGGCTACCAGGTGATGAAAGGCTACTACAACATGCCCGAGGCCACGCGCCAAGCCATCGATGAGAACGGCTGGCTGCACACCGGCGATATCGGTATGATGGATGAAAACGGCTACTTCAAGATCACCGGCCGCCTCAAGGACATGATCATCCGCGGCGGGGAGAACATCTACCCGCGCGAGATTGAGGAGTTCCTCTACACCAACGACAAGGTGCAGGACGTGCAGGTGGTGGGCGTGCCCGACAAGCGCTACGGCGAGGAAGTGCTGGCCTTTGTGATCCTCAAGCCCGACTGCACCGCCACCCAGGAGGAGATGATCGACTTTATCAAAAACGGCCTGGCCCGCCACAAGGCGCCGCGCTACGTGCGCTTTATCGATGCCTTCCCTATGACGGCAAGCGGCAAAATACAGAAGTTCAAGCTGCGCGAGATGGGCATCGACATGCTCAGCTTGCAGGAGGCCGCCGAGGTGGAAACCGCTTGACAATACTGTAACAGGCGTGCCACAATAAACTGGATAGTGAACCCCCGCAAGAGGCGGGGTGCAGGGCCATGGACAATGCTGCATACAGGCGCGCTTGTTCATGGCCTTTGCGTGTGGCGCAAAAAGGGGGGAGCGTTCGACGTGAAGATGGATGTGGCAATCATCGGCGGGGGCGTGATCGGTTGCGCGATCGCCCGGGCGCTATCATACACCATGAACAACGTGGCGGTGATCGAGGCAAAGGACGACGTGGCCATGGGCGCTTCGCACGCCAACTCCGGCATTGTGCACGCGGGCTTTGACGCGCCACCGGGCAGCCTGATGGCGCGCTTTAACGTGGAGGGCAACGCGATGTTTGACGCGCTGTGCGCGGATCTGCAGGTGCCGTTTACGCGCAACGGGTCGCTTGTGGCAGCCATGGGCGCAGAGGAGGAGCCGGCCCTTGCGCGCCTGCTTGCGCAGGGGCAGGCAAACGGCGTGCCGGGTTTGCGCATGCTCACGGGCGCGCAGGCGCGCGCGCTGGAGCCGGCGCTCAGCCCCGACATCAGCGCGGCGCTCTACGCGCCCACCGGCGGCATCGTCTGTCCCTACGGTTTGACGATCGCCCTGGCGGAGAACGCGGCGCAAAACGGCGCAACGTTTCTGTTTGACGCGCCGGTGGACGCCATCACCCAAAGCGCGGATGGCTTTACCCTGCACATGGGCGCGCGCACGCTCAGGAGCCGCTTTATCGTCAACGCCGCGGGCGCGCATGCGGACGAGGTCTCGCGCATGGCGGGCGCGGAGGCGTTTGCGATCCATCCGCGCAAAGGGGAGTACATGCTGCTGGATAAGAGCGAGGGGGGCATGCTGCGCGCCACGGTATTCCGCACCCCATCGGCCATGGGCAAGGGGGTGCTCGTCACCCCCACGGCGGACGGCAACCTGATGCTGGGCCCCACCGCGCAGGACGTGGCCGATAAGGAGGATACCGCAACGAGCGCAGAGGGCCTTGCGGCCATCCGCGCTTCGGTGACGCAGACCGTGCCGAAGGTGCGCCTGGGACGGGTGATCACCTCCTTTGCGGGGCTGCGCGCCGTATCGGGAGAGGACTTTATCATCCAGGCTTCCAAGGTGGCGCCGGGGCTGGTGCAGGCGGCGGGCATCTGTTCGCCCGGCCTTACCTCCGCGCCCGCCATCGCCGCGCACGTGGTTGCGCTGCTGGAGGGGCTGGGGCTGGACGTCACGCCCAATCCATACGCGGTGCGCACGCGCACGGCGCCCAAGCCCTTCCGCCAGATGAGCTGGGAGGAGCGCCGCGCCGCTATCGAAGCGGATCCGCGCTACGGGCACGTGATCTGCCGCTGCGAGACGGTGACCGAGGCGGAGATCGTGCGCGCGCTGGAGGGTCCGCTGCCCGCGCGCAGCGTGGACGCGATCAAGCGCCGCACCCGCGCGGGGATGGGCCGCTGCCAGGGGGGCTTCTGCAGCCCGCGCGTGATGGAGCTGTTGCACGCGCACCTGGGCATCCCTTATCCGGATATTACCAAAATGGGCGGGGTGTCGCACATGGTGGCGCCGCGCGCGGGGGACGAGACGAAGGAGACGAACGTATGACGCGCAATGTGGATGTGGCGATCATCGGCGGCGGGCCGGCGGGCCTGGCGGCCGCCATTGCGGCGGTCGAGGCGGGCGCTGCGCGCGTGCTGGTGGTGGAGCGTGACCGCGCGCTGGGCGGCATACTGCAGCAGTGCATACACAACGGCTTCGGCCTGCACTACTTCGGCGAGGAGCTCACCGGGCCGGAGTACGCGCAGCGCTTTGTCGATATGCTCTGGCAGCACAACATCGACGTGATGACCGACACCATGGTGCTGGAGATCACCCCGCAAAAACGCATCTACGCGGTGGGCCCCGCCTACGGCGTGGTGGAGATCCAGGCGGCCGCCGTGGTGCTTGCGATGGGATGCCGCGAGCGTACCCGTGGCGCGCTCAATATCCCGGGCACGCGGCCTGCGGGCATCTACAGCGCGGGCTGCGTGCAGCGCCTGCTCAACATGGAGGGCTGGATGCCCGGCAGCCGCGTGGTGATACTGGGCTCGGGCGACATCGGTCTGATTATGGCGCGGCGGCTGACCTGGGAAGGCGCCCAGGTGGCCATGGTGTGCGAGCTGATGCCCTACTCGGGCGGCCTGACCCGCAACATCGTGCAGTGCCTGGAGGATAACGGCATCCCGCTGAAGCTCTCCCACACGGTGACGCAGGTGCACGGCAAAGAACGCCTGGAGGGCGTCACCGTGGCGCAGGTGGACGCTCAGGGCCGGCCCATGCCGGAGACGGCGCAGTACGTGCCCTGCGATACGCTGCTGCTCTCGGTGGGGCTGGTGCCGGAAAACGAGCTTTCCCAGCAGCTGGTACTGGACATGGACCCGGTGACGGGCGGCGCTGTGGTAGACCAGTACCGCCAGTGCAGTGTGCCGGGCGTATTTGCGTGCGGCAACGTGCTGCATGTGCACGATTTGGTGGATTTTGTCAGCCGCGAGGCGGAGATTGCGGGCATGCATGCAGCGGCCTACGCGCGCGGGGAGGCGCTGCCAGCGGCGGCGCGCGCCATCGAGGCGGGCGCGGGGGTGCGCTACACGGTGCCCCAGCGCGTCTCGGGCGCGCCCCAGGGGAAGCTGGAGGTGTTTTTCCGCGTGCGCGCGCCCATGCGGCAGGTGACGATCACGGCGCGCAGCGCGGATGCAGTGCTCTACAGCCGCAAAAAGGCCGTCGTGGCCCCGGGCGAGATGGAGCACATCGCCTTTGAAGCGGGAAAGATGGATGCACCCATCGTGCTTTCAGTGGAGGAGATGCGCGCATGAGTATGGAAAAAGAGGCGTCCTTTGTGTGTATCGCCTGCCCTGTAGGCTGCCATCTGCACGTCGCGCGCGACGCGCAGGGGGCGCTCACGGTGACGGGCAACACCTGCAAACGGGGGGAGAGCTACGCAAAGAGCGAGTTTACCAAACCGGTGCGGGTGGTGACGTACTCGGTGCCCGTAAAGGACGGGGAGATGCCGCTGGTCTCTGTCAAGACGGCGACGCCCGTGCCCAAGGCGCGCATCAGCCAGGTGCTTCTCGCGCTGCGTGCCCTGCGGGCCGAGGCGCCCGTGATGGTGGGCGACGTGCTGCTTGCCGACGTGGCGGGCACGGGCGTGGACATCGTGGCCACGCGCAACGTCGCCAAGCGCCGGCGCGCGGAAAGCCCGCTGCTGTTTGGGTAAGCGTGCCGCATACAACGGCAATACAGAGGAAGAAATTGAGGTAAAAACGATGCGCAATCGACTGGTAAGCATCCTGCTGGGCGTGGGCCTGGTGGGCGTTGGCGTCGCTGTGCTGGGCAATCTGCTCAGCTGGTGGCAGGTGGAACTTTTTTTTGACGGCTGGTGGACGCTGTTTCTGATCGTGCCGGCGCTTTGCAGCATGCTGGGTGAGCGCATCCACGCGGGCAACGCAATCCTGCTTGCCATCGGCGTGATCCTGCTATTGCGCGCCCAGAGGGTGATCTCATCGGGCAGCACCTGGCAGATCATCGTCATCGCGGTGCTGATTGTGGCGGGCCTTTCGCTGATATTGGGCGGTTTTGGCAGGCGGCGGGTATGCGCAAGCGGCGCGAAGGTCCCGTACACCGGCGAGGTGTGGCACAACGCAAGCAACGATAGCCGGCCCTTACCCCGCTTTTCTGCGGTGCTCTGCGGCATCAACGCCGTCAGTCTGGCGGAGGATCTGCAGGGAGCCACCATCAGCGCGGTGCTGGGCGGCTGCCAGATCGACCTGAGCCGCGCGGGCATCCACAGGGATATTGAGATACAGGCAAGCGCGATATTGGGCGGCGTGGAGATCCGCGTACCCCAAAACGTACGCCTGCGCGTATACGGCACGCCGGTGCTGGGCGGATGCGAAAACAAGGCCTTTACCACGGAGAAGGAGGACGCGCCCATGATCAGCGTGCGCTGCACGGCGGTGCTGGGCGGGGTGGAGATTCTAAACGGCGTGCAGCAGGCGAATCCTGCGCAGGATTAAAGCGCGCATGGCATAAACATGGTTGACACGGCCGGCGGGCGAGGGAAAAGCCCCGCCCGCCGGTTTTTATATGGCGCGCGCGGGGGAGGCGCATCTACGTGGATTGCTTGCCGCACCTAAGTACAGCGCTTTCATAGTACGCAGGCGCCGCAACTGCCGAAGGGGAAGCGGCTGCGCGAGGCATAACCAATGCTTTTTATTACGGCCTGGCCTGCCGAAGCGCGGCTGGCGCTTTTTTATCGCGCTTTGGCCCCTGATCGCGCGGGGAAATGCATTGCGATCCACAAAGTTATTTGCTATAGTTAAATTATTGAAGTTTCGTAAACCGCACGTCCCGCCAGGCACACCTTCCGAAAAAAGAGGTTGTTTCCCATGCAAGACAGCATCAGTTACAGAAATATGGAATTTGAGCTGTACGGCAATCTCGTACAGATGAAAAACATCCTTTCCTATTACGCGCCGGAGGATCCGATCATTTCGGAGATCGCCGGCTGCCTGGAGCAGATTAAGACCCGCACCTATAACGTGGCGGTGATGGGGGAGTTTCGCCGCGGCAAGTCCAGCCTGATCAACGCGCTGCTGGGGCTGAAGGTGTTGCCTGCCGATGTGACGCCCACCACGGCTACCATCAACAGAATCACCTTTGGCACGGAGCCAGAGGTGGTTCTTCATTTTAAGGATGCGCGCAGCCAGCGCATCCGTATCGACGAATTGCAGGATTACGTCACAAAAATCACCGAGGAGCAGGAGAAGGTGGCCCGCTCCATCCGCGAGGCGGTGGTCTACTACCCCACGGTCATCTGCCAGAACCACGTGGATATCATCGATACCCCCGGGCTCAACGACGATGCGGACATGACCCAGACCACCATCGGCCTGCTGCACGAGATCGACGCGGTGATCGTGGCGGTATCCGCCCTCTCCCCGTTCAGCCAGAGCGAGAGCAGCTTTGTCGCGGATTTGATTGCAAGCCCTAGCGTGCACAACATCGTCTTTGTGATCACCTTTATCGACCAGATCGAGCCGGAGGACTTTCCGCGCCTGTTTGACACCATCTGCGCGCGCATCGATACCATGGTGCGCGCCGAGGTGGAGGCGCGCTACAGCGACCGGCCCGATATCCTGGAAAAGGCGCGGCATATCCTGGGGGAGAAGCGCCTGCGCATCTTTGCCGTCTCGGCCTACCAGGCGCTCAGATCGTTCGTGACCAACGACCGCAAGCTGCTCAAGGCCAGCCGCTTTCCCGTCTTTAAGGAGCAGCTCTACGCGCTGCTCACCGCCCAGCAGAGCGTGCACATCGTGCAGCGCACCTACGAGATGATCCTCAAGGCGGCCCGCAAGTTTGATGAGATATACCAGAATAAATTTGCCATCATCTCCGGCAACATCGACCGCCTACAGGACGCCCAGCGCGACAGCACCGCGTACTTTGAGGAGCGCGCCGCCCACATCGAGCAGGCGCATGCGCGCGGGGACGCGCGGCTTGTCAAGCTGGTGGAGGGCGTGCCGGCCTTTGCCGATGCGGGCAAGGCGGCGTTTATCAAGGCACTTGCCGCTGTGGGGAAGAACGACGCCCAGACCATCCGCGCGGCCATCCTGCAGGGGCAGAACGACGCGCAGGCGGCGCTGGAGAAGGCGTGCGCGCAGCTGCTTGCGGTGCTGGAGGGCTGCTTTGCCGATGCGGTGCTGGACGTGTTCGATTTCCGGGAAAGGAAGCTCTGTAAACCGCTGGAGGAACACCTGCCCGGCCTGCTTACGAACAACGACGCCCTGCTCTCTGAGACGGAGGCGGCCATGGCGTCCGCGGGCAAGCTGCCGCGCTTTGCGTGGTGTGAGGACTGCGCGCCCAAGGTTGCCAACCTGGCGCATGCCAACGTGATCGTGCACATCGGCGCGGTGCTGCGCCACTCGCTTGCGCGCTACGCCAGCAAGCTGAAGACGTATATCGCTGCGCGCTGGGAGCCGCTGCTGACAGCGGGGGAGCGGGACGCAGCCAAGCGCGAGACCATCGAAAAATGTCTTGCGGAAAACCTGCAGCGCGAACAGAACGATCTGCTCGTATGCAAGGGCAACTACCAGCTGCATAAGGATATGGTGGAGCTGTTGGTGCAAAGCACCACGCGCCTGCGCCAGCAGGTGGAATAAAGGGGGAAGGATTATGAAGAAATGCACCAAATGCGGGGCGGTCATCGCCGACGAGGCGCGCTTTTGCGTGCACTGCGGCGCGACGCAGGGGGCGGCCCAACTGCCCACAGCCAAGGCTGCCGCGCCGGCTGTGTCCGTGGCAAAAGCGGACACGCCGCCGGCGCGCGCGCGGGAAAAGGCGTGCACCTGCTGCGCCACAAAGCTTGCGCAGGACGTGATCTTCTGCCCCCAGTGCGGCACAAAGCTGTACGTGCGGCCCGCGCCATTTATCCGCAAGGGGGAACTGCTGATGCGCTTTGAGCCCTGCGAGCTGGTCAAGATGGGTCTGCTCAAAACCAAGGGTTCGCTGCACATCTACGATGACAAGCTGCTCTTTCAGGCGGGCAGCAACGCCCACCAGTACCCCCTGTCGGATATCGCGCAGGCGGCGGCCGCGTCGGTGCTGGGGCGGCCGCTCAGCCTGAAAGTGACCACCAAGGCGGGCAAAAGCTTTGTCTACGCCATCGAGGCCGAGCATGCGGATTTTCTGCCCTACATAATCGAGCTGCTGCTGGATTACCGGTACATGGCTTCATAAATACATATTAAGCAATAAGGAGGGGGTTCATTATGGCGGAAACGAGGAACAATTTCGGCACCTTTGCCGACTACCGGCAGACGGTGGCGGAGATACGCGACGATCTGACCACGCTCAAGGGTTACAGCAACCAGCTGGGCCTGAAAAACACCGCCCAGTCGGTGGAGGAGATGCTGCAAAAGAGCGCGGCGGATTCCTTTGACGTGGCGGTGGTGGGCGAGTTTCGTAGGGGCAAGTCCACGCTGATCAACGCGCTTTTAGGCGAGGCGATCCTGCCCTCGGACGTGCTGCCCACCACAGCCACGCTCAACCGGGTGACCTATGGCATTACGCCCTACGTCAAGATCGATTACAAGGACGGCGCAAGCGAGGATATCGCCATCGAGCAGCTCGGCGAATACGTCACCAAGCTTACCGACGAAGCGGAGCAGCGGGCCGAGACCATCCGGCAGGCCACGGTGTATTATCCGGTGCGCTACTGTAAAAACAACGTGGATATCATCGACACCCCGGGGCTCAACGACGATAAGAACATGACGGAGGTCACGCTCTCGGTGCTGCCCCAGACGGACGCGGCGCTCTTTGTGATCATGGCGCAGTCGCCCTTCTCCGAATACGAGCGGGATTTCCTGGAAAATAAAATGCTGGTGAGCGATATCGGCCGCGTGATCTTTGTGGTGACGCGCATCGACGGCTTTGACGAGGAGGACGCCGACCGCGTGATCGCCAACATCACCAGCCGCATCCAGAAGTACGTGGTGGAGAAGGCCAAAAAGGTACTGGGCGAGGATTCCAAGGAGTTTGCCGAGTACCAGCGCAAGCTGGGCAACATCCGCGTGGTGGGCGTCTCGGCCAAGCAGGCCCTCAAGGCCAAGCGCACGGACGACGCCGCGCTGCTTGCCGAAAGCCGCTTCCCCGCCTTTGAGGCGGAGCTGGAGCACCTGCTCACCCAGGAGCGCGGCGCGGTGACGCTCAACGTGCAGGTCAACAAAATCCTCTCGGTGGCGGCCGAGGTGCTCAAGGCCATCGATATGCGGATCGGCGCGCTGCAGATGGACGCTGCCGAATTCAACGAAAAGTACGAGCAGGCGCAGGTGAAGATCACCCAGCTGCGCCAAAAGCGCCAGCAGGAGTTCCAAAAGATTGAGGTCGCCTCCCAGCGCGCCTATGAAGAGATCCGGCCCCAGGCCGAGAGCTTCTGGCAGGACCTTGCGAATAACGCCTTTGATATCATCGAAAACGCGGACGTCTCCGCCGAGGATATCGCCAAGGACAACGTGCAGAAGACCCAGGAGCGACTGGTGGACGCGGTGCGCGAATCCACGGAAAACCTGGGCCAGCTGCTCACCGAAAAGATGCAAAACAGCATCTCGGTCGCCCTGGGCGACGAGGTGGACCGCCTGCAGGGCTTTGAGGACAGCTTCTACCAGTCGGTCGACCAGATCCACTGCCAGTTTTCCGCCTACAGCGCGGACAGCGCCAGCGCCAGGGACCTGGTGCTCAGCACTGCGGGGGACGCGTTTATCATGATGGGCCTGGGCGGGGTGTACCAGGGCTTCAAGCAGGCGGGCTGGAAGGGGGCGCTGCTCGGCGGCGTGGTGGGCTTCGGCGCATCCTACGGCAGCCTGGTGCTGATGGCATCGCTCGCCATGCCAATCACGCTGCCGCTGGCTATCCTGGCCGCGTTCGCCGGCGCGATCGCCAGCCGCTTTGCCATCAGCAAGGTGTTTGTCAACACCGATAAGCAAATCGCCAAGTTCAAGGACCAGATGTGCGCGGCCTTCCAGCAGCGCTTTGATGAGATGCGCGCCGAACGCGACATCCTCCTGCAGGTGCGCGAGCAGATCGACGCCGCATTTGGCGCGCTGCGCGAGAAGATCAACACCGAGACGGAGAACATCCTCAAGGACACCGAGTCCATGCTGGCCGACCTGCAGGAAAAGGTGACCAAGAACAAGGTGCTGGCCGAGCGCGAGACGGCGGAGCTGGAGCAGATCGCGCAGGGCGTGGGCGCTATCACCGAGCGGGGCGCGCAGCTCAATGGCGCCATCCTCGCCATTCTCAACCAGTAAGGGAGGGTCCGTTTTATGGCACAAACCATTGCCAACCCCACCGAGCAGGTGGACATCCGGTTCTCCAAATACGTGGCGGCGCGCAAGCACAGGTATGACAGCCACATGGTGGCGGGCGTGCCCGATTACGCCTTTGCAAGCGACTACGCCCTGCGCCAAAAGGTCAAGGCCATGCCTGGGGCATACGCGTTTTTCAAGGCCGTGACCAACACCGTGGTGCCGGTGCAGCGGCAGATCAACAATATGAACAGCGTCAAGGTGACGCCCAACCAGTTCCCCAAGCTCTACGCCATCCTCAAGCACTGTGCGGAGACGCTGGGCATCGGCATCCCCACCCTGTTTGTAATCAACGAGATCGGCACGCTCAACGCCAGCACCTACTGCTACGACGACGCGGACCCGTTGATCATCATCCATTCCTCCATGATCGAGCGCATGGACGACGCGGAGCTGATGAGCGTCATCGGCCACGAGTGCGGCCATATCCACAACAACCACGGCATCTACAATACCGCAGTCAATGTCGTGACCAACCTTGTCACGGGCACGCTGTTCAACATCCCGGGCATCCGCCAGATCATGCAGCTGCTCAGCCAGCCCATCGTCAACGCGCTCAACATGTGGAGCCGCGCGGGCGAAGTGACCAGCGATAGGGCGGGCGTCATATGCTGCGGGGAGGCGGAAAGCACGCAATCGGTGGACGCAAAGCTTGCCTCCGGCGCCATCATGGGCGGGGAGGCCATCAATATTGAGGAACTCATCCGCCAGTACGACACCCTGCGCGCTTCGCCCGTGCGCTACTACGAGTGGCTCGCCTCCCACCCCGCGAGCGTGCGCCGCATCCTGGCGGTGCGGGAGTTTATGGCAAGCGAGGTGTTCTACAAATGGCATCCCGAGCTGAAAAAGCCCAACATGCACCTCTACAACAAACAGGAGCTGGACATGCGCTGCAACAAGATCATCTCCGTTGCCAAAAGCGAGAGGAGGGCGCGGCAGTGAACAACGATTTTGCTTTTTCCGACCGCGTGGTGGTCCATTTTGCGGATATCAAGGCCGCCCTGGACGATGTGCTGGACGACGTGCACGCCCTGCGCAGCGACAGCCTGATCCGACAGATATTGAGCGAGGGCGACCTGCAGAAGATCCGCCAGTGGGAAAGCTTTATGAAAAAACGGGCCAGCGAGCCCTTTTCCATCGTGATCATGGGGGATTTTAAGCGGGGCAAATCCACGCTGATCAACGCGCTGCTCGGCAAGGACGTCGCGCCCATGGACGTATCGCCCGAGACCATCACCATCAACCGCATCGCCTATGGCGCATCGTCCCAGCGCGAGGCGGTGCTGGCAAACGGCAAGCGTGTGCGCCTGCAGGCTGAGGAGCTGAGCCGCAGCGAGCTGGAGGCCATCATCGAGAAGGTGCCCGCGCCCATCGACCACATTGAGATGACCGAGCCCATCGCGCTGCTCGAGCAGATCACGATCATCGATACCCCGGGCCTTGGGGACGTGCTGGGCGCCTACGACGCGCAGGTGAAGGAGTACCTGAACAGCGCCGACGCGGTGATATACGTGGTATCCGCGCTCTCGCCCCTTTCCGAGAGCGAGCAGCGCTACCTGTGCGAGGCGATCCTGCCCCAGCACTTCGCCCGCCTGTTTGTGGTGGTCAACATGGCGGACTGCTTTGAGAGCGAGGAGGACGTGCTGCGCGTCAAGCAGGAGATCGTCCAGCGCGTCGCCGCGTTTTCGGAAAACGCCGACGTGTACGCCGTCAGCGCGCTGGATGAATTCTGCCGTGCGATGGGCTATCCGCGCCCCAACGAGGCGCTGCAGGCCTTCCTGGCCGACGCCTTTGCGCAGCTGCGCGGCGCGATCGATACGGATATCGTGGCCCGGCGGGATATGCTCAAGGCGCAGCGTCTGGTGACGCTGGCGGGCATGATGTCCAAGGACATCCGCGGCCGCATCGCGCTTGTGGGAAGTATGCTCAAGCTCAACCGGGAAAAGCTCGCGCAGATGGGGCGCAGATGCGAGGAGGAGAACGTCAACCTGCACCACACCCTCGCACAGTATGAAGAGACCCTGCGCGCGCGGGCACAGGAGCTGGGCTATGAGGCGAAAGGATGGATCAGCGCGTTTCTGGCGCGCCTGCGCGTGGAGATTGAGGACGCGCGTTCGCACGCCGACGGCGTGGACATTCAAAAGCACTTCCAGTTTTACATCACCGATGTGGTGCGCGAGGCCATCCTTTGCTGTATCCAGGCGCACAGGCCCGCGCTGGAGCAGGCCATCCGCCAGGCCACGCAGTCCTTTTCGCAGAAGGCCTTCTTTGACAACTTTCGCAAGGAGGATTTTGACATCGCCGTGGGCATTGCTGACGTCAGCTGGACGGACGTGGACTCGGTGATGTTCTTCCTGGGCGACGGGCTGCAGCTTGCGGGCATACGGGGCGTCAGCTTCGGCGTCATCGGCCAGGCGGTCGCGGGCTTTTTGCGGCAGAACAAGGTGAAAAAGGCGCAGGCGGATTTGCTCAAGCCCGTGCTGGAGAGCTACGGCGCGCTGGAGGGGGAGGTCTACGCCCAGCTGGACGGCGCCTACCAGAAGATGGCCGACAAGGCGTGCGAGAAGGTGCGGGATCTGTTCCAAAGCGAGCTTGCCGCCTCCAGGGAGGCCATCGACCAGGCGATGCGCATCTCGGACGGCGCGCAGGCAGAACAGCAGCAGGTGGCGCAGCAGATGCAAAATGCCAATAAGATGCTCGACCACATCGACGAGGTGCTGGCCAATTACGCGCTGTAGCGCGCAAGCAGGTTCTGCGTGCACAGCGGCGCGCGCACAGCTGCGTTGCGCATCAAAAAACACAAAAAATCGGGCCCGCGCAAAAGCACCTGCGCGGGCCCGATTTTGGCTTGCTTTTTCTACAGCGCTCCTAGTAGATGATGCCGCGCTGCGCCTGCTCCGCCTTGTAGCGGATAAGCAGGTTTTTGATGCGGTCCAGGGGATTGAGCAGGGGACTGGTGGTGCGGTCATGGTTGATGGTCGCGATGATGTAGGCGATGTATTTGGACATGTCCACCTCGGCGAACCACGGCTGCGCTTTCAGCTCCGGCGAGCGGTAGGTGAGGTTGGTGGCAAACACCTTGTCGATGATGCCGTTTTCGTAGGCCTCGCTGTATGCTTCCAGTCCATCGGTAAAGAAGGCGAAGGTCGCCGCCACAAAGATGCGGTTGGCCTTGCGGCGCTTCAGCTCGCGCGCAAGGTCGATGATGGACTCGCCCGTGGAGATGATGTCGTCCGCGATAAAGACATCCTTGCCCGCCACGTCGCTGCCGATGTATTCGTGCGCGATGATGGGGTTGCGGCCGTTGATCACCTGGGTGTAGTCGCGCCGCTTGTAGAACATGCCCATGTCCAGCCCCAACACCGTGGCAAAGTAGATGTTGCGCTGCAGCCCGCCCTCATCGGGGCTGATGATCATCATATGCTCCTTGTTGAGGATCAGATCCTTCACCTCGCGGCACAGTGCCTTGAGAATCTGGTAGGAGGGATAGACGCTCTCAAAGCCCATCAACGGGATGGCGTTCTGCACGCGGGGGTCGTGGGCATCAAAGGTGATGATATTGGTCACGCCCATGCGCTCAAGCTCCTGCAGTGCGAGCGCGCAGTCCAGCGATTCACGCGAGGAGCGCTTGTGCTGACGGCCCTCGTAGAGCAGCGGCATGATGACGTTGACGCGCTTGGATTTGCCGGCCGCCGCAGCGATGATGCGCTTTAAGTCGGCAAAGTGCTCGTCAGGCGTCATGGGGACCTGCTGGCCGTAGAGGTTGTACTTGACACCGTAGTTGCCGATATCCACCAGCAGGTACAGGTCGTAGCCGCGGATGGACTGGCGGATCAGGCCCTTGGCCTCGCCGGTGCCGAAGCGGGGGCAGTCCGCATCCAGCAGAAAGGTATCGCGGTTAAAGCCCGGCACCGTGTAAAACTGGCTGGTGTTCTGCAAATCATTGCGCCAGCGCAGCAAATACTCGTTGATGCGGGCGCCAAGCTCGCGGCTGGACTCCAGCGCGATGATCCCCAGCGGTGCGATGGGGAGGGTCAAAAGCGGATCGGTGAGATTTCCCATTTGGGCATCAGACATAATGGAAGCTTCCTTTCCGTGCACGGCAACAGGGCCGCGTCCACTGTACAGAGCATATAAAATACCATTGGTGCATGGCTATTGTATAACATTTTGCGCGCAAAGCAAAGCCCCGCAGGGCATGTTTGCCCGCGAAAAAGCAATCATTGCAGCTGTTGCAGGCCCAGTATGTCGTTTGCCCCGTCTACAAAGACGATGGGCAGATTCCCCGCAAAGTTGGAGGCGTCGCACACCACACCCACCGCGGCGACGGATTTTGCGCTTGCAGAGGACGTGTCCGAAGGTGCGTCCGGATTGTCTGCGGGCGTCTGGATGTCCACCACCACGCGGATCAACGCGTCGGTTTTGACGATTTTGCTGATGGCGAACGTGGCGTTCTGCTGGCTTTCATCGCCGCGGGCGACGAGCAGCAGCGTGTCTTCGTCAAGGGTGTCCAAGGTATCGCTTGTGTAGACATGGTAATTGGGCTCGGTTTCCTGTTTGGGCAGGGTTTTATCGTAGGGGGAGAAGGCGATTTCGTCGCCCTCCTGCTGCAGCATGGCCTCGGTGATGCTGGCGCGCAGCACCACAAGGTCCGTATCCAGCGCGTCCGCGCCCGCCTTGTTGGTGCTCACCGCGCCCGCGCGCTTGCGCGTGATGGCCTCGATGGCCGCCTCGTCCGGCGTAAAGAAGATATACTCCAGGCGGGTTCCCTTGTTGTCCGTAATCTCCCGCTCCCAGGTGAGATACTTGGCCTGCTGGTCGTAGTAAAAATTGTAGATGGTGCCATCGCCCATCGTCAGTACGATCTGGTGCGTCGCGCTCAAGGGCACGCAGTAGGTCTCGTCGCTGGCCTCTACGGGCTCCTTGCGGGGCACGGAGGGCAGCAGGGCGCTTATAAACTCCGCGGCTTCCCCGTCCTTGCAGTGCGCGACGATCTCTTCGCCGCCCTGCATCTCCTGCCGGTAATAAATATCCACCGTTGCACTGGTAAAATCCACTTTATTCTTCTGGGCGTAGGCTTCCAGCGTTTTGGGGGAGGAACAGCCCGCCGCGCCCAGCAGACATAAAAGCGCCGCCAGCGCCACCAGATAGATACGCGCGCGTTTCTGCATGCACAATTCCTTCCTTTCGTCGATGCCCTTTGAAAAAAGCCAGGCGCACACATGCACCGTATATGCTGTTCCATATTATACACGAAAACCCGCCAAATGACAAAGCGCGCGGGAAATTTCTGCGTGTTTTCGCAGACAAACTACATATAATACCCGTGTTTGCTACAGAAAGGTGGAAGGAACTGACAAAAATACCTGCGCGCATGATTTTGCTGCAGCCGGCGCACACTAGGGACACAAAGGAGGTATGAGCAACGATGTACGATCATAAAACGAACAAACGCGTCTGCCTTGTCTGCGCGCTGCTGCTGGCGCTGACGCTGTGCGGGTGCGCCTGCAACCAGAACCAGGTGCAGCCCTCGGCCTCGCCGGTGCCCACGCTTTCGGCCATGCCGTCGGAAGGGGAGGATATCCTGCCCTCCACAAGCCCACAGCTCTCGCCGGTGATGAGCCCGGACGCCTCGCCCAGCCAAGCGGATCCGTCCGCCTCGCCCTCGGTCTCCCCGCAGCAGAGCGAGGGCGTCTCCGGCGCGCAGATGCCGCAGGAGAACTCCGAGTACTCCAACACAGTGGAAGGCCTGATCAACTACCAGGATGCAAACTGGCAGGCGCAGGTGATCTCCAATGAGCTGATTCAAAACGGCCATGTGCGCACGTGCGACGTGGTGCTGCTGGGCGAGAAGGCCATCGTGGGCGTGGCGCCCAACACCGACGGGGAGAGTCTGACGGAATCACAGCTTCGCAGCGAGGTGGAGCAGCGCGTCAAGCTCATCCAGCCCGCGCTGGAGCAGGTAGTGGTGCTGACAAACGAGCGGGACGTCTCCCAGCTGCAGAACATGATGCGCGGCATCCGTGCGGGCAACGACTTGGACGGCATGCGCAGCCAGTTTGAGGCCATGATCCGCGCGCGCACTACCGCCTAAAGGCGCGGTGCGTAACGCGCCACCATAAAGACAATGCCGGCAGGGCAAGAGGCATACGCCTCTGCCCGGCCGGCATTTTTGCGCTACTTGACAAGGCGCAGGCAACGTTTCTATAATTGAAAGAACGGTGAAACGGAAGTAAGGGGGACAACACGGATGATCAATCCCGTCGCGCTCAAAGTTTTCGGCTTTGAAATTTACTGGTACGGCATCATTATTGCCACCGGCGTCATTGTGGGTATACTGCTCGCGCTGCGCGAGGCAAAGCGCCGCGGCTATTCCAGCGAGGTGGTGCTGGATATCTGCCTGCTGGCCATACCCGCCTCCATCATCGGGGCGCGCGCCTACTACGTGGCATTTGAATGGAATACCTTTAAAGATAATATCTGGTCCATTTTCAACCCCCGCACCGGCGGCATGGCCATCTACGGCGCGGTGATCGCAAGCATCTTGGTGCTGATCCTCTACTGCAAGCGCAAAAAGCTTTCCTTTTGGGCGCTCTGCGATGTTTTCATCCCCAGCCTGGTGCTGGGACAGGCCATCGGCCGGTGGGGCAACTTTGTCAACCAGGAGGCGTTTGGCTTTGCGGTGACCAACCCGTCTCTACAATGGTTCCCGTTTGCGGTGCCCATTGTCGAGGGCATGGTGACGTGGCATCTGGCGACGTTTTTCTATGAATCGATGTGGGATCTGCTGATCTTTCTGTTTTTGTGGTTCTACCTGCGCAAGGCCGCGCGCCGCCGCGGCACGGTGACGCTGAGCTATTTTGCGCTCTACGGCATCGGCCGGGCTTTTATCGAAGTTTTGCGTACTGACAGCTTGGCCATCGTCAAAATCCCGCAGGGCGTGTCCTTTTTTGAGCTGATAGCCCGCGGCGAGGCAAGCATCGGGCAGATACCCATCTCGGCGCTACTCTCCCTGGCGCTGGCGCTCGTTGCGGTGATTATCCTGCTGATGCGCCGCAGGGGCAGTGATCCGGAGCCATCGGACATCGAGGCGCCTGTGATCCCCGAGGGCATGGAGGTGGACGCCGCGGCCGCGCTGGACGCGGCGGCGATTGCGGACGAAACTTCACCGGCCCAGAACGAGACCCTCTCGCAGGAGCAGGCGGAAGCGCAGGAGCAGAATGAGACGCCCGCCGTGGAACAGGACGAAGCGCCGCAGCAGGACGTGCCTGTAGGCGATGCTTCCGACGAAGAGAAAGAATAACATAACAAAAAAGCATACGATGTGTATGGATGCGGCGCGGCCTTGCTTGAACAAGGCACGCGCCGCTTGCCGTTTGCCGCGCATGGTAGGGACGTCCAAGTAGGGCCTCCAGGCGCAGGCGCGTGCAGGCTGTAGCGCAAGCATCGGCGCGCCCGCAAGTGCGCAGACGGGAGAGAGCGCGGGGCGGCACAGTGCGGCCTGTAAGTGGCGCTGTCATGCGCAGGCGGGGGCTTTTTCGGCGGATTTGTTGAAGCTGCGCGTACGCTAAGGTATAATAACAACATATGTTGCGCGCTTTTTTCGCGCCCAAAAATGGGGGATGGACATGGCAGAGAGAAATTTGACCATGATGACCGACTTTTATCAGCTGACGATGATGCAGGGGTACATGCGCTACGGCATGGAAAAAAACACCGGCGTGTTTGACATGTTCTTCCGGTACCGTCCGGACAAGCCCATCTCCTATGCGGTGATGGCGGGCCTGGATCAGCTGATCGATTACATCAAAAACCTGCACTTCGCGCCCAAGGACATTGACTATCTGCGCGGCATGCACGTCTTTGACGAGGATTTTCTGGCCTACCTGCGGGATTTCACCTTCACGGGCGACATCTACGCGATTGCCGAGGGCACGCCCGTGTTTCCGGGCGAGCCACTGGTGCGCGTCAAGGCGCCCATCATGCAGGCCCAGCTGATCGAGACCGCGCTTTTGAACATCATCAACCACCAGACCCTCATCGCCACCAAGGCCAGCCGCGTGGTGTACGCGGCCAAGGGGGATGCGGTGCTGGAGTTCGGCCTGCGGCGGGCGCAGGGGCCGGATGCGGGCATCTACGGCGCGCGCGCGGCCATCATCGGCGGCTGCGCCGCAACCAGCAACGTGCTCACCGGCGAGATGTTTAATATGCCCGCCAAGGGCACACACGCCCATTCGTGGGTGATGAGCTTTCCCGACGAGCTGACCGCCTTTCGCGCCTACGCGGACGTGTTCCCCGATGCATGTATGCTGCTGGTGGATACATACGATGTGCTAAAGAGCGGCATGCCCAACGCCATCAAGGTTTTTCAGGAGCTGCGCGCCAAAGGGCACGAGCCGGTGGGCATCCGCCTGGATTCGGGCGATCTGGCCTACCTGAGCAAGCAGGCGCGGGCCATGATGGACGAGGCGGGCTTCCCGAACGCCACGGTGTGCGTATCGGGCGACCTGGACGAGGAGCTGATCTGGGACCTCAAGGCCCAGGGGGCGGCCATCGATACCTGGGGCGTGGGCACCAAAATGATCACAAGCGACGATCTGCCCGCGCTGGGCGGCGTCTACAAGCTATCGGCCGAGATCGTGGACGGGGAGATGGTACCCAAGATCAAAATATCCGAAAACCCCGCTAAAATCACCAACCCGGGCTACAAAAAGGTGTACCGCATCTACGATGGATCCTCGGGCAAGGCGCTGGCTGACCTCATCACGCTTGCGCATGAGCAGGTGACCCCTGCCGAGCCGCTAACGCTCTTTGACCCGGATGCCACCTGGAAGCGCATGACTATCGCCAACTACACCGTGCGCGAGCTGCTTGAGCCCATCTTTGTGGCGGGCAGGTGCGTCTACACCTCGCCCTGTCTGACGGATATCCGCGCCTTTGCGCAAAAGCAGCTCGATACGCTGTGGGATGAATACAAGCGCCTGCGCAACCCGCACGTATACAAGGTAGACCTGTCGCAGGAGCTCTACGACTTGAAACAGGAATTGCTGCGTCGCGGCTGAAAAACACACGCACAGGGAGGATGGGCAAAGAGGTATGGGCAATTTATTTCGCGGCGGGCTGTTCGGCTACAACAAGCAGGAGGTGGAGGCGCACGTCGCCAAGCTGACCGAGGAGCTGCAGCAGCAGCGCACCAAGCTGGAACAGATGCAGCAGCAGCAGGAGCAGCTGACTGAGCAGATTAAAAAGTACCGCCAGCAGGAGCGCTACATCACGGGCGCCCTGGTGCAGGCGCAGAGCCACGCGGTGGCCATGCAGCAGCAGGCGGATGAGCATTATGAAAAGACCCTGGCGCATCTGCGCGAGCAGACCCAGGCCTGGGAGCAGCGCATCGGCGCCAGCCGCAAGCGCCTGCTTGACTTTGACCGGCAGATTCAGCAGGCGCTGGAGCACTTCCATCAGGAGGTGGTGGAGCTTGCCAAGCTCAGCGCCGAGGAGGACCAGAGCGTGCTGACGGGCCAGGAGGGCGCGCAGGTGGCGGGGCCACAGACAGACGTGCTGCCCACGCAGGAGCCGCCTGAAGCTGCGCCGCAGGCATCGGACGCCCCCGCAGCGTCGCGGGTCGAGCGCGCCGATGCCACGCCCGCGCCGGCAGAGAAGACGCCGGAAGAAGCGCCAAAGGACGATCTTGCCGCAGCGGTGCGCACGCCGGATGCGCCGAAGGCAGACGCGGCGCCTACGGCCGCGCAGCAACCCGCAGGCAAGACGCCCGAAGATGCGCCGCCGGCGCCCCAGGTGGACGCGGATTTGCAGAAGCTCTACTGGCGGCTGCACAACCTGGAGCAAGGGGAGGCGCCCCAAACGCCCCAGGTCGACGCGGCGTCGCTGGAGAGCACGGTGCGCCCCGACGAGCTGAAAAAGCTTGAGGCGCTGTGCCGTGAGCTGGGCATTTTGGGGGGCGCGGACAGCGCCGCCCAGTGACGCATAGGATGATACATAGGGCGCAGCAGACGCGTTACGCGCGCGGCGCGCCCTTTTGCTTTGCAGAAAGGACGATGGCGTTGCAGTACGAGTATAAGACCAAGGGCACCTGTTCCCGCAAAATCACCATTGTGCTGGAGGGGGACACGGTTGCCTCTGTCCGCTTTGACGGCGGCTGCTCAGGCAACACGCAGGGCCTGAGCGCGCTGGTGGCGGGCATGCCCGTAGACGATGTGATTCGACGCTGCGAAGGCATCCGCTGCGGCTTTAAGAAGACCTCCTGTCCGGACCAGCTTGCGCGGGCGCTCAAAGAGGCCAGGGCAGGACAGGCGAAGTGATATGCCGCCAGCGGGAGAAACGCGGCGCACGCGGCTGAGAACCCACGTCGAGGCGGTAGATGCTGCGGGCGCGCGCTTGCGCTCCGCTCCCCTGCCCGCAGGAGTACTTTGCAAGGGCATGCTTACACGGGGGCAGGCCCTGTGCAGGCCCGCGCGTGCGGCATGGGGCAATCAGGTCTATTTCAGGTGCTCATGCTGTAGGCATGCGTATCCACAAGCGGGTCCGTTTTCCTGCGGGCAGGTGTGCTTTGCAAGGGCATGCTTGCACAGGCAGACCCTGTGTAGGCACATGCGCGGCGGCGTGGGACAAACGAGCGCACCCCAGGTGCCCATGCGCGCAGCAGCGCGCTTTACAGGGGGTTGAGCGTGATGAAGCAATACAGGACAATGGCTGTGCTGGGCGCGGGGCTCAGCATGCTGGTGGGTCTGTGGCATTTTTTCGTGCCGCAGCTTTTTCAATGGTACAGCTATATTCCCCGCGCGTATGAAAACCTGGCCGTGGGCATCAACTGGACGAACCTCTGCTTTTCCTTCCTGCTGCTTGGCCTCAGCGCGCTGGTGCTGTGCAGTATCAGGCGCGTTTTTCAGGGCGATGCAGGCGCACTGCGCTTATACGGCCTGCTTGCGGCGGCGTGGGTGTTCCGCGTGGGGCTGGCGGTCTTTGATCCGTGGCCGCTGGAGCCCATCGCATGGGTATCGTACCTGCAGCTGGCGGCGTCGGTCGGCATCATGCTTCTGTTGTGCGTTCCCTTGATCAAACTTATCCTGTGCCGCAGGCGGGGCTGAAGCGCGTGGCGGCGCGCAGAAAAAGGGTAGGTTGCTGTCATGGACAACAGGAGGTAGGTCATATGATCCTGCTCAGGCAAATGCGTGCGGCGGATTTGCCGCGCTTTACAAAATGGCTGTACACAGCGCATGTTGCGAAGTGGTACCACGAACCACAGGATTGGATCGATGAGGTGGCGCGGCAGGACGGCGTGTTCAGCTGGATCCATCATTTTATCGTAGAGAGCGATGGCATCCCCATTGGCTTTTGCCAATACTACGCCTGCAAGGACAGCGGCGAGCTTTGGGAAGGCTATACAGCGATGGGCGGGTCATACAGCATCGACTATATGATAGGGGAAGCGGCCTATCTGCGCAGAGGCATCGGCAGGCAGATCGTGGCGGCATTGACAGACAGGCTCCGGCTGCACAGCGATGCGGTGCGTATCGTTGTGCAGCCGGAGCCGGAAAACGCGGCGTCCTGCGGGCTGCTGCTCGCGTGCGGTTTTGTGCTGGACGCGGCAAAGGGCGTGTATGTGAAGGAGCTGCGACAGCATGACGTTGGTAACACGGTAAAGGCACGGAGACGCCCGATGGAAACGTGCATGCCCGATAGAGACGTGAAAACACAATAAAGAGAAAAAAGGCCCTGCGCCGGTCTTCCGCCGGCAAGGCCTTTTTATCGCGCGCTGCGCGCCGCGTAAGTGCTTTTTTGCCGCAGCACGCTTGCAATTACAGGGCGCGCGCCACCCTGCGTCAAAGAAAGTGTTTCATCTCCTCGATGTTGGCCTGCTCGGTTTTGACCAGCTTTTGCGCAAGGCGCGTAATGCGGTTGTCGCCGCCGTCGTAATCGTGCAGCCACTTGGTCATTTTGGTGATGCCCATGGTGCTGCCCTGGATCATCATCTCCGCGATTTTGGAGGAGGAGGGGTCCTGCATGGTTTTGAAGTTGGCGGACAGGTAGCTCATCACCTTGGCCATGGGGCTGATGTGCTCGGGCCCTTCGCTCTTTTCCTGCAGCATGGCGTCCGCCGCGTCGTAGATTTGGTGGTACTCGCTCAGCTGCGCCTCCAGGGCCTGGCGCAGGTCGGTATCACGCGTTAAATCCATCACGTGCGCGATGCCGGTGCGGCCCATCTCGGTATTCTGGCAGATATTGCTGAGCATTGTGCAATCGTCTAACATAAAAAATCACCTCGCGCTTAGTGTGCGCGCACACGGTAAACGTATACACAAAGAAAGGGCGCATCGCCCCGTGCGGGGGATGCGCCCTTTTTGTATGAGAGAATGCTTTGGGATCAGCGCTTAATACATGCCGCCCATGCCCGGCGCGCCGCCAGCGGGGGCAGCCGGCTCCGGAGCGGGGATGTCGGTGACGAGCGACTCGGTGGTCAGCAGCAGCGCCGCGATGCTGGCAGCGTTCTGCAGGGCGGAACGGGTCACCTTTGTCGGGTCGATGATACCCTTTTCCACCATATCGCCGTACTCGTTGTGCAGGGCGTCATAACCATAGCCGAAGCTCTTGTTGGCCTTGATGTTCTCCACGATGACGGAGCCTTCCAGCCCGGCGTTCTCAGCGATCTGGCGGATGGGCTCCTCCAGCGAGCGCAGCACGATGGATACGCCGGTGCGCTCGTCGCCCTCGGCTTCGTTCAGCAGCGCGGCAACCTTATCAAAGGTGGCCAGCAGCGCGGTGCCGCCGCCGGGGACGATGCCCTCTTCAACGGCTGCGCGGGTCGCGGCAAGCGCATCCTCGATGCGCAGTTTGCGCTCCTTCATCTCCGACTCGGTCGCGGCGCCCACATGGATGACGGCCACGCCGCCAGCCAGCTTGGCCAGGCGCTCCTGCAGTTTCTCGCGGTCGTAATCCGAGGTGGTCTCCTCGATCTGCGCGCGGATGGATGCCACGCGGGCTTTGATGGCGTCCGACGAACCGGCGCCCTCGACGATGGTGGTGTTGTCCTTGTCGATAGTGATTTGGCGGGCGCTGCCCAGCATATCCAGGGTGGCTTCCTTCAGCTCCATGCCCAGGTCGCTGGAGATCACGGTGCCGCCGGTCAAAATGGCGATATCCTCCAGCATGGCCTTGCGGCGGTCGCCGAAGCCGGGAGCCTTGACGGCTGCGCACTGGAATACACCGCGCAGACGGTTGACCACCAGCGTGGCCAGGGCCTCGCCCTCGATGTCCTCAGCGATGATCAGCAGTTTCTGTCCCTGCTGCACGATCTTCTCCAGAATGGGCAGGATCTCCTGAATGTTGCTGATTTTTTTATCGGTGATCAGGATCTTGGCATCGTCCATCTGGCAGACCATTTTATCGGTGTCGGTGCACATATAGGCGGAGCAATAGCCGCGGTCAAATTGCATGCCCTCCACGATGTTCAGCTCGGTCTGCAGCGTTTTGGATTCTTCCACGGTGATGACGCCGTCGTTGCCCACTTTTTCCATGGCGTCGGCGATCAGCTGGCCCACGGTCTCGTCTGCCGAGGAGATGGTGGCGACCTGCGCGATGGCCTGCTTGGATTCGATGGGTTTGGAGAAGCCCTTCATGGTCTCCACGCACACGCTCGTGGCGCGCTCGATGCCCTTGCGCAGGATGATGGGGTTGGCGCCCGCGGCCAGGTTCTTCAGGCCCTCGCGGATGATGGCCTGCGCAAGCAGGGTGGCGGTGGTGGTGCCGTCGCCGGCCACGTCGTTGGTCTTGGTGGCGACTTCCTTCACCAGCTGCGCGCCCATGTTCTCAAAGGGGTCTTCCAGCTCGATCTCCTTGGCGATGGTCACGCCGTCGTTGGTGATGAGGGGAGAGCCGAATTTTTTATCCAGCACAACGTTGCGGCCCTTGGGGCCCAGGGTGATCTTAACGGTATCGGCCAGGGTATCGACGCCCGCCTGCAGTGCGCGGCGCGCATCCTCACCGTATTTCAACTGTTTTGCCATGATTGTTTCCTCCTTACAAGCTTACAAAAATGCGTTTATGCGTTCGGTCGTCGGTTTTATTCCACCACAGCCAGCACGTCGCTCTGGCGGATGATGGTGTACTCGGTGCCGTCCATCTTCACTTCGGTGCCGGCGTATTTGGAGATGATGATGCGGTCGCCCACCTTGAGCTGCATTTCAACATCCTTGCCGTCCACCTTGCCGCCGGGGCCCACGGCCACGACCTCCGCCATCTGCGGCTTTTCCTGCGCGCTCGAGGGAAGGACGATGCCACTCTTGGTGGTCTCTTCGCTTTCAAGGTTCTTGATGACCACACGGTCAAACAACGGTTTGATTGTCATGGAATAAACCCTCCTTAGAAATTGTACGGGCAAGCCCGTATTGAGCATCTTGTTAGCACTCCAATGGTTTGAGTGCTAAATTTCAATTCATATTATTCCCCAATTTACGAAAAATTACAAGTCCTGTGTTTTGCCCATATTGCCGCATGAGCGCCTTTTAAGAGAAAATATCTCACACATGCTCCTGTTTTCAATGAAAAAAAGAGATTTACTTCATGGGATTTGATTGCAGACGTTTTTATTGCGCGGTGCATGTTGTATAATAGGTACAACGATGTACAAAAGCCGGCCGGATGCGCGTTTTTTCGCCGGACGCGGGCGGCCAAGGAGGTTGAACGGGCACATGTTTGATAAATGGGACCATCGTTTTATGGAGCTGGTGGAAGTCATCGCAGGCTGGTCGAGCTGCTACCAGGAGAACCGCAAGATCGGCGCGGTGATCGTGCGGGACCGGCGCATCCTCACCACGGGCTACAACGGCGCGCCCTCGGGCGTGAAGAGCTGCGTGGAGCGGGGCGAGTGCCTGCGGCGCAAGCTGGATATTCCCTCGGGCACCAAGCATGAGCTGTGCTACGCCATCCACGCCGAACAGAACGCGCTGATCCAGGCGGCCAAACTGGGTACCAGCGTGCAGGGCGCCACGCTCTACTGCACCCACCAGCCCTGCGTGATCTGCGCCAAGCTGATCATCAACGCGGGCATCGCGCGCGTGGTGTACCGCCACGGGTATCCGGACGCGTTCGCCACCGAGATGTTCCGCCAGGCGGGCACGCTAGTGGAGCGCTACGAGGTATCGGAAGAAGGCGAGGCATAACACCTTGCGCCGGCGCGCCACGCGCATGGAAGCGCTGGAGGAAAGCGCACGGGATAGCAAGCGCGCGCCTCTGTGCCTCCGGCAAACGGCGCGTTGTGGCGCCGGGCGCAGCGCAGGGTTCATATCATCGCGCGCGGGCTCATATATTCTCCTATAGGTGTGTTGGACGTGCCATGGCGCGCGTGCACACATGCGAGGGAGGGTGCAAAAAGAGGTATGCCGTACGATGATTGGGGATATGCGCCGGCGCGCCATGCGCGCCGGGCGCCGCAGACGCGCAGGCGCGTGCTCTTCTGGCTGGCGGCCGCGCTCTTTGTTGCCGCGGCAGTGGGGCTGGGCATCTTTTTAACGGACCGGATGGTGGTGCCCTTTATGGAATCGGGCGCGGCGCAGACGCAGAGGGCGGGCAGCCAGAGCGTGCTTGTCACCATGCCCCCGGGCGAGACGGGCCAGAGCGTCACGGAAAAAATCGAAATCCCCGCCTGGACCATCTACGGGGTGCAGGTGGGCGCCTACAACGTGCAGGAGAACGCGCAGAGCGCGGCGGACGCACTCAAACCCATCGGCGGGGCGGGCTATATCGTGGAGGACGGCATGAAACGAGTGCTTGCCGCAGGCTTTGCAAGTGAGCAGGACGCAAAGACGGTGGGCGCGCAGCTGCACGGTGCCAAGGATATGTACACCGAGGTGTACCCCCTCAGTTGCGGGGCGCTCGCCTTTAAAATGACGGCGACAAAAACGCACATCGAGGCGGTGCGCGCGGCGCTCTCGGCCTGGAAGGGGTATGTGGACGAGGCCGAGCAGATCGTGCGCGCGCTCGACAGCGGCCAGGCCACGGGCGAAGAGACGCAGGCGCGCCTGGGGGCGCTGCAGGAAAAGCTTGCGGGCACTGCCGCGCAGCTGCATGCGCTGCCGGGCAGCGTGGGCAATGATTTTACCTCTGCGCTATATAAAATGTACGCATCGGCAGCGGAGACCGCGGGCGTCATTGCAAAAGAAACCGTGCGCCAGGGGGAGCCATCGGCGCGCGTCAAGGCGCTGCAGCTGGACATGGCCTGGCAGTACCGCCTGCTCGTGCAGACGCTGGCGCAGTAGGGCTTTGCGCATAAGCGTGTGCTGCGGCACGTCTCTGTGCTATAATAGAAAAAAGTAAAACGCGTTTTTTGTGTAAACAGCGCGAAGCGGCGCGCAGGCATATTTTTTTGACACATGTAAATACGGCGATAAGGAGGGACGCTATGACCATTGGCCAAGTGCAAGATATCCTGGGCGCCAAGCTGCTCTGCGGCAGGGAGCGCCTCGATGAGCAAGTGGATATCGCGTTTGCGTCGGATCTGATGAGCGACGTGCTTGCCTTTGTGCGCGAGGGGACGCTGCTGATTACCGGCCTAGTCAATCCGCACGTCATCCGCACGGCGGAGATGCTCGATGTGGGCGCAATCGTCTTTGTGCGCAACAAGCAGCCTGACGAAGATGTGATGACCATGGCGCGCGCGCGCGACATGCTGGTGCTGCAGAGCAGCGACACCATGTTTGAGGTGTGCGGCAGACTATACATGGCAGGGATGCGTGGCTGCACACTGCCCGGCAAAGGGGATGACGCACTGTGAGCGAGGCGATCCTGTACCGGACAAGTTATGAGGTGGAGGCACAGAATTTCGCCGTGGCGGGCGAGGTTTCCAGCGCTATGAAAAAGCAACTGCGCCAGCTGGGCGTGCGCAGCGATGTCGTGCGGCGCATCGCCATTGCGGCCTACGAGTGCGAGCTCAATCTGGTGATCCACTCGCTTGGCGGGGCGATGTCGCTGGACATCACCCAAGAGGATATCACCCTGCGCTCCAAGGACAGGGGGCCGGGCATCGCCGATATCGATCTTGCGATGCGCGAGGGCTTTTCCACCGCCAGCGAGCAGGTGCGCCTGATGGGCTTTGGCGCGGGCATGGGCCTGCCCAATATGCGCCGCTGCTGCGACCATTTTTCCATTGCGTCCAAGGTGCCCGAGGGCACAGAAATCTGCATGCAATTCCAGTTGAGCAAGTAGCGGCGCGCGTCATATCTTCCATAGCAATAATACCAATGCAAAAATACGAGAAAATGCGTCGGTGGCCATGGCGGCGACCAACCGTTTCTTTTTTATAAGGAGGCGCAGTATGCAGACGCAATACACCCACTCGGTCACGCTCGAGCGCAAAAAATGCAAGGGCTGCACCAACTGCATCAAGCGGTGCCCCACAGAGGCAATCCGCGTGCGCAAGGGGCGTGCGCGCATTATCGACGCCCGCTGCATCGACTGCGGCGAGTGTATCCGCATCTGTCCCTACCACGCCAAGGTGGCTGTGACCGACCCCATGACGGTGATGGAGCGCTATCCCTATAAAATCGCGCTGCCCGCGCCCACGCTGTACGGACAGTTCCGCGGGGTGACAAGCGTGCGCAGCCTGCTTTCCGGCCTGCTTGCGCTGGGGTTTGACGACGTCTACGAGGTGGCGCGCGGCGCGGAGGTGGTCTCCTACGCGGTGCGCAAGCGCCTGGAAGAGCCCTACCGCGAAAGGCCACTGATCTCCTCAGCCTGTCCGGCAGTGCTGCGGCTGATTCAGGTGCGCTTCCCCTCGCTGATCGACAACATCGTGGATGTGGATTCACCCATGGAGGTTGCGGCCAATATGGCGCGCGAGGAATTCCTCGCCGGCCACATTGGGGCGACGCCTGAGCAGGTGGGGGTGTTTTTCATCAGCCCCTGCGCGGCCAAAATGACCAGCGTCAAGGTGCCGGTGGGCAGCAAGAGCTCGGCGGTATCGGGGGTGATCGGTATCATCGACCTGTACGCCAAGCTTTCGGCCATCGTCTCCAAGCCCATGGATCCCGCCTACGAGCGGCGCCTGGCGCGGCGTGTGGGCGTGCGCTGGGCCAACAGCGGGGGGGAGTGCGAGGCGCTGCACATTGAAAATACCCTGGCGGTGGACGGCATCCACAACGTGCTGCACGTGCTGGAGGAGATCGACAACGGCAAGTTCAACGACCTGGACTTTTTCGAGGGGCTGGCGTGCACTGGTGGGTGCGTGGGCGGGCCGCTGACGTTTGAAAACGGCTATATCGCCAAAAACCGCATCCGGGGCCTTGCGCGCACGCTGTCGCGCGAGCCGCTGCTGCCCGAGGAGTTTGACGCGCTACTGGAGCGCTATCCGGTATATCTCAGCGAGCCCATCGAGCCCAAGCCCGTAATGCAGCTGGACGACGATATGGTGGTGGCGATGCGCAAGATGCAGGAGATGGAGCGCATAGCCGAGGAACTGCCGGGGCTGGACTGCGGCTCCTGCGGTTCTCCCAGCTGCCGCACCCACGCCGAGGACATGGTGCGGGGCTATGCGACCGAGCAGGACTGCCTGTTCCGGCTGCGCGAGCGCCTGCTTGCCGTTACCAAGGAGCTGGCGGAGCTTTCGCGCACCACGGTGCGGCCGCTCAATGAAAATGAGAAGGAGGACGAGGATTATGACGATTGAGGCGCTGTGCACGCTGCTGGAGGCTCGCGCGCTCACCGAGGACTGCGACCTTGCGCGCGAGGTGACGAGCGGCTATGTGGGCGATCTTTTGAGCTGGGTGATGGCGCACGCGCCGGCGGATACGGCGTGGGTGACGGTGCAGACGCATTTAAACGTCATCGCCGTGGCGGCGCTGCTGGACATGGCCGCGGTGGTGGTGCCCGACGGCATCGAAATGGAGGCCGATTCTATTAGCAAGGCCAGAGAGGAGGGCATCGCGGTGCTCTCCAGCCCGCTTTGCGCCTATGAAATCTGCGCGCGGATGGGCAGGGCTGGGCTGCCAGGTGGCAAAAAATGAACCTGGCGTGCGACCTGCACATCCACTCGGCGCTCTCCCCCTGCGCGGACGACGACATGTCGCCCGCCAACATCGTGGCCATGGCGGCGCTCAAGGGGCTGGATGTCATTGCGCTGACGGATCACAACAGCGGGCGCAACGTGCGCGCCGCCATGCAGGCCGCCGCGCTTGTGGAGGGGCCCCCCCTGGTAGTGCCGGGCGTGGAGGTGCAGAGCCGCGAGGAGGTGCACATCCTGTGCTACTTTCCAGGTGTGGACGCCTGCGAGGCGTTTGAGGCGCAGCTTGCGCCCACGCTGCTGCCCCTGCCCAACAACAAGCAGATAATGGGCAACCAGCTGGTGATGGACGCCCGAGGCAATGTGACCGATGAGGTGCCCTATACGCTTTTGCAGTCCAGCGCCTGGGATATCGAGGACGTCTGCGCCATCTGCGCGCGCCTGGGGGGCGCGGCGCTGCCCGCGCACGTCAACCGGGGGTCGTGCAGCCTGCTGGTCATGCTGGGCTTCTTCCCCGAGCGGCCCCGCTTTGCCGCCTGCGAGGTGGTGCCGGGCGCGCCGCTGCAGGCGCCCCTTCCGGCGGGCATCCGCGTGCTGCACGCCTCCGACGCGCACAACCTGGGCGCGCTCTCGGAGCGGGAATTTTTTCTTGATTTGCCGCAAAAATCCACGCCTGCGCTGCTGCAGTGGCTGCGGGGGGAGATTTGAGAGACGCATTCCTTGCAAATGCTCGTATTTTTGACAAATATCGTGCGTATATACCTAGTCATAAGCGACAAAACATGATACAATAAAACTCGTTACCCAGCGATTGTCAAATCTTTATCAAGGTGTGATTTCCCCGGCGCGCCGGGCGTTATCTAGATTAGGAAAACATGGATTTAGAGTATAAGGAGGAAAGGCTATGTCAGGAATTGGGGATCAGAAAGAGAAATTTGCCCAGCTCCAGACGGTCATCGAGGCGTATAAGGATGCAGAAGGCCCGCTGATGCCCGTCATGCAAAAGGCGCAGGAGATTTTCGGTTACCTGCCCATCGAGGTGCAGGACTTTATTGCCGAGGGGTTGGGCGTGCCCATGAGCGACGTCTACGGTGTCGCCACGTTCTATGCGCAGTTCAACCTGGAGCCGCAGGGCCAGTACACCATTGGCGTATGTCTTGGAACGGCGTGCTACGTCAAGGGCGCGCAGAAGGTGCTCGACGCGCTTGCCAAGGAGCTGCAGATCGAGCCGGGCCGCACCACGGCGGACGGCAAGTTTACCCTCAACGCCACGCGCTGTTTGGGCTGCTGTGGCCTTGCGCCGGTCATGATGATCAACGATGACGTGTTCGGCCGCCTGACCGAGGATGATATCCCCGGCATCATCGAGAAATATCGCGCGCTGTAAGCATGCAGGGCGAGCGGGAGGCGCATCTGCCTTGAAAGAGATTGCATTGCACATCCTGGACATTGTGCAGAATTCCATTGTGGCCGAGGCGTCGCTGGTGACGCTGACGGTTGCGGTGGATACGGCTGCCGATACGCTGGACGTGATCGTCCAGGACAATGGCCGGGGCATGGATGCCTCGCTGCTTGCGCGGGTGCGCAACCCTTTTGTCACCACCCGGACGACCCGCAAGGTGGGCCTGGGCATTCCGCTTTTGATGGCGGGGTGCGAGCGCACCGGCGGCTTTGTCCAGATCGATTCGGCGGTGGGCGAGGGCACACGCCTGCACGCGCGCTATGTTTTAAGCAATATCGACCGGCCGCCGCTGGGGGATATGCCCGGCACGATGGCGAGCCTGGTGCTCGCCAACCCGCACGTGGACTTTGTGTACCTGCACAGGGTGGACGCGCGGGAGAACCTCTTCGACACGCGCCAGATACGCCAGGTGCTCGGGGAGGAAGTGCCGCTGGATACCCCGGAGGTTGCCCTCTGGATTGCGCAAACGCTAAAAGAAGGATTAGACACGATCAATGGAGGTGTAGCGTCATTATGAAGTCGATTGAAGAACTCAAGGCAATCCGCCAGCGCACACTGGATGATATGAACGCCCGCAAAGACAAGGCCGGCACCCGCGTTGTGGTGGGCATGGCCACCTGCGGCATCGCCGCCGGGGCGCGTCCCGTGCTGCTGAAGTTTGTGGAGGAAGTCAAAAAACGCAGTTTGCAGAACATCATCGTCTCACAGACAGGCTGCATCGGCATGTGCCGCCTGGAGCCCATCGTGGAGGTTTTCCGCGGGGACGCCGAAAAAGTGACCTACGTGCATATGACCCCCGATAAGGTGGCGCGCGTGGTCAGCGAGCACATCGTCAATGGCCGCCCTGTGGAGGAGTACACCATCGGCGCAGCCGAAAAAGCCAAATAAGGCGGTCTTGAAGGAGGAAAATGCAAGATGGATCTATACCGCGCCCATGTATTGGTTTGCGGAGGTACCGGCTGCACGTCGTCGGGATCGCCCCGCATCATTGAGGAATTTGAAAAAGAAATCAAAAACAACAATCTGGAAAAAGAGGTCAAGGTGGTGCGCACCGGCTGCTTCGGCCTGTGCGCCATGGGCCCCGTGGTCATCGTCTACCCCGAGGGTTCGTTCTACAGCCGCGTCAAGCCTGAGGACGTCTCGCGCATCGTCTCGGAGCATCTGGTCAAGGGCCGCGTGGTGGAGGATTTGCTCTACAGCGAGTCGGTGGTGGAGGACGAGACCCTTTCGCTCGACGAGGTGGACTTCTACAAAAAACAAATGCGCATCGCGCTGCGCAATTGCGGCGTGATCGATCCGGAGAACATCGAGGAGTACATCGCCATGGACGGCTACACCGCCCTGGCCAAGGCGCTCACCGAGATGAGCCCGGAGGAAGTTATCAAAGTGATCTCCGATTCCGGCCTGCGCGGCCGCGGCGGCGCAGGGTTCCCCACGGGCCGCAAGTGGTCGTTTGCCGCCGCGTCCCCGGGACCGGTCAAATACGTCTGCTGCAACGCGGACGAGGGTGACCCGGGCGCGTTTATGGACCGCTCGGTGCTGGAGGGCGACCCGCACGCAGTGCTGGAGGCCATGGCCATCGCCGGCTATGCTATCGGCGCCAAGCAGGGCTACATTTACTGCCGCGCGGAGTATCCCATCGCGCTGCACCGGTTGGAGGTCGCCATCGGCCAGGCGCGCAAGTACGGCCTGCTGGGCGACAACATCTTCGGCACGGACTTCTGCTTTGACATCGACGTGCGCCTGGGCGCAGGCGCGTTCGTCTGTGGCGAGGAAACCGCGCTGATGGTCTCCATCGAGGGCGGCCGCGGCGAGCCGCGCGTGCGTCCGCCGTTCCCGGCCGTCAAAGGCCTGTTCGGCAAGCCCACCCTGCTTAACAACGTGGAAACCTACGCAAACGTGGCGCAGATCATCAATAAAGGCGCCGACTGGTTCAAGTCCATCGGCACCGAACAGTCCAGCGGCACCAAGGTGTTCGCGCTGGGCGGCAAGATCAACAACACCGGCCTGGTGGAGGTGCCCATGGGCACCACGCTGCGCGAGATCATCTACGATATCGGCGGCGGCATCCCGGGCGGCAAGGCCTTTAAGGCCGCGCAGACCGGCGGCCCCTCGGGCGGCTGCATCCCCGCAAGCCTGCTGGATACCCCCATCGATTACGATTCGCTCATC
This sequence comes from Maliibacterium massiliense, assembly GCF_900604345.1. GTDB lineage: Bacteria > Bacillota > Clostridia > Christensenellales > Maliibacteriaceae > Maliibacterium > Maliibacterium massiliense. The sequence goes on from NZ_LR026983.1 coordinate 2,113,058, forward strand.
CAGATCGGCTCCATGATGGGTTCCGGCGGCCTGATCGTCATGGACGAGGACAACTGCATGGTGGATATCGCGCGCTTCTTCCTGGACTTTACCGTGGACGAATCCTGCGGTAAATGCGCGCCCTGCCGCATCGGCACCCGCCGCATGCTGGAAATCCTCGAGCGCATCGTGGCGGGCAACGGCCAGGACGGCGATATCGAGAAGCTTGAGACGCTGGCGCGCAATATCAAGGAATCCGCGCTCTGCGGCCTGGGCCAGACCGCGCCCAACCCGGTGCTGTCGACCCTGCGCTACTTCCGCGACGAATACGAGGCGCACATCTACGAGAAGCGCTGCCCGGCGGGCCACTGCCGCAAGCTGCTGAACTACGAGATTGACGCAGAGCTGTGCCGCGGCTGCGGCCTGTGCGCCAAACAGTGCCCGGTGGGCGCCATCTCGGGCGAGCGCAAAAGTCCGTTTACCATTGACAAGAATACGTGCATTAAATGCGGTGCCTGCATCGAGAAATGCCCGTTCAAGGCCATCAGCCGTAAATAAGAAAGGGGCGTAAGCAACACTATGGAAATGATTACCCTTACCATTGACGGCCAGAAGGTGCAGGTGGAACCCGGCACGACGGTGCTGGAGGCTGCACGCAAGGCCAATATCCATATTCCCACCCTTTGCTATCTGAAGGACATCAACGCCATCGGCGCCTGCCGCATCTGTGTGGTGGAGGTTGAAAAGATGCGCAACCTGCCCGCAAGCTGCGTGCTGCCGGCAACCGATGGGATGGTGGTGCACACCAACACCCCCAAGGTGCGCGAGGCGCGCAAAGTCAATTTGGAGCTGGTGCTCTCGGACCACAACCGCTCCTGCCTGACGTGCGTGCGCAGCGGCAACTGCGAGCTGCAGAGCCTCAGCCAGGAATTGGGCGTGGACGAGATCCGCTTTGAGGGCGCGAAGATCGAGCGGCTGGTGGACGACTCCTCGCCCTCCATTGTGCGCGACAACAGCAAGTGCATCCTGTGCCGCCGCTGCGTGGCTGTGTGCAAAAACGTGCAGAACATCGGTGTGATCGGCGCGGTCAACCGCGGCATCAAGACGGAGATCGAGGCGCCCTTCAACACCCCGCTGGGCGAATCACCGTGCGTCAACTGCGGCCAGTGCATCGTCAACTGCCCCACCGGCGCGCTGCGTGAACGCAGCGAGATTGACGAGGTGTGGGATGCCATAGGCGATCCGGAGAAGTACGTGGTGGTGCAGCCCGCGCCCGCCGTGCGCGCCGCGCTGGGCGAGGAGTTCGGCATGCCCATCGGCACCCGCGTCACCGGCAAGATGGCTGCCGCGGCCCGCCGCCTTGGATTTGACAAGGTGTTCGATACCGACTTTGGCGCGGATTTGACCATCATGGAGGAGGGCTACGAGTTCATCAGCCGCGTGAAAAACGGCGGCAAGCTGCCCATGATCACCTCCTGCAGCCCTGGCTGGATCAAGTTCTGCGAGCATTATTATCCGGATTTCCTGGAGAACCTCTCCAGCTGCAAATCCCCCCACCAGATGCTGGGCGCCATCGTGAAATCCTACTATGCGCGCGAAAATGGCATCGACCCGCGCAAGATCTTCGTGGTCTCGGTCATGCCCTGCACCGCCAAAAAGTTCGAGGCGCGTCGGCCCGAGATGGGGCACGACGGCCTGGCTGATGTGGACGCGGTGCTCACCACGCGCGAGTTTGCCCGCATGATCAAGCAGGCGCATATCGACTTTGCAAACCTCAAGGAGGAGCCGTTCGACGAGATGCTGGGCGATTCCACCGGCGCGGCGGCCATCTTTGGCGCCACCGGCGGCGTGATGGAGGCGGCGCTGCGCACCGTGGTGGAGGTGCTGACCGGCAAATCCCTCGAGAAGGTGGACTTTGAGCAGGTCCGCGGCCTGGACGACATCAAAGAGGCGACCCTCATGGTGGGCGACATGCCCGTCAAGATCGCGGTGGCGCATTCCACGGGCGCGGCTTCCCGCCTGCTGGATGCTGTGCGTAGGGGCGAGAAGGAATACCACTTCATCGAGGTGATGGGGTGCCCGGGCGGCTGCGTCAACGGCGGCGGCCAGCCCATCGTGCCCGCCCAGGTGAAGATGGACGTGGACGTGCGCAAGGAGCGCGCCAAGGCCCTCTACGCCGAGGATGCCGATATGCCGCTGCGTAAGTCGCATGAGAATCCCTCGATCCAGAAGCTCTACAAGGAATTCCTGGAGGAACCCAACAGCCACAAGGCGCACGAGCTGCTGCATACGCACTACACTGCGCGCAAGAAGTTCATCTAACCCAAGCGATTACAAGCAAGCCTGTGAAGCGGCGCATCCGCGCCCTTTCGCAGGCTTGTTTTCTTTTGGCTGGACGCCTTGCAGGAATGTTTGCACTACAATATAATGTGTGTTAACCTTGAAAAGGTACAAAATACTGCGGTATAATAGCAGGCGGCATCGCAGACGGCATGCCTTTTTTTGCGTATAAGAGGCGCGCCTTAGAGGGATGCTTGATGAAGATACACACCTGTGTTTGGTAAATGGGAGGAAATTGCATGGCAAAGGCCTATCAGGCAAGCGACATCCAGGTGCTGGAGGGATTGGAAGCGGTGCGCCGCCGCCCTGGCATGTATATCGGCTCCACCGGATCGCGCGGACTGCACCATCTGCTCTGGGAAATCGTGGACAACGGCGTGGACGAGGTGGCCAACGGTTTTGCAAGCGAGATCCGCGTCACCCTGCACGCTGATGGAAGCGTCACTGTGGAGGACAACGGCCGCGGCATCCCGGTGGGTATCCATCCGCAGCTGGGCGTATCAGGCGTGGAGGTGGTGTTCACCCAGCTGCACGCGGGCGGCAAGTTCAACGACGCAAGCTACGCCTATTCCGGCGGTCTGCACGGGGTGGGCGCCTCCGTCGTCAACGCGCTGAGCAAGTACCTGATCTGCGAGGTGGGTTTTGAGGGCTATCTATACCGCCAGGAGTTCCGCACCAGCGTGGACGCAAAGACGGGCAAAACCTTGGCGGGCCATCCGGTGTCGCCGCTTGAGAAGGTGGGGCCCACCCGCCGCAAGGGAAGCCGCGTGCGCTTTTTGCCCGACGATACGGTGTTTGAAGAGGTCTCCTTCCGCTATGAGGTGGTGTCGCGCCGCCTGCGGGAGCTTGCGTTCCTCAACCAGGGCGTGCACATCTTTCTGACGGACGAGCGCGTGAAGGAGGACGGCAAGCCCAAGCGCCGCGAATACCACTACGACGGCGGCATCATCGATTTTGTGCGCTACACCAACGAGAACAAAAATGTGCTCAATGAGACGCCCATCTACGTATCAGGCATGCGCGACGAGCTGCGCATGGAGCTGGCGATGCAGTACACGGACGCCTATGGCGAGACCATCATATCCTATGTCAACAACATCCCCACCGGCGAGGGCGGCACCCACGAGACGGGCCTCAAGACCGCGCTGACCAAGGTATTCAACGAGTACGCGCGCAAAAGCGGCCTGCTCAAGGAGAAGGATGCGGCGCTCTTTGGGGAGGACTTCCGCGACGGGCTGACGGCGGTGCTGTCGGTCAAGATGAAGAACGTGCAGTTTGAGGGGCAGACCAAGGCCAAGCTGGGCAATACCGAGGCGCGCGTGGCGGTGGAGGCCGTCGTCACCGACCAGCTGACGCTGTGGCTGGACGATATCAAGAACGCGGGCCTTGCGGGCACCATTGTGGAGAAGGCGCAGCGCGCCGCCAAGGTGCGCGAGGCGGCGCGCAAGGCCAAGGATATGGCGCGCAAAAAGAGCGCGCTGGACGTGGCGCAGCTGGTGGGCAAGCTCTCCGCGTGCAGCGGGCGTAACGCCAGGGAAAACGAGCTGTTTATCGTGGAGGGCGACTCGGCGGGCGGCTCGGCCAAGCAGGGACGAGACCGGCGCTATCAGGCAATCCTCCCCTTGCGGGGCAAGCCCCTCAACGCGGAGAAGAAGCGCCTGGACGAGGTGCTGGCAAACGAGGAGTTCCGCTCCATCATCACTGCGCTGGGCGCGGGCATTGACGAGGATTTCGACATCAAAAACCTCAAGTACGACAAGGTGATCATCCTCTCGGACGCGGACCAGGATGGCGCGCACATCCGCGCGATCCTGCTGACGTTTTTCTTCCGCTACATGCGCGAGCTGATACTGCAGGGCCACGTCTATATGGGGGTGCCGCCGTTGTATCGCATCACAAGCGGGGGGAAGAACACCTACGCCTACACCGATAAGGAGCTTGGCAAGCTGACGCGCGGCGCGTCCAAGGGCTACACCATCCAGCGCTACAAGGGCCTGGGCGAGATGAACCCCGAGCAGCTGTGGGAGACCACGCTTAACCCCGCGCACCGCACGCTGGTGCAGGTGAGCATCGAGGACGCCGCCGAGGCGGACCGCATCGTCACCGTGCTGATGGGGGAAAAGGTGGAGCCACGCAAGCAGTACATCAGCTATTACGCCGACTTTAACAAAGTGGACGAATTCGCACAAATAGGGGGGTAAAGTATGCCGCGTAAAAAGAAGGAAGAACCCATTGTGCGCAACGAAACGATTCTCGTGCGTCCGATGGAGGACGTGATCCACACCTCTATGATCCCGTACGCTGAGTACGTCATCATGGACCGCGCGCTGCCGCGCGTGGAGGATGGTTTAAAGCCGGTGCAGCGCCGCATCATGTACACGATGTACGATTTGGGCATGTGGCCCGACCGGCCGCACCGCAAGTGCGCGCGCATCGTGGGCGACTGTTTGGGCAAGTACCATCCCCACGGGGACAGCTCCGTCTACGACGCGCTGGTGCGCATGGCGCAGGACTTTGTGATGCGCGCCCCGCTGGTGGGCGGGCACGGCAACTTCGGCTCCATCGACGGCGACAGCGCGGCGGCCATGCGCTATACCGAGGCGCGCATGGCGCCGCTGGCGCTGGAGCTGCTGCGCGACATGGAGAAGGACACAGTGCCCTTCTCACTGAACTTTGACGATACATTAAAGGAGCCCGACCTGCTGCCCGGGCGCTTTCCCAACCTGCTGGTCAACGGCGCTTCGGGCATCGCGGTGGGGCTGGCCACCAACATTCCGCCCCACAACCTGGGCGAGGTGATCGACGCGGTCATCGCCCAGATGAAGGACCCCGATATCACCGTCAGGGAACTGATGCAGTACGTCAAGGGGCCGGACTTTCCCACCGGTGGCATCATGCTGGATACCGAGGAGATTGAAAAGGCTTACACCACCGGCCGCGGCCGGCTGATCATCCGCGCCAAGTGCGCCATCGAACCGGCGGCCGCGGGCAAAAAGGCGATCGTCATCACCGAAATGCCCTACCAGGTCAACAAGGCGGCGATGCTGGAGAAGATCCAGAAGATGGCGCAGGAGAAAAAGGGCGTGCTTGCCGGCATCGCGGACATCCGCGACGAGTCGGACCGCAACGGCATCCGCGCGGTCATCGAGGTCAAGCGCGACGCGGACGCCGAGCTCATCTTGCAGTACCTCTACAAATACTCCCAGCTGGAGACCAGCTTCGGCGTCAACATGGTGGCGATCGCCGAGGGCAAGCCCCAGCTATTGGGCCTGCGCGAAATCAACCGCCTCTACATCGCGCATCAGAAGAACGTGGTCACCCGCCGCACCCAGTACGATCTGGACAAGGCCCGCGCCCGCGAACATATCCTCTCGGGATTGATGATCGCCCTTGCAAACATCGACGAGGTGGTGCGCCTGATCCGCGCATCCAAAACGCCCAAAGACGCCAAGGCGGCGCTGATGGCGCGCTTTGCACTGGACGACGTGCAGGCCCAGGCGATACTGGACATGCGCCTGCAGCGGTTGACCAGCCTGCAGGTGGAGGAGCTGCGCCGGGAGTACGAGAGCATTCTCAAGCTCATCGCGCAGCTGGAGGCCATCTTAAAGAGCGAGAAAAAGCTCATGCGGGTTATTGAAAAAGAGCTGCTTGCGATCAAGGAAAAGTACGCCGACGCGCGGCGCACGGCGCTCATTGGCGCAGAGGCAATCAAGCAGGTGGACGCCGCCAGCTTCGCCGTGGTGGAGGAGACCGTCGTCACCTTGGCAGAGAGCGGGTATATCAAGCGCATGGCGCCCAAGGTCTACCAGCGCGCACGCGGCGAGATCGAGCCTGCCGCCAAGGCGGGCGATGTGGTGCGCTTTATCCTGGAGGCCAAAACGGACCAGCGCCTGCTGTGCATCACCTCGCGCGGCGTGTGTCACCAGATCGACGTCTCCGCCATCCCCGAGGGGCGCTGGAAGGAGCGCGGTATGCTTGTGGGCAGCCTCTGCGGTGGCTTTGAAAAGGATGAACACGTAGTGGCGCTGATGCACGCGGCAAGCGCTTCGGATGAGGACGACCTTATGATGTACACCGCGCGCGGCATGGTCAAGCGCACGACCATGGCCCAGTACGCGGTGCGCAACAAAAAGTTTGCGGGCATCGGCTTAAAGGGCGAGGACCGTGTGGTGGGCGCAGAGCGCGTGCCGCCGCAGGATGCCCGCACGCTATTGTCCATCTCCCGCGCAGGGATGAGCATCCACACCGACCCGGCGAGCATCCCTCAGATGGGCCGTACCGCCGGGGGCGTGAAAAACATGGTGCTGGGCGCGGACGATGCAGTGATCTTCTGCCGCCTGATCCATCCGGAGGGGGAGATCGTGCTCATTACCGACCGCGGCTATGGCAAGCGGGTGCTGGCGGTGGACTTTGATATCCAAAACCGCAACGGCAAGGGGGCCAAAACGTTCGACTTTAAGCCGGGCGGCGCAAGCGGCGAGGCATGTGTGGCCGCGTTCTACGTCACCCAGCCCTACGAAATCGTGCTGGTGCAGCGCAAGGGCGAGACGACGCGCCTGTCTACCGAGGCGGTGCCTATCCAGAGTCGCTCAGCCAAGGGCAGGCCGCTTGTGATGGCCATGCTGGACGATACGGTGCAGTGCGCCTTTCGGCCCATCTACTGAGGCAGTGTGTATCGGTTCTGTAACTTTATGAATAAAGTGCGAATAATGCGCGCCGGGCGCTGTCAAAAGCGCGCGCTATGTGGACGCATGGGGGCATTTATGCTATAATAACTCCTGTTTTACTGGCTTAGCGCAATAAAATACATGCGCCGCTCGCGCGCGCCTGCGTGTCAATATGGATAATCGGGGATGACGTATGATCAAGACACTGAGAGATATTTACGCATACAGGGAGATGATCTGGAGCCTGGTGCGCCGCGACCTGCGCGGCCGTTACAAGGGTTCGGTGCTTGGCTTTTTATGGACCTTTATCAATCCCCTGCTGCAGCTTGCGGTTTACACGCTGGTGTTTTCCTTTGTGCTGCGCTCCAATATTGAGAACTTCTATATGTTCCTGTTTGTGGCGCTGGTGCCCTGGCTTTTCTTTTCCGCCTGCCTTTCCGGCGGCGCGGAGGCGGTGCTCGGGCAAAAGGAAATGGTCAAAAAAATCTACTTCCCTCGCGAGGTGCTGCCCGTTGCCCATACGACATCAAACTTTGTCAATATGCTGTTGTGCATGTTGGTCATCTTTGCGGTGCTGCTCATCTCGGGCATCGGCATCCGCATGTCGGTGCTGTACCTGCCCGTGATCATGATCATACAGTATATTCTCTGCATGGGCGTGACGTTCCTTACGTCTTCCCTGACGGTGTATTTCCGCGACCTGGAGCATATCCTGGGCATCCTGAGCATGGCCTGGATGTACATGACGCCCATCCTCTATCCGATGGATATCGTGCCGGCGGAACTGCAGAAACTATATATGCTCAACCCCATGACACCCATCATTCTGTCGTACCGCGACGTGTTGTTCTACGGTACTGCACCGGACATGTTTCATCTGCTGTACTCGCTGGTATTCAGCCTGGTTGTGTGCATCGTGGGCTTTGCGGTATTTGAACGCCTGAAACGCCGCTTTGTGGAGGAAATGTGATGGAAGATAAGAAGACGCCCATCGTCGCCATCAAAGCCGAGGGCGTGCAGAAGTACTTCAAGATCTATTCCGACAAGGGCAAGGAGCTCAAGGAGCGCCTGCTCTTTCTGGGGCGTAACCGCTACCAGAAGCGCTACGTGCTCAAGGGGATCGATCTGGAGGTCAACAAGGGGGAATCCATCGGCCTGGTCGGGGAGAACGGCTGCGGCAAGAGCACGCTGCTGAAACTGCTGACGGGCATCATGTACCCCGATGCGGGCAAGATCAGCACAAAGGGGCGCATCTCCAGCCTTATCGAGCTGGGTGCGGGATTTCACCCCGATATGACGGGCAGGGAGAACATTTACATCAACGCCTCAATCTTCGGCATGAGCCGTAAGGAGATCGACCGCAGGGTGGATGAGATCATCGAGTTTTCCGGTCTGGGCGAGTTTATCGAGCAGCCGGTGCGCACGTACTCCTCGGGCATGTACATGCGCCTTGCGTTTGCCGTGGCCATCAACGTAGAGGCGGAGATTCTGCTGGTGGACGAGATACTGGCCGTGGGCGATGCCAACTTTCAGGCCAAGTGCTTTGATAAGCTGCGCGAAATCAAAAAGGGCGGCACCACCATCGTCATCGTGTCCCACTCGCTGGGGCAGATTGAACAGTTCTGCGATCGTAGCGTGTGGATTGACGGCGGCGTGGTGCGTATGATGGGCAAGCCACGCGATGTGCACGCGGCCTACCTGGCCGAGATGAGCGCAAAGCACGAGGCGGAGGAAGAGGCCAAGCTGCAGCGCGACCAGGACAAGCAGGACGCCGCGATGGAAAAACAGGCGGCCAAAACAAAGGAAGAACAGGCCGAGGCGGACGCGTCGGTGCAGCGCTACGGCAACAAGGACGTGGAGATGCTGGACATTCGCCTGATGGGCGAGGAAGGCAAGGAGCGCAACGTCTTTCGGACGGGCGAGCCCATGATCGTGGAGATCGACTACAAGGTCAACCGGCCAGTGGAGCAGGTGGTGATGGGCATCGCGATTTTCCGCAACGACGGCGCGCACTGCTATGGGGTCAATACGCTCATTGACGATGCGGGCTTCTATGAGATCGGCCAATCCGGCACCATGCGTTGCGTGGTGGAGGCAAACAACCTGTTGCCCGGTGAATATGTGCTGGATACCGGCTATACGGATGAAAGCTACAATCAGGTGGATTACTATAAGGGTGCGAAGAAATTCAAGATGCACTCGACCATTGCGGATGTGGGCATCACGCGTTTGCAGCACAGCTGGGAATGCATTATCAAAGAATAGACGTCGTAGGCGTATCATATGCGGGAGGTATAACAATGAAAAATGCACTGATTACCGGCATCACCGGACAGGACGGTTCTTATTTGGCGGAACTGCTGCTGCGAAAAGGGTATAAGGTATACGGCCTTGTGCGCAGAAAGAGCGAGCTGAGCTACGGCAATTCCCAGCACCTGGCGGGGCAGGTGACGTTCCTGGACGGGGATATGACCGACCCCACCAGCCTGATTCGCGCCATGCAGGATTCCGACGCCGACGAGGTGTACAACCTAGCGGCGCAGTCCTTTGTGGCCACCAGCTGGGCGCAGCCCATCTACACGGGCAACTGCGACGCCATGGGCGTGACCAACCTGCTGGAGGCCATCCGCATTGTCAAACCCAGCGCGCGCTTCTACCAGGCGTCCACCAGCGAGATGTTCGGCCTGGTGCAGGAGGTGCCCCAGCGGGAGACAACACCCTTCTACCCCCGCAGCCCCTACGGCGTGGCCAAACTCTATGGCCACTGGATCACCAAGAATTACCGCGAGAGCTTCGGCATGTTCGCCTGCTCGGGCATCCTGTTCAACCACGAGTCTGAACGCCGCGGCCTGGAGTTCGTCACGCGCAAGATTACCAGTGCGGTGGCCAATATTGTCAAGGGCAACCAGCAGGTGCTGGAGCTGGGCAACATGAGCGCCAAGCGCGACTGGGGCCACAGCGAGGACTACGTCTACGCCATGTGGCTGATGCTGCAGCAGGACAAGCCGGACGACTACGTCATCGCCACGGGGGAGACCCGCACCGTGCGCGAGTTTGTGGACGCGGCATTCAAATACGCGGGCATTACCCTTGCATGGCAGGGCGAGGGTGTGGACGAGACGGCCGTCAACACCGCAAATGGCAAGACGGTGGTGCGCGTCAACCCCAAATTTTTCCGTCCCGCGGAGGTCGAGCTGCTGCTGGGCTGCCCCGAAAAGGCGGAAAAAGCGCTGGGCTGGCAGCGCAAGGTCTCCTTTGAACAGCTGGTCGGCCGTATGGTAGAAAATGACCTGCGCCTGACCAAATAACCTTTGGAGGATTTATAGGCAAATGAAAATGATCATCATGGCGGGCGGTTCGGGCACGCGCCTGTGGCCGCTGAGCCGCACGAAGTTTCCCAAGCAGTTTCTCAAACTCAACGATATGGACCGCTCCATCTTCCAGCTGACGATGGCGCGCTGCCTCAAGCTTTCCAGCATCGACGAGATTTATATCGTCACCAACCAGGACTATAAGTTCTTGATTGCGGGACAGATCGAGGAGATGGGCTACAGCGCCGTGATGGAGAATATTCTGCTGGAGCCCCAGGCCAAGAATACCCTGCCCGCCATCTACAATGGCGTGCGCGCCATCCGCAAAAAGGGCGACGACGTGGTGGCCGTCTTTTCCAGCGATCATCTGATCGGCGATACCGACGCCTTTGTGCGGCAGATCCGCGCGGGGATTCCGCTGACGGAGCGCTATCTGCTGACCTTCGGCGTGTGCCCCACCTATCCGGAGACCGGCTACGGCTACATTAAGCCGGGCAAGGAGGAGGGCGTGGGCTTTGTGGTGGACGAGTTTAAGGAAAAGCCCGATTTGGCCACCGCGGAGAAGTACGTCGCAGACGGGTACCTGTGGAACAGCGGTATGTTCATGTTCCGCACCGATATGTTCGCGCAGGAGGTCAAGGCCCACGCGCCCGAGGTGTACGAGGCCTTTGAAAGCGATGATGTGGAGGAATGCTTCGCGCGCACCCCCAACATCTCCATCGACTACGGCGTCATGGAGAAGTCCAGCCGCGTGGCGGTCATCCCGCTTGACATCGCATGGAACGATCTGGGAAGCTTCGCCACCTTCTACGATCAGTACGAGGCCAAAAAGGACGCAAGCGGCAACGTGGTCTTCGGCGATGAGGTGATGATCGACGCCAGGGACAACATGATCTATTCTGAAGGGGATAAGGCCGTGGCGGTCATCGGGGTCAACGACCTGGTGGTGGTGGACCAGAAGGACGCGCTGCTGATTTGTCACAAGGACCAGACGCAGGACGTCAAGGCGGCCGTGGAGGTGCTCAAGGAGAATCACGACACCCGCGCCGACTTCCATCTGACGGAGTACCGTCCCTGGGGGTCGTACACCATACTTGAGGAAGGTCCCGCCTACAAGATGAAGCGGCTGACCGTGCTGCCCGGCAAAAAGCTGAGCTACCAGATGCACTACCACCGCAGCGAGCACTGGATCGTGGTCTCAGGTACGGCCACCGTCACGCTGGATGACGAGCAGATGTTGGTGCGCTCGGGCGAGAGCATCTTCATCGAGATGGGCGCTAAGCACCGCCTGGCCAACGACGGCCGCCTGCTGCTGCAGGTGATCGAGGTGCAGTCGGGCACGTACTTCGGCGAGGACGACATCGTCCGCTTTAACGACGACTTCGGCCGCGTGTAAAAGCACATAAAAGGAGCGTTGGATACGCATACGCGCACTTTGAGGAGGACATAGGGCTTTGAAAATCGCATTTGACGTGCAGCTATTGACCGAAAGACAGAAAACCGGCATTGGCATGACGGCGCAGCGGTTGATCGAGGGCCTTGTGTCCTCCTATCGCGATGCGTATCTTTTCAATTACTTCACCATGCGCAAGGATGCCGACACCATCGCGCGCCTGCGCGCGTTTTCCGCCCACGGCAAGGTGAACGAGTGCCGCTGGTTTCACGATGTGCTTTACAAGATGCTGTGGAACTTTCTACCCCTGCCCTACGCCTGGTTTTTTGGCAGAGAGGCGGACGTCACCCATTTTATGAACTACCATGTGCCGCCCGGCGTGCACGGCAAGGTGGCGGTGACGGTGTACGATATGGTGTACAAGCGCTTTCCTGAGACGATGAATTTCAAGACCAAAATGATGCTTAACATGAGCATGAAGCGCTCGATCAGGCGGGCGGATACGATCATCGCGATCTCGGAGTTCACCAAGCGGGAGATCATGCACTATATGGACGTGCCCGCGGAAAAAATCGCCATCGTGCCCTGCGGCGTGGATTTGGACGTGTTCAAGCCCGCAGAGGACGCCGCGGCGGTCGCGGCGGTGCAAGAAAAGTACGGCATTTGGGGGGACTACTTCCTGTATCTGGGCACGCTGGAGCCGCGCAAGAACATCGAGCGCCTGGTGGAGGCCTACGCCCGCTACCGCGCGCGCTGCGCGGGGGAGCCTGCGCGCCTGGTGCTTGCCGGGCGCAAAGGATGGCTCTACGATACCATCTTTGCCAGGGTAGAGGCGCTGCGTCTTAAAGACGCGGTGATCTTTACGGATTACATTGCAGACGGCGAGGCGCCGCTGCTGCTCTCGGGCGCGATGGGGTTCGTCTTTCCCTCCATCTACGAGGGCTTTGGCATGCCGCCCCTGGAGGCGATGGCGTGCGGCACGCCCGTCATCACGGCCAACGCGGCCTCCCTGCCGGAGGTGGTGGGGAACGCGGCGCTGCTTGTCGATCCCTACGACGTGGACGATATCGCCCAGGCCATGATGCGCCTGGCGCAGGACGCGCCCCTGCGCGCGCAGCTGCGCAAAGACGGCCTTGCGCGCGCGCGGCAGTTTACCTGGGCGCGCGCGGTGGAGAAGCTGCACGGCGTCTACGAAGATATGTGCAGGGAGTGACGTATGGATAAACGCAAGGTGCTGCAGGTCAACAAGCTCTACCCGCCCGCCAGGGGCGAGGGGGGCATCGAAAAGGTGGTCTACCAGCTGGCAACGGGCCTGTGCGGCGATGTGGACATGAAGGTGCTCGCCTGCACGCCCAAGGGGCGCGGCAGCGTGCGCGTGGAGCAGGGCGTGGAGGTGCATCGGGCGGGCAGCCTGGGCGTGCTCTTTTCCATGCCCGTCTCCTTTTCGTTCTTCGCGCAACTGCGCAGGCTTGCCAAGGACCGGGATATCGTCCACTTCCACATGCCCTTTCCGCTGGGGGACGCGGCCTATCTGCTCTCGGGCTACAAGGGCAAGGTGGTGCTGTGGTGGCACAGCGATGTGGTGCGCCAAAGGGCGATGCTGTTCTTCTACAAGCCCTTTATGCGCGCGCTGCTCAAGCGCGCGGACTGTATCATGGTAGCTACGCAGGGCCATATCGAGGGCTCCAGCTATCTGGGCCCCTACCGCGACAAGTGCGTGGTGATTCCCTACGGCGTGGAGGACGCGGTACTGGCGCGCGGCGCGCGCGCCATTGCATCGGGCGAGACGCCCCACCGGACGGTGCATTTGTTGTTTGTGGGCCGTTTGGTATATTATAAGGGATGTGACGTGCTGCTGGAGGCGTTCGCAAAGCTCAAGGGGGATGTGGACCTGACCATCGTGGGCGACGGCCCGCTGAAGGAGGCGCTGCAGCAGCAGGCACAGCTTCTGGGCGCAGAGGCGCGCGTACGCTTTATGCACCGCGTGGACGAGGAGACGCTGCACAATCTTTTTGCCGCGTGCGATATCTTCGTACTGCCATCCGTCGCCAAAAGCGAGGCATTCGGCCTGGTGCAGATCGAGGCGATGAGCTACGCAAAACCCGTGGTCAACACGTCGCTTGCAAGCGGCGTGCCCTACGTGAGCATAGACGGCCAGACGGGCCTGACGGTGCCGCCGGGCGACGCAGACGCACTGGCCGGGGCGCTCCAGCGCCTGATGGCGGATGCGGATATGCGCCACCAGATGGGCCTGCGCGCGCGCAGGCGGGTGGAGGAGCACTTCCGCCTGGACGGGATGCTGGCGCAGGTGCTGGAGCAATATAAACAGCTGTTAGCGGAATAATGGAGGAAAAAACAATGCAGATGAACCCCAGTATTTTCAAGGAGTATGACCTGCGCGCCATCGCGGATAAGGATCTGACCGACGGCGTGGTGCGCAACATCGGCCTGGCGCTGGGCACATATTTCATGCGCGGCGGTGAAAAAGAAGTGATCCTCTGCCAGGATGTGCGCTTTTCCTCGCCGCGCATTGCCAAGGGCATTGCCCAGGCAATGGCGGAGGCGGGCTGTGATGTGATCGACATCGGCGTGTACCCCACGCCCGTGTGTTACTTTGCGGGCAAAAAACTTCAAATTTCCGCGTCCATCATGATCACCGCCAGCCACAATCCCAGCGAATACAACGGCATGAAGATCACCTCCAGGGATGCCAACATCTACGGCGAAGAGATCCAGAAGATCCGCCGCATGGCCGAGCAGGAGGACTTTGTCTACGGCGTAGGGTCGGTGCGCACCTACGATACGATCGAGGACGACTACATCGACTACATCACAAGTATCGTCAAGCTGGCGCGCCCCCTGCGTATCGGCATCGACGCGGGCAACGGCGCGGCGGGCCACACGGCCAAGCGGCTCTTTGAGGCGCTTGGCTGCCAGGTGGAGGCGCTCTACTGCGACCCTGATCCCGCGTTTCCCAACCACCATCCCGATCCCACCATCCCCAAGAACTTAGAGGCGCTCACCGCGCAGGTTCTGGCAAAGGGGCTGGATTGCGGCCTGGGCTTTGACGGCGACGGCGACCGGCTGGGCGTGGTGGACGATGCGGGCAACATCATCTGGGGCGACATGCTGCAGATCCTGTTCTGGCGCGATCTGATGCCGAGGCACCCGGGCTCGGAGGTGATCGTGGAAGTCAAGTGCTCCCAGGCGCTGGTGGACGAGGCCAAGCGGCTGGGCGGCAAGCCCTTCTTTTACAAGACTGGCCACTCCCTCATCAAGGCCAAGATGCGCGAAAAAGGGCTGCTCTACGCGGGCGAGATGAGCGGGCACATGTTCTTTGCCGACGAATACTTCGGCTACGACGACGCGATGTACGCAGGCGCGCGCCTGCTGCGGCTGCTTGCCGACTCCGATAAAAAGATGAGCCAAATGCTCGGCAGCGTGCCCGCGTACGTCGCCACGCCCGAGATGCGCATCGCGTGCGCGGAGGAGCTCAAGGCGCCGCTGATGCAGCGCATCGTCAAGCGCTTCTCCGATGGGCCTAATCAGGTCATCACCGTCGACGGCGCGCGCGTCATCTTCCCCGATGGTTGGGGGCTGCTGCGCCAGTCCAACACCCAGCCCATCTTGGTCATGCGCGCCGAGAGCACCTCAAAAGAGGGGCTTGCGCGCATCGTGGCGGAGCTGCAGCGCGCAGTGGAAGAGGAAAAAAGCGCCCTATGCTAAGGAAGGCTGGTTTATGAAAGCACTGATTATCGGCGCCGCGGGATTTGTGGGCGGCTATCTGATGGACCATCTGCAGCGGGACCTGCACTGGGACGTTGCGGCGACCAAGCTTGCGCAGGAGAAAATCGCGCGCGCGGGTGTGGACGTCTACGATCTGGATATTCTCGATTGCGAGGCGATCGTCCGGCTCCTGGACGCGGTGCAGCCCGATTATATCTTTCATTTAGCTGCGCAGAGCTCGGTGGCGCTCTCCTGGAAGAACCCGAACCTGACCATTGACATCAACGTCAAGGGCACGGCCAACGTGCTGGAGGCGCTGCGCGCGGCAAAGCGGCCGGCGCGCCTGCTTTTGATCGGCTCGGGCGAGGAGTACGGCCACGTGCTGCCCGAGGAGGTGCCCATCGGCGAGGACAATACCCTTCGGCCGGGCAACATCTACGCCGCCACCAAGGCGACGCAGAATATGCTGGGCAGCATCTACGCCCGCGCCTACCAGTTGGATGTACTGATGGTGCGCGCTTTCAACCACATCGGCCCCGAGCAGCGGCCGATGTTCGTGGTGGCGGACTTCTGCAAGCAAGTGGCGGATATTGAAAAGGGCAAAAGCGATCCTGTCATGCGGGTGGGCAACCTGGCCGCCAGGCGGGATTTCACCGATGTGCGCGACGTGGTGCGCGCCTACGCGCTGCTTGTGCAGCGCGGCGAGGCGGGCCAGGTGTATAATGTGGGCAGTGGGCGCGCCGTCTCGATTCAGCAGCTGCTCGATCAGATCTTGGCATATGCGCGCGTCAAGATCGACGTACAGGTCGATTCGGCGCGCCTGCGCCCGGTGGATGTGCCCATCATCGAGGCGGACATCCGA
The DNA here is from genome assembly GCF_900604345.1 of Maliibacterium massiliense. Taxonomy (GTDB): domain Bacteria; phylum Bacillota; class Clostridia; order Christensenellales; family Maliibacteriaceae; genus Maliibacterium; species Maliibacterium massiliense. Next base: position 2,129,336 of record NZ_LR026983.1, read on the forward strand.
AAACTGCACACGGCCACCGGCTGGCAGCCGGAGATTCCGCTTGCACAGACCATCCGCCAGACGCTGGACTATTGGCGCGGCGCGGAGGAATGAGGCGAGGGGAGAATATCCAAGCGCAAGAGATATTGGAGGTTGGACAAATGATCAGCAACGACGTTGATATTGAGAAAATCATGCAGGAAATCCGGCAGGAGATCGACGAGAATGGTTACGACGAAAAACTCATCCGCTTTGAGGATGTCTCTACGGTTGGCCTGTCGGACATCGAATCGTTTGACATGGCGCAATTTGAGCAAGTCGCGGTAGAATTGCCCAACCAGGCGCTGGTACAGACTTACTGGCAGCTTACCTCCCATCGGCCGGTGATCGGCAAGTTACTGGTCTTTATGCGCAAGGTCATCCGCAAAATGGTAAGTTTTTACATCGAGCCCATTGTGGAGCAGCAGAACGCCTTTAACGTTACAGCGGCCAGAGGCATGCAGTATGCGGTAAGGTTTGCCCAGCAGGTACAGAAGGAGAACGAGCTGCTCGTCAGCGAAAATCAAGCGTTGCGCAAGCTGATTTCCGATCTGCACGGCCAGTTGGAGCAGCATGAAAAAGAAGCGCATCAGTAGTATAAACTCGGTTTTTTGAAGATACTCGGTAGGTGAAATATGAAGATTATTCAACTGGCACCGTCAATTTCCTATGGCGATGCAGTCAGCAACGACATTTTCGCATTGGATAAATGTATTAAAAAAATGGGCTATCGTTCCGAAATCTATGCAGAGGATATCGACCCGAAACTTGACCGCAGAGCGGTCAAATCGCTGCGCAAACCGTATAAATTCAGCAACGGCGATATCCTGCTCTTTCATAACTCAATTGGCAGTCAATGGAGCTATAAGGTAGCGGATTTTTCCTGCAAAAAGGTGATGGTTTACCATAATATCACGCCACCGGAGTTTTTCCAGATATACAGCAGGATTCTGGTGGATTGCTGTGCATCAGGGTTGGATGGCGTGGCGTATCTTTCGGATAAAATGGACTTTTGCCTTGCTGATTCGCAGTTCAATAAGCAGGATCTTGTCAAGGCGGGGTATACCTGTCCCATTGAGGTACTCCCAATCATCATTCCTTTGGAGGACTATAAAAAACAGCCAGACATGGCGACGGTTGAGAAATATAGCGACGGCAGGAAGAACTTTGTATTTGTGGGCCGCATTTCGCCCAACAAAAAACAGGAGGATGTCATCCGGGCGTTCTGCGCCTACAAAAAGTATTACGATAAGGACGCACGCCTGTTTCTGGTGGGTGCATCCAAGGGTATGGAGCGTTATAAGGCGCGCCTGGAACGCTATGTGGATGCGCTGGGTGTGGAGGACGTGTACTTCACGGGGCATATTCCATTTTCACAGATCTTGGCGTATTACCGTATTGCCGATTGCTTTGTTTCTATGAGCGAGCATGAGGGCTTTTGTGTGCCGCTGGTGGAGGCGATGTGCTTTGACGTGCCTATCGTTGCCTACGATGCGGCTGCCGTAGGAGAAACGCTTGGCGGAAGTGGTTTGCTGACACAGGATAAGTCGCCGGCTGTGGTGGCCGCGCTCATGCACCGCGCGGTGCATGATGAGGCGTTGCGCGCCCAGCTTATTGCCGGCGAGCGGGAACGTCTAGCGGACTTTGCACATGATAAAATTGAGGCGAAATTTGTGCAATATATGAAGCGGATTATGAGTTGATTCCCCCTCGGACAAAAATTGTGTTGTGAACAGATGGCAGAAATCGGCCGTCTGTTTTTTTGTTGCGCTCATATACGGCCGCGGCGCGTCATATGCCTGTAGTAGCAAGGGAGGAGGCGTATATGCGCATGCGCGTACAACAATTTGGGAGACGAAAAGGGATATTGCTGGCCGCCGTGCTGGCTGTGGTGCTTGTGGCGGGCCTGGGCGGCATGGTGATCGCACAGGGCGCGGGCGTCAGCGTATTTGCCGATAACAGCCGCCTGGTGCCCATCTACCGGGTGGACCGCAGCGACAAGACCATTGCCATCAGCTTTGACGCGGCCTGGGGCGCGGAAAAGACGCCCCAGATCCTGGATATTCTAGACCGCTATCAGATCAAGACCACGTTCTTTCTGGTGGGCTTCTGGGTGGACCGCTATCCGGAGCGGGTGCAGCTCATCGCCCAGCGAGGCCATGAGATCGGCAACCATTCCACCAACCATCCGCACCTGCCCAAGCTGGGCAAGGAACAGATTGCAACAGAAATCCAGACCACCCACGATAAGATCAAGGAACTCACAGGCCAGGAGCCCAAGCTGTGCCGCCCGCCCTTTGGCGACTATAACAACGCCGTGCTGGAGGTGCTGCATGAAAAGGGCTACGAGGGCATCCAGTGGGACGTGGACTCCCTGGACTGGAAGGAACAGGGCGTGGATGCCATCGTATCGCGCGTGACGGGCAAGGTACAGCCAGGCTCCATCATTCTGTTCCACAACAACTCCCGCGATATCGTCGAGGCGCTGCCGCTGGTACTGGATAAGCTGATCGCGGACGGCTATCAGATCGTGCCCATCTCGCAGCTGCTGCATCAGGCGCCCTACACCATCGATAACCAGGGCGTGCAGCACAAAGCGTCATGAACCAGCACGCTGGCAACCGCCTGCTTTTGAGCGGCGTCGTGCTGGAGACGCCCGCGCCCAGCCATACATCCCACGGCGAGGTGTTTTGCAAAACCCTGCTGGAAGTGCCGCGTTTAAGCGGCGTGCGCGACGTGTTGCCCGTGGTCATGCGCCAGGGGCTTGCGCAGGCGCAGCGCATGGACGCGGGCGCGTGGTGGCGCGTGGAGGGGGAGCTGCGCTCCTATCTGCAGCCGCCACAGTACCAGCCACGGCTGCTGGTCAGCGGCTACATCCGCACCTGCATGCCGCTGGAGGCGCCCTGCATGGACAATGAGGTGACGCTGCGCGGGCAGCTGTACCGCGCGCCGGTGTACCGGACCACGCCGCTTGCGCGGGAAATCTGCGATATCATGCTGGCGGTGCCGCGCGCGCACGGACAGCTGGACGTCATCCCCTGCATCGCCTGGGGCGCGCAGGCCCGAAGTGTCTGCACCATGCAGAAGGGGGAACCGCTGGGCGTGCAGGGGCGCTTTCAATCGCGCCGCTACGTCAAGGAAATGCCCGCCGGCAGCGTGGAGCGCACGGCCTACGAGGTCTCGATCATGCATATTCTGCCGTAGGACGTACTGTAGGGCCGCCAAACGCGCCTGCTATCGCGGGGCGGGCGCGTAAAAAGGCGCATGTGATTGACGAAACATATGTGTTGGTGCTATACTTATTTTATATTGCACGTCGCATTGGCACGTAAGAGATTTGCGTAAAAACGGGGATGGTGAATCCCCGTTTTTTTTGTGAGATGTGCAACGCACCATAAAGATTGACGAGGTAGACATGAGCGAAACATCCTTTAAAACACTGCATCTAATTCCCGAACTGGAGCGCGCCATCGATGAGATGGGCTTTGCGCACGCCACCGACATCCAGGCTCAGACCATCCCGCTAATCCACGAGGGGCTGGACGTCATCGGCCGCTCCCAGACCGGCACGGGCAAGACGCTGGCCTTCGGCCTGCCCGCGCTGGAGGCTATCGACACCAGCCTGCGCGAGGGCATCGTGCAGGTGCTGATCCTGTGCCCCACGCGCGAGCTTGCGCAGCAGGCATGCGCCGAGATGCGCAGGCTGTGCCGCTACATGCCGGGCATCCACCCGGTGGACGTCTACGGCGGGGCGCCGATGGGGGCGCAGATCATGGGGCTGAAGCGGGCCAATATCGTCATCGGCACCCCGGGGCGGGTGATGGATCACATGCGCCGCGGCACGCTGAAGCTGGGCGCGCTGAAGATGATCGTGCTGGACGAGGCGGACGAGATGCTCAGCATGGGCTTTAAGGAGGATATCGAGACCATCCTCACCGACACGCCCGACACCCGCCAGACGATCCTGTTTTCCGCCACCATGCCGCCGGAGATTCTGGCGCTGACGCGCAGCTTCCAGCGCGATCCCGCGCTCATTGAGATCAACAAGGCGCAGGTGACGCTGGAAAACATCGCCCAGTTCTATGTGGACGTGCCCATGGGCAGGAAGGTGGACGCGCTGCAGCTGCTGCTGCGCTACTACGCGCCGGTGCGCGCGATGATCTTCTGCAACACCAAGCACATGGCCGACGAGGTGACGTCGACCTTGAGCGCGCGGGGGTTTGCGGTGGAAGGCCTGCACGGCGATATGAAGCAGCAGCAGCGCACTGGTGTGATGAACGCATTCAAGCAGGGCAAGGTGCAGCTGCTTGTGTGCACGGACGTGGCGGCGCGCGGCATCGACGTCAACGACATCGACTACGTGATCAACTTTGACCTGCCCCAATCCACGGAGTACTACGTGCACCGCATCGGGCGCACGGGCCGCGCGGGCAAGACGGGCACGGCGCTGACCATTTTAAGCGGCAGGCGCCAGGTGTTCCAGATGCGCGATACTGCGCGCGCGGTGCGCGCTACCATCGTGCAGAAGGCCATGCCCACCATCGAGGAGATCCGCCAGCAGGACGCCGAGCGCAACGTCGCGTGCCTGGAGCAGGCGCTTGCACAGGAGGTCGATGCGGCTACTGTGGGCATGGTGGAGACGCTGCGGCAGCGCGGCTACAGCACCGAGCAAATCGCAGAGGCCGCACTGCGGCTGCACTTTGCCGCCTCTTACGACGCGCTGTGCGCGGTGCCGGACAACCCCAGAAGCGCGCCGCGCGCCGGGCAGACACAGCGTGCCGGGCAGGCATCGTATGCCCCCCAGAGCGGCATGCGCACGCTTTCGATCAACATCGGTCGCGACCAGCGCGTGGCGCCCAACCACATCGTGGCGGCGATCTCGGAGCGATGCGGCATTGCGGGCAGGGAGATCGGCAAGATCGACATCTACGATGCGCGCACGCTCGTATCGGTACCGGAAAAGCTTGCGGCGCGCATTGTGGCGGCCATGCGCGGCTGCCGCATCTGCGGGATGGAGACCACCACCACGCTGATGGGTCGCCAGGAGCGCGTCGCCCCCCCGGCACGCAGGCACGCGCCATACGCGGAACGCATGCGCGACGGTAGGCGCGCGGGCACACCCAAAAGGAAGGGGTATAATCCGCGCGGCTACAAGGGATGAGCGCCAGGGACGTCCATGGTAAAAACGCAAAATTTTTGCGGCCGCCACCTGTTGCGAACGGCTTTATTTTCACACTTTAGTGTGTTAAAATAATACAAACGCATCGTTTGCAAACACCGTTTGCCGGGGGAGGATAATCATGCGATTTGCACGTGTCAAAAAGGACGACGCCGTCTTCTTTGCGGAGCTGGACGGCGCGATGGTCTACCGCCTGGACGCAGCGCCCTATGCGGGCGGCAGGCGCGATGGCTATAAGACGACGCTCGATTCGGTCAAGCTGCTGGCGCCGTGCGTGCCCAGCAAGGTGGTGGCGGTGGGCATCAACTACCGCGCGCACGCCGCCGAGATGGCGCATGCGCTGCCCGAAGATCCCATCATCTTTTTAAAGCCCCCCACGTCCGTAATCGCTCCGGGGGAGGCCATCCTCATGCCGCCGCAGTCCGCGCGCGTGGATTACGAGGCGGAGGTGGGCGTGGTGATCGGCAGGCGCTGCCGCAACGTACCCGAGCAAGAGGCCATGGACGTGGTACTGGGCTATACGTGCGTCAACGACGTCACCGCGCGTGACCTGCAGAAGAAGGACGGCCAGTGGACGCGCGCCAAGGGCTTTGACACGTTCTGCCCCATCGGGCCGTGGATCGTGACGGAATTTGATTATGAGGGCGCGCGCGTGCAGGCGATCTTAAATGGCGAGGTCAAGCAGGACGCGACGCTCGCCATGCTGATCAACCCCATCCCCAAACTGATCGCCTTTATTACCAGCGTCATGACGCTGGAGGCGGGCGACGTGATCGCCACCGGCACGCCGGCGGGCATCTCGGGCATGCGCCAGGGGGATATCATCGACATCGCGGTGGAGGGCATCGGCACCCTGCGCAACCCAGTGGCGGCGAACAAATAACGCGCGCCGGCCCCGTTTGAGGAGGAATCTGTCATGGCATATCAGTCGCGTATGCAGAGCCCCAGCATGGACGCGCTCTTTTCCGCCATCCTGTCGCTGGAAAACATCGAGGAATGCTACCGCTTTTTTGAAGACGTGTGCACGGCCGCGGAGCTGGAGGCGCTCTCGCAGCGCTTCGAGGTAGCGCGCATGCTGCAGGCAAAATGCACCTATCAGGATATCGCCGAAAAGACGGGTGCATCGTCCGCTACCATCAGCCGCGTCAAGCGCTCGCTGCGCTACGGCGCGGACGGCTACCACATCATATTGGACCGCATGCGCGAAGCGCAGGAATAAACCTGCTGGAGGAAAACATGGATCTATCACAATTAAACGCCATGCAACGCGAAGCCGTCATGCAAACTGACGGCGCGTTGCTTGTTTTGGCGGGCGCGGGCTCGGGCAAGACCCGCGTGCTGACCCACCGCATCGCCCATTTGATCGCCGACGAAGGCGTGGCGCCTTACCACATTTTGGCTGTCACCTTTACCAACAAGGCTGCCCGCGAGATGCGCGAGCGCCTTGAGACACTGGTGGAGGGCGGACGCGATGTGTGGTGCTCCACCTTCCACGCGCTGTGCGTGCGCATTCTGCGCAGGGAGGCCCAGCACATCGGCTACACCTCCTCCTTTACCATCTACGATGAGGAGGACACCGGAAAGCTGCTGCAGCGCTGCATGGAGCAGGTGGGCGTGGGCGGGGATAACTATCCTTTGCGCCTGGTGCGCTCCCACATCTCCAAGGCCAAGGATAAGATGCTCTCGCCCGAGGCGTACGCCAAGGGCTGCGACGACTGGCGCATCGAGAAGATCACCCAGGTGTTCGCCCTCTACGAAAAACACCTGAAAGAAAACAACGCCATGGATTTTGACGATTTGATTCTCAATACCCTGACGCTGTTTGCCGACCACCCGGACGTGCTGAGCGCCTACAGTGCGCGCTTCCGCTACATCCATGTGGACGAATACCAGGATACCAACATGGCACAATATATGTTGGTGAAGCTGCTTGCGGGCTACCACGGCAACATCTGCGTGGTAGGCGACGACGACCAGAGCATCTACGGCTGGCGCGGCGCGGACATCCGCAATATCCTGGAGTTTGAAAAGGATTTCCCCGGCGCGCACGTGGTGCGCCTGGAGCAGAACTACCGCTCCTGCGGCAATATCCTGGACGCGGCCAACGATGTCATCGCCAACAACCGCAGCCGCAAGCAAAAGCGGCTGTGGACCGACAAGGGGGACGGGGACAAGATCCACGTGCTCAGCCTTGCCGATGAGCACGCCGAGGCCCGCTATGTGGCTGGCGAGATCACCCGCCTGGTGCAGGAGGACAACTTCCGCTACAGCGAGATTGCGGTGCTCTACCGCACTCACGCGCAATCCCGATTGCTGGGCAACGCCCTTGTCACAAACAACATCCCGTACCGGGTGTACGGGGGCACCAGCTTCTACCAGCGCCGCGAGATCAAGGATGCCCTGGCCTACCTGCGCGTGCTGGTCAACATGAACGACGAGATCAGCCTTGCGCGCATATTGAACGTGCCCAAGCGGGGCATCGGGGACGTGGCGCTGGAGCATATCCGCGCCCTTGCTAACCGTCAGGACATCCCCTGGATCGTGGCCATTTTGGATTTTGAGAGCCTTTCGGACGCGCCCACGCGCATCGTGCGGCCCATCGCGCAGTTTGCCGCGCTGCTGCGCCAGCTGATGGCCGAGCGCGAGATGCTGCCATTGGGCGAGTTTGTCGCCCAGATGATTGAGGAATCAGGCCTTGCGCGCCAGTACGGCGGCGAGACGGATGAGGACCGGACCCGCCGCGAGAACCTGCGCGAGCTGGTGGGCGCGGCCAACGAGTTTGTGCAGCAGTGCGAGGGTGAGGCGACGCTGGAGGAATGGCTGGACGTGATCTCGCTGGAGACCAGTTCCGACGGGCTGGAAGAGGGCGACTCCGCCGTCACCATGATGACTGTGCACGGCGCCAAGGGTCTGGAGTTCCCCGTAGTGTTTATCACAGGCATGGAGGAGGGGGTCTTTCCGCACGCGCGCTCCATCGAGAGCGAGTCGCAGATGGAGGAGGAGCGCAGGCTCTGCTACGTGGGCATCACGCGCGCCATGCAGTGCCTCTACATCACCCACACCTACCAGCGCACGCTGATGAACAACACCTCCTGCAATCCGCCCTCGCGCTTTCTGCGCGAGATGCCCCAGGAGATACTGGACTCCTTTGCCGAGCCGCGCCGCTATCAGGAAAGCAACTTCGTCTCCTCCAGCCAGCAGCGCGCCCGTGCAAGCAGCAATCGCATCTCCATGTGGGATAAGGCAGTCACCGACGCACAGGCGGGCGCGCATAGCGCGGCTCACACGCCGTCCGCACCGCACGCGCAGGATGCCGGCGTCAGCCTCTGCGTGGGCGATAAGGTGCGCCACGCAAGCTTCGGCCAGGGTACGGTGATCGCCACAAAGGGGGATTTGGTCTCAGTGGCGTTTGACGGGCGGGGCATCAAGCAGCTGGTCAAGTCGCTCGCCCGCCTCGATAAGGTATAACGCAAGCGTACAAGGAGAGATAAACGTTGATGGATCAGGCGCAGCAGGCGCACATGCAGCAACTGGTAAATGAACTGAACGATTACAGCTACGCGTACTACGTGCTGGACGAGCCGCGCATCAGCGACAAGGAGTTTGACGCGCTGTTTGACAGCCTGCGCGCGCTGGAAGCGGAGACGGGCGTCGTGCTGCCCGATTCGCCCACCCACAGGGTGGGTTCTTCGCTTTCGGGGAAATTTGCAGAGCACACGCATTTGGGCCGGCTTTGGAGCCTGGACAAGGCGCAGCAGAAGCAGGAGGTCGTCCTCTGGGATGAGCGGGCGCAGCGGCTGCGCGCGCAGTACATGGAGCAGACGGGCGAGGCGCTGCCTCCCATCACCTACGCGCTGGAGTATAAGTTTGACGGCCTGACGATCAACCTGACGTACGAGGGCGGCGTGCTGGTGCAGGCCGCCACGCGGGGCACGGGCGTGCGCGGCGAGGTGATTCTCGAGCAGGTGCGCACCATGCGCGGCGTGCCGCTCTCCATTCCCTTCAAGGGGCGCATGGAGGTGCAGGGCGAGGCGATCATGCGACTCTCGGTGCTGGAGGCGTACAATAAACCCGCCGAGGAGCCCCTGAAAAACGCGCGTAACGGCGCGGCGGGCGCGCTGCGCAACCTGGACGTGCGCGAGACGGCCCGCCGCAAGCTGGACGCCTTCTGCTACCAGGTGGGCTACATTTCGCCGGAGGCGCCCTACCGCACGCACGAAGAGATGCTTGCGTTCCTGCGCGAGAACCGCCTGCCGGTGAGCGACTACCACAAGGTGTGTACATCGCTGGATGAGGTGCTCGAACAGCTGGACGCCGTGGAGGCGCGCCGCGAGCAGCTGGATTTTCTCATCGACGGGGCGGTCATCAAAATCCAGGATATGCGCACCCGCGCCGCACTGGGGGAGACGGACCGCTTCCCCCGCTGGGCCATCGCCTACAAGTTCGCGGCTGAGGAGACCACCACGCGCCTAGAATCGGTTAGCTGGGAGGTGGGGCGCACGGGCAAGCTGACGCCGCTCGCCCACGTTGAACCGGTGGAGCTTGCGGGCGCCACCATCCGCCGCGCCACCCTCAACAACATGGGCGACATCGCCCGCAAGGATATCACCATGGGCTGCCGGGTGTGGATCCGCCGCTCCAATGACGTGATCCCCGAGATCATGGGCCGCGTGGTGGACGGCGAGGCGCCGGGCGAACCCATCGCTGCGCCCACCCACTGCCCCAGCTGCGGCACGGCGGTGGAGGAGATCGGCGCAAACCTCTTTTGCCCCAACTCCATCTCCTGCCGCCCGCAGCTGATCGGCCATATGGTGCACTTCGCCTCGCGCGAGGCGATGAACATCGAATCGTTCAGCGACAAGACCGCCGCGCTGCTCTTTGAAAGGCGCGATATCCGCCAGACCAGCGACCTCTACACCCTCAAAAAAGAGGATCTGGTGGCGCTGGAGGGTTTTGCGGACAAACGCGCGGAAAACCTCATCGCCCAGATCGAGCGCTCCAAAGACTGCGCGCTGGACGCCTTTCTTTTTGCGCTGGGCATCCCGGGCGTGGGGCGCAAGACCGCGCAGGACGTCGCGCGCGCGCTGGGCAGCCTGGAGGCGGTGCGCGGCGCGGACGAGGAGACGCTGATGGCCATCGACGAGGTGGGGCCGGTGATCGCCCAGAATATCGTGCACTTTTTTGCGGACGCGCACATCGCCCGCGGGATCGACGCGCTGCTCGCCTGCGGCGTCAGGCCGCGCGATATCCAGGTGCAGGCGCAGGCGCTGCCCCTTGCGGGGAGCACCTACGTGCTCACCGGCACTTTGTCAGCTATGACGCGCCCCGCGGCGACCACCGCGCTGGAGAAGCTGGGCGCAAAGGTATCGGGCAGCGTCTCTAAGAAGACCACCGCGGTCTTTGCCGGAGAAAACGCGGGTGCCAAGCGCGCCAGGGCGGAGAGCCTGGGCGTGCCAGTGCTCGATGAGGACGCGCTGCTGGCGCTGCTGGCCCAGCACGGGGCCTGACGAGGGGAAAAGGGGGAAGCGGGACGATGCAGGTAGGAAAGCTTACCAATGAACAGCTGGAGCGCTCTGTGCTTGCGCGCATCGCCTGCCAGCGCAGGGAGTCGCTGCTGGGGCCGTGCGTGGGTGAGGACTGCGCCGCGCTCAAGCTGGGCGGGCAGATCGTGGTGATGACCACCGACCCCATCACCGCGGCCTCCAGGGACATGGGGCATTTGGCGGTGCACGTCTCCTGCAACGACCTGGCCTCGGCCGGGGCGGAGCCGCTGGCGCTGCTGTTGACCATCCTCGCCCCGCCACAGGCGACGCTTGCGGACATCGAACAGGTGATGGACGACGTGGTGTGCGCGGCGGGGCAGCTGCATGTGGACATTTTGGGCGGACACACCGAGGTGACCGGCGCGGTGAACACCACCGTGCTTTCCGTCACGGCCATCGGCCGGGCGGGCGCGTCGGGGCTGATCCGCACCGGCGGCATGCGGCCGGGCGACGACATCGTGCTGACCAAGTGGGCGGGCCTGGAGGGCACGCTCATCATCGCGGGCGACCATGCAGGCAAGCTGGCAGGCAGGGTGCCCGAGGCGCTGCTCAACCAAGCGCGCGGCCTTGCCAAGTACATCAGCGTGGTGCCCGAGGGGCGCATCGCGGCGAAGCTGGGTGCCACCGCCATGCACGACGTGACCGAGGGCGGCGTGCTGGGCGCGGCCTGGGAGATGGCCAGCGCCTCGGGCTGTGGCCTTTGGATCGACCAGGCGCGCATTCCCGTGCTTGCGAGCACCCGCGCGCTGTGCGGCGCGCTTGGTCTGGACGTCTACCGGCTGATCTCCAGCGGCTGTATGCTCATCGCCTGTCCGGACGGGGAGGCCATGGTATCGGCGCTTGCGCAGGCGGGCATTCAGGCGGCGCGCATCGGGCGCGCCCGGCGCGAAGGCTATGTGCTGCGCACCGACGCGGGGGAGATGCCGCTCGCGCCCCCGGGCGCGGACGAGCTCATGCGACTGTAAACGCACGTAGGACGGTTCTTACCTCCGTTTTGCTTCACTTTTCACCCAAGGAGTGCTATAATCGTATCAATTCAAAATTTTGCAGGTTTGGAGACGAAGCCATGGTTCGCAGTATGACCGGGTATGGCCGCGGCATTGCCGCGCTCGATGGGCGGGAAATGACCATTGAGCTCAAGGCGGTCAACCACCGTTACCTGGATGTATCCTTCCGCATGCCCCGCGCGTTGAGCTATATCGAGGATCCTTTGCGCAAACGGCTTCAGCAGGCGCTTTCCCGCGGGCATGTGGACGTGTTTCTCAACTACAAAAACACCCGCGAGGACGCGCGCGCCGTGCAGGTGGATGTGCCGCTGCTGCACGCCTACCGCAGGGCGCTGGAGACCATCTGCCAGGAGACGGGCGCGCAGGACGATATGACCCTCTCGCGCCTGGCCCGTCTGCCCGAGGTGATGGCCTTTACCGAGACAGAGGAGGACGAGCAGGCCGTCCTGCAGCTGTGCATGCAGGCCGCCGAAGAGGCCCTTGCCTCGCTGTGCGCCATGCGCAGCGTGGAGGGCGAACGGCTTGCATCGGATATTGCGGCGCGCCTGGGCGCCATTGCAGAGATGGTGGCGCAGATCGAGCATCGCGTGCCCGAGGCCATGGCCGAGCACCGCGCAAAGCTGCAGCAGCGCGTGGCGGATATCCTGGCGGGCACGCCCGTGGACCAGGAGCGGCTGGAAAACGAGCTTGCCTTTATGGCGGATCGTAGCGACATCAGCGAGGAAGTGGTGCGCTTAAAGAGCCATCTGCAGCAGGTGGCCGACACCCTCGCGTTCGGCGAGAGCGTGGGCCGCAAGCTGGACTTTCTCGTGCAGGAAATGAACCGTGAAATCAACACCATCGGCTCCAAGGCTTCCGATCTTGCCATCGCCGGCATTGTGGTAGGCGCCAAAAGCGAGATTGAAAAAATCCGTGAACAGGTGCAGAATATCGAGTAGACGCATTTGTACGCTCTGAAATGCGAAAGGAGAACGCACATGAGTATCCGTCTGATTAACATCGGCTTTGGCAATATCGTTTCGGCCAACCGCCTCATTGCCATCGTCAGCCCGGAGTCCGCGCCCATCAAGCGCATCATCCAGGAGGCGCGCGACCGCGGCATGCTGATCGACGCCACCTATGGCCGGCGCACCCGCGCGGTCATCATCACCGATTCAGACCATATCATCCTCTCGGCCGTGCAGCCTGAGACGGTGGCCAACCGCCTGGATGTCAAGGATGTATCGGGTGACGACGATGAATAACAAACAGGGCCTGCTGCTCGTCGTATCCGGTCCCTCAGGCGCGGGCAAGGGCACGGTGTGCCGCGCGCTGCGCGCGCTGCGGCCGGATATGCGCATCTCCGTATCGGTGACCACGCGCGATCCGCGTCCGGGCGAGGAGGAGGGCGTGCACTACTACTTTCGCTCCAAGGAGCAGTTTGCCAAAATGGAGCAGGAGGGCGCGTTTCTGGAGACGGCTGAGGTGTACGGCAACCGCTACGGCACCCCCGTATCCGGCGTGCGCAAGATGCTTATGGATGGGCACGACGTGCTGCTGGAGATCGACATCCAGGGCGCGCTGCAGGTGAAGGACCGCTTTGACGAGGGCGTGTTCGTCTTTGTGGTGCCCCCCTCGATGGAGGAATTGCGTGCCCGCATCGTGGGCCGCGCCACCGAGGACGAGCAGACCATCCTGCGCAGGTTCCAGTCCGCCTACAACGAAATCAACTTTATTACGCGTTATAACTACGTCGTGGTCAACGACCAGGTGGCGGACGCCGCCGCGCGCATCGACGCGATCCTGACCGCCGAGAGCTGCCGCGTGGTGCGCAACCCGCGCCTGCAAAATATGTTGCTTGGAGGAGAACGCATATGATTTATCCCGCGCTATACGAACTGCTTGACAAAGTGGATTGCCGCTACACCCTGGTGGTGGAGACCTCCAAACGCGCGCGCCAGCTCATCGAGGGCTCCGATCCCATGGTGGATATGGATTCGACCAAGCCGGTGACCCTCGCCGTGGAGGAGATCTACGAGGACAAGGTCACCTACGAACGCCTGCGCGACGGCATCAAGTAAGTCGCGCGCATGGGGAAGGAGCCGCGATCAATGCAAAAGACAGTGGTGCTGGGTATCACCGGCGGCATTGCCGCCTATAAAAGCGCGGAGGTCGTCAGCCGCCTGACAAAGGCGGGTGTTGACGTGCACTGCGTCATGACAGAGGGCGCGCAGGCATTTGTAGGTCCGGTGACATTCCAGGCCCTTTCGGGCAACCCGGTGATCTGCGGCATGTTCGATGGGCCGCAGCACTGGGGGGTGGACCACATCTATCTGGCGCAGCATGCCGACTGTGTGGTGATCGCGCCCGCCACGGCCAATGTGATCGCCAAGGCGGCGCAGGGGATGGCGGACGATATGCTCACCTCCATCCTGCTTGCCACCACCGCGCCGGTGCTCATCGCCCCTGCGATGAACGATCAGATGTACGCCCATCCGGCCACGCAGGCCAACATCGCCTGCCTCAGGGAGCGCGGCGTGCGCATCATCGGGCCGGGCAGCGGCAGGCTCGCCTGCGGCACCAGCGGCACGGGGCGTATGAGCGAGCCTGCAGAGATTGTGGAGCATATCCTGCTGCAGCTTTCCGATGCGCGCGACCTGGCCGGCAAAAAGGTGCTGGTCACCGCAGGCCCCACGCGCGAGGCGATCGATCCGGTGCGCTACGTATCCAATCGTTCCTCGGGCAAGATGGGCTACGCGCTGGCGCGCGCGGCCGCCATGCGCGGGGCGGAGGTGATACTGGTTTCCGGCCCCACGGCGCTGGAGAACCCCATCGGCGTTACCACGCTGCGGGTGGAAACCACCGAAGAGATGCTGCAGGCGGTGCAGCAGCACTTTGCGGATGCTGACGTGATCATCAAGGCGGCCGCGCCCGCGGACTACACCGTTCAGGCGCCCAGCGAGGAGAAGATCAAAAAGAAGGAGAGCGGGGAGCATCTGCAGCTGGACCTTGTCACTACACCCGATATCCTCAAGTGGCTGGGAGAGCACAAGATCAACCAGTTCCTGGTGGGTTTCGCCGCGGAAACCAACGACGCGGTGGCCAACGCGCGGGAGAAGTACCGCAGCAAAAAGTTGGATTGCCTGGTGCTCAACGACGTCACCAAGCAGGGCGCGGGCTTTGAGGTGGATACCAACGTCGTCACCCTGGTGGACGACACGGGCGAGCTTGCGCTGCCCTGCATGCCCAAGGACGAGGTGGCGATGCGCATCCTGGATTACGTGGCAGAGCGCACCGCAAAATGACAACCGAGCCGATATTCCCCCGCCGCCGGTGGGGGATTTTTTCCGTATTGGGGGGGGCCCTGCGGGGAAGGAGGGAAGAAGCATGCCGTATGCGCGCGTGATCGTGGACATTGCTGCAAGCGCCATTGACCGGGAGTTTGACTACGCGGTGCCAAAGGATTATCCGGTGGATGCTGTGCCTGGCCTGCGCGTGCAGGTGCCCTTCGGCCCGCGGCATATCGAGGGCTTCATTGTGGCGCTTTCCGATACCACCGCTGTGCCGCAGGAAAAAATACGCCCCCTGGGCCGCCCGCTGGAGGAAAGGCCCGCTATATTGCCGCATTTGATGGATTTGGCGCTGTGGATGCGGCGGCGCTACCGCTGTCTGCTGGTGGAGGCGCTGCGCCTGCTGATCCCCGCCGAGATGCGCAAAGGGCGCGTGCGCGCGAAGCAGCGCAACCAGATCAGCCTGGCGGTGCTCCCTCAGGACGCGCGGGCGCGGGCCGAGGCGCTGCCCGCGCGCTTTGCGCGGCAGAAACAGCTGCTTGCGTTGCTGGCAGGCGGCGCGGACGACGCGCAGGTGCGTCGCGCAATGCCCGATGCGATGCCTGTGGCGCGCGCGCTGGAGAAAAGGGGCCTGGTGCGCATCGGCAGCGTGCGCGCGCTGCGCACCCCCTACCGCGCGCTGGAGATGGGGCAGGACGCACAGCATGTACTCACGGCCGAGCAGCAGATCGCCGCAGAGGCCATCTTTCGGGGCATGGACGCGGAGCGGGGCGCATTTCTGCTGCACGGCGTCACGGGGAGCGGCAAGACGGAGGTGTACATGCGCGCCGTGGCGCACGCGCTTGAAGCGGGGCGATCCGCCATCGTGCTGGTGCCCGAGATCGCGCTCACCCCGCAGATGGTGCAGCGCTTCCGCGCCCGTTTCGGCAACCGGGCGGCGGTGCTTCACTCGGGCCTTTCCCAGGGGGAGCGCTTTGACGAGTGGCAGCGCATCCGCGCAGGCGAGGTATCCGTGGCGGTGGGCGCGCGCTCCTGCGTCTTTGCTCCCTTTGCAAACGTGGGCCTGATTGTGGTGGACGAGGAACACGAGACCAGCTACCGCGCCGAGAATGCGCCGCGCTACGACGCGGTGGAGGTGGCCGAGCGCCGCTGCGCCGCCGAGGGCGCCACGCTGGTGCTGGGCAGCGCCACGCCCTCGGTGGCGCGCTACTACCGCGCGCTGCATGGGGATTATACCGTGCTGCACCTGGACCACCGGGTGGAGGACCGCCCCATGCCCCAGGTACAGGTGGTGGACATGCGGCGCGAGCTTGCCGCGCACAACAAATCCATGTTTTCCCGCCCCCTGCAGCAGGCCATGGCCGAGACGCTTGCGCGGGGCGAGCAGATGATTCTGTTTTTGAACCGGCGCGGGTTTGCCACGTTTGTCTCCTGCCGCAAATGCGGAGAGGCGATGACCTGCCCCAACTGCGATGTGGCGATGACCTACCACAGCGCGGAAAAGACGCTTAAATGCCACTACTGCGGCGCGCAGCTGCCGGTGCCGGACGCGTGCCCAGCGTGCGGCAGCAAGGCGATCCGCTACTTTGGCGCGGGCACGCAGAAGGTGGAACAACAGCTTGCCGCACTGTTTCCCGAGGCAAAGCTGCTGCGCATGGACCGCGACACCACCGCGCGCAAAGACGCGCACCTGCACATCCTCAAACGCTTTGCCGCGGGCGAGGCCCAGATTCTGCTGGGTACCCAGATGGTGGCCAAGGGTCTGGATTTTCCCAACGTCACGCTGGTAGGGGTAATGGCGGCGGACACCACGCTGCACTACCCCGATTACGCCAGCGCCGAGCGCACCTTTCAGCTCATCGCACAGGTGGCGGGCCGCGCGGGCCGCGATGTCAAGGCGGGCCGCGTGGTGGTGCAGACCTATGCGCCTGACGAGCCGCCTATCGCCCTAGCGGCGCGCCATGATTACCAGACGTTTTACGCACGGGAGATCATGCAGCGCCAGGCGGGGCAATTCCCGCCCTTTGGCCGTTTTGTGCGTTTTTTGGTTGTGAGTGCGCAGCAGCAGCGCGCCGCCGGACAGGCGCGCGCACTGTGCAAGGAGATTGCGCGCGTGGTCGCGCACGACACGCACCTAGCGAGCCAGGTGCTGCTGCTTGCATGGATGCCCGCCATGCTCAGTCGCTTGGAGGGTCGCTTCCGCTACCAGGTGCTGCTCAAAATGCTGCCCGACGCGCGCAATGACGCGCTGATTGACGCGGCGCATGCCTGTCTCAACGACGCGCTCTTCGATGGATGCAGCATCACTATGGAAGTAGATGCGCAACATATGGTATAATCATCTATTGAAATGGCACGCCTTTGCGCCGGCGTTGCGCGAGGGCGATCATGCGAAAAAGCAAGAGGAGAGAAGAGACATTGGCAATTCGTACAATCCTGCAAAACGGCGATCCGCTGCTGCGCAAGAGAGCGCGGCAGGTCACGGACTTTAACGAGCGCCTGGCAACCCTGCTGGACGACATGCGCGATACGCTCAAGGAGGCCGACGGCGTGGGCCTGGCCGCCCCGCAGGTGGGCGTGCTGCGGCGTGTGGTGGTCATCTATGATGGGGAAAAATTTATCGATCTGGTCAATCCCACCATCGTCAGCTACGCCGGCGAGCAGGTGGGCGAGGAGGCCTGCCTGAGCGTGCCCGGCCGCGCGGGCATCGTGGCCCGGCCCAACGTGGTGGTGGTGCGCGCACAGGACCGAAACGGCGAGACGTTCGAGATGCGCGGCGAGGCGCTCATCGCCCGCGCCTTCTGCCATGAGATCGACCATCTGGAGGGCATCCTTTATATCGACAAGATGATCCGCGAGCTGGATCTGAGCAAGGAGGCCGACGCCTGATGCGCCTGTGTATGCTGGGTACTCCGGAATTTGCCGTGCCGGTGCTGCAAAAGCTGGCGACAGCGGGGCATGACGTGGCGGCGGTTGTGACGCAGCCCGACCGCCCGCGCGGCCGCGGCAAAAAGCTCAGCCCCCCGCCCGCCAAGGAGGCGGCGCGCGCGCTGGGCATTGCGGTGCTGCAGTTTGCGCGCATCCGTGACGCGGAGGCCGTGCAGGCGCTGCGTGATCTTGCGTGTGATGCGTTTGTCACGGCCGCCTACGGCCAGATTCTTTCCCAGGAAATTCTGGATATTCCACCGTTGGGCGTAATCAACGTGCACGCCTCCCTGCTGCCCGCCTACCGCGGCGCAGCGCCGGTGCCTTGGTGCTTGGCCGCTGGGGAAAAGGTGACGGGCGTCACCACCATGTTCACCGACGCGGGCGTGGATACGGGGGATATCATTCTGCAAAAGCAGGTGGACATTCTGCCCGAGGAAAACGCGGGGGAGCTGCTTGCGCGCCTGTCGCATGTGGGGGCGGATTTGCTTGTGGAAACCCTCGGCCGCATCGCGGTGGGCGACTGCCCCCGCACGCCGCAGGACCACGCGCGCGCCACGCGCGTGCCCATGCTGCAAAAGGCGGATGGAAAGATAGACTTTGCGTGCAGTGCCGACCAGCTGCACGATCTGGTGCGGGGCATGAACCCCTGGCCCGTGGCCTGGACGCTGCTTGCGGGCGCGCCGTTGAAAGTTTACAAAACTGCGCTGTGCGCGGGGACGGGCGCCCCGGGCGAAGTGCTGGTGGCGGACGCCAAGGCGGGCCTGCGCGTGGCGTGCGGCCAGGGCGCGCTGGAGATTGTGGAGCTGCAGGTGGCGGGCGGGCGCCGTATGACGGCCAAAGAGTATTTGCGTGCCCATAGCATTGCGCGGGGCGCCTACCTGGGTGACGGGGCATGACGCAGGCGCCCAAGGATGTGCGCGCCGCCGCGCTGGATGTGCTGCTTGACGTGACGCAGCGCGACGCGTACGCCAACCTGCGCCTCAAGCGTGAGGCGCCGCTGGTGGCGCAGAAGGACCGGCCGCTACTCTTTGCGCTGGTGTATGGCGCGCTTGAGCAGCGCTTGCTGCTCAAGCATACGCTTGCGCCACTGTGGCGCCCCAAAGGCCTGCCCCCTGTAGTGCAAGAGATTATTCTTCTGGGCGCTTACCAGCTCTGCTGCATGGAGGGCATCCCCGCCCCGGCCGCATGCAACGAGAGCGTGAAGCTTGCAAAAAAGCGGGGCGCAGCGCGCCTTGCGCCGGTGGTCAACGGCATTTTGCGCCGCGTGGCCGCGCTGCCCAAGCCGCTTGTGCTGCCTGACGCCGCGGCGGAGCCGGAGGCGTACGTATCGCTTGCGGGCGGGCTGCCGCGCGCGCTTGCGGCAAGTCTGACCGCGCAGATTGGCGCGCAGGAGGCCTGCGCCTACGTGCAGGCGCGCGCCGCGGGCGGCGACATTGCGCTGCGGGCGAACCCCCGCAGGATGGACGCCGCGCAGATGCGCGTGCTGCTCACGCAGCAGGGCTGGGCATACGAGCCTGGGCTTGTGCCCGGCTGCTACCATGTGCGCGGCGCGGGTGACGTCACCCAAAGCGCGGCCTACCGCGCAGGTGCCTTCAGCGTGCAGGGGGAGAGCTCCCAGCTCATCGCGCGTGCGGTGGACGCC
The DNA here is from genome assembly GCF_900604345.1 of Maliibacterium massiliense. Classification (GTDB taxonomy): domain Bacteria; phylum Bacillota; class Clostridia; order Christensenellales; family Maliibacteriaceae; genus Maliibacterium; species Maliibacterium massiliense. Next base: position 2,148,922 of record NZ_LR026983.1, read on the forward strand.
GCGCCCGGTATGCGGGTGCTGGATGCCTGCGCCGCCCCGGGCGGCAAAACCTGCGCCATGGCGGAAGAAATGGACGACCGCGGCCTGATCATTGCGGGAGACGTTCATGCGCACAGGGTCGCGCTCATTGCACAAAACGCCGCGCGGCTGGAACTTTCCTGCGTCAAGGCGCGTCAGATGGATGCAATGCATTTGCCCGAAGAATTTGTGGGCAGCATGGACGCGGTGCTGGTGGACGCACCCTGCTCGGGCCTTGCGGTGCGGGGGAAGCCGGAGCTGCTGCTGCGCGCCACGCCTGAGGCAATCGCGCCGCTGCCCGCGCTGCAGCTTACGATTCTGCGCGCCTGCGCCCGCGCGCTGAAACCCGGCGGGGCGCTGCTCTACAGCACTTGTACGTGGAACCGGGCGGAAAACCAAGACGTGGTGCAAGCATTTTTGCGGGAGCACGACGCGTTTGCGCCAGGGGAGCTGGCGGCGCATCTGCCCGATGCGCTGCGTCCGCACGTGCATCAGGGCTGCATGCTGCAGCTGTGGCCCCAGCGCGACGGGCTGGACGCGTTTTTTATGGCGCGCCTAAGGAGGATACGCTAAGTATGGAGAGGCCCGCATTGCTGGATATGGACCAGGCGGCGCTCGCCGCCTTTGTCAAGGCCATGGGACAGCCGGCGTTCCGCGCCCGGCAGCTACACGGCTGGCTGCTGCGCGGGGCGCGCTTTGATGAAATGACCAACCTGCCCGAGGCGCTTCGCAGCGCGCTTGCGCAAAGCGCGCGCGAGGGCGGCGTGCGGATTGTCAAAACCCTTACATCGCAAAAGGACGGCACGCGCAAGTACCTCTTCGCCCTGCATGATGGGGAGTGTATCGAGGGCGTGTACATGCCGCACGATTACGGCAACACCTTGTGCATCTCTACCCAGGTAGGCTGCCGGATGGGCTGCGCGTTCTGCGCCTCCACGCTGGAGGGGCGGGTGCGCAACCTGACGCGCGGCGAGATGCTGGGCCAGGTGATCGCGGCACGGCGTGACAACGGGGGCGGGCGCGCGGTGGACCACATCGTGCTGATGGGCAGCGGCGAGCCGCTGGACAATTACGCGGAAGTGGTGGCGTTCCTGCGCCGCCTCAACGAGCCGGATGGGTTGGGCATCAGCCTGCGCAACGTCTCGCTGTCCACGTGCGGCCTGCCCGAGGCGATGCGCGCGCTTGCCGATGAAAAACTGCCGGTGACGCTCTCTGTTTCGCTGCACGCGCCCGATGACGCGCTGCGCGCTACGATCATGCCCATTGCAAAGCGCTACAGCATCCAAAGCGTGATGGACGCGCTGCGTTATTATGTGGCCCAAACGGGCAGGCGGGGGATCGTCGAGTACGCGCTCATCAGCGGACTCAACGATTCGGTTGCGCATGCGCGCGCGCTTGCGCGCCTGCTGCGCAACCTGCAGGTGCATGTCAACGTCATCGCGCTCAACGCGGTGCCGGAGCGAGGCCTGCCCGCCCCCACGGAGGCGCAGGTGCAGGCGTTTTTACAGGCGCTGTCAGAGGCGCATATCTCCGCCACAAAAAGACGCAGCATGGGCAACGATATACAGGGGGCCTGCGGCCAGCTGCGCCGCAGCCACCAAAGCAGAGAAGGAGAAATCCGATGAACATTGTGGGACGATCGCATATCGGCAAAGTACGTTCGAGCAACCAGGATAGCTGGCTTGCGCGCAGGGACGAGGCGCGCGATATGTACCTGTTGGCCGTGGCGGACGGCATGGGCGGTCACCGCGCGGGCAATGTGGCAAGCACCGTGACGCTGGAGCTGATCAGCGGCATGGCATCGCAGCTGGCGGACATCCATCCGGCGCGCGATGCGCGCGCGATGGTAGAGCAGGCAAACGCGCACCTCTACGCGCTTGCCCAGCAGCAGAGCGACTACGCGGGCATGGGCACCACCATCACCATGGCGCTGCGCTATCAGGCGCGCATGGTGATCGCGCAGGTGGGGGACAGCCGCGCCTATATGCTGCGCGCGGGCGCGCTCGCGCTTTTGACGCACGATCATTCCCTGGTACAGGAGCTGCTGGACTGTGGCCGCATCAGCGAGGAGCAGGCAAAGAATCACCCGCAGAAAAACATCATCACGCGCGCGGTGGGCACCGCGCCCGAGGTGGACGTGGACATCATCGAGGTGGAGATGCAGCAGGGCGACATACTGTTGCTGTGCAGCGACGGTTTGAGCACCTACGTGGAGCACGAGGCCATGCTTGCGGCCATGCGGGCGCATGCAGACGACCTGGGGGCGTGCGCCGACGCGCTGATCGACTGCGCGCTGGAGGCGGGCGCGCCCGACAACGTCACCGTGGTACTGGGCGCGCTGGAGGATTGCGAGGTGATGCGCGCGTGAAAGGACGCATCATCGGGTCTCGCTACGAGATCCTCAATAAAGTGGGCTCCGGCGGCATGGCTGACGTGTACCGCGCGCGCGATAACAGGACCCGCGGCGTGGTGGCCATCAAAATCATGCATGCCGATTTGATGAGCGACAGCGAGTTTGTGCGCCGCTTTGCGCGCGAGGCGCAGGCCCAGTCGATGCTGGACCATCCCAACATCGTGCGCACGCTGGATTACGGCCAGGACGACGGCATGCCCTATATCGTGATGGAATACGTGCGGGGCATTACCCTCAAGGAGTTTATCGTCAAAAAGGCGCCGCTCTCCCAGCAGGTGCTGACCGATATCGCCATGCAGATTCTGCGGGCGCTGGCGCACGCGCACGCGCGCGGGCTGGTGCACCGCGACATCAAGCCGCAGAATATGCTGATTAACCGTGAGGGCATGGTCAAGGTGGTGGACTTCGGCCTGGCCAAGGCGGCATCCTCGGCCACCATCACGCTCACCGGCTCCAATGTGCTGGGTTCGGTACACTATTTTTCGCCTGAGCAGGCGCGCGGCGTGGCTAGCGACGAGCGCAGTGACCTGTATTCACTGGGCATCATCCTCTATGAGATGGCCACCGGCGCGCTGCCCTACGACGGGGATACGCCCGTGACCGTGGCGCTGAAGCACCTGCAGGACGCGCCCCTTTGGCCGCACGCGCTTGCGCCGGTGGCGCCCGCGCTGGAGGACGTGATTCTCAAGGCCATGATGAAGGAGCCTGAGGAGCGCTACCAGTCCGCCGAGGAGATGGCAGGGGACCTCAAAGCCGCGCTGGAGCATCCGGCGGCGCACTTTGTGGATTTTCCCGAGGATGCGATCATCGCGGTGGATGAATCCGAGCAGCAGGAGGCGCCCGAGCCGCCCGAGGAGAGCTCTGTGCCACCCTGGCGCGCGGTGCGCATGGCGCTGGGAGGCATTGCGCTGATCCTGCTGTTTGCCGCGCTGCTTGCCCTAGGCTGGATGCTCTATCGGGAGTCCAGCAGCACGGTGCGCGATTTGCCCAACTTTGCGGGCATGGTGCAGGAGGAAGCGCAAAACGCGGTGCGCGCGCTCAACCTGCGCCCCGAAACGATTCAGCAGGCGGACGACAACGTGAGCGTCGGCAAGGTGATCGCGCAGTCGCCCGAGGCGGGCAGCGACATCAAGCAGGATGAGGTGGTGCGCCTCTATGTCTCCACCGGCCCAGCCACCATGGAGATGCCCAGCCTCAAGGGTAAAAATATCACCGAGGCAGAGCGCATGCTGCACGAGATGGGCCTTGCGGTGGGCGAGATCAATTACACCGTCACCAGCAAGGAGAAAAAGGATACCGTTGTGGACCAGTTGCCGCGCGTGGGCAGCACCGTGGAGAAGGGCGATAAGATCGACCTTTGGCTGGCGCGCCCCTGATGCGCGTGGGAGGCAGCATGCATGATTGCGTAAAAGGACAGATTATCAAGGGTGTGGGGGGCTACTACGACGTGCGCCTGGAAGGCGGATGCGTGGTGCGCACCCAGGCGCGCGGGCGCATCCGCAAGCAGATGGGCAAACCCCTGGCGGGCGACTATGTGGAGGTGTGCCTGCAGCCGCAGCAGCAGTGCGACGGCACCATGGAGCGCATCCTGCCGCGTAAAAACGCCTTTGTGCGGCCGCCTGTGGCCAATGTCGACCAGGTGCTGGTGGTGGCATCAGTCTCCACGCCGCCGGCGGACCTGCTGCTGGTGGATAAGCTGCTGCTGGCCGCAATGCGCGCGGGCGTGCAGGCGTGCGTCGCCTTCAGCAAGTGCGATGAGGCGGAATCTGCGGCGCTTGCGACGCTCCAGCGGCAGTACCGAGGCGTGGGAAGCTTCTGCATCTCCGCTAAAACGGGGGAGGGGATCGAGGCGGTGCGGGCCTATCTGTTGGGGCGCTTCACTGCCGTTGCCGGCCAGTCGGGCGTGGGCAAGTCCTCCCTGCTCAACGCGCTCTGCCCGGATTTTGCGCTGGATACGGGGGCGCTTTCTGCGCGCATCGCGCGCGGCAAACACACCACCCGCCAGGCGGAGCTCTTTGCGCTGCCGGGCGGGGGCAGCGTGGTGGACACGCCCGGGTTTTCCCTGCTGGAGACGGACTTGGCCGATCCGCTGCAGCTCAAGGGCTGGTACCCGGAGTTTGCGCCCTATGAGGGCGCGTGCAAGTTTATGGACCAATGCGCGCATGACGCGGAGCCGGGGTGCGCGGTCAAGCAGGCGGTGGCCTGCGGCGACATTGACGATGCGCGTTACGCGCGTTATCGGCTTTTGCTTGCGGATATGCGGGAGAAATGGAGAAGACAGTATGAGTGAGCAGAAAAGGATTCTGGTATCCCCGTCCATATTGGCGGCGGACTTTGCCGCGCTGGGCGCGGCGGCGCAGCGCGCGGAGGCGGCGGGCGCGGATATGCTGCATGTGGACGTGATGGACGGGCAGTTTGTGCCCAACATCTCCTTTGGGCAGGACATGGTGCGCGCGCTGAAGGCATACACCAGTTTGCCATTGGACGTGCATCTGATGATTACGGACGCGGACAGCAAGGCGCAGCGCTTTGCCGAGGCGGGCGCGGATATCGTCACCTTCCACGTGGAGGCGGCGCTGCACACACACCGGGTGCTTTCCAACCTGCGTCGCGCGGGCTGCCGCGCGGGGGTGGCGCTCAACCCGGCCACGCCGCTGGAGACCCTTTCCTACATCCTGCCGGATGTGGATATGGTGCTCATCATGACGGTGAACCCGGGCTTTGGCGGGCAGACGTATATCCCCGCCATGTTCGATAAGATCAAAACGCTGCGCCGATGGATTGATGCGGGCGGTTACAACGTGGATATCGAGGTAGACGGGGGCGTCACACTGGAGAACGCCCATTTGTTCAGCGATGCGGGCGCCAATGTGCTGGTGGGCGGCACCTGCATCTTCAAGGCGGACGACATGGCCCGCGCAGTACGCGCGCTCAAAAAAGGGGCCGGGCGATGAAGGCGCTGCTGGTTGTGGGCGGCCCCGACCCGGGGCGCGCGCTGATCCAGCGCCAGGCGCAGGGGGCGGAGATGGTGATCTGCGCCGACCGCGGCGCGCAGTACGCGCTGGGCGCGGGCGTCACGCCCCAGGTGCTCATCGGGGATATGGACTCCATTGCGCCCGATGCGCTGGCCTCCTGCCAGCGGGCGGGCACCCAGATCATCCAGCAGCGGCCGGACAAGGATTTTACCGATACGGAGCTTGCGCTGCTGCACGCAGAGGAACTGGGCGCGCAGAACATCGTGCTGTTGGGGGGCCTGGGCGGGCGCATCGACCACACGCTAAGCAACCTGCGCCTGCTGCTGCCCTTTGCGCGGCGCAACGTGCGCATCACCATGATGGACCCCGCCAGCGCCATCTTTGTGGCCACGCGCACCGTTACCTGGCGCGCGCCGGTGGGCACCACGGTATCGATGTTCCCGTTGAGCGAGGGTGTCAAGGTGCTGCGCACCCAGGGGCTTGCTTATCCGCTCAGCGACAAGACCCTGCCCATGGACACCAGCCTGTGCGTCAGCAACGTGATGCAGGAAGCGCGCGCGCTGGTGGATGTGCGCGACGGGTATCTGATGATCATGGTGCTGCAGGTGAACGATTAAGCGCCCGCGCGCCATGGATGCATTGCAAAGCAGCTTTTTTTGCGGCGACACCTTTTTTACGCCCCGCACGTAGGATGTGGTAGAGACCACCTTTTGCGCCAGGCGGGGCGCGAAGAGAAAGGAGCCGCTTGATCGATGAATGGACGCTGCGGTAAAACCGGGAAAATCGTCTCCTTTGCGCTGATCGGCCTGGGGGCGCTGCTGCTTTTGTGCGCGCTGCCCGGATGGCTGCTGCTGGCGCTATTGGGCCTGGCGCTGATCGGCGTGGGGGCGTGGGCGCTGCGCTGCTGGTAGCGCATACGGCCTGCGCCAAAGGAGGGCGCCGTACATAACAAAACCACAAAACTGAAAACAAGAATGCACGAAAAAAGCGGCGCCCCACCCGTGCGGGGACGCCGCTTTTTTAACGTATCCTGTGTGTTTACACCGAGCGCTGTACTTTGCCGCTGCGCAGGCAACGCGTGCAAACATGCAACGTGCAAGGGGTGCCGTTGACCACAGCGCGAACGCGCTGGATATTGGGCGCCCAGATACGACGGGTCTTGCGGTGCGAATGACTCACGTTGTTACCCGACATCATACCTTTGCCACACACTTCACAAAACTTGGCCATGACTGCCACCTCCTGCCCTTGATTTCAATCAAAACACAAGTTATTATAGCATCGCAAGGGCGCTTTGGCAAGATAAAAGGCGCGTATTTTTTCCTGTGATGTGCTATCATAAAGGGGAACACACGCCCGCAGCTTGAAAAATCTTGCGGGAGGTAGAAAAATAAGGTATGATACATAAAGTGAAGTAGTGGGTAAAAAGGCGCTTCACCTGTGAATTGGATGCAGAAGGAGGAATTATCCGATGCCCGCACAAATCAAGAATGATTTAGGTACGATTACGTTCTCGGATACGTCCATTGCAACGATGGCAGGCATGACTGTTGTGGAATGCTACGGCATCGTGGGCATGGCGGCCACCAAGGCGACCGATGGCTTGATTGAACTGCTTAAACGTGATAATCTCAGCCGGGGCGTGCGCGTCACCACCAGGGACGACCAGGTCACCATCGATCTGTACGTCATTGTGGAGTACGGCATCTCGATTACCGCTGTGTGCAAAAGCGTCATCGAGACGGTCAAGTACAAAGTGGAGACGTTCCTGGGTATCCCGGTGGAAAGTGTCAATGTACACGTACAGGGCGTGCGCGTCTGAAGCGCAGGCGCCTGATCCGGTACTGTACAAACGTGTTTTTTTGGAGGTCATTCACCCCATGTTAGACAAGATTGATGGCTCGATGCTCAAGGAGATGTTCATCGCCGGCGCTGGATTGCTGGAGACGAACAAAGAGGGCGTCGACGTATTGAACGTGTTCCCTGTTCCCGACGGCGATACCGGCACCAACATGTCCATGACGCTCGCAATGGCGGTATCCGAGGTGCAGGAGCTGCCCGCGGATTCCGTGGAGAAAATCTCCAGCGTGTTTGCGCGCGGCGCGCTGCGCGGTGCGCGCGGCAACTCGGGCGTGATCCTCTCCCAGCTGTTCCGCGGCTTTGCCAAGGGCATGGAGGGGCACAAGGCGGTCGATACCGTGCTGTTCGCCCAGGCGCTGCAGTCGGGCGTGGAGATGGCGTATAAGGCCGTGATGAAGCCCCGCGAGGGAACCATCCTCACCGTGGCGCGCGCCGCGGCGGACGCGGCGGTGAAAGCCGCGCGCAGACAGAAGGACTTTGAGAAGCTGATCGTCACCATCATCGATGCTGCCGAGGATATGCTTCAAAAGACGCCCGAGATGCTTCCGGTGCTTAAGGAAGCCGGCGTCGTCGATTCCGGTGGCCGTGGTCTTATTATTATTTATGCCGGATTTAAAATGGCCATCGACGGCGAGGAGATGCGCTTTGAGTTTGAGAAGCCCATCAAGCCGGAGACCAGCGTGCTGGAAGGCTATGGCATCGCCTCCCAGAGCACGGAGGATATCCACTTTACCTACTGCACGGAGTTCTTTATCACGCATTTGCGCGATGACTGCGATGAAAAAATGCAGGAGAGCTTCCGTGAAAAGCTGCAGAAGGTCGGCGATTCCATCGTGTTTGTGCCCGATGATGACCTGATCAAGGTGCACGTGCACTCCAACTGCCCGGGCAAAATCCTGCAGCTGGCGCTGCGCATGGGCGAGCTTTCCCATATCAAGATCGACAACATGAAGGAGCAGCACCGCTCTCTGCTGGAGGAGGCGCCCGCGCCGCAGAAGCCCGCTGTACCGCCCAAGGAATACGGCATGGTGGCCGTGGCCGCGGGCGCGGGGCTGGAGGCCATCTTCAAGGACCTAAACGTGGACTGCGTGGTGCGCGGCGGCCAGACCATGAACCCCAGCATTGAGGATATCGCCCGCGCAGTGGACAGCATCAACGCGGAGAAGGTCTTTGTCTTCCCCAACAACTCCAACATCATCCTGGCGGCGCAGCAGGCGTCCCAGCTGACGGAGAAACAGATGTGCATCATCCCCACCAAGTCGGTGCCCCAGGGCATCGCCGCGGTGCTGAACTTTGACCCCGATATCTCCATGCAGGAGAACGAGCAGCACATGGTCTCGGCCATCGCCACGGTGCAGACCGGCCAGGTGACCTACGCGGTGCGCGATACCCACTTTGAGGAAAACGAGATCCACGAGGGGGATATCATCGGCCTTGCCAACAACAAACTGACGTGCGTGGGTAACGACGTGCCCGACGTCTCCATGGAGCTGATGGAGCAGCTGATGGACGAGGAGAAGGAGGTCATCTCCGTCTTCTACGGCGAGGACATCACAAAGGACGCGGCCCAGGCGCTCTGCGACGCGCTGGCGGAAAAGTATCCTGACTGCGACATCGAGATGCACGAGGGTGGGCAGCCGCTCTACTACTACATCTTCTCGGTGGAGTAAAAAAACCTACATAATATGGTATGCGGTGGGGGGCAGCGCGTTCGCGACGAATGTGCTGCCCCTCTATCTAACGGCGCGAAAGGCAGGTGGCAAAAATGGATACGCCCGTGACGGCGTGCAAGGGGGTGGGCCCCAAGCGCGCGGCACTGCTGGCGCAGATGGGCATCGTCACAGTGCGCGACGCGCTTTTCTATCTGCCGCGCGCCTATGAGGACCGCTCAAACGTCAAGGAGATCGCGGCGCTTGCCCCGGGCGAGGAGGCGCTTGTCACCGCCATGATCGCGGGGCCGGTGCGCCTGCAGCGCATCCCCGGGCGGCACCTGGCCATGACGCGCGCCATGCTGGAGGATGACTCGGGCAAGATCGAGGCCGTCTGGTTCAACCAGCCCTACTTAAAAAACACGCTGCGCGAGGGGCAGACGTACCGTTTCTTCGGCCGCGTGGACGTGCGGCGGGGCCGCGCGCTGCAGAATCCCTCCTTTGAACCGGCGTTTGACGAAAGACGCGCCCCTGCGCGCGCACTGCTGCCCGTCTACCGGGTGTGCGCGGGCGTCACGCAAAAGATGATGCGGGATTTGGTCGCACAGGCGCTCCAAATGCGCCACACGCTGCCCGATCCCTTTGACAACGATTTTCGGCGCGCGCACCATCTGGCGGAGCGCAAATTTGCCCTGGAGGCGATCCACTTTCCAGAGGATGCGGCGCAGCGCAGTGAGGCGCAGCGGCGCTTTGCCTTTGAGGAGCTGTTTTATTACCAGATGATGCTGCAGATGCAGCGGCGCGCACGCCAGGGCCAGCACCGCGCGATGCCGCTTGCGCTGCCCGAGGCGGATAGGAAGGCGTTTTTATCCGCGCTGCCATACGCGCTGACGGGCGCGCAGGCGCGCACCATCGCGGAGATATTGCAGGATATCGCCCGTGATACGCCCATGAACCGCATGGTGCAGGGGGACGTGGGCTCGGGTAAGACGGTGGTGGCGGCCATGGCGTTGCTCGCCGCGGTCAAAAGCGGGGCGCAGGGCGTGCTGATGGCGCCCACCGAGGTGCTGGCTCAGCAGCACCATCGCACCCTTTCAGCGCTGCTGGAGCCGCTGGGCGTGCGCGTGGGCCTGCGCACCGGTGCGATGCGCGATGCGCAAAAGCGCCGCGCGGACGACTACATCCAGACGGGCGTCTGGCAGGTGGTGGTGGGCACTCACGCGCTGATCCAGCAGGATGTGCGCTACAAAAATTTGGGCGTTGTGGTCACCGACGAGCAGCACCGCTTCGGCGTGCGCCAGCGTGCGGTGCTCTCCGCCAAGGGCGAGGCGCCCCACACGCTGGTGATGAGCGCCACGCCCATCCCAAGGACGCTCTCGCTGGTGCTCTACGGCGATTTGGATGTCTCGCTGATCGATGAGCTTCCCCCGGGTAGAAAGCCTGTGCGCACGCGCGTGGTGCCTGCGAAAAAACGGGGCGGCATGTATGATTTTGTGCATGCGCAGGTGCGCGAGGGGCACCAGTGCTACGTGGTGTGCCCGCTTGTGGAGGCATCGGAAAACGTGGCGGCCAAAAGCGCGGAGGATGTCTACGACGAGCTACGCAAGGGCCCCTTGCGCGATGTGCGCGTGGGCCTGCTGCATGGGCAGATGAAAGCCGGGCAGAAGGAAGCGGTGCTTTCCAGCTTTGCGCAAGGAGCGCTGGACGTGCTTGTCTCCACCACGGTGATCGAAGTGGGCGTGGACGTGCCGCGCGCAAGCGTGATGGTGATTGAGGATGCGGCGCGCTTCGGCCTTGCGCAGCTACACCAGCTGCGCGGGCGCGTAGGGCGCGGCGCGGCGCAGGCCTGGTGCTTTTTGGTGTGCGACCAGGGCGTGGACAACCCGCGCCTGGAGATCATGACCCGCACGCAAAACGGGTTTGATATCGCCCAGCGCGATCTGGAGCTGCGCGGCCCGGGCGAGCTTTTGGGCATGCGCCAAAGCGGCGTGCTGGATACCACCATGGCGCTGCTTGCGCGCGATATGGCGCTGGTGAAGGAGACGCAGGAGGCCGCCCTTCAAATCGTAAGCGAATCGGGCCCGCGCGCGCGCGCCCTCAAACAAGAGGCCATGGACCGGCTGGAGGCGCGCACGCGTCAAATTTCGATGACGTAGGTTTTCATAAAAATGGATGCGAAAAATGCGCTTACGCGCGCGTATTATGGGTAAAAATAAGGCAACAGACAGCGCAAGTCTGTTGCCTTTTGGCATTCAAGTTCAAGGAAAAACCGCCGAACATTTCCAGCGTATTATTCTCTCGGTTGGTTAGATTACCTATTGAACGTATAACAAAGGAGGTGAATCTTACAATGGCTCGTAACAACGTGATGGTCCCTGAGGCCAAGCAGGCGCTTGACAACATGAAGTATGAGATTGCCAAGGAGCTGGGCGTGAACATGAAACAGGACTATAACGGCGACCTGACGGCCCGTGAAAACGGCAGCGTCGGCGGCGGTATGGTGCAGAAGATGATCATGCAGTATCAGAACAGCATGAGCAACAAATAACATGCCTGTGATACAGTGTACTCTCATCCAATTTTAAATATAGGAGGTGAAATCCATGGACAACAACCAGAACAGCAAGAAGAACATGGGCAACCTGAAGTACGAAGTTGCCAACGAGCTGGGCGTGAACCTGAAAAAGGGTTACAACGGTGATATGACCTCGCGCGACGCGGGTTCTATCGGTGGTGGCATGGTGCAGAAGATGATCAACGCAGTTGAGCGTTCGATGTCCAACAAATAACCATCCGTGATACAAGTGGATTTGAAAAGGCGCCGCACGAAGGTTTTTCGCGCAGTGCCTTTTCTTTTCGCGTAAAAAATTTCCCGCCTCGGGCGCTTGACAAGATGGAAAGGCATGATATAATCAGTTTAGTTATTTAGCGAAGTAAAGCGTTTGGGAGGTCAATATGCGCAAGTGGAAGATCCACATTCCCGAGGGTGTGCAGGACTATCTGCCTGAGGAATGCTATGCCAAGCGGCAGATGGAGCAGGCCATCCGCGCGCTGTGGCGCAGAAGCGGTTACCGTGAGATCGAAACGCCCACCTTTGAATACTACGATGTGTTCGGCACCGGCATCGGCGCGATGGACGCCGAGCAGGTTTTTAAGTTTTTTGACGACCACGGGCGCATCCTTGCGCTGCGGCCAGATATGACGATGCCCATCGCGCGCATCGTAAGCACCCGCATGGCGGATGCGCCGACGCCGCTTCGGCTGTTTTACATCGGCAGCGCCTTCGGCTACGATGTGTCGCGTTCCGGCCAGCAGCGCGAGTTTTCCCAGGCAGGCATCGAGCTGCTGGGCGCGGCGGGCGCGGCGGCGGACGCGGAGGTGATCGCCTCTGCCATCGCGGCGATGCGCTGTGCGGGCCTGCGCGATTTTCAGCTGGATTTGGGTCAGGTGGCCTTCTTTAAGGGCCTGATGGAGGAAGCGGGGCTGGACGAGGCGCAGGCTGAGGAAGTGCGCGCGTTGGTGGAAGAAAAAAATCAGCTGGGGCTGGAGCTGCTGCTCAAGCAGCTGTCCATCTCGGGCGCCGTCAAAGCGCGCATCATGCAGCTGCCCATGCTCTATGGTGGGCCGGAGGTGCTGGGTGAGGCGCAGAAGCTGACGCGCCATCCGGCATGCATCGCCGCCATCGACAATCTGCGCGCGGTTTACGCCATCCTGCAGGATATCGGTATGGCGCAGTATGTGTCCATCGATTTGGGCATGCTGCAGCGGGCCAATTACTATTCCGGCGTGATCTTCCGGGGCCTGAGCGACCGGCTGGGTTATCCCATGCTCTCGGGCGGACGCTACGATAAGCTGCTGGGCAGCTTCGGCCGGCCCATGCCCGCCACGGGCTTTGCACTGGGCCTCAAGCGGCTGCTGATTGCGCTGGAGCGTCAGGGCGGCCTGCAGGCGCCGCCCGCAAGCAACGTGCTGGTGGGCTTTGCGCCCCAGGCGCGCGCCGTGGCCTTTGCAAAAATGCAGGCCATGCGCGATGCCGGATTGATTGTGGAGCAGTACCTGGAGGAGGACGAGGCGGGGATGCGCGCGTACGCCCAGGCACGCGGCATTGCGCGCTGCATGTACTTTGCCGCGGATAACACCGTGCGCACCTACGGCGAAGAGGAGGCGGAATAAATGCTGCGTATTGCGCTTGCCAAGGGCAGGCTGCTGGAGGATACCCTGCCGCTGCTGGAGCAGAGCGGCGTGGACTGCACGGTGCTGCGCACCCAATCGCGCAAGCTGATTTTGCGCGACGAGGTGCAGCAGCTGGAGTTTATCCTGGTCAAACCCACCGACGTGCCCACCTATGTGGAATATGGCGCGGCGGACATGGGCGTGGCGGGCAAGGACACGCTAATGGAGGTCAACTGCCCGCTCTATGAGATGCTTGATCTGGATATCGCCAAGTGCCGCATGTGCGTGTGCGGGTATACGGGCGGGCGGCGCAACGTCACGCGCTCGCTGCGGCGTGTGGCCACCAAATACCCCAACATCGCCCGGCAGTACTATGCGGGCAAGGGGGAGACGGTGGAGATCATTAAACTCAACGGCTCCATAGAGCTGGGGCCCATGGTGGGGCTATCCGACGTGATTGTGGATATCGTGCAGACTGGCTCCACCCTAGTGGCCAACGGCCTGGAGGTGCTGGAGGAGATCTGCCCGATCTCGGCGCGCGTGGTGGTCAACCGCGTCAGTTTAAAGACCAAGGGCGCGCGCATCAAGCAGCTGATCGGCGGCATGCGCCAGGCAGTGGAAAGGGCGAAAAAGCAATGAGCAGGATTTTTGATTACAGCGATCCGGCGCAGCGGCAGCAGGCACAGGCGCGCCTGTTTTCCCGCTCCCAGCTGCAGGACGATACCGTGCGCGACACGGTGCGCGAGGTGCTTGCAAATGTCCGCGCGCGGGGCGATGCGGCGCTTATAGAATACGGCGCGCGTTTTGACGGCGTCACGCTTGCGCCTGCGCAGCTGCGCGTCACGCAGCAGGAGATCGATGCGGCCTACGCCCGGATGGATGGCGAGCTGCTCGCCACCATCCGGCGGGCGCTTGCCAATATCCAGGCCTTTCATGCGAAGCAGAAGCAGCGCGGCTGGATGGATTTTGACGGCGAGAAGGCATTGGGCCAGATGGTGCGCCCCATCGAAAGCGTGGGTGTGTACGTGCCCGGCGGCCGCGCGGCGTACCCTTCCAGCGTGCTGATGAACATCGTGCCCGCTAAGGTGGCGGGAGTGGCGCGCATCGTGATGGCCACCCCACCGGATAAAGAAGGGCACGCCTTCTACCAGAGCATTGTATGCGCGGTGGAAGCGGGCGCAGACGAAATCTACAAGGTGGGCGGCGCCCAGGCCATCGGCGCGCTCGCCTATGGCACAGAGAGCATCCGCCCGGTGGATAAGATCGTGGGGCCGGGCAACATCTTTGTAGCCAATGCCAAGCGCGAGGTGTACGGCCATGTGGGCATTGACATGATCGCCGGCCCCAGCGAGGTGCTGATCGTCTCGGACGATTCCTCCGACCCCGTGCAGATAGCGGCGGACTTGCTCTCCCAGGCGGAGCACGACCCGTTGGCCGCGGTGATGCTCGTCACCACCAGCCGGAAGCTGGCTGAGCAGGCGGAAGCCTCGCTGCTTGCGCAGGTGAAAAACCTTGCGCGCAGCGCCATCGCGGCGCAGTCGTATGATAACTACGGCACCATCGTGGTGGTGGACAGCCTGCAGCAGGCCATGGACATCGCCAACCGCGTGGCGCCCGAGCATCTGGAGCTGGCGGTGCGCGACCCGTTTGCGCTGTTGGGCGCGGTCAAAAACGCGGGATCCATCTTCCTTGGCCACTACGCGCCTGAGCCGCTGGGCGATTATTTTGCCGGTCCCAACCACGTGCTGCCCACAAGCGGCACGGCCCGCTTTGCTTCCGCGCTTACGGTGGACGATTTCATTAAGAAGTCGTCGGTGCTATACTATAGCAAGGAGGCGCTGGCCGCATGCTGGCAGGATGTGTCGCGCTTTGCGCGCTGCGAGGGACTGAGTGCCCACGCCCGCGCGGTGGAGCTGCGCTTTAACAGGGAGGAAGATTTGGATGCGTGAGGGACGCGTGATGCGCAAGACGCGCGAGACGGATATTACCGCGGCCATCAATCTGGATGGCGCAGGCGCGGTGGATTTAAAGAGCGGCATCGGCTTTTTTGACCATATGCTGGAGCTCTTTGCCAAGCACGGGCTATTTGACGTGGACGTGCTGTGCGACGGCGATCTATCGGTGGACGGACACCACAGCGTGGAGGATATCGGCATCGCGCTGGGGCAGGCGTTTGCCCAGGCGGTGGGTGATAAACGGGGTATTGCGCGCTATGGCACAGCGTCTGTGCCCATGGACGAGGCATTGGCGATTGTGACGCTGGACATCAGCGCGCGGCCGCTGCTTGTGCTGCAGATGGAGCCTCTCTCGGGCATGGTGGGCGCGTTCGACGCCCAGCTGCTGGAGGAGTTCCTGCGCGCGTTTGCCACGCACGCGGCGCTGACGCTGCACGTGCAGGTGCCCTACGGGCACAATACGCACCACATCATCGAGGCGGTTTTCAAGGCGCTGGGACGCGCGCTGCGCCAAGCGGTGACAATCGACCCGCGCGTGCAGGGCGTGCCCTCCAGCAAGGGTGTGCTGTAATAAAGGAGCAGATATGATCGTATATCCGGCGATAGATTTAAAACAGGGGCGCTGCGTGCGCCTGCTGCAGGGCCGCATGCAGGATGCCACCGTGTATGGTGAAGATCCGGCCGCCATGGCGCGCAGATGGGCATCTGGCGGCGCGCAGGCGCTGCACGTGGTGGATTTGGACGGCGCGTTTGACGGCGCGGGCAGAAATATCGATGCGGTGCGGGCCATCGCGCGCGCTGTCGATATACCCGTACAGCTGGGCGGTGGTATCCGCAGCATGGAGGATATCCACTTCCGTCTGGAGGACGTGGGCGTGGCCAAGGTGATCCTGGGCACCGTGGCGGTGGAACAGCCGGCGCTGGTGCGCGAGGCGTGCGCCCGCTACCCGGGGCGCATCATCGCGGGCATCGATGCAAAAGACGGCTTTGTGGCGGTGCGCGGCTGGGTGCAGCAGGGCACGGTGCGGCCGCTTGACCTGGCGCTGGATATGCGGGAGGCGGGTGTGGATACCGTGATTTACACGGATATCTCCCGCGACGGCATGCTGGTGGGCGCAAACGTGGAGGCTACGGCGCGCCTGGTGCAGGGCACGGGCATGCGCGTCATTGCATCGGGCGGCATTGGCTCGCTTGCGGATATTGCGCGCATCAAGGAGGCGGGCTGCGCGGGCGTCATTGTGGGCAAGGCGCTCTATGCGGGCGCGGTGACCCTTGCGGATGCGCTCGCATTGCAATAAAATAGCGCTGTGGCACGTCTTTGGCGCACATGTAAAATGGGATTTCCATGCAGATGAGAAGGAGCGGTTGAAGCGATGTTAAAGCCGATAGCACAACAGGATATAGCGAACTTAGTGTGGAACGAGGCGGGGCTCATCCCCGCGGTTGCGCAGGATGTGGAGACGGGCGCGGTGCTGATGCTCGCCTATGTCAACGAGGAGGCGCTGCGCAAAAGCGTGGAGACGGGCTATGCACACTACTACAGCCGCAGCCGGCAGCAGCTCTGGAAAAAGGGGGAGACGAGCGGCCATCTGCAGCGCCTTCGCGCGGTATACTACGATTGCGACGGGGACGCGCTGCTCTACAAGGTAGCGCAGACAGGCGCGGCCTGCCATACGGGGCAATACACCTGTTTTCACAACCTGCTTTGCCAGGGCGAGGCAGATAAAACGACCGCGCGATCCTGCCGCGTGCTGCAGGAGGTGTTCGATACCATCACTGACCGGCGCAACCACCCCGTGGAGGGTTCCTACACCAACTATCTCTTCCGCAAGGGCGTCGATAAGATCTGCAAAAAGATCGGCGAGGAATCCAGCGAGGTGATCATCGCCGCGAAAAACGACGTGCCCGCGGAAATCCGGCTGGAGGCAGCGGATTTGCTGTACCATCTCATGGTGCTGTTGGTGGATCGCGGCATGACGCTTGAGGACGTCTACGCCGAGCTGGAAGGCCGCGTGGGCAAGGGTCACGAGAAAACCTACAAGTGACCAAACGCGGGAAGATTTGCAGGCCGCCCTTGCGGGGATGATCATCCCCGCAAGGGCGGCCTGCCATAACCCAACGAAAGGCGGCGGATGCGCCGTGCTGCAAGCGGGATTCCGGCAAGGGTTTAGCGCGCAAAAAAGAAAAAATGCGTGAAATCTGTTGACTTTATCCTGCGCTTATAATATACTAAAACACGCATCATGTTGCGCGTTGGGGAGCATAGCTCAGCTGGGAGAGCACTTGCCTTACAAGCAAGGGGTCACAGGTTCGAGCCCTGTTGTTCCCACCAAGGATGGCCCGGTAGCTCAGTTGGTTAGAGCGCTAGCCTGTCACGCTAGAGGTCGAGAGTTCGAGCCTCTTCCGGGTCGCCATTATGCCTCGGTAGCTCAGTCGGTAGAGCAAGGGACTGAAAATCCCTGTGTCAGTGGTTCGATTCCACTCTGAGGCACCAATCATGCGGGAGTGGCTCAGTGGTAGAGCGTCGCCTTGCCAAGGCGAATGTCGCGAGTTCGAATCTCGTCTTCCGCTCCAATTTGGCGCCATGGCCAAGCGGTAAGGCACGGGACTGCAAATCCCTTACCCCCAGTTCGATTCTGGGTGGCGCCTCCAGCGGCAAGTTGCCGCATCCAATACCGCAGTTTACTTAGGTAGATTGCGGTATTTTTGTGCCCGCCAGTAAATATCCATATCGTAAGACTCTGCCAGCGGCAGGTTGCCGCATCCAATACCGCAGTTTACTTAGGTAGATTGCGGTATTTTTATGCCCGCCAGTAAATATCCATATCGTAAGACTCTGCCAGCGGACAGTGTCCGCGCTCAAGTTCGCAAATCTCTTTGGCGGTTTGTGCATTTTTTATTGCCTGAAAGGGGGTGGGCATCCATATCGCAAAACCCTACCAGCGGCAAGTTGCCGCACCCCAAAGGCGCATCTTCCATTGTGAGGATGCGATTTTTGTTGCCCGAAACAAAGCGTCCAAATCGTCAAGCTTTGCCAGCGGACAGTGTTCGCGCTCAATACCGCAGCCTACGTTTGCGCGTTACGGTATTCTTGTACCCGAGATAAGGCATCCATCTCGTAAAGCCCTGCCAAACAACGAAAGAATCGCGATTTTCTGCCGTGTTTTTTAGCTCTAACGGACACTCTTTCCAAAACAAACGGCCTGTTGAACTAAGTACGGTATTTTTCTGTCACAGCTATGGCAAACAAAGGACCGGCCGCCTGTATAAGTGGACTCTCGATGCGTTCGCCTTATTGCGGACAGGCGAGCAATAGGGGGATCGCCTGCCCGATTGCTATTACCATAAAACTCCGCAGTGTATTATGCGAAAAATGGCTGAGAGTGGTTGCAGGTCACTACGAAAAAATGGTATCATTTATTATAATATGTATATTTATAGGATAACCTTTTCAATGGAGGGGTTTTCAGCGCTAAGCATGCCTCCTGCGAGCAAACAAAAGGGGGTATTTTGTTTTGAAAAAAAAGATTCTCTCAATCCTCGTAGGCCTCGTGCTTATTGTTGGGCTCACCCCGACGATGGCACTGGCGGCTGGCGGAACAGCGTGTCAGCAGGGCGACGCTTGCACTACGCACGAAGCGGCGATTGGTTCGACGCATTATGATACGCTTCAGGAGGCGCTCGAAGCAGGCGGCAATGTGCGGCTGCTTCAAAATGTTGAAGTGCATGCTGTCATAACTGTGGATAAGCCTACGGTACTTGATCTTGGCGATTACACAATTACGAATAAGGTTGAGGCGGAGAGCCCCCTTCATGTAGACGCGGAGAGCTTTACCGTGAACGCGGGAAGCGGCGGCATGGTGATCCCGCAGGACAATACGTCTTCTAAGGGGTTTATCGAGGTCATTTCTGCCAGCAGTTTTACCTTGAACGGTGGTACCTACAGCGGAAACACCGACAGCGGCGCGTTTTTTAGACTTCACAGCGGAGCTTCCGGCGCTGAGGTAAAGATAAACAACGTAACGGCAACAACCAATTTCGAGGTATTTAATCGTGCCGATACACTCGATACAATCCATGTAACGGTCTCCGGCGGAAGCTATCGGGTAGGGTCAAGGGCGTTTATGTTCGATGTGTATGACTGCGAAAATAGCCCCATTATATTTGACGGCGTTACGATTACGGCGGATCGCGGTCCGTGTGTTGATCTCAGCGGCGGGAACAGCGTTTTTTCGGACTGCAACTTTACCGTTACCGGGAACTTTACCGGAGGGCATCCCTGGAGCCGCGCCGCCATTGGCGTTGCTTATGAAGGGAAGGTGACGGTCAAGAGCGGCACCTACACAGCCCAGGGCGCAAGCATGGGGCAGAATGAAGGCTATGGCGTCTATATCTATACGTCCGGCGGGACGCTTCATATAGAGGGCGGCACCTTTGCCGGCACAACCGCATCGCTGAGAGCGGATGTAGATAAGAACACCTACGGGAACCCCTCTACCATTCATGTGCTGGACGGAAATTTTGATGGAGATATACTGGCGCCCACCGAAACAGGATTGGAAAGCATCGTGATTACCGATGGGAAGTTCACGGGTATTACGGACAAAACGCTGGCGCAGGGCAATAACCTCTCTGTCTTTGGCGGCACATTCGACAACTCGGTGAAAGATTTTGTCTCCAATGACCTGGAATTCGAGCACAACAGCAATGGGACGTACACTTACCATGAAACCCTGCAGGACGCCATGAAAGACGTGACCTCCAATACGACCATCTCGGCAGTGCATAACCCGGCGGCAGGCGGCAGCGCCTATAAGGCCACGCTGGTCTTTAACGATGAATCAGGCAGGACCATCGAGCTTGTTGCGGATGCGGGCGGAAAGATTACCCTTCCCAGCATTGGCCGCGGCGGATACATATTCCTGGGCTGGGATGATGGCAGCGATGCGCCGATTGCGGCGAACCAGGATTATACGCTTACAGAAGATAAGACGCTTACCGGTGTATGGAAAGTGCTCACAAAGATAAAAACCGCGGCGAAAGCGGCCACCTGTACGCAGAACGGCAATATCGAATACTGGTACTGCCCGGAACTGCAATCATATTTCAGCGATGAAGCATTGACGAAGAAAATCGCGCTGAAAGACACTGTGATTGCTGCGGCACATGGAAAGACTGCGCTTCGGAACGCCAAGGAAGCCACCTGCATAGAAGAAGGTTACACGGGTGATATCGTTTGCCAGATATGCGGTGATGTGCTTGAACAGGGTACGATCATTGCCAGGAAGGAGCATACCTATCAGGAGGGGAAGTGCATCCTTTGCGGCACGGCAGACCCGAGCGCAAAGCCGGTTGAGCCGACGCCCCCTTCCGGCACGGATGCGCCGAAGACAGGGGACAGCAGCATGTTGCTCTGGTGCTTGCTCCTGCTGATAAGCGGCTTGGGCGTTGCTGGCACGGCGCTGTACCGGAAAAAGACGGCTAAGTAATGCAGGATAACGAGAAGGCTGACAGGGGAATCATCCCTGCCAGCCTTTTTTATTGGCGCGTATGGCAATATTCGATTTGCTTGTATGATGGTCGCTTTTCGCCGCTTATAAGCGCAAGCAAAAAGCGTTTGAACATCGACAAGACCCTGAGCTGATAACCGAATCCAGCAGACGGCAGGGGGCTCATCTTTGATCCATCGCGCTGCCAGCGGCAAGCTGTCGCATCCAAAAACGCATTCTCCATTGTGGGGATGCTGTTTTTTGCTGCCCGAAGCGAAGCATTTATATTGCAAGCCTTGCCAGAGGCGTGACGCTGTACCCAATAGCGCAATGCACTTCGGTGGATTGCGCTATTTCTGTTGGCCCCAAAAAGGAGCCATTTTGTAAAGCCCTTCGGCAGGCAGTATCCGCACAAAAGATCGCAGCCAACATTTGCGGGTTGCGATCTTTTCAGGTACAAAAAGAGGCATTCATATCGTCAGGCCCTTGCCGGCAGACAGTGCCTGCCATTGCGCTTTATTTTGAAGCGTACGGTGTTTTATTGACCTGAAAACAGCATTTTATCGTGAAACGCTGCCCAAATGCCAAAGACCCGCTTATGCAGCGGGTCTTTGCTTTGATATGCGGAACGATGCGCAATATATCGTTTGTGGAACAAGTGCGAACGTCATAACGCCACAGAAGGTCTTTTATGGGGTGCATAGGCTTAGCATCTTATCGCACCAGAGGATGTTCCAAGCCGACGGTACCGACAAGTATGGACGCCTGCGGCGGCTAAAAGCTGCAGAAAGCGCAGAAGATAGCATGCTCTTTCAACCAAGGCGCTTTCACAATACGTTTCTGGCAGCGCTCAATCGGGCAGCCTGTGCATGTTGCTGCGTTCATATCCCTGTATGCAGCAGCTGCAAACACCTGTATGGTTTCAGCTATCGTGATTTGATGCTTTTGCGGCCAGGACGCCGTACCATCCAAAGCGCCAGCATCCCTACGGCAAAGGCCATCAACCCAAGCGAGGTATACAGCATCCTGTTATACGGATCGCCCGTATGCGGCGAGATGACTGCATCGCTGCTTTTATCGGCGGTGATGAAAAACCTTCCCAGGCTATCCGCCGCTTCCAGCACCAGGCATTCGCCCTCAACGCGCACTGCGATGGGTTTCAGCGTGCCATCCTCCTGGATGGAAAACGCCTGGACGTTTTTCCACAGCTGCGCACCCGAAACGCTGCCCAGGTTTAAAACCGCGCTGCCGTTTAAATCCATCGCAACGCCTTGCACATACAGCGCTACATCGAATACCTCCACGATCTGCTGGTTGCCCGTACGTTGCGCTATCTGGTTTTGGTAGCCTTGCATGTCGGAGGAAGGAATCTGCCCTGTGACGCGCTGCACGCTGAGCACACCGTCATGGGGGAGTTTCGCGCCGTCCGTCATGGTGATGCTTGCGCCAAGATCACCCGTTATGCTCGTAACGCCGTACAAAAACCGCACTTTCAGCTGCGTTATCCGGGTATCGGTTCCATCGGACAGCGTCACGTCAACCGGCACCACAATCTCGGTGTTCTGCTCGTTTTGCTTCTGTACGTACAGCGCATTGCCGGCGGGCTTCAGGTATTCGACGCTGTTGACGGCAAACGAAACCGTCACGCCATCGGGCAGCTGAGCGCCCTGCTTTAAGTAATCGAGCACGCTGCCCGGAGCCGTACCGTAGGGAACGACCACTTCGCTCTTTATCGCATCGAGCGCCTGGCCAAGCGGCGTCCTGGTGCACACGATGCGCACTGTAACGTCCTTTGTCACATCCGAAACGTGAAACGTGTTACCATTGGCTGCAATACCTGCCGCGCCCGATACTGCGTAGCTGCTGATCTGATAATCGTCCTCGGGCAGGACTTGAAAATCGAATGACCCTGCGTGCGCAATCTCTGCCGGCGCAGGGGAAACAACAGCGCCGTGCTCAATTTGATAAACGATCGGATGCAGCCCCTGGGGCACCGATACCTGCACGGGATTGGACGCTTCGTGCGTGGCGGTCTCTCGATAGCGCACGTGGTAAGAACCGGAGGCGAATCCCGTTCCGTTTACATATGGATGGTAGGCGCCGCCGTCTAATGCGTATTCCATCGTCTCGTCGATACCGGATATGCGCCCGTCCGTCCCGCCGTATTTGGAGGGGCGCACGCCGGTTAGGTGCTGCGGAGGGTCTTTCTGCTCCAGCTCGGTGCTGTCTACGCTTACCAGCCGCAGCGCGTTGTTTTTCTTCAACAGCTTCAGCCCGCTGTTTTGCAGCGCAAACTGATCGGAGGTAAGAGACGGATTGCCGTCGGGATTGGAGCAGGAGAGCACCACGTCCCCTGCTGCAGCGGGTTGGCCCGTAACGGTAAGCGCGATGGGCGTTGTTTGCGTGATCCTGCCGTTGATGAAGAAAGGCAGCGCGGTTATCGCGCTATTCTTTTTGAGCACAATGCCGGATTGCCCCGCACCCGAGGCGGTCAGCGCGCCCGCCTTAAAATCGCTTGACACATCTTTTTCCAGTGTGATCGTACTGGCGTCTATCAGCTCGATCGTCGCATCGTCCGTTGCGGCATCGCACGCGAGGTTGGGGCTGACACCGGAGGGGAAGAGCAGATGCGAACCCTTCATAACCAGCCGGTCGAAATGCGAAAGCGTAGAGACGGGCTGCGGGGCGGACGCTGTGCCATAATCCGTATAGATGATGACGGACTTGCCCGATACAATGCCGCCCAGACTGCCATCCCCGCATACCGTGAGATTCTGCGCCGCAGTGCCGGTAAGGTGGATCGCGACGTCACCCTGGACGCCGACGTTCGGATTGGGATCGTAGTAACCATATTCGTCATAGCTGCCCGCGCCGTAGACATGATTTGCGGTGCCGCCGTAAAGCACAATAGAGACACTCCCCACTTTGGCACTGGCTGCTCTGCTGTCAAAGGCATAGCCGCTGCCGTAAATACCGGTTGCTTTCGCCGTATCCGAAAGGGATATTTCCACCGCGCCCGCGACGTTTGCCGCATCGCCAAACGTCGCATAGCCGCCGCCATAGACGCCTTGCGTCACCTCGACGGATCCGGACAGCGAAAGATTGGTACTGCGCACATTTGCGGAGGCGTATGATGGGATGCTGTCCGCTCTGCCGCCGCCGAACAGCTTGCCGATCTTTGCGTTGCCGCCAATGGTGATCTTGACGTCGCCCGCCACGTCCGCACTGTTGCTGGCGACGTACCCCCCGCCATAGACGGCCTTAAAGTTGCCGCCGTTGACCGTAAGGTTGGTGCCTCCTGCAAGGGAAGACCGCGTCCCGCCATACAGGCTGAGCGCATGGGCGGGCGCGGTGTTTGAAACGCCGCTGCCGATCGATACGTGGTGTCCGTTTGCGTAAATGGATAGATTCTTTGTGGCGCTTAACGCTACGCCGTCAACAGAAAGATCGCCTGCAAGCGTCATATCCTCCGCAAGCGTCAAGGTGGGCGCGCCCACGCCCACGATGCGGATCCCGGCGGGAAGGGTAACGCCCACCGGAAGCGTCAGGTTGGATTTGAGATGCAGCGTTCCGTTCTGCTTCAGATACGCCAGCGCCATCGTAAAGCCGTTGAACGGCTGTCCATCACTGCCGTCGCCTCCCGCCACTGCGCGGCCATCGTAATAGACGTCACTGAGCTTGTCCTCTTCGCGGAGAACCACCTCAACCGGAACCTCGAACTTCTTGCCCTCAAGCGGACTGCTGCCCAGCCCGGAGGCATAGCCTGAAGGCAGCGTCCATACGATGGTGTGTACGCCGCCGATGCCGGTATCCAGCGCGGCCTCCACCGTGCCACTTGGACTTTTATAGGAGACGGACGAGTTTGTCTTGATGGAATCCACGAATTTGGTGCTTATCCACGATGGCACTGTAGCTGCATCGGCGAGCAGATCCGTGCCGTCCTTCAGCTTACCTTGCAGCTTGGGCAGCGCAAAGCTGCCGTTGATCGGGATGGGTGTGATGGGGGAGGTCGAAAGCGCCAGCTCCGGCCGCTGGTCCGCGCAGTTTATGGTGCCGGCATACCCTTCCAGCCATTCTTTTTCCTTGCCCGCCGAAAAATCAATGCACTGGCCCTTAACGTTGACGTTTGTAAGCGAAGTACAGCCGGTAAAATCAATGCCAACGATATTTGCATTGCTTACATCGATGCTGGTCAGTCCCGACGCGCCGGAAAAATCCAGCGTCTTAAAGCCATAGCACATGTAAAAGACATTGCCCGAGAAATTGGCCAGGCCGCTGCCGTGGTAGGCGATGGACGTAAGATTGGACATCATAAAGATCGCGTTTCCAGAAATATGGTTGACACTGTCTGGAATCGCCAGCTTTGTGAGCTTGGATAGCGATGCAAGAGAAAACGCTTCTATCCGTTCCAGCGTGTTGGGCAGCAGCAGCTCTTCCACGTCCATGCCTCCGGCGCTACCCTCCCCATCGTCGCCCAGCGCCATGGTGTAATCATACGCGTCGCTTCCGATGCGGTTATCCGCCACCTTTGCCTCGGATAAATCGATGCGCTTGGCCCTGTCCCATTGCGTGGAAAGATAGACGAAATCCGCCGCGCTGAGCGGCATTGTACCTGTAACCTTCAAGCCCGTGTAGTCCGCCGGGTTTGCGCTGCCCACCGCCTGCTCCAACGTGCCCGATTGATACGTCACCTCAAGGGTGCCTCCAGCAGCATGCACGAAAGGGCGTTGCGGTGCCGTGGTAGCCAAAACCATAACCGCCACTGCCAGTACCAATAGGCTTTTCATCTGTTTTTTCATTGCATATAAACCCCCATCAAATACGGAACAATCAAATTTATTATATCAGATCTTTTATGCATATTACAATAAGATCGGCATAATTGCATCCGCGCGCCTTGACGCCCGAAACGAGGCATCCGCAGACAAGCGTTGATAAAAAACAGCTTTCCCACGGGAAAGCTGTTTTTTTATTCCTGTCTGTAATCGAACAAGTCTCCAGGCGTACACGCCAGAATATCACATAGCGCCTCTAAATTTTCAAACCGTATCGACTTGGTTTGATTGTTTACCATTTTATTAAAGTTTTGGTAGCTCATTCCCATCCGTTTATACAGCCAGTACTTCGTTTTTCCTTTTTGTGCCAGTTTTTCCAAAACACACATACGCAACATAACGCACGTTTCCATTCTCTCATGTAATAATCAGATAATAAAACATAAGTTATTTTTCCGAATAGACTACTGCATTATGTAATGTAATAGTCTATTCGCATTTGAGGTTTTATAAATGTAGAAAACGCGCGCCCTTAGCAGGGTGACCGTATCGGCGCGCCCGGCTGATACACTGCGACCGCCGCGGCGAAGAAGCGCCGGCAGCCTTTGCGGCGCTGCGGGGCGGCTGAGTCGAGGGACGCGCGCTTTGATTCGCTGCATCGGTGTCCGCACAGCCAATTGTGTGCGATTGCGGCTTTACAGGTGGCAGTTCTGTGAGGTCGCGCGCCTGGGCAGGGGCTAGTCCCATGCCGGCTCGATCTGGCGCGTAATCAGCGCAATGATATCCCTGGAGGCGGGGTCGAGCAGCGAAGTGATCGCGATCACGAGCCTTTTTTCGGGGTTGACATAGATGACATTTCCGCCATTGCCTATGGCCGCGTAGCCGCTCCCGATCCCTGTCCACCACAGATACCCGTACGCCAGGTTTGCTTCTTGCCAATGGCTGTGTTCAGCTGTGCTTTCCCGCACCCATGCTTCCGGCACGATCTGCCGTCCGGCCCACTTTCCGCCATCCAGATAGAGCAGCCCGATCTTTGCCATGTCCAAAGCGGTCAGCATCAGGCCCCAGCCTGCGGTGTTGTTGCCGCACGCGTCTGCCACCCAGCCGCTGGCATGGTGCGCTTTAAAAAACGCTATATGCTGCGCCTCGGTGTCTAAAAGGATGTTGGAGGGCACATCGATCCCGAGCGGGGAAAACAGGTATTCCTGCGCGAAAGCAAGCACGGGGCGGCCGGTCGCGTTTACAAGAACGCCTGAAAGAATGTCTGGCCCAATCATTTCCATGTACCGGAACTGCCCGACGGGCGCTTTGCCGCCCAACAGATCCAGAGAGGCCTTTACCCAATCGTTGCTTGAGAAAAACCTGGTGTAGGGCGGCGAGCGAAACTTAAACGGGACCGTCATGCATAGCAAATGCCTTATGGTAACGGCATAGATGACCTTTTCGTCCCGCTTCACGGGATAATCGGGGAAAAAGTGCAGCACCGGCTGGTCAACGCTGCGGATATAGCCTCTGTCTATCGCGATGCCGACCAAGATGGAGACGATGCTTTTTGTCACGGAGCAGACGTGGATGGGGTCGGTGGCAGTGCACGCGTGCATATAGTTTTCGTACTGCTTTTTGCCGTCCTTCAGGATCACAATGCCGGCAATGTTTGGGTAGTCTGTGCAAATCGCCTTTTCAAACCTGCTGATTTTCTCTTGTCGCGTCATATAGCGTTCTCCCTGCCGTTTTTCGGATATCCTTGACTGCAAGGATAAATCCATTAAAAATGTAATGCAAGCCTTATTTTAAATAAAATAATTTTTTGATAAAGAGAATATGACACCTGCTTGAGGATGAGAAAACGATGCGCGGCAGCTTGGGCAAGGCCCCCTCCTGGCCTCGGTGCAGCATGAAAAAAGCGGGGCCCGATGCAGGCCCTGCCTTTTGCTAAAGCTACGTCCGAATATAGTTGTTGATGACATCCTTGTGGGAAAGCTCTATGTGCTGTAGCAGCACATCACAGGCGGCCGCCACGTTTTTATCGAGGATGTGGTCGATGATGACGATATGGTCGCGGATGGAATTGCCCCCGCGGCTGGACTTGGGGGTGACCGCCATGCCAATCACCAGCATCTGGTTGAAGTAGGTATCCACCATATTGTTGATATACGTATTGCCCAAAGAGCGCACCAACGTGGAGTGGAAGGTGATATCCCGCTGCAGATAGGCGTAGAGGTCCTCGTTGTCCCGGGTCAGCTTTTTATCAAAGATTGTCTGGAACTGCCGGCGCATGTCGGCCAGCCAGTCGACATCGATTTTCTCATAAGAGTGGGGGAGTACCGTAGGCTCAATCAGCTTGCGCGCGTTGAAGATATCGTTGACCATTTTAGGGGAAATCTGCATCACTTCAATGCCGCGGCGGGGCACGATCTTGATCAGCTGCTCGCAGGCCAGCTTCAAACACGCCTCGTGCACAGGCGTGCGGCCGATCCCCAGAATCTCCTGCAGCTGGGGCTCCGTGATGAGGGTGCCCACCTCCAGCTTTTTGGTAATGACCATGGTTTTGATGGCCTGATAGGCCTGATTCGATAAACTCACATTTGTTTGCTTCATAAAAAAGTAACTCCTATATAATATATCAATCACATTTTATACAGTTCCTGCAAGTAGCGTCAATCGTTTCTTGCGCCATGCTGGATTTTTATCGCGCGCGGAAATTTGCTGGAATTTGTCTATTGACAAGTATACGCTGCCCCCCGTATAATGCAAGTATAAAATATCACTGATATATCAGAGGAATGCAAGGCAGGACGGTTCGGACTTCTCCCTGTGGCAAAAACGTGTTTAAAAAAATCGATTCGGTGTTTGGTGTTACGGTACTTTTTTCGCATCCCCAATACCTGCGTGCGCGCAGACGGACAACATGAATAGAGATGAGGATTCGTCATGGAAAGATTTAAGCTGGAATTTCGAGACATCTCAAAGGCGTTCCCCGGGGTGCTGGCGCTTGACCGCGTCAGCTTTGGCATCAAGGAGGCGTGCGTGCACGCCATCATGGGGGAGAATGGCGCCGGGAAATCCACATTGATGAAGATCATCAACGGGTATCACGACCAGACGGAAGGAACCATGCTTTTAGACGGCAAGGAAGTGCACTTTGCCAACACCTATGAGGCGGAAAAAGCGGGCATCGGCATGATCTATCAGGAACTGCAGTATCTGCCCGATTTTACCATTGAGCGCTTCATGATGCTTGGCCGCGAGCCGGGCAGGCATGGGTTTATCAACTGGAAGGAACTGAGCCGGCAGGCCAAGGCGCTGCTCAAGGAGGCAGGCCTGGATTACGACCCCAAGTTGACGATGCGCGCGCTGTCCATCTCCGATATACAGCTGCTTGAGATCACCAAGGTGATCAGCGCCTCTGGCTGCAGCGTCATCATCATGGATGAGCCGACATCCGCGCTCTCCAACAACGAGATCGAGCGCCTGTTTAAAAACATCGCCGCGCTCAAGGCGCGCGGCATCACCGTCATCTACATCTCGCACAAAATGGATGAGATTTTCCGCATCGCCGACTATATTACGGTTATGCGCGATGGGAAGCACATCAAAACAGCCCCCGCCAAGGCGTTTACGCCCGACTCTCTTGTCACCATGATGGTGGGGCGGGAGATCAGCAACGTCTACCCCAAGGAGGAAGTGCCCATTGGGGAAACCGTTTTTGAGGTGAAAAATCTCACGGCGCGCTACAGCCGCATCCACGACATCAGCTTCCACGTCAAAAAGGGCGAGATCGTAGGGCTTGCCGGCCTGGTGGGCGCGGGCCGCACCGAGGTGGCACGCGCCATCTTCGGTCTGGACAGCTACCAGAGCGGCGAAATCTACGTAGAGGGCAAGCGCGTGCGAATACGCGGCGTGCAGGACGCTGCGCACGCAGGCATCGCCATGGCCACCGAGGACCGCCGGCGCTACGGGCTGATCCTCTGCCGCAGCATCCGGGAAAACATCGCACTTTCCAACCTTTCGCGGCTGTCCAAATACGGCTTTATGCGACTGAGACGCGAGCGCGAGCAGACCGAGCGTATCGCCGGCAGGCTGCGCGTCAAGGCCCCCAGCCTGCTGACGCGGGCCGGCACGCTCTCGGGCGGCAACCAGCAGAAGGTGGTCTTGAGCAAGTGCCTGTTGGCCAAACCCAAGGTGATCATTCTCGATGAGCCTACCCGCGGCATCGACGTGGGGGCCAAGTACGAGATTTACAAGCTGATTGTGGAGATGGCCCGCGCAGGCATTGGCATCATTATGATATCGTCGGAGCTGCCGGAGTTTATCGGCATGTGCGATAGGGCTTACACCATGTATAACGGCAGAATCACCGGCGAGCTTGCGCGCAGGGACTTCTCACCTGAGGCGATCATGCGCCTGGTGACCAGCGAGGCGCAGGCCTTCAACACGAAGCGGGAGGAAGCATGATGAACAACAAAAAGATGAACGCAGTGCTGCACAAAATCATCAACCAATACGGCATTTACCTGATTTTCATTCTGCTGCTGGTGGTATCGGCCATCATCAGCCCGCGGTTCTTCACCGCAAAGAACATCATCAGCGTGCTGCGGCAGATCGCCGTGACGGCGATCCTGTCTTTCGGCATCACGCTGCTCATCATATCCGGCATGATCGACCTGTCCATGGGGGCGGTGGTCGCCCTGTCGGGCATGATCGGCATCAATGCATTTCTGCTGACGAACTCGTTTTTTGTGGCGTTCCTGGTGGCGTGCGCGGTGGCGGTCGCCTGCGGGTACATCAACGGCACGCTCATCACCCGCCTGCGCCTGCCCGCCTTCATCGCCACCATGGCGATGGATACCATCGCCCGGGGCAGCGTCTACCTGTATACAGGGGGCAGCCCCATCTACCAGATCGGTGGGATGGGCGCGGTATCCACCAGCAGCGTGGGTATCGTTCCCGTGCCGGTGATCATCATGCTGGTGATCGGCGTGATCACCTTCGTTATCCTGCGCTACACGCGCTTTGGCAGGAGCCTGTACGCAAGCGGCGGCAACGCTGAGGCGGCGGAGGCCTCCGGCATCAACGTGGGGCGCACCCGCCGCACCGCCTTTATCATCTCGGGCATCTTTGTGGGCATCGCGGCCATATTGCAGATGGCCCGCCTCAACTCGGGCCTGCCCGATACGGCGGAGGGCTACCACGCCGACGCGATCGCCTCTGCTGTCATCGGCGGCACCAGCTTTACCGGCGGCATCGGCACGGCGCAGGGCACGCTGGTGGGCGCGTTTATCATCGGCATCATCGGCAACATTCTCAACCTGGTGGGCGTGCAGTCCTATGTGCAGCAGATCGTCAAGGGCATCATCATCATCGTTGCCGTCAGCTTTGACCTGATGGGCAAGGCGCGCAAAGTGCGCAGGGTGCACGAGCAGTCGGACGGCGGCGCCGGCGCGGGCAAGCCCGAGGACACGCCTGCACCGCAGCAGGGCGGGCAGGGCACGTAAAACCTGAGCGTCTTCATGCAAAGAGGCATGATGCAAATAAAAGGAGGATACAACATGAAAAAGGTTCTGGTATGCGTACTGTGCCTGGCATTGGTACTGGGGGTATGCGTGGGCTGCACCAACGAGGCGAGTCAGACGGAACAATCCCCATCGACCTCCCAATCATCCGCATCGTCGGGTGGCGACAAGGCCAAAGACGATATCAAGGTGCTGGTCCTTGCAAAGAAACTGGCCGACCCCTTCTCCACCTGGCTGATGAACATGGTGGAATACAACTTCAAACAATCCTATCCCAACGTGCAGTACACCATCCTTGACCAGGCGGGCGACCCTGCCACTACGGAAAGCTTCCTGGAGCAGGGCCTGCTCGATGGCTACGACGTGGTGCTGCTGCAGAAGGTGAGCGGCAGCCAGGATACCGACGAGCTGCTCAAGCGCTTTGCGGACCAGGGGCTGCGCACCGTTGTGGTGAACAACGACGTCAACGACGGCGTGTCCAGCGCGGTGTTCTTCCCCGAATACACCATGGGCACCATGATCGCCACGTACGCAGCGAAAAACCTTCCCAAGGACGCCAAGGTGTGCCTGATCAAGTCCACGCCCTCGCTGTTCTCCAGCGAGCAGCGCGCAAAAGGCTACGAGGATGTGCTCGCCAAGGAGCGCCCCGATGTGGAGATTCTCGATACGCAGAACGTGCAGGACTGGAACAAGGACCTCGCCATCAACGTGATGAGCGACTGGTGCCAGCGCTTTGACACCATCGACGGCATCATCTCCTGCAACGACGGCATGGTGCTGGGCGCCATCGAGGCGGCCAAGTCGGACAACCGGGACGTGCAGAAGATGCAGTTCTACGGCATCGACGGCCTAGCCGACGGCTGCCTGTCCATCGAGGCGGGGGAAATGACTGCCTCCGTGCTCCAGAATGCGGAGGAAATGGCCAAATATGGCGTGGAGCTCGCCGTCAAGACGGCGCAGAACCCCGACATGCCCGCCGAAAAAAAGGAGCTTGAGCCCACATTGATCACCAAGGACAACATCGACGAGATGCTGGAGATGCACCGCAAGACCGGCATCATCAAGTAAACAGCCGTGTAACGAAATGCGCGGGGGATCCGTGTAGGACGCTGGCGGATCCCCTTTTTTTAAGCAAGCATACAGCGTGCATGAAAGAGGGGAAAAGGTTATGAGCAACAGGGCAGCGTGGCTGCTGGAAAAGGGTAACATCAAGGTGGATACCATGCCCATGCCGGTGCCGGAGGCGGACGAGGTACTGATCCGCGTGCATTTTGTGGGGATCTGTGGCTCGGACATGCACTTTTTTGAGACGGGATGCTACAGCAAGGGCCCCATCCCCGGGCCGCATATCATCGGGCATGAATGCGCCGGCGTCGTCGAGGCGGTGGGGGCGGACGTGACAAACCTGCAGGTGGGCGACCGGGTGACCGTGGAGCCGGGCGAGGGCTGCGGCGCGTGCGCGCTGTGCAAGAGCGGGCGCTACAACCTCTGCCCCCAGGTCAAATTTAAGTCCGTGCCGCCCTACCACGGGGTGCTGCGCGACTACATCACGCACAAGGCCGCGCTGTGCTTCAAACTGCCGCAGAACGTCAGCACCATGGAGGGCGCGATGATTGAGCCCTTTGCCATCGGGCTGTACGCGGCGCAGAAGGCGGGCGCTTCGCCCGGAAAGACCGCCATGATCTTGGGCGCGGGCTGCATCGGCATGATGACGCTGCTCGCTTGCCGGGCGCTGGGGGTATCGACGATCATCGCCGCGGACCTCTACGATTCGCGCCTGCAAAAGGCGCGCACGGCGGGCGCGGATATCGTGATCAATACCGCCAAAGAGGACTGTGACGTGCGCGTCATGCAGGCGACCGACGGCTACGGCGCGGATATTGTCTTTGAGACCGCTGGCAGTGAAAAAACCCTGCTGATGGCGCCCAAGCTGTGCAAATCGGGCGGCACCATCATGATGGTGGGCAACGTGTTTCAGCCCGTCACCTTCGACTTTTGGGATATCGCGCACCGCGAGGTCACCATCTCATCGATCTACAGGTACTGCAATATCTTCCCCCTGGCCCTGGAGATGCTTTCGCAGGGAAAGGTTGACTTAAAGCAGGTCATCACGGGAACCTACCCCCTGCAGGACGCGCAAAGGGCCTTTGAAAGCGTATCACGCGATAAGGAGCACACGCTCAAGGGCATCATCCAGCTGGTGTAAGCACCCTGAAGGGCAACTGACTTAAAAATATGAGGAGACAACGCCATGAGAGTGAAACATGACATCACCACAAAATACTGCGTGCAGATCGGCGATCCGCTGGACTACGCCTGCGCCACCTACGTGCACAATATTATGTACAACCTGTGCAACCAAAACGCCATCTGTCTGTGCGCGGAGATCCCCAAGGGAGGGCTGCCTGACCTGATCGCGGCGGTCAAAACCCTGCATTTTATCGGTTTTGACCTGACCATGCCGCACAAGACGGATATCATCGATTACCTGGACGAATGCGAGGAATCCAGCAGAGTTTTCAAATGCGTCAATCACGTCAAACTCGAGGACGGCAAGCTCATCGGCGTGGGCCTGGATGGCGTGGGAATGGGCATGGCGATCGCCCATGCGGGCACCAGGATTGAGAAGAGCCGCGTGCTGATGCTGGGCGCGGGCGCAGTGTCCGGCCCCATTGCGGCGGAGCTGTGCAAGCGGGGCGCGGCAAGCGTGACGGTGCTCAACCGCACGCCGGAAAAGGCGCGGTATCTCTCCGAGGTGCTGCATCAGCACTACAATGTGCCCACCGCCTACGATGTGATGCATACCGATACCCTGCGCCGCTACGCGCCGGAACACAACCTGGTGGTTCAGTGCACCTCGCTGGGCGCGGCCGGGCACAGCGCGGATTATGACAACGTGGACTTTATCGACCTATTGCCCGAGGACGCCACGGTGGCGGACGTGCTCTATCCCTCCACCAGCATACTGGATCGCGCCCGGGCGCGGGGCCTGCGCGCGGTCAACGGCATGGGCATGCTCGCCCAGCAGCAGTTTGCGCTGATGAAGTTCCGCTTTGGCATCGACCTGCCCGAGTCGGCCCTCTACGAGGTGGAGGAGGCCGTGCACGTGGCCGTGGCCATGCGCGATCTGCGCCTGCGCACTGCGGGGCGCTGAAAAACAGCGACGGCCGCGCAAGCGGCCAAAGGAGGACTTGCACCAATGGATAAAAAACTCGTTGTGGCGGCCGACCTTGCCGGCATGGCTCTGAAGGACGACATTGTATGCTATCTCAAGCAAAAGGGCTATGAAATAACCGATGTGGGCATCCGCAAGGCGGAGGAGCCCATGTACTACGGGCTTGTCGCCGCACACATCGCCCAGGCGGTGCAGCGCGGCGCGTTTACACGGGGCATCGTCGTCTGCGGCACCGGCCAGGGCGTGATGCAGGTGTGCAACAAGTTTCGCGGTATCTACTGCGCGTTGGGCTACTCGGCCCTGGCGGCAAAAAAGAGCCGCATCATCAACAACGCCAATATGCTGGCGCTGGGCGGGCTGATGACCACGCCTACGGTTGCAAGAGACATTGTCGACGCCTTTTTGGAGACGGAATTCTGCCAGGGCGAGACGCCCGAGCGCGTGACGTTCCTCACCACGCTGCGCGGCCAGTGCGACGGCTACGGGCAGATTCTATAGCGGTTACCTCCTAACATCCCTCTATACCCTTCTCCACAACAAATAAAAGCAGCTGCCGCGATGGTGCTGCTTTTATTTGTTTTTCCGGCTACATAAACTGCCAAAATGCGCCGCGACCGGTTGCTTTTTTACGATAAAAACGCTACAATAAGTATAATTTTTACGCAACATAGCCACATACATCTGCATCTATTCGCGATGGCTCGCGTTTTTGTATCCTGAGACATTTTACATTGAAGGGGGATGGAGCATTGTCCTCTAAACAATATTGGGCGCGCAAAACCAAAGACGGCAACCGATGGCAGGCGCTGGCGGAGCATCTGGACGCGGTGTGCGACCATATGCGCGCCATATGCGCGCAGATGGGCTGCCCCAAGCTGGGGGCGTTCATCGGCACATTCCACGATATGTGCAAGGCGGCGCTGCGTTGGCAGCAGGAGCGGCTGGAGAAGGAAGACGGCGCCTCAGTGCCCCACGCGCCGCCGGCAGCGCTGTGGCTGTGGCGCAGGTTCGGCAACAAAAAAGCGGAGGTGTGGACGCACGTCGACGACCGGCTGCGCAACCTGGCAGCGCTGATCATCGCGCTGGTGATCGACGGGCACCACAGCGGCCTGCATGATATCGTGAACCCAGCATCGTTTGCGCGCATCTTTGAAGAGATGCACGCGGACGACAGCGCGCTGTTTGGCGACGGAGAAGCGCGGGAAGCGGCGCTTGCGCAGTGGGAGGAGGACTTCCTTGCGGCGTATCCCAAGTTTGCCGATATCGACGCGCAGTTTGAGGCGTGCTTGGGCGAGGTGGCGGCGCTGGAAAAAAGCGCTGTGCGCGCGGTGGCGCATATGCCGCAGGCAACGGATGAGCAGAAGCTGTTCAAGGCGCACGCGTACAGTCTGCAGCTGGGTTTGGCCGTGCGCTTTCTGCTATCGGCGCTGGTGGACGCGGACCGCTACGATGCCTACCGATGGGAGGCGGGCCTTCCGCTTGCGCCGGCGGTGCAGGAGACGCCGCCCTGGAAGGATGTGCTCGCAGCCTTTGAGGGCAATTTGGAGGCGCAGGCCAGGGCAAAGAGCAAGGGGGCGTCCGACGCAATCGCGGGGCTTCGCGCGGAGATATCCGCGCGCTGCCGCGCGTTTGCGCGGGATAAGGGGGGCATCTACCGGCTGACGCTGCCCACGGGCGCAGGCAAGACGTACAGCGGCTTTCGCTTCGCGCTCGCCCAGGCCGCCGCGCGCAGCTACCGGCGGGTATTTATGATCGCGCCGCGGCTGAGCATTCTGGACCAGACGGAGGACGACCTGCGCGCCGTGCTGGGCAGTGAGCAGCACCGCCTCTACGCCCATCACTCCAACGTGGTGGTGGAGCGCGCAGCGCCCAACGACGAGGCGCTGGCGCGCTACGAGCTGTTTACTGAGCGCTGGAACACGGAGGATATCATCCTGACCTCGCTGGTACACTTCCTTGGCGCCCTCTACGGTGGACGCATGGGGAACGTGCGGCGCATGCAGGCGCTGGCAAACGCGGTGATCGTCATCGACGAGGTGCAGGACGTGCCGGACAACTCCCTGTATCTCTTCAACGCGGCGCTACTCTTTTTGACAAACTTTTGCAACTGCACGGTGGTGCTGTGCTCGGCCACCCAGCCGGTGCTGCATCAGGTGGGCATCCCCGTAAAGCTGGCGATGCCGCCGGAGATCGTTGCCAATTACCAGACGCTCTATCCGGCATTCAAGCGGGTGGAGCTGCACGCCGAGGAGGCGGGGAAAGCGCGCACCTTCCAAGAGGTGGCGGAATTTGCGCTTGAAAAACTGCAGGGAGACGTGCAGAGCCTGCTGCTTGTGGCCAACACCAAGCCGGGCGTGCAAAAGCTGGCGCGGCTACTGCACACGCTCAGGCCGGAGCTCAAGCTGTTTCGCCTGACCACAAACGCCTGCGCGGCGCACCGGCTGGATATCATCCACGCCATCGCCGATACGCTGGGCAGGGAGCCCCTTATCTGCATCAGCACGTCGCTGGTGGAGTACGGCGTCAACCTTTCGTTTGACTGCGGCATCCGTCTCAACTGCGGGCTGGACCACTTTGTGCAGATGTCCGGCCGCGTCAACCGCCACGGGGAGGCGCGACTGCGGGCGAGCTATCTGCTCAACTGCAGCGAGGAGCCTCTTGGCAAGCTCTACGCCATACAGCATGGCTGGCAGAGTATGGAGAATGTCCTGTCAAAACATGCACAGGAGGACTTATCCACGCCCGTTATGATGAATGCGTATTTCAAAGAGTATTTTAAAAAACGTGAGGACCAGTTTTGGTATCCGCTCAAGGATATAGAATATAAGCTTGTAGACTTACTGGGCTGCCACGTAGGGGCGATCGGTGCGGAACAGGAAGAAATCCGCAGAGAAGCAGATAGGAAAAAAGAGGATCCGAAACCAGACGGCCGCTACCAGATCAAACAGGCCTTCCGCACGGCGGGGCAGCATTACCATGTGATCGACGACGAAGGTGCGGTGCCCGTGGTGGTCCCCTACGGCGAGAAGGGCATGGAGGTGATCTGCGCCCTAGTGGACGCCAACGCGGCCGGCTTTCTGCCGCGGGAACTGCGCCAGCGCGCGCAGCGCTACACGGTGAGCATCAACCGCTTTCTCTGGAATAAAGTAGGCGAACAAATCGCGGTCTTTTTGGAGAACATCGGTGTGTACGTGTTGAAGGAAGGGTATTACGATGATGATGTAGGATTGAACCTGGACGGACAGATCGACCCGGAGAAGCTGATTCATTAATGTGGAGGTGAACGCATGGAAAAGCGAAACGAAGTGACCTTTCGCCTGTGGGGCAGGCGCGCGCTGTTCAGCGACCCGCTGGTGCGCGTGGGTGGGGAGAAGTGCAGCTACCCCATCCCCACCTATCAGGCGCTCAAGGGGATTGTGGAGAGTATCTACTGGAAGCCCACCATCCTGTGGGTGATCGACGAGGTGCGCGTGCTGCAACCCATCCAGATGGAATCGGTCAGCGTGCGGCCTCTGGAGTACAGCGGTGGCAACACCCTTTCCATTTATACCTACCTGCACGATGTGGCCTACCAGGTGCGCGCGCACTTTGAATGGAACCTGTTTCGGGAGGACCTGGCGCAGGACCGCAATGAAAACAAGCACTATTTTATCGCCAAGCGCATGATTGAGCGCGGGGGCAGGCGGGATGTGTTTTTAGGCACGCGTGAGTGCCAGGCCTACGTGGCGCCCTGCGCCTTTGGCGAGGGGGAGGGCGCCTACGACGACACGCCCGCCACCAGCTTTGGGCTGATGTTCCACGGCTTTGATTACCCGGACGAGACGGGCAGGGACGAGCTTGCCATCCGCATGTGGGCGCCCAGCCTGGAGCACGGCTGCGTGCGCTTTATCCGGCCGGAGGAATGCACCGTGCGGCGCATCGTGCGCGCCCAGCAGGCAAAGGCCTTTGTGCCGGGCGAGAACTTTTCCTATGTGGACGCCTGTGAGGAGCTGACGCTATGAGCTGGATCAGTCTGTTATACGAGACGTACGAAAACTGTGCCAGCGAGATTGGGAAGATGGCGCCCATGGCGGAGGAAGCGGAGCGCGCGCCCGCAGTGCCGCTATTGCCCATCGCGCACACCACGCAGGAGGCGCAGCTGGATGTGACGGTAGATATGCAGGGCAACCTGCTCACCGCGCACGCGATTGAAAACAAGGGCCGCCGCCGCACCATCATCCCGTGCACGGAAAAATCCGCCGGCCGCACCAGCGGCGAGGCGCCCCACCCGCTCTTTGATAAGCTGCAGTACGTGGCGGGCGATTACGCGCGCTTGGGCGGACCCAAAGCACCCTACTTTGCCTCCTACATCGCGCAGCTGGGGGCGTGGTGCGATTCCGCGTATGCCCACCCCATGGTGTGCGCCGTGTACGCGTACCTGCAAAAAGGCACGCTGATGGCCGATCTGGCGAAAAAAGGCCTCTTTGTGCTGGACGAGGCGGGGCGCGTCGACCTCAAGCCGGATGTGCCGGACAAGCCGCCCCTTTACCAGGCGGTGACGGGGGATGTTACGGAGGCATTTGTGCGCTTCAGCGTCGCCTACAGTGTGGATGAGCCGGCCAACCGTCTCTATGAGGACCCGGAGGTACGGGAATGTTTTATCGCATGGTACCTGTCGGGCCAGCAGGATGAAGCGCTGTGCTATGTGCAGGGCAGCGTGATGCCCACGGCCAACAACAACCCCAACAAAATACGCAACACCGCCGATAAGGCCAAGCTGATCTCCTTTAACGATACCTCCGGCTTCACCTTCCGCGGCCGGTTTGAGAGCGCCGAGCAGGCGGTGCGCGTGGGCTATGAGACCACTCAAAAGGCGCATAACGCCCTCAAGTGGCTGATCGACCGGCAGGGCTACCGCAACGGTAGCCAGGCGTACGTGGCCTGGGGCACGAGAAATGAGAAGGTGCCCGCATTCATGAACAACAGCTTGGACGCAAATCTCGGCTTTTCGCCCATGCCGGTGGAAACGCAGAAGGCGTTTGCCGACAATCTACGCACGCAGATGCGGGGGGCGGGCTACGAGGCGCTGGATCGGGAGGCGCGCGTGGCCATCATGGGGCTGGACAACGCCACGCCCGGGCGGCTGGCCATCACCTATTACCGCCAGATGAACGGCGCGGAGCTGCTGGACCGGCTGCTCTACTGGTACGCCACCTGCGCCTGGGAGCACGGCTATTACCGCGCTCCCGCCAAGACGGCAAACGAAAAGCCCGTCTATCTGCGGGGTGTCTTTACGCCCGCGCCGCGGGACATCGTCAAGGCGGCCTACGGGGAGAACGTGCCCGATAAGGTGATGCGCGCATCGGAGCGCCAGCTGGTGCCCTGCATCCTGGAGTGCGCGCCCGTGCCCATGAGCCTGGTAAAAAATCTATTTTACCGCGCCACGCGCCCCATATCCATGGATGCGTGGGAGTATTACAAGACGTTCTCCATCGCCTGCGCGGTGGTGCGCAAATCACTCAACGACCAGTACAACAGGCAGCACGGCAATTTGCGCCTGGATGACTATGAGGAGGTTTGGAAAATGGCATTGGACTTGGACAATCGGGACCGCTCGTACCTGTTTGGCAGGGTGTGGGCCTACTTCAACTACCTGGAGCTGATCGCGCTTCGCAAAGCTGAACGCAACACGACGAACGCCATGAAGCTGGAGGAGCGCTTTACCCAGCGCCCCGCCGATACGGCTATGACGCTGCGCGCCAAGCTGGGGCCCTACCTGCAGCGCATGGACATGAACAATGGCAATTTAATGCAGCAGCTTTTCGACGTGCTATCCATACTGGATTCGGAGGGTGGATTCACCAACGATCCGGTGGGGTATCCCTTCCTGCTGGGTATGGCCAGCCAGATGGATCAATTCAGTAAAGACAGCGCGGAGAGGAAAGCGCTGGCGGAGAAGGAAGCGCAAGAAAAAGCCGAAGCAGCGCAACAGAACGAACAGCCCGAGCAGGCAGAGGAGGAAAACAAATGAGCATTCAGAACAAAATCGATTTTGCCGTCATTCTCAGTGTAAAGAACGCCAACCCCAACGGCGACCCGCTCAACGGCAACCGCCCGCGCGAGACCATGGAGGGCTATGGCGAGATCAGCGACGTGTGCATCAAGCGCAAGATCCGCAACCGCCTGCAGGATATGGGCGAGGCCATCTTTGTGCAGTCGGACGATCGGTGCGACGATGGCTTTGGCAGCCTGCGCGAGCGCGCGGACAACAACGCGGAGCTGAAGAAGGCGGGCAAAAACCGCGCCGCCTTCGCCGAGATCGCCTGCCGCACCTGGATGGACGTGCGCACCTTT
Source organism: Maliibacterium massiliense (assembly GCF_900604345.1). Classification (GTDB taxonomy): domain Bacteria; phylum Bacillota; class Clostridia; order Christensenellales; family Maliibacteriaceae; genus Maliibacterium; species Maliibacterium massiliense. The sequence continues at coordinate 2,189,250 of NZ_LR026983.1, forward strand.
GGGCAGGTGTTTGCCTTTAAAAACACCAAGGCGGGCGAGGGCGTGTCCGTGCCCGTGCGCGGCCCGGTTTCCCTGCATCCGGCGCTGAGCATTGCGCCGCTGGAGATCGAATCGATGCAGATCACCAAGAGCGTCAACGGCGAGCCGGGCGAGAAGCGCTCCTCCGATACCATGGGCAGCAAGCACCGGGTGGGCTTCAACGTGTACGTGTTTTATGGCAGCATCAACTGCCAGCTGGCGGAAAAGACCGGTTTCAGCGATGAGGACGCCGAAAAGGTGCACCAGGCGCTGATCACCCTGTTTGAAAACGACGTCTCCAGCGCGCGGCCGGATGGCAGCATGCAGGTGCAGCAAGTTTACTGGTGGCGGCACAACTGCAAGCAGGGACAGTATTCCTCCGCCAAGGTGCACGGCTCGCTGCGCGTGCGCGCCAAAGAGGACGTCGCGTTACACGCAATGGAGGATGTGGAAATCCACCTTGAGGAGCTGGAAGGGCTGGTGCCGCAGATTGATGAGGGAAGATGATGTTCTGTGCAGTATCTCCGGCCTGCAGCATTTTCGCTACTGTCCGCGGCAGTGGGCGCTGATCACCATGGAAAACCAGTGGACGGACAACGTGCACACCGTCACCGGCGCGATCTTCCACGAAAACGCGCACGAGGGACTGCGCGTGGAGCTGCGCGGCGATACGCTGATCGTGCGGCAGCTGGAGGTGCGCTCCGGCACCTGGCATCTGCACGGCGTATGCGATGTGGTGGAATTTCACCGCAGCAAGACGGGCGTGCCGCTCGCTGGCAGAGAGGGGCGCTGGCAGCCTGTGCCGGTGGAATACAAAAAGGGACACCCCAAGGAAACAGATGCGGATGCGTTACAGCTCTGCGCGCAGGCGGTCTGTCTGGAGGATATGCTGTGCTGCCGGATACCGGAGGCGTACCTCTATTACGGAGAGCCCCGCAAACGCTCCCTGGTAAAGCTGGATCAGGAACTCCGAGACAATCTTGCTGATACCATCCAACGCATGCGCGCCATGATGCTGCGCGGGCAGGTGCCGCGCGTCAAAAAGAGCAAGGCCTGCAGGGGATGCTCTCTTGCGGACGTCTGCCTGCCGGCCGTGACGGGCGGCGGCTCGGCGCGGGATTACCTGTCGCACGCAATCTGCCAGGAGGAATGACGTGAAAAAGCTGGGCAACACGCTTTTTTTTGTGACGCCGGATGTATACGTCTCGCTGGATGGCGAAAACATCGTGCTGAAGAAAGACGGAAAGGAGGCAATGCGCCGCCCGCTGCATTATATCGACAGCATCGTATGCTTTGGTTACTTTGGCATCAGCCCCGCGCTGATGGCAAAATGTGCGTCTGACGGCATTGCCGTCAGTTTCCACAGCCCATCAGGACGGCTTATGGCGCGCGTGGTGGGGAAGACGCAGGGCAACGTGCTGCTGCGCAAAACCCAGGTGTACGCATCGGACGCTCCTGCGCGCAGCATGCCCATTGCGCGCGCCTGTATTGCCGCGAAAATCTACAACGCGCGCTGGGCGCTGGAGCGGGCAACGCGCGATCACGCACTGCGGCTGGACGTGGACAAAATCAAAGCGGTCTCGCAAGCGCTCCAGCAGGCATCCCGAGATGCGCTGCAGAGCGAAAGCGAGGAGATGCTCCGCGGCGTAGAAGGCAATGCCGCGTCCATGTACTTTTCGGTGCTGGATGACCTAATTCTGCAGCAAAAGGACCAGTTTTATTTCCGCCAGCGCACCAGGCGCCCGCCTATGGATGCGTTTAACGCCATGTTGTCCTTTTGCTATGCGCTGTTGACCAATGACATGACATCCGCACTGGAGACGGTCGGCTTGGATCCGTATATCGGGTTTATGCACGCGGACCGCCCGGGCCGTGCCTCCCTGGCGCTGGATTTGATTGAGGAACTGCGGGTGCCCATGGTAGATCGCTTTGTCCTCTCTATGGTCAACCGGCAAATTGTAAGCGGGGATGGTTTTACCCAGACGGAAAATGGCGCGGTGCTCATGGATGACGACACGCGGCGTCTGGTCCTAAAACACTGGCAGCTGCGCAAACAGACCGAGATCACGCACCCGTTTCTCAAAGAGAAAGTGGCCTGGGGCGTGATCCCGTACGCGCAGGCACTGCTACTTGCCAGGCATCTGCGCGGCGACCTGGATGCGTACCCGTCCTTTCTGTGGAAGTGAGGTTATATGCTGGTACTGATTACCTACGACGTCGATACGACAAGCGCGCAGGGCCGTAAACGGCTGCGACAAGTTGCCAAGCAGTGCGTCAATTACGGACAGCGCGTGCAGCAATCCGTCTTTGAGTGCAAGCTTGATGCTGCGCAGTTCAAACAAGTCAAGCACAAGCTGACGGGCCTAATCGATGCATCCCAAGACAGCCTGCGGTTTTATAACCTGGGCAACAGATTTGAACAGCGCGTAGAACATATCGGCGTAAAGCCATCATACGATACGGATGACGCCTTTATCTTCTAATAAACAGCATGTATAAATACGCATTTTCGCCCGTGCGAAAGGGAGCCTCCCATGTAAACGTGGGGACTTTCGCACCGGATAAGCCCGCAAAAATGCGTATGCTGCATGTACACGTAAGCCGTAAATGCATAAAAGATGGATAAAAAAGGAGAATCGATGGCAAGCCAGGCTATTTATGCATCATATGGCTGTCGCACCTCGCTGAGGTGCGTGGATTGAAATACTGATAATCAACAAACGAGGTGACAACAATGTCGTCGCACCTCGCTGAGGTGCGTGGATTGAAATATGTAATAGCGGGTGTACAGGTACGGGTCGGTCGTGTCGCACCTCGCTGAGGTGCGTGGATTGAAATAATGTCTTTGTCGGCCACGAACACATTGGGGCTGTGTCGCACCTCGCTGAGGTGCGTGGATTGAAATGACCATATCCGCAAGCGGTGGAGCGTGTGGCAGGGTCGCACCTCGCTGAGGTGCGTGGATTGAAATCCCAGCAGGTATGCCGTCGATCGCGCCATAAGTTGTCGCACCTCGCTGAGGTGCGTGGATTGAAATCGGCGCCGGCATCACCCCAGCTACCGCCTGATACCGTGTCGCACCTCGCTGAGGTGCGTGGATTGAAATCACAGCCCCGTGGCCTCATCCATCGACATCCCGGTCGCACCTCGCTGAGGTGCGTGGATTGAAATGGCTCCTGGCCGTGGTTATCCAGCCACGGCATGGTACGTCGCACCTCGCTGAGGTGCGTGGATTGAAATTGCCCGTCATGCGGTCGCTCACGTAGGTGATGCCGGTCGCACCTCGCTGAGGTGCGTGGATTGAAATCGGCGACCTCCACCCTTATATGCCACACCCCCGCGCGTCGCACCTCGCTGAGGTGCGTGGATTGAAATATAAAGCCACTATCAACCTACCCCCAGTAACCAAAGTCGCACCTCGCTGAGGTGCGTGGATTGAAATCTAATTGAAAGGAGTGATGCTATGAAAATCCCCGTCGCACCTCGCTGAGGTGCGTGGATTGAAATTCCTTCCGGCGCGAGATGCGCCGCCTGGGTATACGGTCGCACCTCGCTGAGGTGCGTGGATTGAAATGATGTGTTTGACGCGCTGAAGCTCATGAAGCGTTAGTCGCACCTCGCTGAGGTGCGTGGATTGAAATGTGGCTAAAAACGAAAGGAGACTGTAACAATGGCGTCGCACCTCGCTGAGGTGCGTGGATTGAAATATCGTTGTGCACCCGTACCTCCAGCGTTTCGTCAGGTCGCACTCCGCGAGGCGTGCGTGGATTGCAACGAGGGATACGGTACGGAAAACCCTGGTGCAAGAGGAGGGTGCGGGGGCGGGTTTTCCCGCCTTCGTGCATGTGCATGTTTGCCTGTGGACGGGATGCAAAAACCTTTGTCTTGTGCTACAATGAGGGCAAACAAAAGTTGGCGCAAATGTGCTGTGGGAGGTCTTTGACATGATTGATTTGCGCGGATTTGATCACGTCGTCATCACCGTGACCGACGTGGAAAAGACCATGGACTTCTATACCCAGGTGCTGGGTATGCACGCCCAAGGCAACTCCCTTTTTTTCGGCAACCAGTGCATCAAGGTGCACAGGCATCCGGCGGAGTTCCTGCCTGCCGCGCGCAAGCCGATCTCGGGCAGCGCAGACATCTGCCTGATTGCGCAAGGAGAGATGAGCGACATTGTGGAGTATTTTGTGCGCTGCAATGTGCCGGTGGAGGAGGGCCCCGTTTGGCGCACTGGCGCGCGCGGGGACATGACTAGCGTTTACGTGCGCGATCCGGATGGCAATCTGATCGAGATCTGCGTGTATGACGACTGACATGTACTTGCCGGCGCTGAAAGGAGTGCGTGATGACGGAGCACCTGATGCTGTCGGAAGAACAGCTGAAATACCTGCAACTACTTGCCGCGCAGTACCCTTCGCGGCAGGCTGCCTGTACGGAGATCATTAACCTGCAGGCCATACTCAACCTGCCCAAGGGCACGGAGCATTTTATCTCTGACGTGCACGGTGAATACGAGGCGTTTACCCATATCCTCAACAATTGCTCGGGCGTGATCCGCGAAAAGGTGGAGCAGGTTTTTGCACAGCGCATGAGCAAGGCGGCCCAGGGCGATCTGTGCACGCTGATTTACTATCCCAAAGAAAAGCTCAAGATGATCCGCCACCAGCATCGGGATACCCCCGCCTGGTACAAGGCCACGCTGCAGGATTTGATCGACCTTGCCAAAAACCTTTCCTCCAAATATACGCGTTCCAAGGTGCGCAAGGCGATGCCCGAGGCCTTTGCCTATATCATCGACGAGCTGCTGCATGCCCAGCCGGATGAGGACAATAACCAGCTGGTTTACCACGAGCAGATCATCGAATCAGTGATCAACACCGACTGCGGGCGGGATTTCATCCTGGCGCTGGCCGCGTTGATCAAGCGCCTGGCGGTGGATCACCTGCACATTGTGGGGGATATTTTTGACCGCGGCGCCCATGCCGATAAGATCATGGATCTTTTGATGAGCCATCACTCGCTAGATATCGAGTGGGGCAACCACGATATCCTGTGGATGGGGGCGGCGTCAGGCAGTGAGGCGTGCATCGCGGCCGTCATCCGCAACAACATTGCCTATGGCAATATGGAGATGCTCGAAAGCGGTTACGGCATCAGCCTGCGTTCGCTGGTGATGTTCGCAGCCACCTGCTACCAGGGGCAGGAGGACGTCCTTGCGGCGGCGCGCAAGGCGATCTCGGTGATCCTCTTCAAGCTGGAGGGGCAGCTCATCCGCCGCCATCCCGAATACAACATGCAGGAACACCTGCTGCTGGACAAAATCGATTATGACAACGCCACGGTGCGGGTGGGTGCGCACACCTACGCCATGCGCGACGTGGACCTGCCCACCGTGGCGCAGGACGATCCCTATCGCCTGTGCCCTGAGGAGGAGCAGGTGATGGAGGAGCTGCGCGCGGCGTTTCAAAACAGCGCGCGGCTGCACCGGCACATCGGCTTCCTCTACGCGCGGGGGGCGATGTACCGGTGCTTTAACAACAACCTGCTGTTCCACGGCTGCATTCCGCTGGATCACGACGGCAACTTTGACAGCGTCACCTTTGATGGCCGCACCTACCAGGGCAAGGCGTACATGGATTATGCGGACCGTATGGCGCGGCAGGCCTACTTTGGCAAGGAGAACCAGAACGCGCTGGACTTTATGTGGTACCTGTGGTGCGGCAAGAAATCCCCGCTTTCGGGACGTTCGGTGCGCACCTTTGAGCGTACCTTTATCGCGGATGAAAGCGCCTGGGAGGAACCGAAAAACGCCTATTACACCTTTTGCCACACCGAGCAGACGTGCAACATGATCCTGCGGGAGTTTGGCCTCTATGACGCGCCCTGCCACATCATCAACGGGCACACGCCGGTGCGGGCCATGGACGGGGAGAGCCCCATCAAGGCGGGCGGCAAGCTGATTGTGATCGACGGGGGCTTCTGCAAGGCGTACCAGGCGTCTACCGGCATTGCGGGCTATACATTGATCTTTAACTCGCACGGTATGCGCATCAAGGCCCACCGCCCCTTTGAGAGCGTGGAGGCCGCGCTACAGGAAAACAAGGACATCGAATCCAAAACGAACGCGTTTGAGACCAAGCGCCGGCGCATGATGGTCAAGGACACGGACGCGGGCCGTGAGATTGCCGAGAACATCGCGGATTTGCAGCTGCTGGTCGCCGCGTATCGTGAAGGGATTATCCCACAGAACAAGAAGCGCTGAAACAAAGAAGGAGCGCCCTGCGGATGAAAACATCCGCAGGGCGCTCCTTTTTGTGCTGGAATCAGTGTGCGCTGCGTTTGTAGTGCGCTAGCTGCGCGTTGAGCGTGCCGGCAAGGCACCAGTAGTAGAGCGCCCACCCCGCGTACATCACGGCGTACGCCGCCAGGAAGCAGACGCTAAACAGGGCGATGCTCCCGGCGCTGCCAATGCCGAACCAGCCAAACAGCAGCGCGCAGCCCAGCAGCAGCGCGTAGCACAGCGCCAGGTGCAGCACGCTGCGCCAGGCAGTGCTGAGGCGGGGCAGCAGCGTATTGTTGACCACCAGCTGCTGCAATAACGACAGCGCGAGACTCACAAGCAGCACCTGCCACAGCGTGGCGGTGGAAACCGCGCCGCTTTTAAGCCACAGCAGGTCCGCAAGCATATAAAAGAAGAGCAGTATGGAAAAATACAGTGCCATGACAGGTTTAAACATCATGGAAAAATCCAGCAACTTTTTCATAAAAGGGCGTCCTCCTTTTTATTGGGCCAGCTTTGCCTTGAGCTGGGGAACGTACAGGCGCGAGACAAAGAGGCGCTCCCCGCTTTCCAGCGCAATGGCGATCTTGCCGCCGTAGCGCGCGTGGGTACTGAAGGCGCGCACTTTGGCAAGGTTGACGAGGGTGGATTTGCTTGCGCGAAAGAACGTGCCGCCGCAGAGGCGCTGCTCCAGCTCGTAGAGGCGCAGGGGCGTCTGATAGACCGTGTTTTCGCCATAAAGGAACGTGCGCTTATCCACGCTTTCGCAGTAGTAGATATCCTGCGGGTCGAGCAGAAAGGTCTGCTCCTGCCAGATGCCCAGCAGCTTTTGATCAAACGTGCGCAGATACGCCAGCATGCGCATCACGGTATCGTCGATCTGGCCGCAGCGGATGACCACTTCCGTCTGCGTGCTACCGGGGATGGTGTCGATGGTGACTTTCATAACGTTCTCCTTGCGCGCGGTGCCGGATGCTTCTTTGTAGCTACACGCCCATCATAGCGAAGGCGGCGGGCTCGGTCAACAGGCGCGCAACCAAGGTGTGCAAAGGATGCACCCAAAAGCACAAAACGGCGCGCAAAAAGGACTGCCTCGTTTGCGAAGAGGCAGTCCCTGGGGAACGCGCGGTTTATTCGGCTGCGGAGGCCTCGTCGCAGCGCTGGGGCGCATCCTCGGATGCGGTTGGCTGCGCATCGGGCACGTCCGGCGTATCGGCAGTAGTATCTGCGGGGGCGGCAGGCGCGCCCTCTGTTGCGCCGGCCAGCGCATCGGTCGCGCTTGGCGCATCAGCGGCATTTGGCGCGACCTTTATGGGTGCGTCCACGTGCCGCATGCGCCCATACAGGATGGCCATAAGCAGCGTGGTAAAGAAGTACAGCAACGTGGGGTCGTAGGGCAGCGTGACGGTCGCGCTTAAGTAAATGGGCAGGCCGAACAGCTGCGAGAAGAGCATCGCCATGCATAGCGCTGCGCCAAAGATGGCGAAGATGGAGACGATGCGCGCAAACATGTCCGCCCAGTCCAGCTGCCACACCGCAATAAAGAACAGCAACAGCGGCATCAGGGAGAGGAACGCGCAGATCAGGTTCATGTAGGCAAGCGTCATGTAGGCCTGCGGGTTGGCGGCGTAGAAGGTCCCAAGATCGGGCATGGATTCCATGATCAGCGCGGGCAGGATAAAAAAGGCCCGCGTAAAGACCACGCCCGCACAGGCGATCTTCATCATGCCACTTGCCTGACGCGCGCACGCAAATGCGATGAAGACGCCCAGAAACAGCACGTTGCTGATATTGGCCACCCAGTTGACCACCTGCCAGTACGCAGCGTTTTCCACATCAAAATACTGCGCGGCGCTGGTGGCGAACATCAGCAGGCTGGCCACCGCGGCGAGCAGCATGGCGATACGCATTTTTTTATGGGTCATTAAAAAGCCTCCTTGCTTGGTGCATATTTCCATATATGTTTATTGTGCGAACAGGGGATGTATTCTACTGTAGCACGAACCCTGCGCACGGTGCAAGGAAACAAATGCCGCGTATGCGCTTTCGCGCGCGGCGCCATGCTATAGGGGAGGTGAAAAAACATGACCGATCAGCAGAGAGCAAAGCGTATCCTGCGCCAGATACAGGATGTATGGACGCCCAGCGCGAGCGACCCCTTGGGCAGCTGGACCGGCGTGCCCGAGGACGCGGGCGACAAACCCGTGCAGGATGCGGACGACCTTTAAGCAGCGCGCCGCGTATGCAGTGAGACGAGAGGACCCTTTTCACTGACTAAAAAAGCAGCCGTCCGGCGTACCGGACGGCTGCTTTTGCGGTGCGCGTAAACAGGCGCGGATTGCGCTGCAATCAAAGCCCATTGAAGATGTGCGTGAAAGCGCTTTGCGTCCCATTGCTGTGGCGGACATGCGGTGCGCCGCATGGCGCTGTGGTTGCACGAGATGCGCATGATCACAGGCTCCGGTGCGCCGGGGGCTGTGGTGTTTGTTGTGCTTACAAGGGGGCGTCAGTCCGCGCTGCCTTCAGGGCGGAACCACTGCGTCATGCCCGCGCCGTGCGCATCGTTGGGACGTCTGGCAAAGCCGAAACGCTCGTAAAACGATTCTTTTCCCGTGGCGGCCAAGAGGCTGACCATCAGGCTCTGCCCGGGTTTTAATGTGCCGCGCAGATGGGCAAGCGCCATGCCCAACATGGTTTTGCCAATACCGCGCCCCTGGTAATCCGGATGCACGGCGACATCGTCGATAAAGGCTGAATAGCCGCCATCGCCAATGACGCGCAGCATGCCCACCGCCCGGCTGCCCTCCATGGCGCACACGAAATAATACGCGTTTTGCAGGCCCTGTTGGGCCATTTCAGGTTCGACGGCACTCCAACCGACGACTTTGCGCAGCGCGTTGTAGTCCGCCACACTGATCCGGCTGGTGTAGGTGATCTGCATACGTAACCTCCTTACAATGGATGTGCCTATGCGCGGCACCACAGAATTGCGGGGTGCTAGATACGCTCCCCATCTGTTGCATCCTGCGCGCAGGCGGCCTGTTTTTCCTGGAGCAGATCGCGGATCTCGCCCAGCAGCACCTCCTCGCGGCTGGGCGCAGGCGCGGGGGCTTCCTCCTTCTTTTTGTGGAAGCGGTTGATGATGCGGATCACGATGAAGATCGAAAGCGCGATGAGAACAAAATCCAGGATATTCTGCAAAAACTGTCCATAATGCAGCACAATGGGCTCGCCTGCCTGTGTGGCGGGCATGGTGTAGGCCAAGTCCGCCAGGTTGATGCGGCCGGTGACCAGGCTCAACGCGGGCATTACCACATCGTTCACCAGCGATGTGACGATTTTGCTGAACGCGCCGCCCACAACCACGCCCACGGCCATGTCCATCACGTTGCCGCGCATGGCGAACGCCTTGAATTCTTTGAAAAAGCCCATAGGGAAAAACCTCCTGTTCGTGTATACTACAATATGTACATACATTATACACAATCTTGCGGAATTTGACAAAACAGGAGGTGCGTACGTTTTGCATATTGCACAGCTGGTCCAATCCCAGCGGGCGTATTTTGCCGCGGGCAACACGCTGGACGTGGCCTGGCGCAAGGGGTGCCTGCGCAAGCTGGAGGCGTGCATCCGCGCAAGCGAGGAGAAGATCTGCGCGGCGGTGGCGCGCGATCTGGGCAAACATCCCTTTGAGACGGTGGAGACGGAGATCGCGCTGGTACTGGAGGAAATCCGCTTTGCGCTGCGCCATCTGGACGGTTGGGCGCGCGCAAGGCGCGTGCGCACGCCCATCGCGCACTTTCCCTCGCGCAGCTATATCGTGCCCGAGCCCTACGGGGTGTGCCTCATCCTGGCGCCGTGGAACTACCCATTCCAGCTGGCGTTTTCCCCGCTGGTGGGCGCGGTAGCGGCGGGCAACTGCGTACTGCTGCGCGGCTCCTCCAGCGCCCCGCACGTGGCGGATGTGATGCAGGATATCGCGCGGCAATGCTTTGCGCCGGAACATGTTACGGTGCTGGGCAGGGAAGTCGAAAGCAGCGCGGCGGTATGGGAGGCCCGCTACGATCACATCTTTTTCACCGGCAGCGTGCCTGTGGGCAAGATCGTCATGGCACAGGCGGCCCGGCACCTGACGCCGGTGGTGCTGGAGCTGGGCGGCAAGAGCCCCTGCATCGTGGCGCGGGACTGTGACGTGCAGATCGCCGCGCGGCGCATCCTGTGGGGCAAGTGCATCAACGCAGGGCAGACCTGCGTAGCGCCTGATTACTGCCTGGTGGAAGCGCCGGTGGCCCAGGCGCTGCTTGACGCTATGAAAAAAGAGCTGCACCATTTTTACGGAGACAATCCGCTGGAAAGCGGTGATCTTGCCCGCATCGTCAATGAAAAACAGTACCGCCGTCTGCGCGCGCTGATGCAGGGGATGCGCATCGCGGCAGGAGGAAGGATGGACGATGGGGCGCTGCGCATCGAACCGACGCTGCTTATGGACTGCCCGCTGGATGCGCCCATCATGCAGGAGGAGATCTTCGGGCCGCTGCTGCCCGTGATCTCCGTAAAGAGCATTGCGCAGGCGCTAGAGATTGTGGCGGGTTATGAAAAGCCGCTGGCGCTCTATTTATTTACCGCGGACAAGGCGCTACAGCGCCGGATTGTGCGCAGCGTGCCTTTTGGCGGCGGCTGTATCAACGATACGGTGGTGCACCTGGCTACGCCCCACCTGCCCTTTGGCGGGGTGGGCTACAGTGGTATGGGGCAGTACCACGGCAAAAGAAGCTTTGATTGCTTCAGCCATCCAAAGAGCGTGCTGCAAAAGGCGCGGCATACGGACGTCATGCTGCGCTACCCGCCCTACAGCGAGCAAAAGTTTCGCTGGCTGCGGCGCATCATGCTGCGCTAAGCAGGATGATGTGCGCTGTGCGCGCAAAGCGTGCAGTGCCGTTCTGGTCCCTTTGCCGGTACGCCCCGCATAAACTGGGAGCATGGGGGGGGCAAAACCGCATGAGAGAAATGAAGGGATACGCATGAAGCATGATCAAACGACCGGCGCGCCGCTCAGCGGCGCGGAGGTGTATACGGTTACAGCGGGGGAGAACATTGTGGAACTGGGCGCGCGCCTGGGGATACACTGGCGCGACATCGCCGCGTTTAACCGGCTGGCGCCTCCCTATACGCTTGTGAAAGGCCAGCGTCTGCGCCTACCGTGCGACGGCGGCGCGCGCACGTACTGCGTCCGCTGCGGCGACACGCTGCGCACCATCGGCGCGCGCCTGGATGTGGTATGGCGCGATATTGCCGCGCTCAACCACATTGCACCGCCCTATACGCTCTACGTGGGCCAGCAGCTGCGCATCCCGGCGCGCACAGGAAAAAAGAGCTAGACAATGGCGGTATACAAAAAAGGCATGTGCCCGCCGCGGCCTTATGGCCGGGCAAGCGCGTGCCTTTTTTAAGCAAAAACTGGTGTGCGCGAGCGCATTTTTAGAGCGAGGCAACGAAGCTTTTGAGATCCTCCAGTTCCTTGATCAGCGGCACGCCGATCACCTTGGCAAGTGCCTGGTTCAGCTCCTCGTACTGGTTGCCCGTCACCTCGATCTGGTCATACTGGTGCTCACGCAGCTGCGCGAGGCGCTCGTCGATCTTGCGGATGATCTGCTCCTTGATCTGTTGACTGCTCATTGAAAAACCCTCCTGTTTTTACGGTTAGATTGCGGCATAGGAGGCATTTTTATGCGCACAAAGGAAGACTTGCGCGCTTTCGACAACGACATGGCGCCAGCTGGTTTTACAAAAGGCGCTTTGATGCGTGCGATGCATACAAAAAAAGCCCCGCCGCGGCGGGGCTTTACGGCGCGATTTATTTTGCCAGCGCCTTTTTGACGCCGTCTGCAATGTCCTGCGGCTGCACGTGCAGCATCTGTGCGATTTCCTCCAGGCGGCCCACCACGCCATAGCGATCGCGGATGCCCACGCGCACCAGCTTGCCGCCGCAGCCCGATTCGGCCATGACCTCGGCCACCGCGCTTCCCAGGCCGCCGATGATGGAGCCGTTCTCCGCGGTGACCACCGGTCCGCGCCTGCAGGCAGAGACGACGGCCTCCTCGTCGATGGGCTTGATGGTGTGCATATCGTATACGGCCGCGTCGATGCCCTCGGAGGCGAGCATCTCGGCCGCGGCGACGGCGTAGGCCACCATCAGGTTGTTCGCAAAGATGGTGACGTCCCTGCCTTCACGTACGCAGTTGGCCTTGCCCATGACGATCTGTGTGCCCTCGTCATAGACGCGTATGGGCTTGCTGCGCACAAAGCGGAAGTACGTTGGATCCGGATCGCGCATCACCTGGGGCAGCAGCGCCTCCAGCGCCACGTTGTCGCAGGCGTCCACCACCTTAAAGCGGGGGATATCGCGCATGATGGCCGCGTCCACAATGCTCAAGTGCGTGCCGCCGTTGAGCTCGGAGTAGATGCCCGGCGTGGTGCCGATCACCTTGCAGTTCTGTCCCGCGTAGCCGATGGACAGGTAGAGCTGATCGTAGCAGCGGCGGGTGATAAAGGGGGCGTGCGAGTGTACCACGGGGATAAAGCCGGTGGCGGACAGGCCGGAGGAGATGCAGATGGAATTGGCCTCCGCAATGCCACAGTTGACAAATCGGTCGGGCAGCGCCTCGGCAAAGCGATTTGCCTCCAGCGCCGAGCCGGTGTCGTTTTCCACCAGGATAATGGGCAGCTCCCGGGCAAGGGCGATCAGCCCATCGCAAAACAGCCTGCTGCCCACGCGTTCATCGTATGTAAACATGCTTTTCTTCGCTCCTTTTCTGCAGCCGTGGGGAAATTACATCTGATCGATATAACGGCACGAGGCCTCGTAGTCCTCGCGGGTGACGCGCGTGATGTGCACGCGCTTGTCCCCCTCCAGAGGCTGGAAGCCGCGTCCCTTGACGGTGTGCGCAATGATGCAGCTGGGGCCGTCCTTGTAGGCCTTGGCCGCGTCAATGGCCTCGGAGATGGCGCCGATATCGTGCCCGTCAATCTCCACGGTGTTGAATTTGAACGCCCGCATCTTTTCCGCCAGCGGTTCCACGTCCAGCACATCGATGACCGCGTCGCCCGACTGCAGCTTGTTGCGGTCGATAAACACGATGAAATTGTTGAGCTTGTGGACGCCTGCAAACATGAATGCCTCCCAAACCAGACCCTCCTGCAGCTCGCCGTCGCCCACCATGGCGTAGACGGTGTAATCCTTCTTTTTCAGCCTGGCGCCCAGCGCGTGGCCCACTGCGCAGGAGATGCCCTGGCCCAGAGAGCCGGTGGTTTGGTCGATGCCCGGGGTGCGCAGCATATCGCAGTGGCTGGGCAGGTTGGTCTCCGGCAAATTGAGGGTGAAGAGCATGTCCTTGGGGAAATAACCGCGTTTGGCCAGCGTAGCGTAGAGGCCAGGCCCCGCGTGTCCCTTGGAGAGGATGAAGCGGTCCCGGTCCTCCCAATGGGGCTCCTGCGGGCGGATGCGCATCTTATCAAAGTAAAGCACAGTGGCGATATCCACCAGCGACAGGCTGCCGCCCACGTGCCCGCGGTCGTCCAATTTGTAGAGCATCTCCAGCGTCCATTTGCGGATTTCCCTGGCGGTTTGCTTTAATGAGAAAAGCTTTTGATCGTCCATGATGCGTCCATTTCCTCCTTGTCGATGGGTTCATATAAAGACGTTTCAAGTTAAGCACTGATCAAAGTATATCACAGAACAATGGCGCAGTGCATCGATATGCGCTGCGCCATTGCGTAAGGTATCACATGCGTTTATTTGCCGGTGGAAGAGGAGGCGCTGCCAACTTCGCCGTAGGTGCGTTTCTCAAACTCGTCAACGTTTTCCTTGGTGACCCACTCGCCATCGAGCATGACGGTCTTTTCCTTGGGCGGGTTGCCATCCAGAATATCGATGATGGTGTTGACGCCCTGCACGCCCATCTCATAGGGGAACTGTGCGGCGGAGCCGAACTGTTTGCCTTCGCGGATCAGGCCGCAGGCGATGCGCGAACCGTTCACGCCGCCAACCTTCACCTTGCCCTCCAGCGAGGAGCCGGAGACGGCCGCGGTGATGCCCTGGGACAGGGAGTCGCTCATGGTCCAGACGAGATCCACATCGGGATACGCCTGCATCAGGTTGGTGAAGACCTCCAGGCCCTTGTCAACGCCCGAAACGCCGTCCTCAGTGTGGACAAGCTCGATGTCGGGCCAGTTTTTCAGCTCTTCCTCCATGCCGTCGGAACGCAGGCGGGAGTTGGCGTTGGTGGAGTCAATGAAGGCGATCAGCTTGCCCTTGCCATCGACGGCCTCAGCCAGCTTTTTCATCTCCAGTTTGCCGATCTCGAAGTTATCCGAGAAAATGGTCGCGTCGGCCTTCTCGTAGTTGTTGATGTAGGAGTCGATGATGACGATAGGGGTTTTGGCGGCAAGCGCCACGTTCATCGTCGCCTCGGAAGCCTGCGGGTCGCGGGCCAGCAGGATGACGCCATCCACCTTGGAGGTGATCATATCCTCCATGTTGGAGAGCTCTTTCTGCGCGTCGTTGTTGCCGTTGACCATGGTCACCTTATGGTTGGTGCCGTGCTCCTTGTTATATTCCTCAATGGCGTCCTCAATGCCGTACATGGCCTCGACGCAGTAGGGGTTGGCGAAGTCCTTGATGACGGCGCCGATGGTATAGTCCTTCTTTTCCGTGCCCGCACTGGCGGAGGTGCCCGCACTGGCGCTGGTGCTCGTGCTGGGCGCCGCTTCCTTGGCAGAGCAGCCGGTCAGCACCAGGGCGAAGACCAGAAGGAACGACAGGGCAAGGGTCCAGAATTTCAGTGTGCTCTTCTTCATAATACTTGCTTTCCTCTCCTTGTTTGTTTGCCAAGCGCCTATTGCAGCGCCCGCAAAAGTACGTTGTCGGTCAGTTTGGGGAACCTGCCTTACAGTTGTAACATGTGCTGGAATGATGGTTCTTCTCTGTATTATTATAGAAGAATAATCCACCCCGCTTTCCCTGAAACTATGCCTATGCGCGCGTATAAAAACAATATCCGCCTTTTGCAGCGGGATTTACGCTGTTGTGCCACTTTTTATGAAAAACATACCCATTTTGGTTGGTAAGAGGCTCAAACACCCCGTCGCTTCTTGTTCTTATTATAGCGCAAAAACGATACCTGACAAGAGGCTTCTGTGAAAGTTTTTCGGAAAAATGAACGAATTGTATCTCCGCAAACGTGGGATAAAAATATGGACAGCGGACAAAAAATGTCCGCCGTCCATCGCTTTTTAGTTGTCGCCGCGGGTGAGATTCTCCGCATAATCGCGCAGGCTCTCGTAGGAGTTCACGCCGGACGCACGCTCGAAAATGCTCTGTTGCACATAGCCCGGAAGTCCGTCAAAATAGGCGCGGGCGCGGGTATCAGAGGCGAGCAGGGCGTGCAGATTGGGGTATTTTTCATCCATGGGATACACCTCCTTTGCTCCTATGTAGCCTGCGCAAAAGGCGCGCGTATTATGTACAGGAAGCATGCCGATTTGCAATGGGTGCACTCTCTGGCATTTGTGGTATGTTTTTAGGAAATGCTGCATACAGCACTGAAAATCTTACAGTTTTTACAGATTTTTTGTTTTAATATTGAGTAATTTACTAAGCACATGCGCAGCGGGCAATCAGATGCGCGCGTACCTGCAGCGGAAGCGCCATGAAGTGCACCTTTCAGCAGATCAAATGGGCATGTTGTGCAAGTTGCGCCGCCCCGATGGCCGTGATGTGCGGGACTCTGTGCGGCAGGCAGGATGGCATTTGCCTTGAACAGAGGGTCCTGCCTGCGCTGCTTGACTCCAGTGCGCAAGCCGGCTTGCGGAGCTGCGGGCGGTTTCCCCGGCATGAACAGAGTGTTGCCGCTGCTGTTTGTTTTACGGGCATAGGATATTGCGCGCGCCGGCTGCCAGGATTGCCCGCGCGGGCGCGCCGATCAGGGGGCGGGACAGGTGTGCGTGATGCAGAGAAAAAGACGTTTTCGCCTTGGTTGTTGCGGCAATGTGCACAGCGCGCCCCGGGGTGCGGGGGCGCCCGCCATCTGCTGCGGGGAAGCGCCGCAGCGGTTTACGCCCAACGCCGCGGAACGGACGAAATGCGCGTGTGCGACGGGAAGAAGCGCGCCCCCATGCCGGCCCGGCGTCCCACCCCATGGCCAAGGAACACGCCATCCGACGGATTTACCTGCAGACAGCCGAGCGGCATGCGCAAAAATGCTTGCGCCAGGCGCTGCGCCCAAGGCGCTTTTTGTCCTGCGCGACGGCGCGGCCATCGGCGCTTACGCGCGCCGCAAACTGCATCAAGCGTAGATAACGCAAATAAAATGACAAAAATCGTCTGGAATCCCGCCTGCCCCGTTCCATTTGGCGCGGGCCTTTGTTATGATGAAGGTAATCAAAGGGGGAATGCACGTGATTTCGGATAAAGACATGACGCTTTTACGCGATACCTTTGCCTTCTGGAAGCGGCTGGGTACCCAGCAGCAGAAGCAGCTTGACGACGCGGTGATATCCGTGCGCTTTGCCAACGGGCAGCGGATGCCTGCGGGCGACGAGGCGTGCGCGGGGCTGGTGCTGGTAAAAAACGGACGGCTGCGCACCTGCATTCGGACGGATTCCGGCAAGGAGCTGACGATGTACCGAGTATCCACGCGCGATACGGCGGTGCTGTGGCCGATCTGCAAGCTGCGGGGCGTGGAATTTGCGGTGGAAGTGGTCTGTGAACGAGAGACCGAGCTGCTACTGCTTCCCCAGCGCGCCTGCGAGGCGCTGAAGGTGGAGGCGCCCGCGTTGGTGGAGACCATGCGCCAGCTGGAGGCATCCCGCTTTGCGGATTTCTCTTGGGTACTGGAGCAGGCGATTTTTGCCAATTTAGACGCGCAGCTGGCCAAGGCACTGCTGGAGCAGGGGGCCATTGAGGGCGCGGATCTGGTGCACATCACGCAAGATTCGCTGGCAAAGCAGCTGGACGTCAGTCCGGAAGCGCTGATGCGCATGATGGAGTATCTGCAGCAGGAGGGAATGATTTCGCTCTTTGTAGGGGGCGTCATCCTCAAGGACCGCGCGCGGTTACAGGCACTGCGCGATGCGCTGCCTGCGTAACCGCGCCTACAGAAAGGACGAGAAACCAATGGCGGATTTTTTTGAAAAGATGAAGAGCACCCTAGTGCGCGGCGCCAACACCGTGGCGGAGGAAAGCAGCCGGCTGGTGGAGCGGGGCAAGATCAAGGCCAATATCCTCAAACTGGAGGAGGAGCGCAAGGACAAGATCATGGCCCTGGGACAGACGTGCTATCATATGTACAAAAACGAGCAGGAGGAGATGGACAGTCTCCGCAAGCTCTGCGAGGAAATTGAGGCGCTCGACGCGGCCATTGCCAAACGCCGCAGTGAGGACGAGGAACTGAAGAACAGCTGACGCAGGGCGTAAGGAGGTGCTGCCGATGGATACGCCGCAGGGAAAGTATGTCTGGACGGCAAAAGTGGGCGAAAAAGGACAGATTGTCATCCCCAAGGAAGCCCGGGAGGTCTTCGGCATTCATCCGGGGGATACCGTGCTGCTGCTTGGCGACGTTGAGCAGGGCATTGCAATCGTCAACAACAATATGTTTATGCAGTTTGCCCAGGCGATCTTTGATGCCCAGCGCGCGAAAAAGCCTGAGTAGGGGGATGGCTGGCGGAAAAGAAGGATATGAGGCGCAGGCCATATGGCCTGCGCCTCTATTATGATATGTTGCTGGCAATTTGGATAAAAGGTAACTGTGAGGACAACGTGCCGTGCTAGAATTCTTACAAATTCTACATGGAGGTTGAAACGATGGCTGCTCTAGATTCCCATACGATTCCCTTAACGGGGGCAGAGATATCTGAGAGAACACAAGGAACACACTTAAAAACCTACACGAGTCTTGCGCAGCTGGGGTTTACAGCCCCGTCAACGGTAACACAAATATGTGCAGCCCTGCCCAACCAGTCCAAGTAACTTGCCATACACTATAAAGGAGATGTAACAGACCTGCCGTGCGATTATGCGTGCCTATCGATTTATCTGCACGACCAATGGTCTTGTATTATCCAGGCTGAGAACAAACTGGGAGGCTATCTCGGCGAGTTCTGGCGTGCAACATATTCCAAGCGCGCGAATCCCATGTTTTGGGGATGGTTTCGATTTGCGCAAACCGGAAGCTTGCAGTGTATTGAACGGCTTTCCGCATCCGGCGAGGCTAACACAGATATTGTGGTCTCAACATCAAATGTGTTGCCCACAGCGGGCACTTATCTGGTGGTGGTGGCACTTAGGCGCAGTGCGCGCAATCAGGTAGCGCCGTGGATGCTGCTCACATCCTACGACCCAGGAGCGGCCACAAGCAAAATAGTTACTGTCAATGTCGCCAAAGGAGATGGCATGGTAGAATCATCGTTGGATGCCTCTAATCGACTGGTGATAACGACACGCACCAGCTACTATACCTACGTGTTTGCGGCTATCTACAGGCTGTGTAACAACGCATAACAGTATAAACACCGCCCATGGGCGGTGTTTATGTGCTCGTAGACTGTAATGAGTGATAGCAATAGCATAGCTGTTAAGATGCTGGGCGCTGCCAGTGCAGTGCGCAGCGGAAAAACTGCACGCGCTTGGCGGCGTGACGATCCGCAACCTGGGCAACGATTGTGTGGGTACAAAGAATCGCGCCTAATCGCTGTATCGCTCTTTCAGAGCACGTGGTCCTTCCAGTACCACCACTTGCACTTTTCCGGCTCCGGCTGTGGCGTCCGGGCAAAGTACACCGCGCAGCGGTATACATAAAGCTGGCAGATGTCGATGACAAAGCCCCGCCTTGTACAGTCGCGCTCGTAGATCTCCCGCGGATCCTGATCCTTCAGATCCCCCACACAGGTAAAGCCCAGTGCCAAAAGATCCTGCTCGGTTTTCTTGCCCACGCCGGGGATGGCGCGCAGAGGCCGATTATCCATGCGGCGTCGCCTCCTTCTTCCAGGCTGCGCATTGCAGGATGCGTGTGCCGCCATCGCCCTGCGCCGCATCGTAGGAAAAGCCGTGCAGCGCCCGGCAGGGGAATTGGTCGCACATCCCGCAGTGGGCATGTCCCTGCTCGCCACAGCAATCCCGCACCGGGCAGGCATCCCCCCAAAAGGGCTTTTCCATGGCCAGACTCCCAGGGCAGTGCATGGTTTTTCGGTATGTACAAATGCTGCATAGCAGCCCGCAGCGCGATTCTACAGACATGGTGCATCCCCTTCTTTTTAACAAATTAAAGATATGATACGTCAAAACTTGAGGGGTTCATTGTAAAATTGCGACAGATCCGCCCTGTAGCGCGAGGGGGGGACGCCAAGCACCTGCGCAAAATCATGGACGAAATGCGCCTGGTCGAAATAACCTGCCTGCTGGGCAAGCGCGGTGAGCGACGCGTTGGGGTCCCTCTGAAGCTGCTGTACTGCATAATTGACGCGCACCAGACGCGCGAAGGCCTTGGGCGTCAGGCCGAGCGAAGCGTGAAACAGCCGCATCATATGGCGCGCGCTGTAACCCACTGTGGCAGCGAGCGTGCGCATGGGCAGCGCGCCGTGCGATGCGAAAAGGTGCGCCTTGGCACACTGCGCCGCGGGATGGAGCTGCGTCTGGCGATCGTGACGAAGCAGGGCGGCGTCAACACCGGGCAGCAGCTGTGAGAGATCTTCCTGCGCGCGCAGAATGGCCGTGCGGATGTCCGCATCCAGCGCGGCGTGGACCAGTCGGGTGTCCAACCGTGTGTCGGTGAGCGTTGCCACATCCTCGCCCAAAAAGCGGCTGAGGCCGCCGGGCAAAAACTCTATGAAAAAGCGCATGGGAACCGTGTCGGCGTCATTGCGCACTTGCACCGCGCAGGTAGTGGCGCCCCAGAGCATCCCTGTGATCATCTGCGTACGCATTGTATACACCAGGCAGCCGCTTGCATCCGGCACCAGCGTCAATGTGGGGGAGGCGTCCTGCATTGCGCATTGGGCAGGCAATGCCGCGCATGGCAGCAGCTGCGCAAGCGCATCGGGCGGCATGGTCAACGTATAGTGCGCGACCGCCTCGCGCAATGCAGATGGCGGCGCAATGTAAATGCGCGCGCTGTCCACAGCGCACACGCGCGATGCGGGCAGACGATATGACCGCACAGCCAATCACCTCTCCAATAAACAAACATTAATTATATCATAGCATAAAACAACGCGGCCGGCTTGAACGCCGGCCGTTTACGCAGCTGGAGATTTATGGTTTGCATTTTTTATATGGGGTGAATCCCTGCGCCTTGACCTCGGCTTCCGGCATTTGCGCCAGTCCCTTCATATTGCTGCAGCTGCTGGTGCGGTGGTTTTTTTTCCGCCGTGTTGTAGCACTCATACCATTTTGGCAATCAGCGTTGCCTGCACCGTGGGTGTTGGCACCGGTGGCGCGCAGGGGTAGCGAAGGCGCGGGCTCCGGGGTGGGGGGGGTGTCACTGTCGGGGAGGATGTTGGGCTGGATGTGGGTGCGGGGGTACGCTTTACGTTGACTGAGACGCGCGGTGTCGGAGATAGGGATGGCGTCTCTGTATGGCCGCATCCACCAATGCCGATACAGACGCAGAGGCACAGCAGGACAGAGAGGATGCACCTCATATGTATACGTCTCCAAAAAATTTAATCTCAAAAAGAAATAAGAACATTCTAATATTTGTCAATTCCATGGTAGCAGTGTGACAAATAAATGCAATATATGTAGATCATATGAATGGTGCATTCAGGCGCGGCTGCTACAGCACTGCGCGATGCAGGTAGTCAGCGGACGAATGGGCAGGCAGAGCAGGCACCATAACAGGAAATACTGAGGACATATCTGCCCCGCAACATTCAGCGGCTGGTCAGAGTAGTCCCATACGTGCATTTTTCCCAGCTTGTTGACCAGGCATCCTACCACAAACTCAATGCCCGTGATGCAGAGTGCCCCCGCAACACACTGTGTAGCCAGGGATTGATGCCGCAGACGTTTTTGAATGTGATTTACACTGAGCAGGCATGTGCCTCCTGTAAGTGCCATGCTCCAGTGGCTGTATCCGCGCCACAGCACCTCTAAACTGTAGTAGCCCACAGCGCCGACACAAAATAGCATGAAGTTTTCTTTTTTGTGTTTCATATCGTCACCTCATGCACTATTGTCTGCAGATTCGTGCATTTTAATGGGGGATATTTTACCACGGAACCGTTGACAATCGCCTTATAAAATGATAAGATAACGCATGTGTTCTGCGAAAGATATTATCTGGGTGTGGCGCAGTTTGGTAGCGTGCTTGAATGGGGTTCAAGAGGCCGGAGGTTCGAATCCTCTCACCCAGACCATGAAGAAAACCCGCAAATCCTACAGCGCGTAGGGATTGCGGGTTTTTTGTTTCTGCGGGCGCGTTTGTTGTTTTTACGGATTTTTCGGTCATTTTACGCTGTGTAGCCAACAAACAGGCAACGTACAGGCAACAAATTAAGGGGAACGATAAGTGCCGCATGCGCGCAAGAGGAAGGGAGGCTGGCGCGCTGTGGCGGCTGCAATGGCGCACGGACGAAAACAGTTGGTCATGGCAACGTCTCAATGGCCCTGCGCAGACGCTGTACGTCTGGATGGACGTACACCTTCTCGCTGAAGCGCGGATCCGTGTGGCCACCGATTTCCGCCATGGCAACCTTGTCATCGCAACGCGCGTCCATGCGCGAAAAGAACGTGTGGCGCGCCTTGTGCGGGTTCTTCTTTTCAATGCCCAGCTGCGCCAGCAGCGGATAATAAATGTAATCACGGTAATAGTCAGGGCTGATGGGCACGATCTCCTCCCGATAGGTGCCTTGCTTTTTGCTGCCGGTGGCGCGCACCTTCTCAACCAGGAAATTGTTGCAGCGCTCGTAGCGCGCGCGCACATACCCCTGGATGCGCGGATGGATGGGGATGATGCGGTCCTTGCCCGCGTCCGTCTTGACCCCGCCGGTGATGAGCATTTCCTCGATATCCACGTCAAAGCGGGTCAGCTTTAACAGCTCGCTGATGCGCATGCCCGTGTAGGTGAAGATCAATATAGTGTCCACATAGGGCAGATCATCCGCCGCAAAGAGCTTTTGCAGGTCCATGTCGGTAAAAATGGATATCTTCTTCTTGACCGCGCGCGGCAGCACCACGGACGTCGCGTACACCTTCTGCGTGATGTCCAGCGTGTAGGCGTATTTTCCCAGCGTGACGGAGAGGGATTTGATCTTTTCCATGGTGGAAAGGCCCATACCCATCGTCTGCGCGCGCGCAACCATGGCCTGGAACGCCGGCACGCGCAGCTGGGCAAAGGGCACGTGGTGGTAATCCACCATGTACTTGCGGAACGCCGCCAGATAGTTGTTCTTGGTGGACGTGTCCAGCCGCGTGTAGGCGGGCATTTCCTGCCACTGTTCAAACAGGGCTTTTAAAGTGATGTTGCCATCCTCGGCGATGGGATGGATACGGTGCTGCGCCAGCGCCTCCTCGGCCTCCGCGCGCGTCCGGTAGGTGCCCAGCAGCCGCTTTTCCTGCCGGCCGTCCTCCCAATCCTTTGTGATGCGCGCCGCCCAGGGCTTGCGCCGCTTACCGCTGAGTTTATATACGCTGCCGGTGCCGTTTGCCCGGCGCATGGTTGTGCGTTTGGCCATGGCCACAACCTCCCTTCTATTTTGAGGATAGAAGGGGCGGACGGACGTTTCCACGACAGGAAGTGGCCCCAGCCGTTGCCAAAACGGGGGCGCACCGGACAGGATCTGAGCATATGCCGTGCGGATGTGGGGAGAGGGCGGCAGCGCGTACGGGAAGGCGCTGGGAGAGGCGGCGGGCGGGGAGTCGATGAGAAAGAGAGGCACGCGGGCGGGGGGAAGGCAGCGCGGGCGCAGCAGGGGTTGGTAGCGGGAGGGCGCAAGAGGCTGCAAGCAGAGCGGTACGCGAGACGGGGCAAGGGCTGGTGGCGGGAAGGCACGGTGTCTATCCTTTGCGAGAGACAAAAAAATGCTTCATTTACGCCAGTGGAGGAAGTCCCCACCAGGTGACTAACATGCATAAGCCCACCATGCCCCGCATGGCTTCTTTCTCTGCCATACCTGCCATGTGGCCTGTCTGGGCGGCGCTTATGCGCTACGCTGCCGCATACCCCTGCGCGTCGCGCCTATCCTGCCACGCTCCCCGCGCACTGCGCGTGCTTCATATCCCGTATCCCGCGCCCCCGCTCTTCGCCGCACCCGTCACCTTTGCATCGGGCAGAGGGCACATACAGGCGCGCCCCGCGCACACATCCCCGCGCCGCATTGGCCCCCATCTACCCGCCGCGCACAACAACCAACCCCACGCATGCTTCATATCCCGTATCCCGCGCCCCCGCTCTTCGCCGCACCCGTCACCTTTGCATCGGGCAGAGGGCACATACAGGCGCGGCCCCCGCACCCGCCGCGCAGCTGCGCGCACCGCACCCGCCGCGCCCCGCGCACACATCCCCGCGCCGCATTGGCACCCATCTACCCGCCGCGCACAACAACCAACCCCACGCGTGCTTCATATCCCGCCTCCCGCGCCCCCGCTCTTCGCCGCACCCGTCACCTTTGCATCGGGCAGAGGGCACATACAGGCGCGGCCCCCGCACCCGCCGCGCAGCTGCGCGCACCGTACCCGCTGCGCCCCGCGCACACATCCCCGCGCCGCATTGGCACCCATCTACCCGCCGCGCATCGTCACCCACCGCGCGGGCATATGCAACACGGCCCGCCGGGGCGGATGCTCCTGCACACGTCGTGATCCCGCCTCCCGCGCAGCTACGTTCTCTGCTCTATCCATCGTGCGGCCTGTGCACTGCGCGCCACATTCGCCGTACGCATATATGTCCGCACCCGCCGCGCCCCGCGCCCATCCCGCCATGCCCGCCGCGCGCATCGCGCATTCCCGCACACTCTATGCACCCCCGTACCCGCCGCGTCGCCCCCGCCCTTCGCCACCCCTGCGCGGGCATATGCTTCGGCTGCTTTTCCTAGCATTGGTTGCAATAATCCATTGACCGGGGTTGCGCGCAATGATACGATTTGGGCGAAATCACAGGTAGCACAGCCTTGAAAGGCGGGAAAAACACATGCAATTCCGTAACTTGCGCATCGCCGCGAAACTGACCCGAAAACAGAGCGCCGACGCGCTGGGCACGCGCAAATCCGCCGTCTCCAAATGGGGGAACGGCGCCGCCATGCCCCGCGCGCAAAGGGTGGGCGCCCTTGCGCAAATGCCCGGCTGGCCTGCGGACGTGCTGCCGGAGCGCCTGCATACCCCCGGCGGCGCGCGCGCGCCCAAGGTGTGAGCGCGATGCCGTACATCGGTGTGTATCTGAAGCGGGCGCGGCAGCGGCGGGGGCTCACGCAGGAGGAGGCGGCCACCATGCTGCCGCTGGACATCCGCACGCTGCAGCGCTACGAGCGCGACGAGGCCAGCTGTCCCGACGATGTGGTGCCCGAGATCGCCCGGGCGTATGGGGATAGCGCGCTGCCCCTGGAGGCGCTGCAGGCGCAGCGCACGTGGCGGGAGGTATTGCCGGCGCTGGGCACGCGCACGCTGGGCGAGGCGGTGCTGGCGCTGTACGACGATGTGGCGGCGCTGGGCGCGATGACGCGCCAGATGCTGCGCGTCGCGCGGGCCGGGTGCGTGCAGGAGGATGTCCAGCAGGACTGGGCGTGCCTGCGGGAGGGGACGCTGTCGGTGATCCAATCGGGGCTGGAGCTGCTGGCCTCGGTGCGGGAAGGGGGGAAGCATCTTGACTGAGGAGACCATGACGGCCCAAGAGGTGGCCAAGCGGCTGGGGACAAGCCCGATGAAGCTAAAATCCGGCATCCTCAACGGCACGTTGCCGGTGGGCGCGGTGTTGCGGGATCCAGGCAGCACGCAGGACCGCATCATCATCGTCAAAAGGCGTTTTGAGGCGTGGATGAACGCGTGCGACCTGGGCATGTGCGCGGATCGCACGCGCCAACCGTAAGACGGGCGCGGAAGGGGGCGACGCGCGCAGGGGCGGGTGGAAACGCCAGCGTCACGGGCCGCGCGCAGGGGGAAGCACCCCCAGCTGGGCGTGCGCACCGGCGTACAGTGTTGTGCGCATAAGGCGGGCAAACGCGGGGGCTCGCGCCGGAGGGGGGCGGCAAGCGCCCAATCGCTGGCGCACAATCCCGCGCGCAGGGCGGCGCGCCCCACCGGCGCGCCCCACCGGCGCGCAGTGGGCATGACGTGCAAAGGTGCCTGTGGTAGCGTCCGCGCGCTATCGTGTTCATGGGGAAAGGCGCAAGCGCCCCAAGCAAGGCAACCAGGCGAGGGCCTGCCCGCAACGGGCAAACGCCCGCCCCCAGCATATTATGTCGCGCAACGTGCGGCCGGCATCGCACCAAGCGGGGCGTGCGGGTGAAAGCCTGCCCGCAAAGGGATGCCGCACAACATGCCGCCGCGCGCCATGCCCGTCCCCCAGCGCAGTGGCCCGCTGCGGCAACCTTTGCGCGCGCAAAGGGGCTTGCCCGATCTGCATCGGCGCGCCCCTTTTTTTCATCAATACGGGATATAAGGCGGTGATGGCGTACGCCAAACAGAATCATTAAGGAAAGCATCTGCGCCAGCGAGACAATCGACAGCCTGACATGGTTTGAGGAGGTCTTCTTCTACCGGTTAATCGTCAATTGCGATGATTACGGGCGCATGGACGCCCGGGCGCCAATCCTGCGGGCGCGGCTGTTCCCCCTCAAGAGCGTGACACACCGGCAGATCATGGACGCCCTGGATGCGTTGAGGACGGCAGGCATGGTGGTTGTCTATACGTATGACAACCGGCCGTACCTGCAGCTGGCAACGTGGGAGCGCCACCAGCAGATCCGCTCCAAAAGAAGCAAGTACCCCGCCCCGGAGGAGGGCCTGTCCCTCCCCGATGCGCGCATCTGCAAGCAGATGATTGCAGATGATTGCACATGCGCCCGCAATCCAATCCAATCCCAATCCGCATCCAATCCCAATCCAGATAAGGGGCGCGGCGAAGGCGCCGCCGCCGCGCTGGAGGTGGCGCGTTTGCCACTTGCGGATCAATCCGAGTACGCGCTCACGGATGCGCAGGTTGCCGGGTGGCAGGCGCTCTACCCGAAGGTGGATATCGCGCAGCAGCTGCGCAGCATGCGCGGATGGCTGCTGGCCAACCCGCAGCGCCGCAAGACGCGCCGTGGCATCCTGCGCTTTGTAACGGGATGGCTGGCGCGCCAGCAGGATCAGGCGGACGCCCCGCCCCGCGCGGATGGGCCGCGCAAGCAGCTCGATGGCAACCGGTACGACCAGCGCAGCGACAGCCTGGAGGATATCTACACCACGCCATGGGCGCAGCAGGACGCGCCCGGCGCGGCGGACGGGTGAGCGCGCGGGGGCAGGACGGAGAAGAAGGCAGCCAGGCCCTGCCCCTGCGCATCAGACGGGAGCAGGCGGGCAGGGAACGCAGGGCGCTTCCCATCGCGCGCGGCGATGCAAAGATTGCCAGGCAGACAGGGGACGGGGCAGGTGCGCGCCGGGCGTAGGGCTGGCGGTGCGGGGCAAAGGGAGCGGGCCGGGCGGGCAAGCTAGCCCGCATTGTCCATACCGGACGGTAGAAGACGGTGCCGTGCGTGCGCGGAAGGATGTAAAAAAGCGCGTGGGCACGGGTGGGCTGTATCCCTCTGCATCAAACAGGAGAAGGCGCCACCGTGCCGCGTGGGCGGAGGGGCAAGTGCGCAGGTTGCAAAACGGCCCTGATGCTCCGCACCATGCGCGCCAGGCGCAAGCCGCCAGGGATCACTATGGCAGACGCGCCATTTCTCCTCCCGCCCCGTTGCCCCGGGCGCAGGCACGGCGGAGCAGGCGGGCAGGGAACGCAGGGCGCTTCCCATCGCGCGCGGCGATGCAAAGATTGCCAGGCAGGCGCAAGGCCCGGGTGCGCGCCGGGGATCGGTGAAGACGGAAGAGATAAGGCAACATGGGGGGTGTAGTATGGAAGAGGGGGACGTGCTGCGCCGCAGGCGCGCGTGCGTGCGGCGCGCGCTGTGGGAGTGGGGGCAGGCCATCGACCTGTGCAGAAGCAAGCAGGCGCAGATTGCCGCGCTGGGGCGGATGGCTGACGAGGCGCGCGATACCCTGGGTGCCCAGCGCATCACGGGGATGCCGCGCGGCGGGCACAGGGGCGACGCCACCCAGGCGGCAGTGCAGCGGATATGCGACAGCTACCGGCAGGCGATGGACGCGCTGGCGCTGCAGGTCAGGGACGTGATGGCGCGCAAGCGTGCGCTGGATGTGCTGATTGACGATCTGCCGCCAGAGCAGCGGCGGCTCGCCTATCTGCGTTACTACGAGCGCAAGAGCTGGGTGATGGTAGGGGCGGGCATGTGCTATGATCCGGATCACGCGAAGAAGGTGGAGCGCGGCATGCTCGATACCCTCGCGGATATGCTGGCAGGTGGGGGGATTATGCCCTTGTGACGCCCTGCCGTGCGGATGTGTACGGTAGGGGGCCCGTCTGCGTGTCCGGCAGGGCGACGGCCCGCTGCAGATTGTGCGCGCGGGGGACGTATTTCCCAAGCGCCGCATGCGCCGCGCCACTACGCCCTAACGGCGCTTTGTACCCGGCGCGCGGAGGCAGACGGGAAAAAGACCTCTCCGCGCCGCCCTAACGGCGCTTTGCACACGCCGCGCCATCACGCCGCGCCGCACTGTCCCAACAGCCATCCCGCCGTGGGCCCCGCGCATGCTGATTTTACATCCGCGGGTAAATGTGGCCGCTTTTTGCCGTTTTTCTTGTGTTACGATGCAGATAGTTGGCAACAAAGCGCGCGCCTGCTAGGGTAGGCGGCGCGCCTTTTGCGGGTACGCCCCGGATGCCGCGCGCCACAGGGCAACGGGGCGAGGACAGATATCACCGCGCATCACAAAGGGAGCCGGACGCGCGTCCGGCTCCCTTTGCATCCACGGGCGTCAAAGGGGGTGAGGCATGTGCCCACAAATACGGATGGCGGCACCAGACAGCCGCGCGCCAGGTCAGGCGTCGGCCGCCCCAAAGTGGTGGACAAGGCGGTGCTGCAAAAACTGGAGGAGGCATTCCTACAGGGCATGACAGACCGCGAAGCCTGTCTACTGGCGGATATCTCCCCCGGCACGCTCTACAATTACGGGCACGCGCATCCGGACTTTTTGCAACGCAAGGAGCTGCTCAAGCAGCAGCCCCGCATATTGGCCAAAAAGAATCTTTACGCCGCGCTGTGCAATGGCGATAAATCCCTCTCGCAGTGGTATCTGGAGCGCAGGGCGGCGGATGAGTTCTCCGCGCGGCAGCAGGTGGAGCACACCGGCGGCATCATGGTGGACGATGTGGATATCAGCAGGCTATCGGATGAAGAGCTGCGCGCACACATTGCGCGCCTGGCCCAGCACGTGATGGAGGGATAGTAGCGGGCGGGATAGCCTGGCGCGGGGCGGGGTGGAAGCCGCGGGCGCGAAAAGTGCGGGAAGGCGCGCGGCAAGGCGTGCGGGCACTGGAACGCAAACGGCGCGGGGGGCGGAAGCGTGAGACGTAAAAGAGCGGGGCGCGCAAAGGGTTGCGAAGCGCGGGAAGGCGCGCACGGCGCGCGGCGTAAAAGCCCGAGGCGCGCAAGGGCAAGCTCCCGGCCCGGGCCACAGGGAGGCAAGGCCCGGCGCGGGGAGACGTAAAAGCACGCAGGAGGCGCGCGGTGTAAAAGTCCGACGCGCGCAAGGGCAAGCTCCCGGCCCGGCGGGGTTTCAGGGCATAAAACGCCAGGCGCAAAAGCGGGGCAAAAGGGGGGCGGTTGGATGCGGACACAGGACGCGCGCGTGACACTGGACAAAATGCGCATGCTGGCCGCCGAGCTGGAGCGCAGGCGCGCGGATTGGCGGCTGGACTACTACAACACCGGCCCCCGCGTGCACCACAAGCAGCTGGCCTTCCACCAGTGCCCCAAACGCAACCGCTGGGTGTTCGGCGGCAACCGCACCGGCAAAACCGAGTGCGGCGCGGTGGAGGTGGTCTACTTTGCCCGCGGCAACCACCCCCACCGCAAGATCGAACGCCCCACGCAGGGGTGGGTGGTGTCCCTCACCAATGAGGTGCAGCGCGACGTCGCCCAGAAAAAGGTGCTCTCCTACCTGCGCCGCGAGTGGATATCCGATGTGGTCATGCGCCAGGGCCGCAAAGATGACCCCGAAAACGGCACCATTGACTTTATCGACGTCAAATCCGTCCACGGCGGGGTGTCGCGCATCGGCTTCAAATCCTGCGACCAGGGCCGCGCCAAGTTCCAGGGCACCAGCCTGGACTACGTGTGGTTCGACGAGGAGCCCCCGCGTGAAATCTATGAGGAGTGCGCCATGCGCGTTATCGACCGGCAGGGGGATATCTGGGGCACCATGACCCCGCTGATGGGCCTGACCTGGGTGCATGACGTGATCTACCTCAACCTCCCCCAAGACCCCGAGGTGTGGTGCCAGAGCATGCAGTGGGAGGATAACCCCTTTTTGCGCGGCGAGGAGATCGCCCGCCTGGTCGCCACCATGTCCCCCCAAGAGCGCGAGGCGCGCCAGTACGGCCGCTTTGCCGGCCTCGCTGGCCTGGTGTACAACGCGTTCTCCCCCGATACCCACGTGATCGACCCCTTTGACGTGCCCCACGCCTGGTATGACAACATCGCCATCGACCCCGGCTTTACCAACCCCCTCTCCTGCCACTTCTACGCCTGCGATGGGGACGGCAACGTCTACGTCGTCGCCGAGCATTACCGCGCGGGCGCCATGGTGGAGGAGCACGCCTGCGCCATCGACGCCATCGCACGCCAGCTCGGTTGGCCCCGCGATGGCAAGGGGCGCCTCCGCGCGCTGATGGACAGCGCCGCAAGCCAACACACCCTCGCGGCCGAGCGCAGCGTGGCCGAGCTGTTCTATGACCACGGGATCATCCCCAACCTGCGCGTCAATAAAGACAAATTTACCGGCATCCAGCGCGTCAAGGAGTACCTCAAACTGCGCCCCGCCCAGGATGCCGCCGCCTGGCCGCGCGGCAAGCCCAGGCTGTTTATCTTCCGCACCTGCCCCCACATGATCCGGGAGATGCAGACCTACCGCTGGGCCATCGGTGAGGACGCCCCCCAGAAGGTCAACGACCACGCCATGGACGAACTGCGCTACTACATCATGAACAGGCCGGAGCCTTACCGCGAACCAGCTCCCCCCAAAAGCGCCATCGCGCTGCACAAAGAGCGCCTGATCGCTGCGGCGCGCAGAAACAGGAGGATCACGTAATATGGATAAGCTCTACATTGCAAAAGCGGCGGTGCGCGTGGGCTGTGATATCTCGCGCTGCCACCGCAAGGCGGACTACGAGGTGTACCGCGGCGACCGGCGCAGGGGCGCGGAGCTCTACGTGTGCGCGGTGTGCCTGCGGGATATCTGCCAGGTGGGCGCGGCAACCGTGGCCGCGCGGGAGGTGTCCGAAGGCGGGGACGGGGGCGAAGCGCGGGCCGCGCGGGGGGATGAACGCGGCTGCCCTGCGGGAAGCGGGACGGATTGTGGTGCGCATTGCAGCGTTGGAAATGCCGCGAATAGTGGTACGAAATGCCGCGCGGATTGTGGCGAAGGAAAGGCTGGAAGCGGCGCTGGGAAGGCAAGCGCGGCTGTTGGGGAAGGCGTCATGGGCGCGGTTTGTGATGAAGAGAAAGCAGTAAGCGGCGCTGGGAAGGCAAGCGCTGCTGTTGGGGAAGGCGTCACGGATCACGCGGAAAAGGCCAGCGGCGGGAAGAAAGCCCGCGCGGGGAAGGCGTAGAGCGAGAAAGACGGCGC
Source organism: Maliibacterium massiliense (assembly GCF_900604345.1). Taxonomy (GTDB): domain Bacteria; phylum Bacillota; class Clostridia; order Christensenellales; family Maliibacteriaceae; genus Maliibacterium; species Maliibacterium massiliense. The sequence continues at coordinate 2,220,482 of NZ_LR026983.1, forward strand.
GGGATACCCTGAGCGATGTGTCGCGAGAAGCGGCACGGTTTGTGATGAGGAGAAAGCAGTAAGCGGCGCTGGGAAGGCAAGCGCGGCTGTTGGGGAAGGCGTCACGGATCACGTGGAAAAGGCCAGCGGCGGGAAGAAAGCCCGCGCGGGGAAGGCGCGCGCCGCGGGCGGGGCCAATGGGGCCGGTCACGCGGCAGGGCGCAGGGCTGCGGGCGCGTCTTCCGCAAAACAAGAAGAGGGAGCGGGCGCATGATTGTATGGGCAAGCGTTTCTATGGTTATGGCGTGCGGCGCGCTGGGCGCGGCTTTTGCGCTGTGCATGCGGTTGCGCGCGCTGGAAAAGCGTGTGGCGGTGCTGGAAGCGCGGCGCGGCAGTGAACGCGCATATGGCGCTGCCGCAAGGCGGGATGGTTCGGACTTGACCGCGCAGAGGGCCGAGGAGACCGGCACGGGGGCGGGTGGCCCCGATGAAGTGCAAACCCCTTCGGGCGGTCGGGCCAGTGGCGCGGAAAGCCCGGTTGGCACCGGCGGCGGGGAAAGACGCACCGGCAAATGGGGACGCGGGCTGTTTGGTTACAACGGCGCGCGAGGCCAGGGGATCGAGGCGACCGACGGCGGGGCAATGCGCCCGGGCGGCCCCGATGAAGTGCAAACCCCTTCGGGCGGTCGGGCCAGTGGCGCGGAAAGCCCGGTTGGCACCGGCGGCGGGGCAATGCGCCCGGGCGGCCCCGATGAAGTGCAAACCCCTTCGGGCGGTCGGGGCAGTGGCGCGGGAAGCCCGGATGACACCGACGGCGGGGCAATGCGCCCGGGCGGCCCCGATGAAGTGCAAACCCCTTCGGGTGGGCGGGTCAGTGGCGCGGGAAGCCCGGATAGTGCTTGTAGAAAAGAAAAACGCCCCGGCGCCGGGCAAGGGGCCTCCGGCCCCAGCGGCACCTTTATGGCCGCGCTGCACGCGCGCGCCCGCCGCAATCTGCAGGACTTTATTACAGGTGGAGGTGCGTGGCTACAATGACCAAGGTTCAACTGGTGGTGGGCGGCTACTACAGCGCCAAGGATATCCCGCCCGACCAGAACGCCTATCAGCCCGTCACGGGCGTGGACGACGCTGCCGACAGCCCCCGCGCGCGCGCCGCGCTGGTGGCGGAGGTGGAGCGGGAGTTCCAGCGCCGCAGCGCCGAACGCCTCCCCTTTGAGATGCAGTGGCGGCTCAATAACAACTTTTTGATGGGTTACCAGCACTGCGATATCGTCGAGGGGGTGGGGGACATCGTCCCCATCGCGCCCCTGTACGACTGGCAGCTGCAAAACACCTATAACCACATCGCGCCCATTGTGGAGACCCGCCTGGCCAAGCTGGGGCAGATCGCCCCCAAGCTGCGCGTGCGCCCCGCTACATCCGACATGGACGACGTCTCCGCCGCGCAGGTCAGCACCCGCGTGCTGGACGCCACGCACGCCAAGTGCGACATGCCCCGCCTGCGCCGCAGCGCCGCCTCCTGGGCGGAGATCACCGGCTCGGGCTTCATCAAATCCGTGTGGAACCCCCGCGGCGGCGCGCGCCTCGCGCTGGATGCGGATATCTACGAGGGGGATATCGCCGTTTCGGTCTGCTCCCCCTTTGAAATCTACCCCGAATCCTGCGCCCTGCCCATGGCCGAGCAGCGCAGCATCCTGCATGCCAAGGCCTACCACGTCGACGACATCCGGGCCATTTGGGGCGTCCCGCTGCCCGGACGCCAGGTGGACGTCTTCGGCCTCAAAAACAGCGGCATCAAGGTCGGCGGCCTCGGCTACCTCAACAACGTCCAGCAGGCCGCCCTCTCCAAACGCGACAACGCCGAGGTGGTGCTGGAATTCTACGAGATGCCCTCCGCCACCTACCCCCAGGGCCGCCTCATCATCACCGCCGGCGGCCAGCTGCTGCACTACAGCGCCCTGCCCTACAAGCTGGGCGAGGACGCCCGCCGTGGCTTGCCCTTCTCCCAGACGCTGTGCATCGAGCGGCCCGGCTGCTTCTTCGGCATTTCCGTCATCGAGCGCTGCATCCCCATCCAGCGCGCCTACAACGCCGTGATCAACCGCATCCACGAGGCCATCGCGCGCATCGCCATCGGCGTGGTCGCCGCCGAGGACGGCAGCGTCGATGAGGAAGACCTGCTCTACGGCCTCCAGCCCGGCGCCGTGCTCTCCTACCGCGCCGGCAATCAGCCCCCACAGATGCTCAATATGGGCAGCGTCCCCGCCGATATGTTCAACGAGGCCGCGCGCCTGAAACAGGAGTTTATCGCCGTTTCCGGCGTATCGGAGGTCTCCCGCAACTCCAGCGCGCCCACTGGCGTCACCAGCGGCATCGCGCTGGAGCTGCTGCAGGAACAGGACAACACCCGCCTTTCCCTCACCGCCGAGCACCTGCGCGCCATGATGCTGGATGTGGGCAAAAAATGGCTCCGCCTCTATAAACAGTTCGCCACCTACAAGCGCATGGATCGCCTCGTCGGCGACCAGCCGCGCGCCGGCGTGCTGCTGTGGAGCAGGAACGATATCACCTCCGACGACGTGGTGTTCGATACCGAAAACGAGCTGGCCCAAACCCCCGCGCAGGTGCGCCAAACCATATTGCAGCTGCTGCAGCTGGGCGTGTTCAACGACCCCGCAACCGGCGCGCTGGATGGGCACGCGCGGGAGAAAATCCTATCCGCGTTCCACTTCGGCGCCATGGAGATGACCGGCGATATCGACGCCAAACACGCCGAGCGCGCGCGCAACGAGGCCATCGACCTGGTGGACTTCGGCCGCGAGCCGGAAATCTCCGAGCTGGACGACGACGATATCCACATCAAGGAGCACACGGCGTTCTTCCTATCGGGCGCGTACAGCCGCGGCAAGGCCCGCGCCCCACAAGTGGAGGGGCAGCTGGCGCGGCACATCCAGATGCACAGGCGCTTCAAGCAGACCAAGCTTGCCGCGCAGGTGGCCCAGAACCAGCGCGTGATGCGCATGGGCATGCCGGATGCGGCCCCCGCGCCGCCTGACGCGCCGGGCGGGGCGTAGACGCCCGGGCGCGCGCGGAGAACCCACGATTGTGGGCCCGCGGCGCGCGGATACGGGGCGGGAAGACCCAAAAACGCGGCGAGGCCACGCGGTAAGGCCGAACGGCAACCCCGCAAGGCGAGGCGGCGCGGTAAGGCCGAAAGGCAAGGCCACGCGGTAAGGCCGAACGGCAACCCCGCAAGGCGAGGCGGCGCGGTAAGGCCGAATGGCAAGGCCACGCGGTAAGGCCGAACGGCAACCCCGCAAGGCGAGGCGGCGCGGTAAGGCCGAACGGCAAGCCCGCAAGGCGAGGCCACGCGGTAAGGCCGAACGGCAACCCCGCAAGGCGAGGCGGCGCGGTAAGGCCGAAAGGCGAGGCCACGCGGTAAGGCCGAACGGCAACCCCGCAAGGCGAGGCGGCGCGGTAAGGCCGAACGGCGAGGCGGCGCGGTAAGGCCGAACGGCAACCCCGCAAGGCGAGGCGGCGCGGTAAGACAGAACGGCAAGCCGTACTGCAAGCCTGCGCGGTATACCGTGCTGCAAGGCGGCGCGGGGAACAAAAGCCATCAAACCGCGCGGCAGGCAAGCGCAAAAGGACAGCGCCAAAGCGGCGCACACCCGCGGCCCGGGCGCGCGCGGAGAACCCACGATTGTGGGCCCGCGGCGCGCGCCACTGGACAACCGCATGTAAGAAAAAGGAGGGCTACCAATGCCGAGCAACAAAACGCGCAAGACCACCGCACAGGCCATGGCACAGGCCAAGGCCTACGCACGCAGGCTGTTTGAGCGGGCCCGCCAGCAGGGCGGAGAACCCGAAGAGGAAGCGATGCGCGAGGAAGCCATGCGCCAAGGGGCGATGCGCGAGGAGGCGATGCGCGAGGAAGCCATGCGCCAAGGGGCGATGCGCGAGGAAGCGATGCGCGAGGAGGCGATGCGCGAGGAAGCGATGCGCGAGGAGGCGATGCGCGAGGAAGCGATGCGCGAGGAGGCGATGCGCGGGGAAGCGATGCGCCAAGGGGCCATGCGCGAGGAGGCGATGCCCGAGGAGGTATTGCCCGAGGACGCGCTGCCCGAGGAGGTATTGCCCGAGGAGGTATTGCCCGAGGACGCATTGCCCGAGGACGCATTGCCCGAGGAGGCGATGCCCGAGGACGCGATGCCCGAGGACGCGCCCCAGCAGGGGGCGCCCGGCAAAATCCTGGGCAAGTTCAACAATGTGGCGGAGCTGACGCGCGCCTACCAGCAGCTGGAGCGGCATGCCGGCAGAAGCGGCAGCCAGATCGCCCAGCTGCGCGCGCAGGTGGAGGCGCTCTCGCAGGCCATGCAGGCCATGCAGGCGCACGCCCAGCTGCGCCAGGGGGTGGACGCACCGGCGGATGAAGAGGGCACAGGGGACGAAGGGGAAGCGGGCGAAGGCGCGCTGCGCGCGCAGCTGCTTGCCGACCCTGTATCCACCCTGCGCAGGCTGCTGGATGAGCAGGTCGCGCCCATGCGCAGCGTCTACGAGCGCGAGCAGAAGCGCGCCGCGTTCGCCAAGCGCGCACGCGATTTCCTGGACGCCTACGGCGACCAGGTGGACGAGGGCATCCGCATGGAGATGACCCAGTACATGATCGACCACAACCTCAAGGACGCGGAGGATGGCTTTGCACGCGCCTTTGACGCGGTGCGCGCCAGGCGCTACCGCCCGCTGGAGCAGCTGCTCTGTGACAGCGATGTCAAAGAGAAGATCCTGCAGGATGAGCGCATCCAAAACGCCATCATCCAGCGCTACCTGCAGGACGTCAAGCGCGGCAACAAGGCCCCCCAGACCATCGGCGCCGCCCCCGGCGCGCGCACCGATACCGTGGCCACGCCCCCGGCGCGGCCCAAATCCCTCAAGGACGCACGATCCCTCGCCGCCCGCCTGTTTGGCGGCAGGGAATAAGTAAAGGAGCTGATTTCTTTGCCCGTTACCACCATCACCGCAGACCGCGCGCTCAAGGACTTCTACCTGGAGCCGCTGCGCGAACAGCTCAACCTCAACGTTGACCCCGCCTTTGCCATGATGCGCATGACCAGCGACAACGTCGTGGGCCGCAAGATCGTCAAGGGCATCGGCGTGGGCGTCAACGGCGGCTTTGGCGCCTCCGATGAGGCAGCCGTGCCCGCCGCCCACGGCAACCTCTACGAACAGTTTGAGCTGGATACCAAGAACCTCTACGGCACCATCGAGATCTCCGATAAGGCCATCAAGGCCACCAAGGATAACGCCGGCGGCTTTGCCAACCTGCTGGGCGACGAGATCGACAAAAGCGTCAAAACCGCCCAGATGAACACCGCCCGCCAGTTCTACGGCGATGGCAACGGCAGGCTGGGCACCCTCAAGGCGGTCACCGCAGCGGGCACCACCCACGGCGTGGACGACTGGCGCCCCTTCCACGAGGGCATGACGGTGGACTTCCTCTCCGCCGACGGCACGCCCCTGCAAGGTGGCGCAAGGCGACGCATTACCTCCGTCACGCGCGATGACACCGCGCCCACCATCACCACCACCGGCGCCGCCATCACCAGCGCCGATACCGATATCGTCACATTGCAGGGCTCCTACGGCCGCGAGCTCACCGGCCTGGAGGCCATCTTTGACGCGGGACGAGAAAAGCTCTATGGCCTCTCGCGCGCCGTCCACGGCTGGCTCAACCCCCGCGTCAAAAACGTGGGCGGCGCGTGGGATGAGCTGGATCTGCAGGCCATGCTGGACGATATCCGCATCATGACCGGCAGGGACGTCGATTACATCGTCTGCGCCCTGGGCGTGCGCCGCGCCTACCTGGACGCGGAACGCACCCTCAAGCGCCATGTCAATACCCTGGATATCGCCGGCGGTTTCAAGGCGCTCTCCTACAACGGCATCCCCATCTACGCAAGCGAGCACGTGGCCAAGGGCACCCTCTACGCGCTTGTGACCGATACGTTCACCCTCGGCCAGCTGGGCGACTGGGAGTGGATCGACCAGGGCGGCGGCGTGCTCACCCGCAAGGCGGATAGCACCGTGTACCAGGCGGTGCTTGCCAAATACTGCGATATCCTCTGCGAACAGCCGATTGCCCAGGGCAAGCTGACCGGCATTACTGAGGCGTAACAGGCACATACACCGGTACATGGACGGGCGCCTCACAGTGCGGGGCGCCCTCTTTTTTGCCGAAAGCGGGAAAGATAGCGCGAAGGCGCGGGGGGCGATAGCGCGAAGCGTGGGAGCGAAAGAGCGAGATAGCGCGGAAGCGCGCGGGGACAAGAAACCGCGCGTGGAGAGCGAGATAGCGCGGAAGCGCGCGGTGAAAAAACGTGGGAAACCCAGGGCGCGGGCGCGGGGCCATATAAAATGGCGGGCGCGAAGGCGCGGGGGGCGATAGCGCGAAGCGTGGGAGCGAAAGAGCGAGATAGCGCGGAAGCGCGCGGGGGAGGGCTTGGGCCATGGCGGTTGAAGGGGTATTTGAAAAAGACCGTATTCCGGTTGAGCGCGACGTCTACTACATTGTGGAGCGCCTCAAGGCGCAAGACCCGCGCCTGTTTGTGATGTACAACACCAAAGCGGGAAAGTATGAAATCCACGACAGCGCCACGTTCCCGGATACGCTCAGCCTGACACTGCCGTTTGACGCGCTGGACGCGCGGGCGCTGCGCTACGCGCGGGAGCACCGCATCGAGCGCATGGAGAAGATCGTGGCGCAGATGGACGCGCACAACGAGGCGCTGCGCAGGCAGGGCGTGCAAAAAGTGATGGACGAAAACGAGGGCAGGCTGCGCGAGATTGCGGACTACGCGCGCCGCAGCGTCACGCAGGAGTATGTGCCAGGGGACGCGTTTACCACGAGATTTGTGTAAAGGGGGAGATGGCATGAACCTGCGTGAACTGTACTTGAAGGCCATGGCCTGCACGGACAACACCGAGGTGCTGCCCGACCAGGAGGCGGGCGCGCTCAAAAGCGCGTTGATCCAGGATATTAACCACGCGTATTTCCGCATTGCGCGGGAGCGCTGCGCGCCGCGCGCGCGCGTGGAGGTGGTGCTGGGCGAGGGTGGCCGCCTGGACGTGGATGATATCATGCCGCCGCAAACGCCGGTGATCGGGGTAAAGGCCGTCACGCGCAACGGGGCCTACCTGCGCTTCGCGGCGCTGGATGCGGACACCATCGTGGTGCGCGGCGCACGCAAGGGGGATCGGGTGCGCGTGCACTGCAAGGTACTGCCCGCCCCCCTTACAAGGGACGCTGACGAGCCCGTCTTCTCCCCCGCCCAGGCGCCCCACGAGATGCTGGCCTACTACGCGGCGGCGCAGTACTTTGCCGCGCGCAACCTGCACGACATGGCGGTAATCTGGGACAGCCGGTTTAAAGAGCTGTTTGACGGCATCCGTCCCCAGCGCGGCCCCCTGCGCATGGGCAGGCAGGGAGGGTTTGGCCTATGAGATCGCAGCCGCTGCGCGCGGGCCGGGGCAGGGGCCAGCAGCTCTACGAGGTGCGCGCGTTTTCCAAGGGTATTGACCAGCACAACGACCCCTCCCTGCTGGCCCCGGGCGTGGCGAGCGACATGGCCAATGTGGATATCACGGGCGGCGTGCTGCGCCGCTGCAAGGGCTCCACACTTGCGGCGTGCGGCAAGCACAGCGCGCCCATCACCAGCCTGATGAAGTTCTACCCCAAGGGCAAGGACGCCTGCGTGCTCGCCGCGACGCAGGAGGGCATCCATACCTGCGACCCCGAAAGGGCGGGCTACACCACGCTTATAAACGGCCTTAAGGGCGGCGTGTACAGGTACATCAACTACCAGGTGGGCGAGCGCGACCTGATCATCATGACCAACGGCGTGGATCCCGTCAAAAAGTGGGACGGCGCCACGTTCGCCGACCTTGCGAACGCCCCTAAGGCCCGCGACATCGCCCTGCACTACGAGCGGGTGTGGGTGATCCCCGACGCGCAGCCCACCGCGGTGCAGTGCAGCGACGATATGGATCCGGAAAACTGGGACATGGCGGAGCTGTCCGCGGGCGCGCTGATCGACCTGCCCACGTGGGATGGCGACGTCAACATCGGCCTGCAGGTGTTCATGGGGGACATCCTGGTGATCAAGCAGCACTCCATCTGGCGCATCTGGGGCACGCATCCCGAAAACTACCAGGTGGAGCAGGTGTACGCCGCGCGCGGGGGCATCGCGCCAAAGAGTGTGCAGGTGTGCGACAACGTGCTGGTGCTGCTCTCGGGGGATGGGGTGTCGTACTTCACCGGCGTGCGCACCGAGTCCCTCGCCACCGAGCGCATCGAGGCATATATCCGCCGCATCAACCGGCAGGCGGTGCACAGGGCGGTGGCCACGCACTGGCAGCGGCGTTACATCCTGGCCATCCCGTGTGACGGCTCGGACGTGAACAACGTGGTGCTGGAGTACGACTTTGACAGCAAAGCGTGGGGCGTGCGCACGGGGCTGTGCGTCAACGATTTCCTCATCTATGACGACGCGCTCTATTACTGCGACGACAAGGGCAACCTGCTCCTGTACGGGCAGGGGGCGCGCTACGCGGCGGGTGGCGCGGACGAGGCGCCCATCGCCGCGCACTGGACGGGGAATATGCTGGGCGTGCAGACGCCGGTGCTGCACAAGGAGTTTGACAGCCTGTATGTGACGGTATCCGGCGAGGAGAACACGGTGCTTGCGGTGTCCTACAGCATCGACGGGGGGATGCCGCGCACCATCCACGTGCCCCTTGCGCGGCAGGAGCGGATCGTGCAGCGGCGGATGTTCGGCCATGGCAAGCGGCTGTGCATGACGTTTGCCAACATACAGGGCGGGGATTTCACGGTGAAGAACCCCCAGGCGCTCTACTGGGTGCGCAGAAAGTAGCGCGCCAGGGCGCGGGTGGTGAAAAGGGGATGGGTGCGGGGCAAGGCGTGTAAGCCACGGCGGCGCGGGGGGAACCCCCCCGAGGGGCTGGAAGGCCATGAAGGGCAAACCGCCCAGTGGGGGGGTACGCACCAAGGCCCAAGGGCGCGAAAAGGGCCACGCGGATTTGGCGCGCGGGGAAAAGGGCTGCCAGCGGCAGAAAAAAGGTGCGCGGCGGGGGCCATAAAGAGCAAACCGCCCAGTAGGGGGTACGCACCAAGGCCCAAGGGCGCGAAAAGGGCCACGCGGATTTGGCGCGCGGGGAAAAGGGCCGCCAGCGGCAGGGAAAAGGCGCGCGGCGGGGGCCATAAAGAGCAAACCGCCCAGTGGGGGGGTACGCACCAAGGCCCAAGGGCGCGAAAAGGGCCAATGCGGGCAAGGCCGGCGGCGCGGGGGGAACCCCCCCGAGGGGCTGGAAGGCCATAAAGGGCAAACCGCCCAGTGGGGGGGTACGCACCAAGGCCCAAGGGCGCGGCGGGGGCCATAAAGAGCAAACCGCCCAGTAGGGGGTACGCACCAAGGCCCAAGGGCGCGAAAAAGGGCCAATGCGGGCAAGGCCGGCGGCGCGGGGCAAGGGCACAGGGCCAGGCGGCGCGGCAGGGGCCCCGCCCAGCGCGCCACGCGCCCATGTGCAAGGCGCGCGGGTTTGGCGGGCGCGATGGCGCGCGGAAAGGATGGGGCACCATGGCGGATGGCACGCCGCGCTATCTAAAGCGGCGGGATATTACGGATGTGAGCGACGAATCGCTCTACTGGCTCAACAACATGCTGCGCGGGCTGTTCTACGCGGTGGGCGGGGATATCGGCATGGCCAACCTCTCCGGCGCGATGAAGAACATCATCAACAGCAAGGTGGGCGCGGATAATTTTTCCTCCATGATCCAGCAGCACGCGGACAGCATCACCTTGGCGGTGGGCCAGATCGGCGGGCAGAACCTGGTGCAAAACAGCAACGCCCGCTTCGGCACCGAGGACTGGACGGGGGCGACGCTCTGCAAGATCAAGGCGGACAACACCATCGTGGCGGCAAGTTCCACGCAAGAGGGCCTGCCGCTGTGCTTTGGCATTTTGGGTGCGGCTAAGGGCGCCACAAGTGCGCGCATGGACGTGTTCGCCCAAACCAAGTATACGCTCTGCTTTAAGGCCAAGCAGCAGGGGGCGTGCAAGCTGCGGGTGCTGGTGCGGTGTGTGAGCGACCCCGCCCACACCGAGGCTGACACCACGTTTGTGGCGCTGGAGAACCTCACCGCATCGGACGGCCCGTTTAAGCGCTACAGCTACACCTTCCAGACGCCCGCACAGGCGCGGCAGGTGTGGCTGCAGTTTGCCTGCGTCAACACATCGGGCGGCGCGGGCGGCGTGGGCTGGTACGAGGTGATGCTGCAGGAGGGGGAGAAGGCCACCGGCTACACCCCGGGTAGCAACGAGCTGCGCACCTCCGCCATCACCATTTTGCAGGACTTGATCAACTTCCGCAGCAAGCGCATGGTGTTTGAGTTTCTGCGCGAGGACGGCAGCCCCGCCATGACCATGAGCGCCGACGAGGCGGGCTTTGACAACCTGCTGGCCGAGGACGTGACCGCCACGGATTTGACGGTGAAAAACAGCATGTCCCTGGCGGGGCGGCCCCTGATGACCGCCGGCGCGCGCGATTATTACGTGGCCAAAACAGCGCAGTACGGCAAGCCGGATGGCGACGGATCCAACTGGGCCAACGCCAACACGTCCGTGCAGGCGATACTGGACAAGCTGCCACGCGTTATCAACCACGATATCGCCATCCACCTCTACCCCAATATCTTCTACGACGAGGTGGTCGCCATCGCGGGCTTTCTGGGCACGGGCAGCATCACCATCCGCAGCGGTTCCACCCCGCGCCCCTACATCCGGCAGCTGTTCATCAACCACAATCAGCCCTTGATCAAGATTGACAGCATCGGCATCGGCCGCTTTGAAGACAGCGCCGCCGGCCACGGCATCACGGTCAGTTACTGCCCGCGCGTGGAGATCGTCGGCTGCCACTTCTACGGCGGCGGCAACTACGCCTCCAGCACCGAGAGCAACGCCATCTCCCTGGTGTTCAGCACCGCGTTCGTCTACAACAACGTGTTCAAGCGCTGGCGCTACCCCGTGCACCTGTCCCGCCTTGCCCACTGCACGTACATGGCCAATGACGGCAGCAGCGTGATGAACAGGTTCTTTGCCGCGGAGGGCGCCATCATGTGCCTGCGCGAAATGAACGGCCATCTCTTCCCCATCGCCGCGGGCGGGCCCGTCTATGCCGCGGACGCGGTGATCCAGGGGCCCACCCAGGGCTACGAAAATGACGCGGTCATCGACGGCGTGCCCAACCCGCCCCCGCCGCCGAAAAGGGAGCATACCACAAACTTCCGCAGCACGGATACCAAATCCTGGCGCACCACAAGCGTCAGCGGCGGTTCCCAGTGGCAGCCCAACGCCTACATCTACCAGGGCAATTACCAGGGCTACGGCAACCACAAAGGCATGATCTTTTTTGACATCGCAAGCATCCGCAGCACCCTGGCGGGCGCCACCATCAACGCCGTCACCCTCACCATCCGCCGCAGAAGCCAGGGCGGCTCCAGCGCCGCGGGCGCGCTCTACGCCTACACCCACAACTACGCGTCGCGCCCCGCGGGCAACGCGGAGCCCGCGCTGGGCGCGGCCATCGGCCAGATCGGCGCGTTTGCCTGGGGCAGCCAGCAGACCGTCGGCCTGCCCACCTGGGTGGCGGAACGCATGCGCGATGGCAGCGCCGCGGGCATCCTGTTCCACGCGCCGGGCGGATCGCCCTACCTGATCTTTGAAGGGTGGGCCACGCTCGACGTCAACTACACCAAGTAAGGGGGAATTGTTCTATGGCTTCCTCGTCCAGCGGCAGCAAATACACCATCACAGGCGGGTTTATCGATTACGATTACCTCACCGACGCCCAGATGCGCCAGCAGGCGGAAAACGCCGTAAACCCGCTTGTGGAGCAGCAGAAGCTCGCCTCCAAACAGTCCGCCGAAAGCGCCATCAACACCTTCAACAACCAGCAGAAGGCGCTGGAGGTTGGCAGGGACAGGGATTTGGGCGAAATCAACCGCCAGTACGACGATATGCGCCGCCGCACCAGCGACCAGGCGCTGGGCCGCGGCCTTGCGCGCTCCACCATCGCCGTGCAGATGGGCCAGCAGGTCTCCGATAACCAGGCGCGCAGCGTGCAGCAGCTGCAGCGGGATTACGCCACCCGGCAGGACGCCATCGCCTCCCAGATCGCGCTGACCACCAAGCAGCTCAATGACGCGCTGGCCAGCTTTGATATCACCCGCGCCATCCAGATACAGGCCAAGGTGGACGAGCTTGCCAACCAGCAGCGCCAGATCAAGCTGCAGGTGGATCAGTTCAACAACCAGACCAGGCTGCAGGTGGATCAGTTCAACGCGCAGGCGCAGCAGCAGCAGGATCAGTTTGAGGCGAACATGGCCCTGCAGCGCGCGCAGATGGCCCGGCAGCAGGCCGCCGCAGGGGCCGCCGCGCGCAGCGCGCCGCGCCGCAGCGCCGCCCCCGCCGCAGCGCAGGATAACACCATCCAGGGCGCGATCGCGCGCGATCTGCGCGCCATGCCCAGCTACGAGGACGCCTTCAACTACCTGCGCAAGCAGAACGCCAAGTACCGCTTGAGCGACGCGGACTACAACTACCTGCACGGCATCGCCGCCTCCATCCCGACCAAATCACAGAAGATGTCCTCGGCGTACTACTACCTGCAGGGCGAATAAAAAAGGGGGAAACAGGGCCATGGCGTTACACAATAAGTACCTGCCGCTCAACGCGGACTATGAGGCGCTGCGCAGGCGCATCTGGGATGGGCCGAAGCCGCAACAGACGCACACCGCGCAACAGACGCGCACCGCGAGCATGCAACAGACGCCCGCGGCGCAGGGCAGTTGGCGCAACCAGCGCCCCGGCGGGGGCATCCCCTACCTGGTGGATATCGTGCCCAAGGGGGACGGACGGCTGGGGCGCAAACCGGACGCGCGCGCGCCGTACATCCCAAGCGCGCGGATGGGGCGCCCCGGTGGGGGGCTGGCCTACGCGGTAGACGTACAGCCCCGGGGGGATGGGCAGCAGGCGTATAGACCGGACGCGCGCGCGCCGTACATCCCAAGCGCGCGGATGGGGCGCCCCGGTGGGGGGCTGGCCTACGCAGTAGACGTACAGCCCCGGGGGGATGGGCAGCAGGCGTATAGACCGGACGCGCGCGCGCCGTATATCCCAAGCGCGCGGATGGGCGGCCCCGGCGGGGGGCTGGCCTACGCGGTAGACGTACAGCCCCGGGGGGATGGGCAGCAGGCGTATAGACCGGACGCGTCCGGCAGGACGCGGGCAGCACAGGGGGGCCAAAGCGCCCAGGCCACCGCGCGCCGCTGGGTGGACGAGGTGTACGGCGCCGCAGGCGCGCAAGGGGCCGCACGCGCGTCCGCCCGGGCAAACCCGCAGGAGGGCTGGACGCCCGCACGCGGCGTGTCCCCGGGGGGCCCCGTGCAGGTGGAGATGCGCAGCGAACGCGACGCGCGCGCCCCAAATGCCGCGCAAAGCGCCCGCCGCTACCACAGCGGCGAGACGCGGCGTTACATCCGGGAGCAGACACAGTTCGCGCCCATGGGCATCATGGACGTGCTGGAGGTGGACATCCCCGCGTCCGTGCGCGCGCAAGCGCCGCGCGCGGATATCCCCGGCCGGCCGGACACCCCTTTGCTGGACGCGCACACGCGCCTGCAGCAGAACCGCATCACCCAGCGGGACAACCGCGTTGCCTACGCGCACGCCGCGCGCAACGCCGAGGGCATCCTGCGCGAGCGGGAGGCGCTGGATCGCTGGACGGCGGGCAAGGTGGGGCAGGCACTCTTTGACGGACGCGGCGCGCTGAAGGTGGACTACGGCCAGGTGCAGCAGGCGCTCATGGACGGCGTGCTGCCCAAAGGGGTCACCCAGGATGAGGAGCAAAGCGCCCAGGCCATGCTGCTGGACGCCTATGGCGCGGCGTACGACGCGCGCAAAGTACCCCTGCCCGATACGGTGCAGGTCGATGGCAAAAGCGTATCCACCGCCCCCCTGCGGCGCGTCTACGGCGCGCGTGTCGCGCCCGATATGCTGGACGCCTACAGGGTGTTCATCCGGGAAAACGGGTATGACACCGCCGCCGCGCCCGATACCGCGCTCTACTACGATATTGCGCAGATCCGCCGCGGCGCCGCCGGCCGCGGCATGACCCCCGCCGAGCGCCGGGAACTTGTGGAGGAATACAGCATCCAGCCCGCCGCGCGATGGCGCGACCTGGATGCCGAAAGCAAGGGCAACGTCTCCACCATGATGCGGTTCCGCCTTGACCCCGACCTCTACCGCAGCCCGTCCGATGAGGTGGGCCGCGTGGCCTTTACACGCGCGCTGGAGGGGGCCAACGGCTTTGCGGCGGATATCGCGGGCACGGGCCTTTTTGGGCGGGATGCCGAGCAGGGGCTGCGCCAGGTGCAGTACGGACAGCGGCTGCAGGCGCGCACAGACAACCCCGCCGCGCGTGTGACGGGGGATGCGGCAAGCGCGCTTGCGCGCGCGGGGCTCAGCGGGGGGCTCTCCCATGGGATCGCCGGCGGCGCGGGCAGCCTGCTCAAAAGTCTGGGCGTGGGCGCGGGCACGGCCGCGCGCGTGGCGGATGCGCTGGGCAGGGCCCCGGATATCGCCGCCGCTTACGGACAGCGGCGCGACGCGGCGCGCCGCGCGGGATCGGATGACGCGCAGCAGCGCGCAAAAGGGGCGCTGGGCGCCCTGTCGCAGGGCGCGTCCGATCTGGCGGAAGATTTGTTTTTGCGGCAGCTGCGGGATCGCGCGCGCCAGCTGGGCCGCCGCCGGTAGGGGGTACTGTAGATAGCTGCAGTGCCCTTGCGGGGCGGCAGTACCTTGCGGGCGGAATACGGTAGATAGCTACAGTATCTTTGCGGGGCAGGCGCGCGGGCGCGGGGGTACCCAAGGGATGGGGACGGACGCAAAACTGCCCGCGCGGGGACATGCAAACGGGCCGGACGGGGCGCGCGAGGCAGGCGCAGCACCCCACGCGGGCGGGCGCGCAACGCGCCGAAAAGACCCACCCTGCGGGCGCGTCAAGGGGTAGCGGCCCAGCCCTATGTTGCGACGGTCAAGGCAAAACATCCCGCACAGGCACAAACCAAGGGGGCAATCTTAGGCCCCCGCCCCGCCGAAGGCCAGGGAATAGACGTAGAATCGCGCGGGCGCGCAGGGGTGGGCCAGGGACGGACGCAAAACATCCCGCGCGGGCCGAAATGCGCGCGGACGCGCGAAAAGGCCGGGGGCACGGACGCAAAACAACGCGGCAAAGGGGCAACCTTGCGCCGCGCCCATAAAACGGCCAGGGACGGACGCAAACCATCCCGCGCGCGGGCCGAAATGCGCGCGGACGCGCGAAAAGGCCGGGGGCACGGACGCAAAACAACGCGGCAAAGGGGCAACCTTGCGCCGCGCCCATAAAACGGCCAGGGGACGGACGCAAACCATCCCGCGCGGGCACGCGCCTCACAAACCCCGCCCTGCCCAAGGGCGGCACACGACACACACGAGAGAGGGGGGCATTACGCGGTGCATTTACCCATCCATGGCAAGACAATCGATACCACACCCATCCGCGAGGTGCTGGTGCAGGGGGAGACGGGCGTCGATACGATATCGTTCGACCTGCCGCTGCTATATGAGGGGAATGAACTGGCGGCGCTGGACTTCACCATCCGCGCATCATCAAATCTTGGCACGCTGGTGGAGCGCCCGCTGGAAAAATCCGTGGACGCGGATGGCGTGCGCCTGGCATGGGCCGTGACGGGCGACTTTACCGCCGCGGCGGGGGAGCTGCTGCTGGAGGTGCACGGCCAGGACGCCGCGGGCAACCGCATCATCAAGCTGCCGGCGGCGTCCATCTACGTGCGCAGGAGCGTATCGGGCAGCGGGGAGCCGCCCAAGTCCGTGCTGGAGCAGTACCTGACGCTGGTGCGCGGGGAGACGGCCAAATCCATCCAGGCGGTATCGGACGCCCAGGCCGTGGTGGACGCGGCAAAGCGGGAGGGCGCGCTGGCCGTGACGATGCAGATCGGCGCGGTGGAGACCCTCGCGCCGGGCACGCCCGCCTATGCGACCAACACATCCACCCAGCCCAGCTGCGCGGTGCTCAACATGGGCATCCCCAAGGGGGACAAGGGCGAGAAGGGGGATAAGGGCGAAAAGGGGGACACAGGCCTTACCGGCCCGCAGGGGCCGCAGGGGCCCAAGGGGGACACGGGCGATGTGACCAACCACACCCACCCCGGCGCGACAGCGGCCGAGGCGGGCTTTATGCCCGCAGAGGATAAGGCCAGGCTGGATGCGATGGACGTGCTCACCTGCGAGCTGGGCGCGACCGTGGGCGGGGAATCCCCCGAGGTGCTGCCCACCATCCAGGCGTATGTGGACGCGCAGCTGGCGGAGAAGCTGGCGCCCAAGGCGGACGCATCCGCGCTGGCGTCCAAGGCGGACGCCGCCAGCCACAACATCAAAAGCTACGCGTTCCTCTCCCAGCTGGGCCTATCCGGCGCGGTGAGCATGCAGCAGGTGATCGCCGCCATGCCGGCGGGATCCACGGCCCGCATCCTGAGCGCGGAGACGCGCGCGGACTATATCTCCGACGCGCCGCAGGGCTACTGCACGGTGCAGATCACCAAACAGGACAACCCCGATTACACCCAGTGCTACGCCTACAGCCCCGGCGACCCCACCACCTGCTGGCGCGCGTCCTACAGCGCGGAGGCCACCCCCAACTTCAGCGGCTGGCAAGCCGTGCACCTGCCAAGCTACGGCGCCTGGAAGCCCCACATGGTCGCAAACGGGGCGAAAATCCCCAACCTTACCTACGTGACAACCGTGGGCCACTATGCCAAGGTGGGGCGGCAGGCCACCGTCACGTTTATGGTGGGCTTCAAGGGGGATCTTGCGCCCTACGCGGGCGAGAACATGATCGTCGGCGGGCTGCCGGCGGATGTGGCCGCGCCCTGCGCCACCACGTGGATCGGCGGGTGCGTGCTCATCAGCAGCTACAGCCGCCCCACCGCATCGGGCGTGATGCTGGATCCTTCCGGCCGCATCGTGATCGTCTACCCCCTGGCGTCGCTGACCTACGGCGATTTGCCCAATTACGCGGACGGCACGCGGACGCAGTACATCTACGCGACCTATACCTATATCACGGGCGCGTAAGGGCGGCGCCGGTGGCCGGAGCGGGGACGGGCGTGGGTGTGCGGCACGGATTGTGACAGCGCGCGGGGATACCGGAGCGGGGCGCGTGCAGAGGGGGCGCGCGCGGGTGTGCGCACCGATAAAGGCGCGCGGGGCGCGTGCAGAGGGGACGGGCGTGGGTGTGCGGCACGGATTGTGACAGCGCGCGGGGATACCGGAGCGGGGCGCGTGCAAAGGGGGCGCGCGCGGGTGTGCGCACCGATAAAGGCGCGCGGGGCGCGTGCAAAGGGGACGCGCGCGGGTGTGCGCACCGATAAAGGCGCGCTTCCCGCGTGGCGGCACGGGGGACGGGCGGCGCGTCCGCTCCTAGCGCCCACCCACGCACCGGCAAAGATGCGCTGCGCGTCAACCTCTACCGCGCCAGTGCGGCACACCGATACAAAAGCAGCAGGCGCTTGGCCCGCCACCCCAAAGGGGCGCAGCGCCCCCTGCGCGCAGGTATTGCGGATAGAAAAGGAGGAATGCGCCATGGCAATCCCTACAGGTACATTGAAGAAGGACGGCAGCACCTTCTACCCCTACACCCACGCGGATTGCGTGGTGGAGGGCGCCTCGCGGGCGGACGTCGCCGCCAAGGCGGACGCGTCCACCCACAACCTCAAGACCTACAGCGCGCTTTCCCAGCTGGGGCTTACGGGGCCGGTGACCATGGCGCAGGTGTGCGGGGCAATGCCCGATGACGCGGTGCTTATGCTGCGCAGCGGCGCGGGGGATGCCGACCATATCACAGACGCGCCGCGCACCTACTGCGGCGTGCTCATCATCCGCGCCTCCAACCACAGCTATGTGCGCTGCATGGCGTTTGCGCCCGACGCCACCGATACGTGGACAGGGATATACAATAATACCCTTTCGCCCCCCTTTGCGGGCTGGCAGTACGCCCTGCCCAAGGTGTTCCACCCCGATGTAAACGCCGCGGCGTGGGCGCTGCATGGCGCAGACCCCATCACCCTGATTGCGCAGGGCAAGGTGGGCGTCATCTTCGGCAGGGTCAAGCCCAAGGTGGCCGCCATCACCCAAGACAACTGGGTGATCTGCACCCTGCCCACCGAGATCGTATGCGCGCGGCCCACGGATGGGATATTTGCCATTTCGGCGCACGGGCAGCAGGCCTACGGCGCCGTGCAGCTGCAGGGCCGCAATCTGGTGGGCTTCCGGGGGACGTACGACACGGCACAGCTATACAACTTTCACCTATCGTTCGAGATTCTCTAGGAGGAGACGCGCCATGGCAATCCCCACAGGTACATTGAAGAAGGACGGCAGCCCCTTCTACCCCTACACCCACACGGATTGCGTGGTGGAGGGCGCCTCGCGGGCGGACGTCGCCGCCAAGGCTGACGCGTCCACCCACAACCTCAAGACCTACACCTCCCTTGCGCAGATCGGCCTTGCCCCGCCCGTGACGGTGGTGGAGATATGCGCCGCGCTGCCCAACCAGTCGCAGTATCTAGCCATCCACTACCGGGGGGATGTGACGGATCTGCCCTGCGACTACGCGTGCCTCAGCATCCGCCTGCACAACCAGTGGTCGTGTACTATCCAGGCCGAAAACAAGCTGGGGGGCTACCGCGGCGAATTCTGGCGCGGGACGCACTCCCAAAGCGCCAACCCCACGTTTTGGGGATGGTTCCGGTTTGCGCAGATGGGGGGGCTGGAGTATATCGGCGCGCTCTCCGCCTCGGGCGAGGCCAACACGGATATCGTGGCCACCACCGCAAGCGTGCTGCCCGCGGCGGGCACCTACCTGGTGGTGGCGGGCCTGCGCCGCGGCGCGCGCAACCAGGTGGCGCCGGGCCTGCTGCTGGTATCCTACGATCCCGCCGCCACCACCATGCTGGCCGCCACCACCATCGCGCAGGGGGATACCACCCGCAGCGCGGCGCTGGATACTGCGGGCAGGCTGGCGCTCACCGTGCGCGCGCCCTACTACGTGTACCTGCTCGCGGCCATTTACATGCTGCGCAACAACGCATGGCGCGGGCGCGCGCGGGGAAAGAAGTGCGCACGGGCGGACAGCTGTGCTTCCCACATAGCGGCGCACCGATAGAAAAGGGACGCGGGGCAGGCACGGGGGTGCGCGTGGGGCCATGAAGCGCGCCTGGCTGCAGGCGCTGTGTACCGCCCTCTACGCACACCGCGCGCCAGCTGGCGTCCCGCCGTGCGCAGGCAAAACACAATTGCGGCGGTGTGCGGGGCGGCCAATTCCCTAAGAGGAGCGCCTTTGGGCGCGGCACACTGCCAATACCCCTGTCCGGCGCGGGCGCGGGGCAATAGCGCGCGGTCAGCGCGGGCAGAGGGCGCGTCGCGGCCCATAGCGGCAATGCCCCGGTGCGCGGGCCGTGCCAAGTGGATATGATCCAAGGCATCATAAATAGGCATTACAAATAGGAAGGGACAGGCATCCGCGCGCCGGCCGGCGTCCGCAAGCGCGGCCCAGGCGCGGTGCGCGTGTGCACAAAAGGACAGGAGTGTGGCCGATGGGGGAATGGGGCGTTTACTTGGTGCTTGCGTCGCTGGCGGGGTTCCTGGCAACGGTGATCCCGCCCATCATTAAGCTCAACACGAGCATCACCAGGCTGACGGTGACGATGGACAACATTACCGAGGACTTAAAGGGCCTTACGGAGCGCAACCACAGCAGCCACGAGCGGCTGTGGGATAAGAACAATGAACAGGACGCCCGCATCAACGACCATGAGACGCGCATCGGGCGGCTGGAGCAGGAAAAGGGGGAATAGCATAGTGCACAACGCGTTTTTTACCTGGGCATCGCTCGCCACCATTGCGGGCGCGGTCACCGCCACCGTCCTGCTGACGCAGCTGGTCAAGGGGATAGGGCCGCTGGCCCCGGTGCCCGCACGTGCCCTCAGCTACTGTATCGCGCTGCTGATGCTGAGCGCGTCCACGCTTATCACCCGGGGTGTGGGCTGGCAGGCGGCCATCATCGCGCCCGCGCACGCGGCGGTGGTGGCGCTCGCCGCCAATGGCATCTACGATGGGCTCAGCGCGCTTGAAAAGCGCAGGGGATAGGCGCGCAAACGGCGCGCGCGCCACGCATGGCCATGGGAACCTGTGGATAGGGGCGTTGGCATATGCGCGACATAGCGCGGCAAGGGACGGGGATGGCGCGATGATGGCGCCGCGCGAAGCGGTGCGTTTGAAAGACGCGAGGGTTAGGCGCGCAAACGGCGCGCGCACCACGCATGGCCACGGGAACCTGTGGATAGGGGCGTTGGCATATGCGCGACATAACGCGGCAAGGGACGGGGATGGCGCGATGATGGCGCCGCGCGAAGTGGCGCGTTTGAAAGACGCGAGGATTAGGCACGCAAACGGCGCGCACACCACGCACAGCCACGGGAACCTGTGGATAGGGGCGTTGGCATATGCGCGACATAGCGCGGCAAGGGACGGGGATGGCGCGATGATGGCGCCGCGCGAAGCGGTGCGTTTGAAAGACGCGAGGGTTAGGCGCGCAAACGGCGCGCGCACCACGCATGGCCACGGGAACCTGTGGATAGGGGCGTTGGCATATGCGCGACATAACGCGGCAAGGGACGTGGATGGCGCGATGATGGCGCCGCGCGAAGCGGTGCGTTTGAAAGACGCGAGGGTTAGGCGCGCAAACGGCGCGCGCACCACGCATGGCCACGGGAACCTGTGGATAGGGGCGTTGGCATATGCGCGACATAGCGCGGCAAGGGACGGGGATGGCGCGATGATGGCGCCGCGCGAAGCGGTGCGTTTGAAAGACGCGAGGATTAGGCGCGCAAACGGCGCGCGCCACGCATGGCCACGGGGATATGGGGATGATGGCGCTGCGCGGCATCCGCCCAAAGGTAGCGCGCGCGGGAGAATGCAAAACGTATGCGCAAAGGGCTGCGCCAGCGAAAGACACCTTGGGGGATTGCATTTGGCAGACGCCGGCCCGCGCGCGCCGCTGGCGGGGCCGCGAGTATTTCGTTGGCTGGCCTGGACAGGGTTCCCCCAAAGCCTCCTAAAGGCCGGCCAGCACGGTACAACCATGGACTGCGCGCGCCGCCAGGGCCACCGCAGCGGTTGTGTTGGTTGCACCTTGCGCATCGCGGGCGCCGCGCAGCCAGGCCGCAGCTGGTAACGCGGGCCGCCGCTACAGTGGTGGCGTTTTCCTTTGGCACACCGTTGGAACGCAAAACAACCGCTATATCATTGTGGGGCCCCGGCAGCTTGCCGGGGCCCTTTTTTGCATTATGCTTCAACTGTAGGAGAAAATGCGCACAGCTTGCGCAACAACCATTGCATGCATTGACACAGAAGATGTTGCTATCCGCACGCGAAAAAAGAATGTGCGATGCATTAAAAAATGCTTTGGAACATATAATTGCGACAATTCAGGAAAAACCACAAAAAAATTGACGCACGTGTAAGATTTTTTATTGCACGATGTCCGTATGCGAGGTATAATACGTATCGAGAGGGTGGTGAGCGAGAATGTCGATTTTGGAAAACTTTAAACCGTTCAATTTCAATGAGGGGGCGGCGTACGTATCCGTAACGAGCAACGGCATGACGTTCAACAAATCCGTGATCATAAAGCTGCAGTACCCGGAATATGTCGTGCTCCTTATGGACGAGGAGACAAAGCGGATTGCGATTCAGGCATGTGCATCGCAAACGCCAAATGCTGTTTCCTTTTACAAGGCAAAGAAGTCGAACGTCCTATCTGTGCGGTGGAATGGCCGCGACCTTATGCAGACGATCCAAAGCATGATGTCGTGGGATCTTGCAAAAAATGGGTACCGCATTGAGGGCGCCCTTCTCAAGGAGGAGCATGCCATGCTGTTCGATTTCAACGCGGCGGTTGCCCTCAAATAGTTGTCTAGCGGCTTTGGCTGCATGACATAAAAAAGAGCTTATCTGAGTTGGCGCTCAAACAAGCTCAAAC
The DNA here is from genome assembly GCF_900604345.1 of Maliibacterium massiliense. Classification (GTDB taxonomy): domain Bacteria; phylum Bacillota; class Clostridia; order Christensenellales; family Maliibacteriaceae; genus Maliibacterium; species Maliibacterium massiliense. The sequence continues at coordinate 2,242,694 of NZ_LR026983.1, forward strand.
TTGAAAAGTAAACGGAGCTAAACCGCCTACTTTCCTCAACAAGTTAAGTATAATAGCTGCGTTTACCTTTTTCAAGACGATTTCAGAACTTGCTTCTGAAAAATCTCACTTGAAGGAGGTGCTGCGTATGTGTGAATCTCAGACGGACGCCGTAACGTATATCTACACTGCGTTCATTACGCTAAAAAACGGCAAGCGGATCTATGCATAGCAGTATCGCAAAAGGGCATTCCGTATTCCTGTAAAACGGAAACCCTGTAAAGCGGAAATAACGCAACAGTAATAACGCACTGAGCAAAAAGGATGTTGGCGGTTACATCCTTTTTTGCGTCTTTATAGTCTCTGCACACTGCTTTGTATGGGGTTGTCAACGCTCAACCCCGCCTTGCCACAAGGTCAGGGCCCTTGCGCGCAAGCACGCGCGCCATCACGTCGTTGTCCGACGCCCAGGCGCGCAGCTCCTCTTCCCGCAGCACGACGGGCATGCGGTTGTGCACCTGCGCCACGGCCCCCGCCGCCTCGGTGGTGAGGATCACATAGCGCGGCAAGGTGACGCCGTCCGTCCGATTGCATGTGTTGAAAACCCCCGCCAGGTACAGGATGGGGCTTTCCGGCGCGCGGAAGATATATTTGTCCTTTTTCCGCTGCCCAGGCATGGATTTCCACTCGTAGAAACCCGTTGTGGGGATGGCGCAGCGCCGCGCAAGCGCCGAGGCACGGAACATGGGCTTATCCAGCAGCGTCTCCGCCTTGCCGTTGATGATCACCCCCTTGCCGGAAAAGTGGGGGAACCCCCACACCATGGGCAGCGCGGCCAGGCCGCCGCCGTCAAGCGCCAGTACGGGGGCAATGTTGGTGGGGAAGATTTCCCCGGTCTTGATGGGCGCGCCCAGCCGCGCGCTGGCCTCGTCGATGATCTGGCGCATCACGGTGTTGGCTTCTTCGTCTTCGATGTTGTAGCGTCCGCACATTGGGATGGGAATCTCCTTTCCATAAACCAGCGGTTCTCTTCTAAGTATAGATATGTAGTTTTCCCGCAAACCCTGCAGGTATACCGCACGCCCGCGCCCCCCGCCTTCAGTGAAGCGGCCCTGCGCACGTCCAGGACTTTGTCCACCGTAAAGACGCGCCCATCCTCCCATATAAACGCGCGCGGCTCCGCGCGTCCATCCGCGTGGCAGCGCACGTCGACATCTACGTAGATTTTGTATGGGCTGGCGTAATCCGGTTGCATATGGGCCCTCCCTCCTTAAAGAAAGAGACTGGATAGATCACATGGTCGTCCTTGGGGTTGATGCTGCCCAGCGGGCGGTCGCGCAGCAGCGTGGCGCGGGCTATACAGCCGTAGCCGAAGCGCGCGCGCAGATGGTCAACCGTCTGTTCCAGCAGCAGGCGGCGTGCGCGCGCAGCCGCGTCCTCAAAGAGGGACAGCTGCACGTTGCCCTGTGCCGTGGACAGATTGCACGCCCGCACGCCCAGGCTGCGGATGGGATAGGCCCAATCATACTGCGCGCGGAAGATATCCATCGCGGCGCGGATGATGTCGCCGGACAGATTGGTGGGCTGGGGGAGCTTTTGCTGCCGCTCGATGGTGAAAAGCTGGTTGTTGCGGATAGATATCTGCACCGTATCGCACACAAACCCGTGGCTGCGCAGGCGGGTGGCGACGCTCTCGGCAAGCATCGTTATAAAGATCAATACGTCCTGCCCGCAGACCAGGTCGCGCGGCGCGGTAGCGCTGTTGCCGATGCTCTTGACCAGTGCGGACGCGTCTGCCCGCGCGACAGGCGCGTCGTCCAGTCCGCGGGCAAAGCCCCACAGCACGTCCCCCCACTTGCCCAGCAGCGCGTGCAGCAGGGCGCGGTCTGCCTGCGCGATGCCGCCGATGGTGGTGATGCCCAGGCGCGCGAGTTTGCGCGTTGTCGCGCGCCCCACATACAGCAGGTCGCCTGCGGGCAGGGGCCAGACGATATCCGGCAGCGCACCGTGCGGGATAACGGTTGTGGCGTCCGGCTTCTTCATGTCGCTGCCCAGTTTGGCCATGGTTTTGTTAAACGAGACGCCCACCGATGCGCTAATGCCCAGCTCGGATTTGACGCGTGCGCGGATCTCATCTGCGATGTGCCGCCCATCCCCGTGCAGAGGTGCGCTTGCAGTGACGTCCAGCCACGCCTCGTCCAGGCCGAACGGCTCGATCTGGTCGGTGTAGCCGGCATAAATCTCGCGCGCAAGCCGCGCGAAGCGCAGGTAAAGCGCAAAATTGGGGGGCACTACGACAAGACCAGGGCATTTCTGGCGCGCCTGCCATATGGCGTCGCCGGTTTTGATGCCCGTGGCCTTGGCGGGGTCGTTTTTTGCCAGGATAATGCCGTGGCGCGCCTCCACATCCCCCCCCACTGCCACGGGCAAGTGCCGGATGGTGGGACGGTGCAGACACTCCACCGAGGCATAGAAGTTGTTCATGTCCACATGCAGGATGGTCCGCTGCATGCCGCTCACCTCACATATAAAGAGAACGTATGTTCTTATTATATGCACGGATATGAAGGAAATACTACAGGTGAAATATGGAAGCAGCGCCCGCGCCTGCAATGGGGGATGCCCCGCGCCACAGCCAACGCACAGCCAACAAAATGCCCGCAAAAGCCCTATTTATAGGGCACAGAGGATGAATGGGGTTCAAGAGGCCGGAGGTTCGAATCCTCTCACCCAGACCATGAAGAGAGTCGTCAATCACAATGATTGTTTTTGATATGCTTGTCATAAATTGCACAGTCCGTTCTAGCTTGAACTGCATAGCATCAAAATAAATTGTTTTTTGAGATATAAACACTGAAACAATCAAAAATATAAATATAATATTTAAAAATATAACATAAATTGATTTTGCCTTAAAGGAGACAAAGTGGATAACACTGTATGAACAGGTAAGCAAGAGATGCAAAATGGGGGGAGAGCTTTTCATAATAAAAGATATGCTTGCATGGATGATAAAGGAGCTATATGTCGTGATAAGAACGTGATGGCAATGAGAGCATTAACATTTATAATTAAAGAGATAGATATGAGATAGTGGGAAGAGGATAATGTTTATCAGTATTCTTTTTGTAACAGCCGGTTTCTACAAATTATGTAGAAAAATATATGCAACAAGCGAAAAATGTCGTGCAAATTCCCTTTGATATGCTATAATATTCATAAATTCGTATTACAAAAATTGCATATTTTTGCAGGGAGGCACGCACATGACGGGAGAAGAGCGATACCGCAAAATTTGCGTCTGTTGGCCTGCGTCCACCATGCGCCGTATGCGTTATCAGGACGTGCTGATCATCAATCTGTATCACGTATGCCGGAAGCCAGGAACACATTGGACACAATTATATTGCAGCAGGTGCTTCCTACGAAAGGAGGACAAGAGCCCGGGGCAAATCAAATAGCGCCTTTATCATCGGGGGAAGGCGGACAAAGCGCATCGTCCAGCATTGCGTGCAGCGTCTGGTACAGGCGATCATGCGTTGCCTTGTCCGTTTTTCCAATGCCCAGCTGCGCGAGGACGCGCGCAGCGAACGCTTCATCCGTTTCCTGTGGATGCTGGGTGATGCGCTTTCCCATATCGTGTAGCGCACCCACCACGCCAGCGGCCTCGGCGGATGACATGCGCACCATGGATTCAAACGTGTAAGCATTGCCATCTGCATCGCGTCCGGCGCTGATGTGCAGTGGCACATCGATGATGCCCAGCAGATAATCTGACGACACGTCGAAATGATAGGCCAGTTTAACCAGAGTATCAAAATCCGGTTCGCGGTAATTCCGCTCATAATTGGCGTATGTGGTGCGGGAAATGCCGATGGCTTGCGCCGTTTGCGCCTGCGTTTCGCCACGCTGGGTGCGCAGCGCCTTCAAACGGGTTCCGATCATGGTGTTTCACCTCTTTTCCTCATTATATTGTTTCGATCTGTGACTGTAAAGAAGTGTTTCGTAATGTGGATTTTACATTGACTCCACGAAAAGAAACAAATATAATGAAGGTATCATATGTTGCAGCAATGGGGGCGATATGTCTATGTCACTGGGCACCACCATCCGGCGTTTGCGCAAAGCGCGCAACCTTACACAGCATGCCTTATCCGCCATTACACATATTCCGCAAGGAAAGATCAGCCAGTATGAGACCGATAAAACGGTGCCGTCTCTCCGGACCGCAAGCACCCTCGCGCAGGCACTGCATACGACGGTGGATGCGCTGTTGTGGGAGGAGGACACATGATGATGCGCAATCCACAGAGCCCTTGGATGAGTGTTTCGCAGCTTGCCGCATGGTTTGATGTGGATCGTTCCACCATCTACCGCCTGCGCGGCATGCACGGATTTCCACAGCCAATTTACATTGGCTCAATGCCCCGCTACCGTCTGGAGGAAGTCGAGGCGTTCTTTGCCAAGGCGCAGCGGCACATATCGACGCTTTGATGCAAAAAGAGAGACTGCGTGCATAATACGCGCAGTCTCTTTTTATCCCGTTATTTTTTCGGATGTTCCGGCTGCTTCCTCTCCTTGGGAATCTCCATGCCGTAGAGCTCCTGATAGGCTTTATACTCGCCGTCCGTAAGCGGCGGCGTGGGCATCATACCGGTGCACTCATGTGCGGAGGCAGTGTTGGAGATGTCGGGATAATGGACGTTGTACGATTTTTCTGCCATGCAAATCCCTCCTTTGCAATGATTGTATCGCGCGTCATATCCATAGCATGCCCAAAGCGGTTGCGAGCACGCAGGCAAATCCTGCAATCCAGGTGCCGGAACGCTTTTGCTGGATAAAATGCGATGACAATGCGAAGAGTAAAAAAGAGAAATTTTTCGCAGTGAAGGAGCCGTTGCAATGGGAAAAATGGCGCACAAGGTTGTGCTGATTACCGGTGGGGGAAAAGGGATCGGTCTGGGGCTTGCGCAGGCGTTTGCGCAGGAGGGCGCGCGTCTGGTGCTGACAGGCCGCACCGCGCATACGCTTGAAGAGGCGCGCGCGCAACTAAAGCGGGATTACGGCGCGGAGGTATGGTGCGTGCCGGCCGATGGAGGAAACGAGCAAGCTGTGCAGCAGGTGGTGGACATCGCCGTACAGCGCTGCGGAGGCATCGATGTTCTGATCAACAACGCGCAGACATCCGCCTCAGGAACAATGCTGGCGGATCATAGCAAGGAGGATTTCGATCTGGCGATCTATTCCGGCCTGTACGCGACGTTTTTTTACATGAAGGCGTGCTTTGCGCATTTGAAGGCGCGCGGTGGATGCGTCATCAATTTTGCATCAGGCGCGGGGATGTCCGGCCGCGCGGGTCAGGCATCCTACGCTGCGGCCAAGGAGGGTATACGCGGTCTGTCCCGGGTGGCTGCTACGGAGTGGGGGCCGCACGGCGTGCGGGTCAATGTGATATGCCCGCTTGCAATGACGCCAGGGCTTGCGGCATGGAAGGAAGCCTATCCGGCGCTCTACGCTGAGACGATCCAACGCGTGCCGCTGGGACGGTTTGCCGATCCTAAGGAGGATATTGGGCGCGTGTGCGTCTTTTTGGCCTCGGAAGATGCGCGCTACATCACGGGGGAGACGATCACCCTGCAGGGGGGCAGCGGGCTTCGGCCGTGACGCGCAACGCAAGGCGCCTGCAAAAGGGGAATGTACCAACGCATGAGGATAGCGCCGCCAATGCGTTGGATGAGCTGAAGGATACGCGCCGGATTTGCCGGCGCGCTCTTTATACATGGGAAAAGGGTACGCCGCACTGTGCGTCAACACAGTGCGGCGTACCCTCTTATATGGGTGAGTGATTCGTGCGGGGAGGGCGCGGCCTAATCTTTCTCGGAGGGCGGGTGAAGCAAACCGACCGGAAAAGGGCGCACCCCCGCACGAGCTAGAAGAGAGGCAAATGTAACTGCGACCTTATTTGCGGCCCCACCAGAAAGCCTGGATTTCCTGCTCGCTGATGCCTGCCGGATCGGGTTTTACGCCGATATACTTGCATGCCTCATGCAGGATGGGCGCCAGCTTGCCGTAGGTGCTGGAGCTGTGATGGATGTAGGGGCCGGTAACCAGCTTGTTCTCCCATTCAACCCAATCATTGACTTCCAGCCAGCAGTAGGTGCCGTTGGTCTCAGGGCCTTCGACGCCCTTGCCTTCGCCCATAAACAGGCTGTATTCGCCGTTGTCGCCATCAAAGCGGCACACGGTGATATCGCCGCGGCGCAGCTCGAAGTGGCTCTTGCCGGGGCAGGCGAAGCCGTTGCTCTGCGCGTCGATGACGGTGCATTTGCTGCAATCGCCGGCCAGCGAGGGCGGGAAGTTGCCGCAGTGCCACAGCAGTTCTGCATTGTCGTTGTAGGGATGGCGGATCGTCAGGTCGGCGAAGAACACCGGATCGGTATAAAGGGCCGCCGCCTGGACCAGGCGGGAGCTGATGACGCCGTGGATATCCATCTCGCAGCCCACGGGGATGCCCAGATCCGTCACATAACCGTTGACAGCGCAGGCGGAGATGCCGAGGGACTCGCGGAAAGGCGCCCAGCAGCTGATGGCCGCCGCATTGCATTTGTGCTTGGCGCACAGGCTCTGCAGCGCGAGATAGTAGCCCGCCATGTTGGCAAGACCTTCGTCGTCGATGCCCACAGGTTTGGTCATGGCGCAGATCTTGGCGATTGCGGCTTTGATCTCCTCAGGTTTATTGGCCTTGAAGTTCTCAATCTCATTTTTCAGGTCAACCAACGTGATGGGGAAGACGCGGATGCCGAAGCGCTCATAGAGCTCGCCCTCGTTGAACATCGTGGTCCAGAACGGATCGGGGCGGGTGCCCACCTGCAGCACTTTGGTCTCCTTGAAGGCCTGCACGGTGGCGCATACGGCGGCAAAGGCCTTAAAGCCGTTCTCCAGCACGCCGTCGTCCAGATCGGTGTTGGGGATGTAGGTAAAGGGCACGCGCGCGCGGCGCAGCGCTTTACCCGTTGCAAACAGGCCGCACTGGGAATCGCGGGTACGTCCCACGGAGCTGGACTTGGTATCGTTGTTGGCCATGGGATCGCTGTCGCGGGGCCCCCACAGCAGGAAGGGGACGTTCAGCGCGCGGGCGATCAGCGTGGTGTTTCCCTCGCTGCCGAAGTTGCAGTGGGGGGCGAAGATGCCGTTTACGCCCTCGTCCTTGAACTTTTTGATGACGGCAAGCGCATCATCTTCCGTCTCGACAATGCCCTTGGGCGTCACGTCGTCGATGTCGACGAACTGCACGATACCCATGCGCCAGTCATCGATGCGTTTGCGGATGGCGTCGCGCACTTCAAACGCTTCAGGATGGTTGAATACGTCGCGTTTGGTGGGGGCAAAGCCGATTTTTACGATTTTCCGTTCCATAAATGCATGTCTCCTTCTATTCCTTTGCGAAAGGTGAATTGCAACCGCATTGGCTTGGTGCCGGGGAAACGCCTTCAGGTGAGCTGTTGAATTTGTATCTCGCCGGCGAGAAAGTCCTGCGGTTTTGCGCGATCTGAAACTGCTTATTTCACATTAATGGGGACAATCGCGGTGGCGACTGTCCCCACCAATATGATTCGGGGAGGTAGCCCGAAAAAATGGATATGGGTCACTTAGTTAGAGAACATTTCGTTGCAATGGCGGTGCTTACTTTTTGTCACCACCGTAGTATTTCAGCACTTCCGCGGCCTCGTCGGAATCCAGGGTATCCTTCTCGATGGCGATAACGCCGGTGTCAACGTACTTCTCAACCTTTTCTCCGTTGAGGACCTTCAGCGCGGTCTCCACACCCTGATAACCCATCTGGAACTGACGCTGTGCAACTGCGGCTTTGATGAAGCCGTCTTCCAGCAACTGCGGGGTGTCGTTGGAGAAGTCCATGCCAATCAAGGTAATGTCAGTGCGGTTCAGCTCTTTCAGCGCGGTGGCGCAGCCGATGGAACCGGAGTTGTTCACGCCCCAAAGTGCATTGAGGTCGGGATGGGCCATAATCAGGTCTTTGGCGTCGGACAGGGCTTTGCTCGTATCGCCGTCATTAATCTTCTGCTCGTTCCAGAGCACTTCCCAGCCGTCCTCGGCGTTGGCGTCCCAATACTCTTTGAAGCCGTCCAGGCGGTCGGTAACCGTCTGCGAACCGGTGGAGGCGACCAGCACGCCCACCTTGGCGTGGTCAACATTGGCTTTCTTGAGATACTTGATCATCTGTTTGGCGCACTCTTCGCCGGCTTTTTTGTTGTCGGTCGCGATGCAGGCGTCAAAGCCCTCTTCGCTGGCAATCTTGGTGTCGATCAGCACCACGGGGATGCCGGATGCTTCCGCCTCGGTGACGGACTGTACCATGGCCTGGGAATCGCAGGGGGCGATGCAGATGGCGGCGGGTTTGGCCGTCACGGCGTCTGCCAGCAGCTGAACCTGTTTTTCCACGTCGGTCTCGTTCTGCAGGCCGTTGACCACGGGCTCATAGCCGTTCTCTTCGCAGGCGGAGTTGAAGCCGTCCTCAACCACGGACCAGTACTGGCTGCCCATGATCTTGCTGACGAAGTAGATCTTTTTGCTGTCCGAGCCGCTCGACGACTGGCCGCCCGAAGCGGACGAGCTGGGCTCAGAGGATGAGGGACCGCAGGCGACCAGCGCAAGCGCCAGTACCGCGACGAGCAGAAGGGATACGAGTTTTTTTGCTTTCACAGTAGTTACCTCCTTAGAGTTATGGGTTTTATTGCAGCGAGGATGTTTGGATTTCCGTCGCTGTTTTGCTTGCGGATTGCCCATCCGCATAGGGAGCAGGATAAATTGCTTAGGAATACTTGCGGTTGCGGTACGCCTCTACAGCGACTGCGGCCACGATGATAATGCCGATGACCACCTGCTGATAGAAAGCGTTGACGCCGCACAGGTTCAGGCCGTTGCGCAGCACGCCCATGATCAGCGCGCCGATGATGGTGTTGTTGATGCCGCCCTCGCCGCCGCTCATCGCAACGCCGCCCAGCACGGAGGCCGCGATGGCTTCCAGCTCATAGCCTTGGCCGTTCATAGGCTGGGCAGTGGAGATACGCGAAGACATCAGAATACCGGCGATGGCTGCGGACACGCCGCAGACGCAGTAAGCGAAGATACGGGTTCGCGTCACGTTGATGCCGGAAAGGCGCGCCGCCTCCATGTTGGAGCCGCAGGCGTAGATCTTGCGGCCGATCGAAGTCTTGGAAAGGATGAAGAACAGGATTGCGCCGTAGAGCAACATGATGATGACGCTGAAGGGGATGCCACCAAATACGCGGCCGCCGCCCAGGAAATAAAATGCCTCCTGTACGCCTTTATCGGGGATGGCGTTGGTGTAGATGGGCCGGCCCTCTGTGATGACGTTTGCCAGCCCGCGGAACACCCACTGCGTACCCAACGTGGCGATGAAGGGGATGACGCCCAGCTTCATGATGGAGAAGCCGTTGATGAAGCCCATCATGATGCCCACGACGACGCCCAATATCAGGCACAGCCACAGGGGGAGACCCGTCTGCAGCAGACCGACGACCGCGATGCCGGCCAGTGCCAGCGATGCGCCTGCTGAAAGGTCCGTGCCGCCGCATACCAGGCAGAAGGTCAGGCCGTAGCCCACGATGGCGTAGCTGACCACTTGGTGGACCAGGTTGATCAGATTGTCGCTCTTGAGAAAGACGCCGGGTTTCAAAAATGTGAAGACCAGAAAGAGCAGGACCAGCGCACCGCCGGAGACGAACATTTTCTTAGTGCTGGTGCTCAGCCGCTGCATCAAAGGCAGTTTCGGCGTATTATTGACTTTGGCTTGTTCCATAAATATCCTCCTCAATATAAATGCACACATGCCTGGCGGTGGGGGATGCCCTTATTCGCCGGCAGCTTTGCGCTTACCTTCCAGTTTGTTGTAGCCGGCCGCCAGATACAGCAGCTTCTCCTGCGTCGCGTCCTTGACATCCATCTCACCGTTGACCTCGCCCTGGTGAATGACGATGATACGATCGCTCATGCCCAGGATCTCGGGAAGCTCCGAGGAGATCATGATGATGGCCACGCCCTGGTCGCTGAGCTCGTTCATCAGCTCGTAGACCTCATACTTGGAACCGACGTCAATGCCGCGCGTCGGCTCGTCCATGATCAGCACCTTGACGTTGTTACACAGCCACTTGGCCAAGACAACCTTCTGCTGGTTGCCACCCGAGAGGTTGACCACCGACTGGTAGAGACCAGGGGTGCGAATAGTGAGGGCGTCGATATAGTGCTTCGCGTTACGCGTCGCTTCCTTATCGTTGACTATACCGTGCTTCGTCAACTGATCGATGTGCGCCATATTAATATTGAAGCGAACATCCAGGCTCAGGGCCAGGCCGTTGAATTTGCGGTCCTCTGTAACAAAGCCAATGCCGTGGTTGATGGCCTGGTGGGGGGTATTGATCGTGATCTTTTTGCCTTCCAGGTAAATCTCCTTAGAATCGGCGGGATCCGCGCCGAAGATTGCGCGCATGATCTCGCTGCGGCCTGCGCCTACCAGGCCGGATACGCCCAGGATCTCGCCCTTGCGCACCTTGATCTCCTCGCAGTTGAGGGTCTTGCCCACCCGCACATTGCGCGCCTCAAAGACCACGTCGCCAATGGTGCGTTTGTGTTGGGGGAAGCGGTCGTCCATCTCGCGGCCCGCGATCATGTTGACCAGCTCATCCATCGTGACGTCCTTGTACATGCGCGTGCCGATGCTCTTGCCATCACGCAGCACGGTGACGCGCTCGCAGATATAATCGAGCTCCTCCAGGCGGTGGGAGATGTAGACCATGCCCACGCCGCGCTTCTGCAGCTTTTTGATGATTTCCATCAGCTGCTGCACTTCCTTTTCGGAAAGCGCTGCGCTGGGTTCGTCCAGCACCAGCAGCTTGGCGTTGAAGGAGATGGACTTGGCGATCTCCACCATCTGCTGCTTGGCGACGCTCAGGGAGCGCACAACCGCGTGGGTGTTGATGTCGATGCCCAGGTCATCCAAGATGGCCTTGGCCTCTGCGTGCATCTTCTTGTCGTCGATGAAGGGCCCTTTTCTGGGCGGACGGCCGATAAAGATGTTGTCAGCCACCGTCAGCGTGGGACAGAGGTTCAGTTCCTGGAAGATGATGCTGATGCCCAGCTTCTGGGCGGCAGCGACATTGGGGATGTTGACCTCCTCGCCGCGCATGTACATCTTGCCTTCATCGGCACGATATACGCCGCTCATCACCTTCATCAGAGTGGATTTTCCTGCGCCGTTCTCGCCGACAAGGCCATGCACCTCGCCTTCGTTCACGGTAAAGGATACGTTGTCCAGCGCCTTTACGCCGGGGAATGATTTGCTGATGCCTTCCATACGGAATAGTTCAGCCATGCGTGCTTCACCCCTTTAATTTGCATAGAATTCAGTTGCTGTGCTAAGATGATAAAATAGGGCATTTTATGCGCAGAAGAGGGACAGCTCTGCAGAAACAGTATCCGAGTACAGGAAAAAACAAAAAAAACAACAAACACTATTGCAACAAAATACAGTCCTTGTTACAAAGCGAAGGGCATATGATGTTTTTTATCAGTCATTCGCGTACCGTTCCGCTGCACGACCTCCGAAGCGCACGGGCGTTGAGGAAACTGTGACAGGGTATACAACCCGGATGCTTTTTGATACACCATACAACCATGTACGGCGTTTGCAAAAGTCCCAATCTTCCTGGTGATGCCTGTAAGAAACGTGTTGTCTTGGAACCTTTACGGAGACTTGCGTGATGTGTCGTTTCGACGCATCGTGTTCGTTAATGTTTTTTCTTTGATTGGATTCAGTGTAGTATATGTGGCGTTGAATGTCAAGATGATAAACCGCATTTTTTTCAAATGTGCGCGAGATGTGTCCGCAAATGCGGAAAAAAGACGTGCTGGCAACAATGCCCGTGTGTCGAATCGTGTAGTACATCGTGTGAAAGAGCGTGTGCGATTGTGTGCAGGGGCATCTATATACGCTTTATACGACCTCCCCATGGCAGGCGTATCGGCGCATGCTTCCATATACAGACAATACAGACATAAAAAAGCCCGGCGGGGTAGCGCCGGGCAGTTGGGGGTAGACATTGCGCACAATCGTCAGGGAGAACCATTGTGCGCGCAGGAAGTTATGTGGGGAGGTAACCCACTGTGAACACTATTTTTTCGGGCGTCCAGCCGGATACATGACCTTTTCGGCCTCCGGCGTGTCGATGTTTTCCAGGCTGATGGGGACCACGCCCGTATCGATGACCTTCTCGACTTGTTTGCCCTCGAGCACGTCGAGCGCGCGCATGACGCCCTCGTAGCCCATCATATACTGCTGCTGCACCACGGCCGACTGGATGTAGCCATCGCGGATGAGGTCCTCGGTATTGGTAAAGAAGTCGACGCCGACCACCACCACGTCGTCACGGCCAAGCTCTTTGATGACTGTGCCTGCCGCGTCGGTGCTGCTGCCGTTGATCGCCCAGAGCGCGTTGCAGTCCGGATGCGCCATGAGGATATCCTGGGTGTTGTTGACGCACTTGTTCAAATCGCCCTCGCTGTATTTGATCTCGTTGGTGAGAATCTTCCAGTCGTCCGGGGCGTTCGCCTCAAAGTACTCCGTAAAGCCGTCGATGCGGTCGATGACGGTCTGGGAGCCGGAGGAGGTTGCCAGGATGCCGACGGTTGCGTGGTCCACGTTGCGCTCCTTTAAATGCCGGATCATTTCCTCTGCGCAAATGGCGCCTGCCTTGACGTTGTCCGTCTTGACGCATGCGGTGTACGCATCGCCGTCCACGGCCGTATCGATCAGGATAACCGGGATGCCCGTGTCGTAGGCCTCCTTTACGGAATTGACCATGGCAAAGGAATCGCACGGCGCGATCAAAATGGCGTCCGGTTCAGCCTGGATGGCATCCGCTACCAGCTGCACCTGTTTTTCCACGTCAGTCTCCTGCTGCAGGCCAGTGTAGACAACCTCCACGCCCTTTTCCTCCGCGGCGGCGCGCACGCCATCCTCTACCACGGCCCAATAGGCGTTGCCCAGCACTTTGGTAATAAAATAAAATGTCTTTTTACCGTCCGCAGGTTTATCTGCGCTAGGGGAGGAGGCCGAAGCCGAGGTGGCCCCCGAAGGCTGCGTGGTGGAAGGGGAACATGCAAAAAGCATGAGTGTCAGCAGTGCTACAAGAACCGTTGCGATTGTTTTTCTTACTTTCACAAGAGATTCCTCACTTTCCTGTCGATTTTTCACGAGATTTTGATAAAGGGAAATTTCGCAAATGTACGTGTACGTTAACGCAATCGTCAAGCACAAAATATCGCACGATTCTGCCGCTGTCAAGGGATTTTCATAAAGATTTGCAATAAAAATTTTCACAAAAAGACACGAAAACACACGCTGAAATGACACGAACACACAAAAGAAAAGACCGCAGCATCTGCGGCCTTTTGCATAGGGCAATCGTGTTTATGGGATGAAAAAGGGAATATCGGACGCCTGGCTGTTGATATAGTTGTCCAGATTGTTTTTCAAAACGATTTTGGCGCGAATCAGCAGGTGGTCCTGCGGCGGGAGCCATCCCTCCAGCAGGTGGCGCGCCAGCAGACGCAGCGCCTGGTAGCCCTGCTGAAAGGGATCCTGGTACAGCACGGCGGTGCACCAGCCCTCTTTCAATGCGTCGATGGTAAACTCCGTCAGGTCGTAGCCGATGACCGCTATATCGCGCCGGTTCAGCCGCTTTACCGCCATGGAGGCGCCCATGGTGCCGCCTGTACCGGTGGAAAACACCGCGCGGATATCCGGATGTTCCTTCAGCAGCGCCAGCGTGTTCTCACAGGCGGCCAGCACGTTGCCGCGGTACTCAGCGCAGGTGTAGATGGCGATATCGGGATAGTCCGTGCGGATCACCTGTGTAAAGCCGGCGCTGGACTCCAGATGGGAGAGGCTCGCGCAGTTGGTGCCCAAAATGGCCACGCCGCCCTTGCCGCCCAGCATCTTGCCCATCAGCTCGCCGCCCAGCCGGCCGGATTGCGCGGTATCGTGTCCCACGTAAAACAGGCGTTTGGAATCCACTACGTCCGTATTGAAGGTGATGACCGGCACATTCCAGTCCATAAAGCGGTCGATGTAGGCGCCAATGGCGTTGGCGCCGGGGTTGATGGCAATGCCATCATATTTCTGCCAGTCCGTACTTCGGATGAGCTCCTCCTGGTCCTGCAGATCCAACGAGCCTGCGCAGATATCGTCTATCTCCACGCCGTAGTCGGTAAACTCCTGCCGCGCACGGTTGATGCCGTTTGCAATGTAATTGTAAAAGAATACCGAATGGCTGGGGTATACGGCCGCAATGCGGATGGCTTTTTTGCGGCTCAGGGCGCTTGCAAATTGGTTGGGGGTGTAGCCCATCTCCTGGGCAAGCGTCAGCACGCGCGCCTTGGTTGCCTTGCCGATGCCCGGCCGGTTGTTCAGGGCGCGGTCAACGGTGCCGATGGAGGTGCCCGCCCTCTCCGCGATCATTTTGATGGTAACTTTGGGTTTCATGGCGCTATATCAACCTCGTTTTCATTCCTGGCTTGCTTTACCTTGCAGCGAAACAAATGTGCTCTGTCGACCTGTGGTTTGATGCTTGGTTCCATTATAGAAGATCGCATGCGAAATGCAAGTGTATATTTGCGTGTGCGCGCGCCAAAGGTAGTAAAACAGATGAATTGCGCATCTATTTTATACAAAAGCCGCAATACAGCGCTTGATACACCACAACGCCGCAATAGTGCCCTCGATAAGTACAATGCGCACATCAGGAAATGCGTTTTCAGCCCATATATTATGTAAGAAAAAATGCGGTGGGAAAGATGCAATGCGCGCTTTCGCGTTGCCTTCAGAGGGATAGCGGGGTGCAGAAATGAGATCTATATAGGAGAAAGTGGGCGCGGTGTAAATGAAACGCAAAAAAGAATGTTTTCATGTAAATCTGCTGGCAAAATGATGCAGCAATAGGAGAGTGAAAGAAACGGTAAACAATGGGAAAGGCGTACCATGTACAATGCGTTTACATATGTGGTCGAATGGTACTTGTGGTTTTGCGCGGTGCTGCGCGTGTTTACAATGCGAGGCGCGTACTGTCTGCACGAAAACATGTACCTTGCCGGATGCGTGTGCTATACTTGTTGCAATGATTTGGCCAAGGGGGATTGTGTCAAAATGCAACGTAATATTGGGAAAAAAGGGATGCGCATATCGGCCCTGCTGTGCATGATTGCGTTATTGGGGGCGCTGCTGTGCGGCTGCCTGCCGGAACAGGTGTCCGGCCCCTGTGCTTCGCCCAGCGCGCAGAGCGTAGTGCTGGCGCCCACGCCCACCATCACAGTGATGGCGTCGCCCACCGCCACGCCCCAGCCGCTGCCCAGCTTATCGCCCAGCGCGACGCCTACGCCCAGCCCTTCGCCGTCGCCTACGCCCACGCCTGCCCCGACGCAGGAGCAGGTGACAGACGAGAGCTTACCTACCATTTTGGTGCTGCGCACGGAACCCGAAGCCCAACAGACAACGGGCGATGCAGAGAAGGAGGATGCAGCCGCACAGCAGTTCCTTGACGCGGTTTCGCGCCTCAAGCTGGTTGCGAACGTCAAAAGTGAGACGTTCGGCCCGCTTCAGGGGGCGGACATCACAAGCGACGACTGGCTGGCGTTGAGCAAGCTGGTGAGCGCGCGCCTGGCGGACGATGCGGTTGACGGCCTGGTCATTACGCATTGTCCCGCCACGATGGCGGAGACGGCCTATTTCCTCAACCTAACGGTGCACACGCAAAAACCGGTGGTGCTCACAGGCGCACTTGACGCGCACGAGGAGGGGGCGCTGTACCTGCGCGACGCGATTACCGTGGCGAGCAATCCCGATGCACGAGATCGCGGGGTGCTGGTCTGCATGCGGCAGACGATTTACAGCGCGCGCCACTGCAGCGCGCAGAGCGTTTACGGCGTGGACCGCAATGCGGGCGCGCTGGGGTTTGTCGCGGGGGGAAACGTTTCGCTCAACATGCGCACCAGCCGTATACACACCCAAGAGAGCGAATTTGACGTCTCTGCGCTGGACAAGCTGCCGCGCGTAGAGATCGCCTGGCAGTATGCGGGAGCAAGCGCGGGGCCGCTACGCTATCTGATGGACACCAAGCCCGACGGCGTGGTGCTGGGCTGCGTGCAGGGCGTCTCCCAGGAGACGGCTGCGGTGCTGCAACAGGCGGGCGGCACGGTGCCTGTGGTGCGCGCAAGCGCGCTTGCCGATGGGATGCTGGTGCGCAACGGGGACGCTCCGGACGACGCGCTGGGTACCATCGCGGCGGGGGATCTTACCTGCACGCAGGCGCGCATTTTATTGATGCTGGCACTGACAAAAACGCAGGATGCCGCGGAGATCCAGCGCATGATGGAGATCTATTGAGGGGCGCACATAAGCGCATTAAAAAGGCGCCGCCAGCGTTGGCGGCGCTTTTTTGACGGTTTTACTTGCCTTATCGATGCGTCATATGGTAAAGCGGCGCCCGCATGCGGGGCAGAAGCGGGCGTCCGGCGCTGCCTGGGTGCCGCAGCGCGCACAAAATTTTTTTGTTAGGGACGCATCCTGAGCAGGCGCGGGAGACTGCGATGCATCCGGGGCTTGCGCGCCGGCGCACTGAACTTGGTCCGGCTGCTGCACAGCGGCATGCGCCGCCGCTGGAGCCTGGGCTTCGGGCAGCGCGCCTTCCTGCCCGTCGTGCAGATCCGTCTCCAACGCCTGCGCGCCCGGCGTGGCGCCAAATTGAATCTGCAACATGTTCTGCAGGTGCATCACGCGGTCGCGCAGCATTTTCTTGGGCAGCGCGCCAAAGGCGCCGTTGATCCCCATCTCGCCCCCGATATACGCGCCGCCCACGCCGCTGCGCAGCCATGCGCTCAGATATATATGCTGGTTGTCCTGATCGATTTTGATAAACTGCATTGCCGTGCCCATGCCCGTGCCCTTCTTGTAGCACGGCGCGCCCTTGTAGACGTTCTGTGAAAATCCTTCCGTCGCCAGATATGCAGCGATCATCGCGACGGCTTGCTGCTGGTGTTGCGCCGCGACGGGAAGCGTCAAAACGGTTCTGCCCATAACTGTGCCCCTTCCATGCGTGGTAAACCCTGGTTTTTCACCATATTAACAGAGACAGGGGCGCTTTGGCAATGCAGCAGCGGCATTTACCCGGGCAATACCAGCCGTTTAAACGCGTAGAATGGCAGCGGCGCCCGCGCCGGCTGTCTGTGGCCGCGCGCGGGCGCCGCTTGGGCGCTTTATAGGTCGCCACAGCAGTCGCCGTTACCCTCAAGCAGATTGCGCGCGAAGGACTGCAGCTGGGGCAGAGACGTGATATCGATATCGCTCTGCATAATGCTCTCCTGCACAAAGGTAGGCAGGTTGTCGAAGTACTGTTTCGTCTCTTTATCGAAACAGGATCGCTGTGTCACTGGTCATCACCTCGCAGCTTAGTATGGCGATGGGCGCGCGGCGGCATGCGCGTCAAATTTTTCTAAAAAACGCGCTGCAAAGCGGGATTACGGCCTGCGGGACATGATAAAGCGCCTGCCCGCCTGCGTCCAGTCCAGCACGTCAAACCAGCGCATACCATAGCCGCGTAGGTTGGCGTGCCACTGGCAGAAGTAGGCGTGCTCCCAGGTATCCAGCGCAAACAGCGGCGTAAAGACGTGCAGGTCCGGCGTCTGGTAAGAGGTGGAGGTCATGATGTGGATGTCCCCGCTTGCGTCCGTATTCAGCCACACAAAGCCGGTGCCGTTGATGCTCTCGGCGGCCTGAAAAAAGAGCTCCTTAAAGGCATCGATTGACCCGTAACGCCCTGCAATGGCGCCGGCAAGTGGCCCTGCGGGCGGTTCCAGCGGCGCGGGCGCCATGCCGGTAAAGTGCAGTTCATGGCAGTAGATGCCGCCAGCCAAAAAGGAGATGCGCTGCGCGATGGTGGCAGGCAGGTTGAGGTCGCCTGCGATGAGCGTCTCCAGGTCCATGCTGTGGTACTGCGGATACGCGCTGAGCAGCGCATTGAGCTGGTCGACGTACGCGGCGTATATCTGCCGCTGATGGCAGTAGAGTGTCTCGGGTGTAACGGCGGGCAGCAGCGCGTCGTATGCGTAGGGCAGCGGTATCGGTGCAAAAGGATAGTGCTGGGCCATAAATCGCAAACTCCCTTTCTGTTCGTCCCATGGTATTACGGCGCAAGGGCGCGCCTATTTATAGTATGATGTGGCGCGCAGCTGCTAGACCGCAGTGGATAAAAGACAGATATTTTAAACATTATGTCAAATATTATTGACATAATCGCCCTGCGGTGCTATCGTATTCTGCGTAAGGACGAGGTGATTGTATGGCAAAGAACACGCGCCTGCGCGCAGCGCGCGCATCACGGGATTTCTCGCAGCAGCAGCTGGCCGAGGCAGTGGGGGTTTCACGGCAGACCATCATTGCCATTGAAAAGGGAGATTACAATCCCACCATCAACCTGTGCATTGCCATTTGCCGCGCATTGGGCAAGACACTTGACGAACTATTTTGGGAGGCGTAGGAAAAATGCGACGTTTGTGGAGATGCAGCGACCTGTTTGATGAGCGCCAGATGCAGCTGCGCGGCAAGGTGTGCCGGCATGCGCTGATGCTCATTGTGCTGCTGATGCTTGCCGAGAGCATTGTGCGGGAGGAATGCGGCCCGCTGTGGCGGCCGGTGGAGAGCGCGCTGGTGATGTTGATGCTGGTGGGCGGTTATGCCGGCATGCGCCTGATACTGGCGGATGCTTACGTGGGTTACGATGCGCGGGGCAAACTGCTGATGGGTGTGATGACCCTGTTGGGGATTGCGTGCCTTGCGTGCAATGTGGTGGATGCCCTGGGCGGCACATGGACGTTGGTGCAGCAGGGGATGCTTTCCTCCACAGCCGCGCTGCTGATCGTGGGTCTGGTCATGGCGCTGCTGAGCGTATGCTACTGGGTGCGTTTTGCCCGGGAAAAAAGAGCGGTGCAAAGCGACGAGGCCTGATGCGTGCAGCGTGCATAAATAGCGTGTAGAAATAATAAGCGCCAGCGCGTTTTGCACTTGCAAAACGCGCTGGCGTTTGCTTTATATCTGCGCTATTTCAAGTCTAGCTGGGCCTTGTTGGTCAAACGGCCGTCCTCAAAGGTGCAGGTGACGTTGGAGCCCATCGCGCCGTTTCCCAGCCACATGTACATAGTGACGTAGGTTTTGCTGGAGGAGGGGCAGGATTCCGAGATCAGCTCTCCCTCTGCGCCCAAAATGGCCTTCACCTGATCGTACTGCATGCCGTTTTGCAGCTGATCAAACTGCGCGCGCGTCACCTTGGCGCCATCGGTGGGCAGTGGATCGGGCGCCCTGCGGGCAAACACGCCCGCAAAACCCAATATAGAGAGGGTTAGCACCGCCAGTATCAGCGCGCCGGCGCCCCATAGAAGGACGCGCCGGCTGCCCGCAACGCGCGTTTGCGGGCGGTGGCGGGAACGAAAGACAGGGCCTGTTTTTTTGTTGCTGTAAAGACGCTTCATCGCTTGCACGTTGCCCCCCTTGCCGGCAGCCGGAGATTTGTCTCTATCATAACGGATTGCGGCCGCCGCGGTCAATCGGGCGCTGGGACAATATCGCGTTTTTGTCCCATAGGGGCTGATTTTACCCGCTGCAGAGATATCATTTTGTGCCAAAGTATACTATAATAGGGACACGAAAATAGGGACACGAAAAAGCGCGGCCGGCAGGCGCGCGCCGTGTAAGGAGGCAAAAGGTATGCCCTTTGTAGCGTTTCGGGACGTCTCAAAATACTATCAGATGGGGGAAATGCGCATCGCCGCAGCGGACGGTGTGGATTTTGAAATTGAAAAAGGGGAATTTGTGGTCATTGTAGGCCCCAGCGGCGCGGGTAAAACTACCGTGCTCAATATGCTCGGCGGCATGGATACCTGCTCGGGCGGGGAGATCGAGCTGGACGGCGCGCTGATCAGCGATTATAACCGTAGACAGCTCACCGAATACCGCCGCTATGACGTGGGCTTTGTCTTCCAGTTTTACAACCTGGTGCAAAACCTCACGGCGCTGGAAAACGTGGAGCTCGCCTCGCAGATCTGCAAGGACCCCCTAGATCCCGTGGAGATGCTGCGCCAGGTGGGCCTGGAAAAGCGCATGAACAACTTCCCGGCGCAGCTTTCGGGCGGCGAGCAGCAGCGCGTGGCCATTGCGCGCGCGCTGGCCAAGAACCCCAAGCTGATGCTCTGCGACGAGCCGACTGGTGCGCTGGATTATAAAACGGGCAAGCAGATCCTGCAACTTTTGCAGGATACCTGCCGCAACACCGGCCGCACCGTCATCGTTATCACCCACAACAAGGCGTTTACCCAGATGGCCAATCGCGTCATTCGTATCAACAGCGGCAAGGTGGTGGGTACGCGCATCAATCCCAACCCCGTCTCGGCAGAAAGGATTGCGTGGTAGCTTTGCATAAGGCGTTTTTCCAGGAGGTGCTGCGCGCCATCCGCCATTCGATGAGCCGTTTTTGGGCGATCTTTGCCATCGTGGCGCTGGGCGCAGGCTTTTTTGCGGGACTGCAGGCGTCCGCGCCCGATATGCGCATCACCACCGACGCGTACTATGACCAGAGCAACATGATGGATATCCAGCTTTTGTCCACCATGGGCTTTACGCAGGACGATGTCGAGGCGATCGCGCGGGCGCAGGGCGTGCGGGCTGTGATGCCTGCATATAGCGTGGACGCCGTCACCCGCTTAAACGATAAGGACGAGGTGGTGCGCATCCACAGCCTGCCCGCTGCGGCCAAACTGGGCGAGGACGATCCCGCCTACATGAACCGTCCGGTGCTGGTGCAGGGGCGCTGGCCCAAGGAGGCCAACGAGTGCGTGATGGGCCTGACCAGCATGAACAAGGACGTGCTGGCCCTGGGGGACGTTGTCACGGTGGAAAACAAGGACGGCTCTCTGGACGACACGCTCGAGTATCAGGCATTTGAGATCGTGGGCTTTGTCAACAGCGCGTATTATATGTCCTTTCAGCTGGGCACCAGTACCATCGGCAGCGGCACGCTGAGCCATTTTCTCTACGTGCCCGAGGAAGCGTTTATCACCGAGGTGTACACCGATATGTACGCCACAATCCAGGGTGCGGCGCAGGAGCAATGCTTTTCCGATGGCTATGACCAGGTCAAAGATCCGGTCAAGGAGCGGCTGGAGGACCTGGCAAAGGTGCGCGAGCAGGCACGCTTTGATGAGATTCACGATGATGCGCAGGGCGAAATAGACGAGGCCTGGCGGGAGTATGACAGGCAGAAGGCGGATGCGCAGCAGCAGCTGGCGGACGCGCAGCGGCAGCTGGACGACGCGCAGCGCCAGATCGATGATGGACAAAGAAAGATTGACGATGGCCGCGCCTCCTGGCAATCGGGCAAAGCGGAGCTGGCCCGAAAGAAGCAGCAGGCCGCGTCCCAGATGGACGAGGCGCAGCGGCAGATCGACAGTGGCCGCCAGCAGCTGGCGCAGGGCGTCGCGGACATGGACCTCAAGCAAAAGGAGATTGATGACGCCTACGCGCAGATCGAGGGGCCGCTGGCGCAGATTGCGCAGGGGCGCCAGCAGCTGGCGCTGGGCAAGCAGCAGTTGGACAAAACCAAACAGGCCATTGACGCCCTCTCTGGTCAGATTGCGGCGCTCAAGGCGGCGGGCAAGCTTGACGAGGCTGCGGCGCTGGAGGCGCAGCTTGCGCCCATCCAGGCGGGTTACGACCAGGGTATGGCGGATTATGCGCGCAACCTGCAGGATTTAGAGGCGCAGGCCGAGCCTTTGGAGCGCGTCAAGGCAAGCCTGGACGAGGGCCAGCGCCAGATTGATGAGGGCAGAGCCACGGCCGACGCCACCAGGGGGCAGCTTGACGCGGCCCAGCGGGAGCTGGACGCGCAGCGCGCGCAGGCGCAGGCGCAATTTGGCGCGGCAGAGCGACAGCTGGACAGCGCCAAAGCGGAGCTGGACCAGGGGGAGCGGGATCTTGCCAAGGCGCGGGAGGACCTGCAGACGGGCCGCGCGGAATATGAGACGCAGAAAAGCGACGCCGAGGCCGAGCTGGAGGATGGCAAAAGGCAGATCGAGGACGCGCAGAAAGAATTGGATAAGCTTGAGAAGCCCACCTGGTACGTGCTGGACCGCCAGGCCAACGCAAGCTTTGTCAGCATGCAGTCCGACGCCGAGCGCATCGCATCGATCGCAAGCGTCTTTCCGGTGATCTTCTTTCTGGTGGCCGCGCTGGTGGCGCTGACCACCATGACGCGCATGGTGGAGGAGGACCGCGTGCTCATCGGCACCTACAAGGCGCTGGGCTACAGCGGGCGGGTCATCGCATCCAAGTACCTGGGCTATGCGGCCCTCGCCAGCGTGTTTGGCAGCATTTTGGGCATCGTCATCGGCTTTAAGGTGCTTCCCGCGGTGGTGTGGGAGTGCTACGGCATTCTCTATGTCGCACCGCGCGTGATCAACGATTTCCATCTGGGCATCGCGCTTGGGGCAGGGCTTGCCTCGGTGCTGTGCACCATGATCGCCACGCTTGCGGCGTGCTGGGCGACCCTGCGCGAGGAACCCGCCACGCTCATGCTGCCGCGCGCGCCCAAGGCGGGCAAGCGCATCCTGCTGGAGCGCATCAGGCCGCTGTGGCAGCGCATGAAGTTCACCCAGAAGGTGACGGCGCGCAACCTGTTCCGCTACAAAAAGCGGCTGTTTATGACCGTCATTGGCATTGCGGGCTGCACAGCGCTGCTGCTGACGGGCTTCGGCCTGAAGGATTCCATCTCGGATATCATCCATTTGCAGTTTGACGTGGTACAGCGCTACGATACCACCATCGGCGTGGAGGACGGTGATCTGCAGCCGCAGGTGCAGCGGATGCTGGAGGATGCGGACAACTTTTCCGAGATCATGCGCGCCTCCAGCAAAACCACGGACATCTATAGCGATACTACCTCCATGGCCGCCTACCTGTTCGTGCCGGAGCGGCCCGATCAATTGGGGGATTTCCTCAACCTGCGCACACGCGTAAGCAAGCAGGCGGTGCCCTTTCGGCAGGACGGCGTGCTGCTGACGGAAAAACTCGCCCAAAAGTTGGGCGTGGGCGCGGGCGATACGGTGCGCGTGAAAAACAGCGCGGGCAAGGAGGTGGCCTTCACCATCTCGGGCGTGGTGGAAAACTACGTCTATCACTACATGTACGTGCCGCCCGCCCTCTACCGGCAGGTGACCGGCGATGCGCCGCAGTACACGCTCATCTGGGGCAAGTGCGCCCGCGCGGACGAGGCGTCGCGCCAGCAGTTGATGCGTGATCTGCTTGCGAACGACCAGGTGACCACCGCCGGCTTTAACGGCGATATCATCGATACCTTCAACAACATGATCAAGAGCCTCAACTACGTGGTGGTGGTATTGATCGTCTCGGCGGGCCTGCTGGCCTTTATCGTGCTGTATAACCTGACCAATATCAACGTCACCGAGCGGCAGCGGGAGATCGCCACCATCAAGGTGCTGGGCTTCTTTGATAACGAGGTGAGTGCATACATCTACCGCGAGACGGCTATGCTCACCATCATCGGCTGCGCGGTGGGTCTGGCCTTCGGCGTGGTGCTGCACGGCTTTGTCATCCAGACATGCGAGGTGGATATGGTGATGTTCGGGCGCAATGTGGGCCTGCTAAGCTACCTCTATTCAGCAGGGTTGACGCTGCTGTTTGCGGTGATCGTCAATCTTGTGATGTACCGCAAGCTGCAGAAGATCGACATGGTGGAATCACTCAAATCCGTAGATTGAACCGTAAAGGTGGGAAAAAAACGTGGTGAAGCAGCGTGCAGAAACGCCATGGTGGCGCCGCGCGGGCGTGCGCCCCGGCGATTGGGCGCTGCTTGTGCTGCTGGTACTGGGCAGCGTTGCGCTCTCGTGGTATATGACAGCGCGCCCTGTGCGCGGCGCGCGGCGCGTGGTGGCCACGGTGGACAAAGCCGTGGTGTTTGAGGCGACCATCACGCCAGGCATGCCCAGCGCGCGCAAGGTAATCCAGGGCGTGGGGGGCAGCAATACCATCATCTGCGGGGCGGACGGCGTGGCGGTGGTGGCGGCGGACTGTCCGGACGGCGTATGTGTCTCCCAGGGAAAAATCAGCCGCCCGGGCCAGAGCATCGTGTGCCTGCCCCACCATCTGGTGGTGCGCGTGCAGGGCGCAGAAGAAGCGGAGGTGGATGGCATTGCCCGCTGAAAGGACGCATCATCGCGCGCACAAGATTGCGCGCCTTGCGATGCTGGCCGCCGTGGCCATGGTGCTGCATCTATGCGAAAACCTGCTGCCTCCGCCGGTGGCGGCGTTGCCCATGATCCGGCTGGGGCTCGCCAATATCGTCACGGTCTATCTGCTGCAAAGTGAGGGTCCCCAATCCGCGTTCGCGGTGATGGCGGTGCGCTGTATCGTCGCGCCGCTGCTGGGCGGCGCGCCCACACAGGTGCTCTACAGCCTGGCGGGGGGCGTGCTGAGCCTTTGCGTGATGGCGCTATTGCAGCGCATGCCGCGCATCTTCAGTGTGTACGGCGTAAGCATGGCCGGCGCGTTTGCCCACAACGTGGGCCAGCTTTTGATGGCGTCGTTTTTGCTTAGCCAGTCGGCCGTGTGGGCTTTTTTGCCCTACATGACGCTGGCAGCCGCGCCCACAGGCCTGCTGGTGGGCGCATGCGCGCGCCTGCTGGGCAAAAGCGCCGCGCTTGCGGGGCGCAAAGCATAGCCGCGCAGCGCAATGGCGCGGGGAACGCCTGCCAGCGTTTCTTAAAACAAGGGGGACACATAGCGTAACCGCAACCTGTGCCGGTGCTACGATGGGATATGCCCTAAGTAAAACGGCGTGCGCATCGGGTGTTGGTATTGCAATTCGCATATGCGGCCATGAAAGGCTCTTCTATAAACAAAATGGGCGCTGGATACTTCCATCTGCGCAGTGTATACAAAATGCGGCTCAGGACGATCCTGTGCTTGATGCGCTATGAAGTGCTTCAACCTACATATGCCTCGCGGCATGCGACTATATTCCTGGGACGGCAGTTGGATTTCAATTCGCGTATGCGTGGATTGAAATGCGCTCCAGCTGTCGCAGGCCATGACGTCGTATGCCGCGAGGCGTGCGCGGATTGAAATGAAAATGCGGACACGTTGGGGTTGTCGACCTGGACGTCGCACCTCGCTGAGGTGCGTGGATTGAAATCGCGACCTGACGGCACAGATCAACAATCAAGTCGCGTCGCACCTCGCACGAAGTGCGCGGATTGAAGTTTGCTTAACACTGCCGCGCCTCCAGGGTCGTTAAAGTCGCACCCCGCAAGAGGTGTATGGATTGATGTTCCTTGTTTGGCTTTAGGTTGCCCTGCTGAATTTATGGTGCGTGGATTGAAGCGTCCAAACATGAACCGTACTTCAGCCCTAATGCGTCGCGCCTCGCATGCGGTGCGCCGGCCCGAAAATGCCCCGCGCGCGGTTTACCGGATGATGATCACCTTGCGCTACCTGCGCCTGCCAAAGTGAAGGTAATATCTGCGCCAGCGGGGAAGTGCTTTTTCAGGCTGCGCTGCAGCGCTGCGCAAAAAAGGGGCGCCTATGCCAGGAAGCGCTTTTTCTTTGCGTGGTTTGCGGGTATAATTGCATTACCAAAATATTTCCATAAATCAAAGGAGGGACCCGACGCATGAGGCAATTTGACGTGGTGGCGCTGGGCGAGGTGCTCATCGACTTTACCCCCACGGCGCAGACGGAGGCGGGGGAGCTGACATTCAAGCGCAACCCGGGCGGCGCGCCCGCCAACGCGCTGGCCGCGGTGGTGCGGCTGGGGGGCAGGGCGGCCTTCATGGGCATGGTGGGCGCGGAGGACCAGTTCGGCGCCTTTTTAAAGGATACGCTGGACCAGGCGGGCATCGACACCCGCGCGCTGAAGTTTACGCACAAGGCCAACACAACGCTCGCGTTCGTGACGCTGGATGCAAGCGGGGACCGCAACTTCAGCTTTTACCGCAAGCCGGGCGCGGACCTGATGTTCAGCAAGGAGGATATCGACGTATCGCTGATCAAAAACAGCACGTTTTTCCATTTCGGTTCCCTGTCCATGACAAACGAGCCGGCGCGCAGCGCCACGCTGGAGGCGGCGCGCATCGCCAAAGAGGAGGGCTGCATCATCTCCTACGACCCCAACCTGCGCCTGCCGCTTTGGCCAAGCATGGCGGCGGCTGTCGAAGGCATGCGCCTGGGCGTCGGCTATGCGGATATCCTGAAGGTATCCGAAGAGGAGATGGAGGCGCTTACCGGCGAAACCGACCTTTACAAGGGATCGCAGCTGCTTTTTGACCAGGGCCCCAAGCTGGTGCTTGTCACCCTGGGCGCAAAAGGATGCTTCTACCGCTTTGCCAGCGGCGATGGCGGCGCGGACGCGGTGGCGCCCTACACCGTGCGCGGCGTGGACGCAACCGGCTGCGGCGACGCCATGGACGGCAGCGTGATCTACGCCTTCAGCCGCATGGCGCAGCCGCTGGCGCGCCTGGACCACGATATCCTGCAGGAGGTGTTGGGCTTTGCCAACGCGGTGGCGGGCATCTGCGTCACGCGGCTGGGAGGCATCCCCGCCATGCCCACATTGCAGGAAGTGGAGGCCTTTCGCAGCAGCACGCCGCGCGGGCCCAAGGCAGTTTAACAGACCAACCAAAGGGGGACGCGGCTTTTTCGCGCGTCTCTCTTTTTTGTGCGAACTTGCTTTTGCGCGGTACTTCCAGTAGAATAAATAAGAAGTGAGTAAAAAATCATTTCGCGGCTTTATTTGCTTTATCCATCATCAACAAGGAGGATTCTATGCGGGATTACATCATCATGACCGATTCTAACACCGAGATCCCCTGGCAATTTGCCCAGGAAAACGACATCCCGGTTGTTCGGATGCCCTACACCATTGAGGAAAAAGAGTATTTTTATGACCTGGGCGAGCACACGGATTTCAAGGCGTTCTTTGACAAAATGCGCGGCGGCGTGGTGCCCAAAACGGCCATTTTGCCGCCGCAGTTCTATTTGGACTTTTGGAAGCCCATCCTGGAGCGCGGCCAGGATATCCTCTTTATCTGTTTTTCCTCCAAATTGAGCGCCGCCTTCAGCGTCATCCAGATGGCGCGCCAGGAGATATTGGAGGCCTATCCGGAGCGCAAGCTGGATCTGGTGGATACCAAGAGCATCTCCATGGGCGCGGGTCTGCTGGTCTATTACGCGGTGCAGATGTACAAGGATGGCAAGGGCCGCGACGAGGTGCGCGCCTGGCTGGAGGAAAACGCGCCCAAAATGCAGCACTGGTTCGCGGTGGAGGACCTGGTCTATCTCAAGCGCACCGGCCGCGTCTCGCCTACGGCGGCGGCGGTGGGCACCATGCTGGGCGTCAAGCCCATTCTCTCGGTGGACCAGGAGGGAGCGCTCAAGCCTGTCACCAAGGTCAAGGGCCGCAAAAAGGCCATCCGCTATCTGCTGGACCGGCTCGACGCGCTGGTTGAGCATCCAGAGGAGCAGGTCTGCGTGGTGATGCAGGCCGATTGCGCCCAGGACGGCGAGAAGATTAAAGAGGAGATCGCCCAGAAGCACCCCTTCAAGGAGATCTGGGTGCGCGACGTGGGACCGGTGGTGGGCTCACACGCTGGCCCCGGCACCATTGCGGTGCTGTTCATGGGAGGCGAACGCGCATAATACGCGGTTGATACAAAAAGCCGGGCGGAGAGGTGCCTTTCCGCCCGGCTTTTTTGTAGACGCCTGGATGGATGCGATGGAGGGATACGTGCCTTTTATCGCGCCAGACGACAGCGCGCGCATTTTGCACGAACGTGGCCGCTACCTCTGGGGGCAGGCAAGCTGCGGAGGCCTGGGCGTGGCGCCGCATACCAGCCGCAAAAAACAGCATGGCCGCGCATAGGGCGCAGGGAAACAGGCAGCGCGCAAAGGCGCTGCGGAGGCCTGCAAACGCACCGCGCGAGCGGGCAGCGCGCCCCCAAAGCATCGGCGCGGATCGGCGCATACTTTTATACGCTTCATTGTACAGCAAGAAACGCCCGTCTGGTAGCGGACGGGCGCAAAAATGCAGCGCGTCATCTCCCCTTGCTCATGTTGGCAAAGGGTTCTTTGTCAAATTTGCCGGCCAGGTCGCGGGAGATATCCCGCTGGTCCAGCAGCGCGGCGCGCTGCAGCGCATGGTAGCCAAAGCGCCCGCGGATGGCCTGGATGCTGCGCTCCAGCGCCTCTGCGCGGGCGTGCTTATCTATATCCAGCATGCACAGCTGCCGCGGCTCCCGCTGGGCATGCAAATTGGCCGTATGGATGCCCAGCGCGCGCACGGGCCGCCCCGTCCAGTGCCGCTCAAAGAGGGCGCAGGCGCAGTCGGCAAGGTCAAAGGACAGGTCGCTTGGCGCGTGCAGCGTCACCTGGCGCGTCACCGATGAAAGGTCCGCGTAGCGGATCCAGATCACCACGGTGTGCGCCAGCATCCCGTTGGTGTGCAGGCGCAGCGCTACCGCGTCGGCCAGCACGTAAAAGATGCGGCGCGCCTCCACGGTGCTGGTGATGTCGTAGGGCAGCGTCATGTTGTGGCCCATCCCCTTGGCGGGCTCCACATAATCCTGCGCGTGCACGGGGGAGGGATCGATGCCGTTGGCGTACTGGTGCAGCAGCAGGCCGTTTTTGCCCAGCAGCTGCCGCACGTCCTGCGCCTGCATGCGCGCCAGCTGGCCTACGCTTGTCACGCCGATGCGCGAAAGGGTGCGCGTGGTGGCGCGCCCCGCAAACAGCAGCGCGCCGATGGGCAGAGGCCAGACGATGTCCCGAAACGTGGCGCGGGGGATGCAGGTCACTGCGTCCGGTTTTTTCAAATCGCTGCCCAACTTGGCCATGGTCTTGTTAAACGAGACGCCCACCGATATGGTCAGCCCCGTCTCCCGCGCCACGCGGGCGCGCAGCGCCTCGGCGATCTGCGCGCCCGTGCCGAAAAGGTGCTGGCTGCCGGTGACGTCCAGCCAGCACTCGTCCAGGCCGAACGCCTCCACCTGGTCGGTATAGCTGCAGTAGATATCCCGCACCGCGCGGGAATGCTGCAGGTACAGGTCAAAGTGCGGGGGCAGGATGATCAGCTCCGGGCACTTGCGCCTGGCCTGCCACAGGGTTTCGGCGGTGCGCACCCCAAAGGACTGCGCAATAGGATTCTTGGCCAGAATGATGCCGTGGCGCGCGGCGCTGGAGCCGCCCACCGCCACGGGCTTGCCGCGCAGATCGGGGCGAGAGAGCAGCTCCACCGAGGCGTAAAAGCTATTCAGATCGCAGTGCAGGATGATCCGCTCGCCCATAGGAAAGACACCGCCTTTATCAAATAAGAACAACTGTTCTCGTATAGTGTAACGCTTTGTGACGATATTGTAAAGAGGGGCGCGCACTTTCGCACAGGGGTTTTTTCGTGGTATAATAAACCATCGCGCCGCGTAGGCACAGCATGAAAAACGCCGCGGCAAAAGATCGATTTTAAAAGGAGAACGTTGGTCATGAAAGTACGCAAGGCCGTCATTCCGGCCGCAGGGCTGGGCGTGCGCTTTTTGCCGGCCACCAAAACGGTGCCCAAGGAGATGCTGCCGATCGTGGACAAGCCCACCATCCAGTACATCGTCGAGGAGGCGGTGCACGCGGGCATTGAGGAGATATTGGTGGTGTCCTCGCGCAGCAAAAAGGCGCTGGAGGATTACTTTGACAGCTCGCCGGAGCTTGAACACGAGCTGGAGCAGAAGGGCAAGGAGGATTTCCTCAAAATGGTGCGGGAGATCTCCGAGATGGTAAATCTACACTTTGTGCGCCAGAAGCACCCGCGCGGGCTGGGGCACGCCATCTACCACGCCAAAACGTTTGTAGGCAACGAACCCTTTGCGGTGCTGCTGGGGGATGACGTGTTCCACAACCCCGAGGACCCGGTCATCGGCCAGCTGATGCGCTGCCATGAGCAGTACGGCTGCTCGGTGCTGGGCGTCAAAGAGGTGCCCAGCGCGCAGATCAGTAAGTACGGCAGCATCGCGCCCACCTGGGAGAAGCGCCCTGTCTACGGCGTGGGGGACATGGTGGAAAAGCCCGATCCCAAGGACGCCCCCTCCAACGTGGCGGTGCTGGGGCGCTACGTCATCACACCGGATATTTTCGATATCCTGGAGCGCACCGCCCCAGGCGTGGGCGGGGAGATTCAGCTGACCGACGCGCTGTGCGCCCAGGCCCGAGAGGGCAGGATGGTGGGCTACCTCTTTGAAGGCAAGCGCTATGACGCGGGTGATAAACTGGGCTATCTGGAGGCGATCGTGGAGCACGCGCTGATGCGCGAGGACCTGGGCCCCGATTTTGCCGCCTACCTCAAGGCGCTGGTGGCCAACGGCATGCAGCCGCCCGCCATGTGAAAAGGAGAGATGGAGCAATGCAATATCTGATTAAAAACGCGCGCATCATCACCATGGATGCGCAGGACACGGTCTATGAAAATGGCTGCCTGCTCACGCAGGATGACCGCATCGCCTACGTGGGCGACGCTTCAGGCTGCCCCGACGTGCCCGAGGCCTGCGTGTACGACGCCAAGGACGGCATCGTGCTGCCCGGCTTTATCAACACCCACACGCACATCCCCATGACGCTGCTGCGCGGGGTGGTCAATGACCTGCCGCTGCACGCGTGGCTGGACCATATCTTTGCGCTGGAGGCGCACCTCACCGAGGAGGACGTCTACTGGGGCGCGCTCTGCGGCATGGCCGAGATGCTGCGCGGGGGCTGCACCCTGTTTAACGACATGTACTATTTTACCGAGCGCATGGCGCAGGCAGTGCAAGAGACGGGCATGCGCGGGGTGCTCTCGCGGGGCATCCTGGGCAGCGATCAGGAGGCGTTCGACAAGATCGACCAGGTACAGGATACCATCCGCGCCTGCGACGGCATGGCGGATGGACGGGTGCGCATCCGCCTAGGCATGCACGCCGAGTACACCTGCTCGGAGGCGCTGCTGCGCTACGGCGCAGAGAAGGCCAAGGATTGGGGCGTGGGCATCCACATCCACGTCTCGGAGACGGTCAAAGAGGTGGAGGAATGCATCGGCCGCCACAACCTGACGCCGGTGGCCTACCTAAATAAACTGGGCGTGTTTGACGTGCCCACCAGCGCCGCGCACTGCGTGGTGCTGCACCCTGGGGATATCGAGATTCTCGCGCAAAAGCGCGTCGCGGCGCTGCACAACCCCGGCTCCAACTGCATCCTGGCCTCGGGCTTCTCGCCCGTGCCCGAGATGCTGCGCGCAGGGGTGAACGTCTCCATCGGCACCGACGGGCCGGGCAGCAACAACAATCTGGACATGCTGCAGGAGATCTACCTTGCCGCGGTGCTGCACAAGGCCACCCACCGCGACGCCACGTGCGTCTCGGCCAGCCAGGCGCTGCGCCTGGGCACCATGGAGGGCGCGGTTGCCGTGGGCCAGCAGCAGGACATTGGATCGCTTGAAGTGGGCAAAAAGGCGGATTTGAGCGTGGTGGACACCTCCAAATCCACGGTCTACGCGCCCAAGGGGGACCCCCATTACCAGATCGTCTACGCCGCCTCCAGCGGCGATATGGATTTGACCATGGTGGACGGCAAGGTACTGGTGGAGCATGGGGAATTCAAAACCATCGATATCGACCGTGTGAAGTTTGAGACCAACCGCATCTCGCAGAAGCTGCGCGCGCTGGCAGGAGAAAACTGATCCATGGCAAAATACCGGGCGAAACAAAGACAGAATGCACAGGCCACGCCTCCTTGCAGGAGCAGGGGGGCGCTTGTGTGCGTGCTTGCGCTCATCGCCGTACTGCTCACGCTTGTGATCGTGATGGTGGTGATGACGCTATCAAGCGATGAAGTGGGGGACCCCGTCAACGGCAAGCCCGCCTCCAGCGTGCGGGGGTACTATGCCTCCAATCAGAGCTACGTGGGCGGCGAGGAGATGAACGAGGTTGTGCTGGAGGATATGTCCATTGACCAGGAGGGCAAGGACGTGGTGCTGCGGCTGACCTTTACCCACGGCAACACCAGCTATGACGGCCAGGATGTGCGCGCCGCCACGGCCGTGCCCTACTACGACCTGCAGATCACGGGCACGCCCCGCCGCCTGGCGCTCTATATGGAGGATATCGTCAGCTGGGCGTTCACGGCCAAGAGCTCCTGGCAGCAGCTGGACCTTCTAAACGGCGTGTTTATCAGCGGCGCAAGCGGCATGACCAATCCCACGCTCTACGTGCAGCTGACGCGCGATGTGGCCTACAAGGTCAGCCAGGAGGACGGCGACCTGGTGATCCGCCTGCGCCCGCTTGCGCAGCAGAACGATGTGCGCTACTACGCGCTGCTCAACGCGGCGA
The DNA here is from genome assembly GCF_900604345.1 of Maliibacterium massiliense. Taxonomy (GTDB): domain Bacteria; phylum Bacillota; class Clostridia; order Christensenellales; family Maliibacteriaceae; genus Maliibacterium; species Maliibacterium massiliense. Next base: position 2,275,220 of record NZ_LR026983.1, read on the forward strand.
CGGACTACGCGCACGAGCGCGCGCTGCGCACGCTGGGCATGCAGCCCACGCTGTGCGCGGATAAAAAGAATACCCTGCTGATCTCCGAGAGCTTCCAGACGCAGGCCGAGGCGGAGGCGTTCGCCGCCCAGGTGCAGGCGCAGCTGGGCCCGCGCTACAGCTACAAGAAGTGCCACGTGGTGCAGCTGGCGGGTGATGCGCTGCCCCCCTTTGACGGCAACCTGGAGATGGAGGAGATCCAAAACAAGCCCGTGCTCTACCAGGACGGCCAGCCCAAAACGGCCGAGGTGCTGGAGGTCAACGCACGGCTGCTTGCCATCGCGCCCGACGGCGCGACGCGGCTCTTTGCCACGCCCGTGCAGGACATCCAGTCCGGCGAGCAGGTCACCTACGAGGCGCTCTATACCCTCGATGCGCAGGGCCAGCGCAAAGAGCTTGTCAACATGCAGTTTGGCACCATGCTCGTGGCGCAGTACGCGCCCGATGGCAGGCACATCGCCTTTATCGTGCTGGATACCACCCAGGAGATGTCGCTTTTGTACCTCTACGCGCTGGATACGGGGGAGCTGACCTCCATCAGCCAGGAGGGCTTCGGTTCGCGCGCCTGGGATTTCGTCTGGTCGCCCGACAGCGCTGCCCTCTACGGCATGACGGCGAGCGGCAAGGACGAGGAGGCTTCCTATCAGATCCAAAAATACGATCTGACAGCGCCACAGCAGCAGCGCGTAAGCACCCTTACAGCGCTGGAGGCGGGGCAGGGCATGCTGGGCATCGCGGGTGATACGCTCTACTATTCCGAGGCAGAGCAGGGCGCAGACGGCGCCATTTACCGGCTGCGCCTGGCCGATGGCGCCAGGGCCAAAGTGGCGGATGGCACCCGCTTTATCCTCAGCGCGGACGGCGCACAGATGGCTGTCACCGGCAGCGGCAAGCTCAAAGAAGCGGAGGACGCCCTGCGCCTCTACCGCACCGCCGACTGGTCCGTCCTCTACCAGATGCCGGGCGTGCATATCAGCGACTTTGCATTTTGTGCGCACGGGCAGCTGCTGTTTTTAACCAACACCGCCGATACCAGCGCCGATACGGCGAGTGCGCTGTACCGTTACGCGCCCGGCCAGCAGCAGGCCAGCCTGCAGTTTGGCTGCAGCGTCATTGATTTTGTACCCGATGCGTCTGCGCAGGCGGTGGTGCTCAACGAGACCTACGGCCGCCAGGGCGTGGATGTGCCGGTGGCCTACCGCGCACCGCTGCACTGACGAGCCTGGGTAAAGGGCGTATGGCAGCAATTCCCCCTTGCATTACTGATGAAAACACACTATAATAAAGTCAAAGTTAGTCAGTAAAGAGGGTGCAACAGATGGCCGTACTCAGTGACCATATCGAGTCTTTCATCAAGGCGCTGCTGGAGGATGACGGGCAGGGCGTGGTGGAGATGCAGCGCAACGAGCTTGCGCAGTACTTCCGCTGTGCGCCGTCCCAGATCAACTACGTGCTCTCCACGCGCTTTACCGTGGAGCGCGGGTATATCATTGAATCGCGCCGCGGCGGCGGCGGTTACATCCGCGTCGCTAAGCTGGACGTCAACCGGGACGAGTACCTGCATTATCTCGTCACCGAGGGCATTGGCGAGGGGCTTTACGAGGATGAGGCCGCGCACATCCTATTGCGCATGCAGGAGCAGCAGCTCGTCACGCCCAAGGAGGCGGGGCTGATGCGCGCCGCCCTGACAGACCGCGCGCTGGGCGTGCCCTCGCCCATCCGCGAGCGGGTGCGCGCAAACGTGCTGCGCGCCATGGTCGTTAACCTGATGCACGCCTAGCGGCGCAAGTAAAAAATTTAACGGCAAAAACGATACGCACAGCCCCTGCCGGCGCGCCGGCGGGGGCTGTCTGCATTCCCATGCGCAATTATTATTTCATTTTCCCCGCATTTTTGCTATGATAAGGGTAATAAAAGATACCGTACGTTTTGATGAATCCTACCGATACGCAAACATGTTTCCGGCAGCTTTTTAAGGAGGAATTGCATATGGCGAAACGTGTCATCACCATCAGCCGCGAGTTTGGCAGCGGGGGACGCCGCATCGGCAAAATGGTTGCCGAAGCGCTGGGGTACGCCTTTTACGACCGGCAGCTGATCGCCATGGTGGCCAAGGAGAGCGGCTTTTCGGTGGACTTTGTGGAGGAGACGGGCGAGTACGCCACCAAGAGCCTGCTCTTTAGCATCGCCACGGGCAGCTATTACGGCCAGAACGCCTTTACACCCGACAGCATGCACCCGGCAGACAAAATCCATGTGCTGCAGAACAAGATTATCCGCCAGATTGCCGAAAAGGAGCCCTGCGTGATCGTGGGGCGCTGTGCGGATTACATCTTAAAGGAGCGCACGGACTGCATGCACGTCTTCATCCATGCGGACATGGCCTTTAAAAAGCAGCGCGCGATGGCGGAATACGGCATCGCGGTCAAGGATGTGGAGAAGGCCCTGCAAAAGAAGGATAAGGGCCGCGCCAACCACTACAAACACTACACGCAGCAGAGCTGGGGCTTTGCAGGCAACTACAACCTGACGCTGGACAGCGGCATGTTCGGCCTGGAGGCCTGCCGGGATATCATTGTAACGCTGGCAAAGCGGTTCTAGCGACGTAAAGCGTGCGTGTAAGCGGTTGCGCGCATGGCACGCCTGCCGTTACAATAAGGACGAAAGCACGTCAAGAGACGGCGCGTCCCTGCGTGGGGCAGGGCGCGTCTCTTTTTAGCAATGTGCATGTCCTTTTTATAGGGGAGTGAGGGCGCCTCATAGGAGACGTCCCCCCACAGGTTTGCTCTTGATTTACGCTTCGGTGATGCCGGTCAGCTTGTCCTGCGCGGTCGGCTGCTGGCACAGGTGATCATGCGCAGGAGAAAACATGGCAAAGCGGGCATACCGTACATTTCCAAAGGCATGCCGCAAATTTTCAAAAAGGAAGGGATCAACGATGGACGTCATACGCAGCCTTTTTGCCCTGGAGGGCAAAAAGGCCATCATCACGGGCGCCTCGCGGGGCATTGGGGAGGAACTGGCGCGCACGTATCACGCGCTGGGCGTGGAGGTGGCGCTGCTTGCCCGCGGCGAAAAGACGCGCGCGCTTGCGCAGGAGCTCAGCGCATCCGGCCCCGCCGCCTACGGCTTCTGCGTGGATTTGATCGACCGCGCCAAGCGGCGCGAGGCGGCCGAGCGCGCGCTTGACGCGCTGGGCGGGGTGGATATCCTGGTCAACAACGCAGGCATCGCGCCGGAGTACCCCGCGGTAGTATACCCGCTGGAGGCCTGGGACGCGTGCATGGAGCTGAACCTGACGGCCGCCTTTGACATGTGCAGGATCTGCGGGCCGACGCTGCTTGCGCAGGGCTATGGCAAGGTGATCAACACCTGCTCGCTGCACACCTACATGGGTAAGCGCTGCATCGAGGCCTACACCGCCTCCAAGGGCGGGCTGGGCTTGCTGACCAAGTCGCTGGCGCACGAGTGGGCGCCCCACGGCGTCAATGTCAACGGCATCGCGCCCGGGTTTATCGAGACGGAGATTTCTTCGGAGCTGCGCCACAACGCGCCGGAATATCAAAAGACCCTTGACCGCCTGCCCGCGGGGCATTGGGGCACGCCGGCTGATCTGATGGGCGCGTTCCTGTTTTTGTCCTCGCACGCCTCGGATTACGTGCAGGGGCACATCCTCGCGGTGGACGGCGGCATTCTGGCCATTTGATTGGACAAAAAAGGAGAAGCACGCAACATGAATATTTTGATCGATAACGCAAACTACGCGCTCGTCATGGCGCTCTTTGACGCCTTTCCCTACGACGGCGTGACCACCAACCCCACCATCCTTTCACGTGAGCCGGAGGCGCCCATGGCGCTGCTCAAGCGCCTGCGCGAGGATATCCCTTCGCAGGCGCAGCTGCACGTGCAGGTGGTCTCCACCCAGTGCGATGCAATCGTATCGGAGGCGCGCCACATCCTCGATGCGCTGGGGGAGAACACCTTTGTCAAAATCCCGGTGAGCGACGCGGGGCTGCGCGCGATGCGCGCGCTCAAAGGCGCGCCCATCACGGCCACGGCTATCTTTACACCCATGCAGGCCTTCCTGGCCGCCAAGCTGGGGGCGCGCTACGTGGCGCCCTACGTCACCCGCATCACCAACGAGGGGGGCGACGGCATGCGCGTGGCCATGGAGATTCACGACATGCTGCGCGCGCACAGCATGCCCTGCGACGTGCTGGCGGCCAGCTTCTCCAACGTACAGCAGGCCAAGGACCTGTGCGTGCACGGCATCGGCGCGGTGACGCTCACCCCGCCCATACTCGACGAGATGACAAGCTGCAACCAAACCGGCATTGCGATCGACACCTTTGCACGCAACTTTGCCAAGGCCTTCGGCGCGGGGCGCACCATGTGCGACGACTGACCAGCGTCGGATATGTAGAAAGCAAGTACCGGCTCCATCTGCAGCCGGTACTTGCTTTTTTATGCAATGCGCTAAAGGCGCGCAACTTTTTATATAGTTGTAAGCGGGTTACCGCGCGCCCCTGTGCCTGCGCGCGTGGTATGCGCACGCAGCGCCCCCTGCCGCAAGCAACACGCCTGCCATGGCAAGGCAGAGATAGCGCGCAAAGGGGTCGCCTGTCGGCGGAGCCGCGCCGGGGTTGTGCGCATCCCCCGGCGTTCCGGATGGCGCGGGGTCCGCGGGCTTGCCCGTGGGCGGAACCACCGTATCCTCCAGACGGATTTCCTGCATCAGCGCCGCGTCGCGGAAGTATCTGCCGCAGCGTGTGCAGTGCCAGTAGACGATATTCCCGCTCTGGGTCTGCGTCGCCTCGGTTGCCTCTACTTTGATGGCGCTGTGCACGACCTCCACCTGGCAGCGTGCGGTTTTGCCGCCGTCCTTGGTCGTCACCGTAATGCTTGCAGCGCCCGAAGCCACCGCCTTGACGTTGCCATCGGCGTCCACCGTTGCTGCCGCCGGATTGTCGCTCGACCAGGTGACGGACGGGTTTTCCGCGTTCGCGGGCGCGACCGTCGCCGTCAGGGAGACGCTTTCGCCCTCCAGCAGGCGCAGCTGTGTTTGATTCAGTGTCACGCCGCTGACGGACGCCGCCCAAACGGCGGTAAAGCTGTCGCCGTCCTGCACAGCGACGCGGCTGCCGCTCGCGTAGCGCTGCGTTCCGCGCTGCCAGCCCTTGAGGATGTATCCCTGCCGCGAGATCGCGGGGAGGGTGATCCCGTCATTTTCGGCCGCCACGCGCACAACGGTGCCCGTGCCGTCGTTGTAGTCCAGTGCTGCCGTCTTCATAGCGCCGCCTGTTCCGGCCGTGGCGGTGGGCGTGATTTGCGCGCCGTCGCCGGCGTTTTTCAGCGCGTCATCAAACGTCTGATGATAGGTGTAGACGTTGCCGTTATTGAGCTCATAGGGGAGATCGCCCGTCACCCATTTGGCAACAGAACTGGAGAAGCTGCCGCCGGAAATCTGCGGATCGCCGGTATTGGGCGCGCCCTTGAGCGCGGGTACGCCTGCGGGCGCGACGAACGTGCCGCCTTTGATAATGCCCGTGGCCGTCTCGTTGACGCCGCCGTCTCCACCTTGATTATCGTTGCCGATGGCCACGGCGGTCATACGTCCCTCGGTTTCAAAATGGCCATCGTTGATAACGCAGTTGACCTTGCCCACCTCACCGGCCGCGTACAGCGCGTAGTGGGTGGCGGTGTGGCTGGCGTCCCGCGGGCATTGCAGCGATTTGAACGTGCCTGTGTTGACCTCAAGATAACCGACCGATGCCGAGACCGCGCCCTGCACGCCGGTATAGGTGCCGCCATTGATGACCATATGGGAGTTGACGCTGGCGTTGCGGATGGTGTAAGAGTAAGTACCGTTGCACTGGCTGCAGGTCTCGCCTGCATAGCGGCCATCGTGAAGTACGGCTTTGCCCTCGTTGTAAATCGCGCAGGTCGCGCCCTCGAACACACCCGTATATACAGTCAGAATCGCGCTGCTTCCGGTATTGCGGATGCAGGAGCCGCTTGCATAGATGGCGCCGCGGAAGGTCCCGTTCTCAATCGTGAGCGTGCCCTTATTATTGATGGCGCCAAGGCCGTGTGCCTGTGACATGGAGGCGTCGATGACCCCGTTGCCCTTCACGGTAAGCGTGCCTTCATTTACAATCGCCCGGCCGCTGAAATTGTCCGTGACGGTGATGCTCTTCCCAGCCATATCCAGTACGATGGTCTTATCCGCGGCAATGGTGACAATATCCGCGGTTTGCATCACAATATTGTCAAGCAGCGTAACGGTGGTTTTGACATTGCCGCCGGGCACTGCATCAACCGCCGCCTGCAGGCTTGTATACTGCTGCGTGCCCACTTGGGCCACAGGTGCATCCTGCGCAAACGCGGGGATGGGCATACAAACAAACGCCATCGCCAGCACCAGCAGCGCCGGTAGCCATCGATATTTTTTCAAAGGGAATCCCTCCTGTAAAAATATGAAAGAGCAGGCGTGCGGCCTGCTGCTTTACAAGCATATAAAACCGATTTGCTTCGCCTGGGAATGCACCCAAGGAACAACTCGTGCACGGGGAATATGCCGTGCTGTTTTCTTGATCGAAATATATTTTATTATAACACAAAAACATTCTCATGCAAGGGAATAAGATGTTCTTTGCCTGGTTTTTCTACAATTTTTGCATTTTTACTGCACATCCGTTACACAACGGGAGTATCTCCGGCGTAAGTGCGGGCGCGTGACAACAGCGGCCCTTGCGCGGCAAGCGAAAAGGCGATGTTGCTGGAGCGGATGCAGAGCAGCCGCTGCAGCGGGGCAAGCGCAAAAGCGGCGAGCGTGCCGGCTGTGAGCGTCAGCGCCCCCGCATCGTCCAGCGCCGCGCGGCAGTACAGGTGCGCGCCCGCCCGCACCATCTGCTGCGATGCGGGGCCATCTGCCGCAAGCGACGGATGCGCGCGCAGGATATGGGCCAGCGGCGAGGCGGCAAGCAGCGCCGCGCTTGTGACGCAGCACCCGCCCGAGGTGGCGCTGCCGGAGAATAGAATCACGTCCGATGCGGCGCGCAGGCCGTATTCCGCCAGCGCCTGTGCGGGCAGAGAAAGCCGCCCGCTGGGTGCAAGGTTGCAGTATGCGTAGACGTATTTGCCGCCAAAGTGGAGCTGTGGCACGAAAAGACACATCCCTTCTATTTTTCTTGCGCATGCATGTTGGATGTTATCCAGCGTACAACGCGTGCCTGCGCGTGCGCAAGGATTGCGCGCTATGTGGTCATGCGGCGTATATAAACGGTTAGTTTGCAGCCTCGGGGTACATAATAGCAGTGACATAGCCAATTCGTGTAACAAAAGGGGGAGAAGTTCCGTGCCTTTCATCCGCACCTGGTGGGGAAAACACCATAAGGAAAAACAGCTGCGCGCGGGCGCGCAGCTGTCGCCCACGCCGCAGGAGCAGCTCGGCGCGGCGCTGGAGGTCAACCTTGCCATCGCGCGCGAGCTCAAGGAGAAGAGCAACGATATCGTCATCCGCGAGTTCTGTCTGTGGGATAGGCCGGATTTTCGCGCGGCGCTGGTGTATATCGAAGGCTTGGCGGACGAGGATGCCGTCAACGACTTTTTGCTTAAGCCGCTGATGTATCGAAACGAGGCGGGGCACGCGGCGCGCAGGGTGTCGCGCGCGCTTGTGATGGATACCTGCCTGCCCGCCGGGCAGGTGAGCGTGGGCGCCACGCTTGCCGATTACCTGGACGCGATGTTTGACGGCGTGGTAGTGCTGCTGGTGGACGGCGTGCAGGGCGCCATATTGGTGGAGCTGCGCTCGGGGATGGGCAGGTCCCCCGGCGAGCCGGAGATGAACCGCACCATCTCAGGGGCGCGCGAAGGGTTTGTGGAAAACATCGTGCCCAACATGACCATGCTGCGGCGCAAGCTGCACGACGCGCGCCTGTGCTACAAGCGCAGCAAGATCGGCAGGCGCAGCCACACGAAGATCACCATGGCCTACGTGGACGATATCGCGGACCCGACGATCGTCAAAGCCGTAGAGCAGCGCTTGGCGTCCATCGACATTGACGCGCTGACCACCATCGGCCAGCTGGTGCAGTTTCTGGAGGAGGCGCCATCGGCAGTGTTCCCGCAGGTACGCCTGGTGGAGCGCGCCGACGTGGTGGCCGCGGATTTGCTGGAAGGGCGCGTGGCGGTGCTGATGGACCAAAGCCCCCTGGTGATCTTGGTGCCTGCGGTGTTTCCGGAGCTCTTCCAGTCGCCGGACGACTATGCGGAGAAGGCCTATCTGGGCACCATCAAGCGGGTGATCCGCTTTGCGTGCTTTATCCTGGGCATTCTGCTGCCGGCGGTCTACATCGCGCTGATGCTCTATCACCAGGAGCTGATACCGCTTAAGCTGATGCTGCCCATGATGCGTTACCGCTCCGAGGTGCCCCTCTCCATTGTGATGGAGGTGCTGCTGGTGGAGGGGCTGCTCTATCTACTGAGCGAGGCCTCGCTGCGCATGCCGCGCCAGATATCCTCGGCTATCGGCCTGGTGGGCGGCGTCATATTGGGCGAGGCACTGCTCTCCTCCAAGCTGGCCACGCCCGCCACACTGATCGTGGTCACCGCCGCGGTGGTGGCCCAGTACAGCATGACCAACTATTTTTTAACCCGTATGATGATGGTGTTGCGCGTGGTGGGGGTGCTGGCCGCCGCGCTGCTGGGGCTTTTCGGGGTATCGCTTTTGTGGATGGCACTTCTGGCAAGCCTGGCGGGGCTCAAGACCTATGGTGTGCCCTATATGGCGCCCTTTGGCACATCGCAGGGGGGCGAGCTTGGCGATACGCTGGTGATGCGCGGGGTGCGCAGCATGAAAAAGCGCCCCAGCGCCGTGCCCACGCAGGACGGCGTGCGGCAGAGAACCCAAGGAGGCAGGCAGGATGGATAGACAACTCATTGCCCAGCGCGCGCGCGGCCTTGCGCGCGTCAACCGCACGGCGCGCGCCTATAACAAGGTATCGCGCGCGCAGGTCATCGCCACCATCGTCGGCTCCGGCGTGGGCATCGCCTACTTTATCCTGCCCGCCATACTGGTGGGCACCATGGGCACGGGCGCGTGGGCGGGCGTGCTGGCATCGGGGGGGCTGTCGCTGCTCTCCGGGGCTCTGTGCGTGGGCCTGCTGCGCGTAAGCAAAGCCCAGAATTTTTCGCAGGCAAGCGTGCAGGCACTCGGCAAAGTGGGAGGGAACATTGCATCAGCGCTGGTTTCACTCTTTTTTGTGGTGCGCAGCGCCCTTTCGGTCTACCTCTTTGTGCAGGTGATATCGGGCCTGATGCTGCCGCGCACCCCGCCCTGGGTGATTGCGGTGCTGCTGGCTGCGCTGATGGCCTTTATCATGTCGCGCGGCCTGCAGGCCATCATGCGCATCAACGCGGTGTCGATGGTGTTTCTGGTGCTGTCGCTGCTGCTGCTGTTTTCCGCGTGGCCCTCGATGAAGCTGAGCAATATCCTGCCGCTGTGGCCCTTTGCACTGCAGGGGCAGGAGCATCTCTTGCCGCTGCTGCTCTACGTGGCCTCCGGCCCGGAGCTGATGCTGGTGCTCCAGCCCCACATGCGCCAAAAAGAGCAGGCGCAGCGCGCCAGCGCAACGGGCGTGCTGGGCATCGTAATCGCCAATCTGGCCGTGATCTTCTGCGCGCTGGCAGTGTTCGGCCCCTACGCGCCCGCGCACTACACCTGGCCCACCGTCACCCTCTACAAGCTGCACAGCTTTCTGGGGCTGGACCGGCCGGAGCTTCTGGTATTGATCGTGTTTATCGTCATTGCCATGAAACCCTCGTTTAACTTTGGCATTGCGGCGGTGGACAACATTGCTGATCAGTTCCGCATCCAAAAAAAGCGGGGGCGCGTGTTACTCTGCCTGGGGGTGGCGGCGGCCATGGTGGCGCTGAGCGCGTCGGTGCGCGATGCAAGCAGCGTGCTGGGCCTGATGCGCGTGACGGGCATATCCTTCGGCGTGTGTGCGCTGGGGGTGCCGCTGGTGATATACATCGCGTTGGTGGTCAAGACGCGTACGCGCAGAAAAAAGGAGGGCGTATGAAGAGGAAAACCGCGGCGCTGTTGGCGCTCATCACGTTGTGCACCGCCTGTTTGAGCGGCTGCTGGGACGCCACGCAGCTGGAGGATTTGGCCACGCCCATCGTCATCGGCATGGACGCTGCGGACGACGGGTTTATTAACGTCTCCTCGGTCTATTGGCAGCCCAAGCAGGGGGAGGAGGAAAACGCCTACCACCTGGAAACCATGCGCGTGGGCACGCTGGACATGAACCGGCAAAAGCGTGTGTTCAGCGCCACCGGCAAATGGACGCTGGGCATGCTGCAGTGCGTGCTTTTTGACGAGGCCCTGGCCACGCGCGGCCTGTATCCGTATTACAATGTGTATATCAACGATGCCGATACCAAGGAGGGCATCGCCGTGGCGGTGGCCGATGGGGGGAGCGCCGCCGCGCTGCTGGAAAAGGCGCAGGACGCGCAGAGCGACCCCGCGCTGGATATCATCGATCTGATGCGTGACAACCACAAGGATAGCGTGCTGCCGCTTTGCAATCTGTTCGCGTTTGACGTGGCCTGCCGCTCGCCGGGCGTGCAGCCCGTGCTGCCGCTGGTGCGCAGGCAGCAGGACGGAAAGCTGGAAATAACGGGCACGGCGCTGTTTGACGGCGAGCGCATGGTGGGCAAGCTGGACCTGAACCAGACCCTCTACTTGATGCTGCTGCGCGAGGGAACGCACAACCTTTCGGTGCCCTTTGCGGTGCGTGATGAGACGGGCGCGGTGCGGGATCGCGGCAGCGTGCAGGTGGCGCTGCGGCGGCACGTGCAGGTGCGCCGCGATGCGCAGAGCGGCGCGCTGTACTACGACGTGACTCTTTCGGGCGACGCGGATATCACGGAGTATACCACCGCGTACATCCCCGGCGACGTAGCGTCGGGGCACCAGAAGATTCGCCAGGATGTGGCTGCGCGCATCGAGCAGGGCTGCCGCGAGGTGATCGATACGGTGCAGCAGGGCTATGGCGTGGACAGCTTCGGTTTTTCGCAGCACGCCCTTGCCAGGTGGCGGCTGGATTTGCAGGACACCATCGACGCGGACTTCCGCGACAAGGCGCACATCAACGTGCGGGTGCAGATCGGGCTTGTCAACAGCGGGCAGATCCGCTGATTGTGCCCTGCGGCGCGCGCGTGCTATAATTATGCCATGAGCACACTTCTTAGGTGCCATGGCATTTTTGTTGGGAGTATTGCAGTATGAAAAAAGAGGGGCAGACCTGTCTGTACGCACAGACATATGTGGATAAGGACCATCCGCGCATCATGCTGCGCGGGTGTATGGACGATTTGGACGCGCAGTTTATACGCGTCTCCGCCCTGCTGCGGGAGCGGGGGCACGAAGGGCTTGCGCAGCAGGTGGATTCCATCGGTGTGGGCTGCGCGGCAGTGATGCGCGCGGAGGTGCTGGAGCAACCGGTGGCGCCGCTGCGCTTTCTGGATATGTCACCGGAGGAAGTGCACGAGATGTCGCACGCGGTCGCGCGGCACTTCGGCTTTGGGCACCTGCGGCTTTGCGCGGATATGGGCCTGGAGATGGCGGAACTCAACTGCCTGCGCACCAAGGTGCGCGCCTGTGAGATCGCCGCGGTGCGGGCCTTCGGCACAAACAGCCCCCGCGATGATATCATCCGCACGCTCAACCGCATGTCCAGCGCGGTGTATGTGCTGATGTGCATGTGGCAGAAGGAGCGGGCGGCGCGATAGAGCAGCATTTTATTATGAAAGGACGGTTTTCCATGCAAAAACGTATATTGGTCGTAGGCAGCGCAAACATGGACGTACTCATCGAGATTCCCCGCATGGCAAGCGCGGGCGAGACGATCCTGGGCCACCGCTACAGCTATGCGGAAGGGGGCAAGGGCGCCAACGCCGCGGTGGCGGCGGCCCGTCAGGGCGCAGCGGTGACCATGGCGGCGAAAATCGGCAGGGATGACAACGGCGCGCGCATCTTTGAGAACTTTCAAAAAGAAGGTATCTGCACGGACGCGGTGGTGCGCACCGACCAGGCGCAGACCGGCTTTGCCGTCTGCACCGTGGAGGATACGGGGGAGAACCGCATCATCGCCTTTGCGGGGGCGAACATGCAGTTGGATTTTGTGCGCGATGTGCCCGATGCCATCAAGCAGGCCTCCTTTGACGCGGTGATGTCCCAGTTTGAGGTGCCCTTCGCCACCGTCGTGGCCATGACAAAATGGGCCAGCGGCAGGGGCATTCCCGTCATCATCGACGCGGGGCCCGCCATGCAGGCGCCCGTGGAACAGCTTGTTGGCGTGACCATCTTCTCGCCCAACGAGACCGAGACTACCGCGCTCACCGGCATGCCTGTAGGCACGCTTGCGGAGGCGGAGGCTGCGGCAAAGGCGCTCTACGCGCGCGTTGCGCCGCAATTTGTGGTGATCAAAATGGGTGGGCGCGGTTGCCTGATCTACGATGGCAGCGCGGCTGCGCACGTGCCCCCCTTCCAGGTGACGCCGGTGGACCCCACCGCCGCGGGGGATGCGTTTACCGGCGCGCTGACGCTGGAATATCTGCGCTGCGGCGATATCGTCCAGGCCGCGCGCTACGCCAACGTGGTGGGTGCGCTGACCACCACCCGCCTGGGCGCCATGCCCTCGCTGCCACGGCAGGATGAGGTGCAGGCGTTCATTGAGAAAAACAACATCACCCTGTAAAGGAGCATCCGATTCCGCCATGCATATCGGCCTTTCCACCGCCAGCTTTTTCCCGCGCTATCTCACCGAGGAGGCGCTCGAGCCCATCGCCGCGATGGGGGTGCGCGACTGCGAGGCGTTTTTATCGTCGCACTACGAGTACAGCGCGGCATTCGGGCAGCTGCTGCGCAGCCGCGCGGACGCGCTGGGCCTGCGCATCGGCTCCATCCACGCGCTCAGCTCGCAGTTTGAGCCCCAGCTGTTTTCGGTATCCGAGCGCCAGCGCAAAGATGCGCTTTCCGTCTTTGCGGACGTGTGCCGTGTGGGGCGCATCGTGGGGGCGGGCTGCGTGGTGCTGCACGGGCAGATGCGCGTGAAAAAGGTCCGCGCGCCATGGGATTTCGACCACCTGGCCGCCTGCTTTGCGGATATGGACGTCATCGCGCAACAGGCGCAGCTGTGCGTGGCGTGGGAAAACGTGCACTGGTGCATTTACGATAAACCGGGCTTTGCCCGGCAAATGCGCCTGCGCGCGCCGCGCCTACGCTTTACGCTGGATATCAAGCAGGCGCTGCAGTCCGGCTGCGCCATCGAGGCGTATCTTGCGGATATGGGGGATGCGCTGTGCAACGTGCATGTGTGCGATATGCGGGGGGATTTGACCACCGCGCTGCCCGGGCAGGGAGTGGTGGATTTTGCGCGCCTCAAGCGGCAGCTCGCCGATGCGGGCTACGACGGGCGCGTGATCGTAGAGGTGTACGGCAAGGATTACCAGCAGCTTGCCCAGGTGCAGGCGAGCGTAGAACACTTGCGCGGCATCTTTGCACGCTAGGGTTTCACGCTGCATAAAAAGCGATCTGCGGGGCGCTTCTTCTTGTATAGGATGGGACGCATCGTATAATAAAAATAGGATTTGCTTTTGCATGGGTAGCCAACGCCATTTCTCAGGGGAAGGAGCTGGTGTAATGCGCTGCAGAAACTGTGGCGCGCAAATCGACGCGCAAGCGTTTGTCTGCGTGCACTGTGGTGTACTTGTCCACGAGCCGCCGCCCAAGTATTATAAGGCCAGCTTTGTGCTGGGCATTTTATCGGTATGTATCCCGCTGCACGGATTCATTTTGGGCTTGATCGGCCTGCCGCTTGCCTGCATCAGCAGGCGCAGGAGCGCCATTGTGCTCAATATTGTGGGCATTACGCTTTGGATGCTTGTATTTGCTGCGCAAATCATCCTTCTTTCGCGCGCGGCCCCAGTGCTCGTCACACCGCCTATGATGCCAGAGCCGCTGTGCGTGGCGTTTTGATCGCAAAAGGCCGCGGAGTGTTTCTCCGCGGCCTTTTTTTAATACGCGTGGCGCTTATTTGCGGTACTTTTTCATCAACGCATCGAGCCACTCGCGCGGCGGGCCCTCGATCAGGCTCAGGGGGTCGTCGCTTGCGATGTCGCCCTTTTTAAACATCATCACCGTGGGGCCCTGGCGTGTCTGCTGCTCGGTGACGTTGACGTGGAACAGCGCGTAGTCCACATAGCCCTCCTGGAAGGCCAGGATGGTCACCTCGCCCCAGGGCTGCTTCATCAGCCGGTCATAACGCATGTCGCGCTGCACCGGCACCTCGATGACGCCCGTGCTGCCCTGGCTGTCCGTCTTATAGGTTTTGCCCGTCTCGGGAATGACCACCGTTGCGCCTGCCAGCGGCTCCTCGGTAAAGCCGTCGCATACGCGCACGATCATGCGTGCCTTGCCCGCTTCAATGGTATCGCTTGCAAGCCTGTTGCGCTGCACAATGCCGGTGGCAAACTGCGCAATGGAGACGATCAGCAGCACGCCCACCACCGCCACCGCAGCCCAGTACAGCCATTTGTTGGCTTTCTTCCAATCGATGTGTATGTCCCGTACCTTCCACTTCAAAGCATAAACCCACCTTTACCTTACCGCATGGCGCCTGTTGCTATACGTTATGCGCGCATTGGTGGGGCTATACCTGCACGCGCCCGTGTTCAGGCAAGATTTTTTGCAGAAATTCCCTGTACGCAGGCAGGAAATACGCGCTGCACGTAGAATATATACAGCGACAGAAACCATAGATTGTGTTGTAGAGCGTCATGTCTGTGTAACAAGGATGAATTGATAGAGAAAGGCGTGTTACCAATGAACAACGAACACTACATGTGTGATGCCTGGAAAAAGGAAATGCGCATCCGCCTGGACCTCAACAATATGTTTGATACCTATGTGGGCCAGGACCACGGCATCACCATGGACGATGTAAACGCGCTCGTTCCCCGTCTGTCCGATGCGCATGCGGCAATCAGCAAAAACCGCGGCGCAGACATGATGGGTTGGATGGATATGCCCTATGTGCAGGATGATATCGTGCGCGATATCCTCGATACCGCCGCGCAAATCCGTGGCAAGTTCGGCGCGTTCGTCGTGCTTGGCATTGGCGGCTCGGCGCTGGGGCCCATCGCCATTCAGTTTGCGCTCAATCACATGAACTGGAACGAACTGTCCGCCCAAAAGCGCAACGGTTATCCGAAATTCTACGTGGAGGACAACGTCGATCCCGAGCGTCTGACCAGCCTGTTTGACGTCATTGACGTAGAGAAGACGGCGTTTAATGTCATCACAAAATCCGGCGCAACCAGCGAGACAATGAGCCAGTATCTGATTATCCGTGAAAAACTCATGGAGAAACTGGGCGATCGCTACAGCGACCACCTGTTCTTCACCACGGATGCGGCCAAAGGCAACCTGATCAAGATTGCCGAGGCGGAGGGGATCAAGCGCTTCACCATTCCCGACGGTGTGGGAGGCCGTTTTTCCGAGATCTGCCCTGTAGGCCTGTTTCCGGCGGCTGTGTGCGGTATCGACATCAAGGCGATACTGGCCGGCTGCGCATATATGGACGAAATCTGCAAGAATCCCGACATCAAGCAAAACCCCGGCATGTTCGGCGCCGCAACCAAGTACGCCGCCATGCTGAAGGGAAAGAATATTTCGGTATGCATGCCGTATGTCGATTGCCTCAAGTACATGGGTGACTGGTATGCGCAGCTGTGGGCGGAGTCGCTGGGCAAAAAGTTCGACCGCCAGGGCAATGTGGTAAATGTGGGTCAAACGCCGGTGAAATCACTGGGCGTCACGGATCAGCATTCCCAGGTGCAGCTGTACGCCGAAGGTCCGTTCGATAAATTTATCACCTTCATCGGCGTGGATCGCTATCGCGTGGAAATGCCCATTCCGCATGGTTATGAGGATATCCCCGATGTCGCGTTCCTGGGCGGACACACGCAAAATGAACTGATTCGCGCAGAGCAGATGGCCACCGAGTTTGCGCTGCTCAAGCAGGGTAAGATGAACAGAACCATCACCCTGCCCGAGGTCAACGCCTTTACCATCGGCCAGCTTATGTATCTGTTTATGATGGAAGTTGCCTACTGCGGCGAACTGATGAACATTGACGCCTACAACCAGCCTGGCGTGGAAGAGGGCAAAAACGCAACCTACGCGCTGCTCGGCCGTCCTGGCTACGAGGCAAAACGCGCCGAGATCGAGTCCCGTCCCGCCAAGGACGACGCGCTGATCATCTAACGCGCGATATTGTGCATGATAAGGATGTGCGTGTGACAATCCGGTTCTTTAAAAAACTTTGCGGCACAGCAGTGCGCCGCAAAGTTTTTTATTGCACCTAAAGCACCCAAATATGCGCATCAACGGATGGGGAAAGGCTGCAAAAGCAATGCGGACGGGCGCAACGCCGGGCATTTGGTTGAAGGCGTTTGCGCCATCGCGCGTCCTTTTGCCTGCGTCTGTGGTAAGTGTGAGACGCTGGCTCAGGGGCTATGGCAACATGCGCCATGCGGCCGCGGGCGCCTCAATGCCCAGGCGCTTCGCACGATAAACCAGCCCCCAAAGCCGGGCGGCGCAACCGTTCCCAAACGCAAAAGTACCGTTTAAAGCTATTATCGATAAAAAACAGCGGCGCGCACCTGCTGCGCGCCGCTGTTTTATCTATTAAAGTTACGCCTTTGCGCGCATTACGCGGCGGTTCTGCCGGGCGTTTTGCTGCAGCTGGGCGGCCAGCGAGCGCACGCGGGGGAACAGCGAAATCAGCACGCAGATGAGCAGGTCAGGCCCGATGCACAGCGCGTTGTAGGTAAACGCATAGCCCCATGGGTTCCAGCCCTCCCAGGCATACATGCCAAAGAACAGCGCGCCGGAGAGCACGTGCCACAGGTAGCGGGCAAGGCCTGATGCGACGCAGCCCCACGTGAAGTTCTTTTGAAAGAAGCCCGCCAGGCCAAGCGATGCGTAGGCAAGCAGATAATCCATGATCAGCGAGAGCGGGTGCATGATAAAAAAGTCCTGAAGCAGGTGCAGAAGCCCGAAGGCTGTGCCCGCCGCGATGCCTGCCGTGGGGCCGAACGCGTAGGCAAAGAGCATAATGGGCAGCATGCTCGCCGGGGTGATGGAGCCGCCCTGGGGCATGCGGAAAAAGTGCACGCACGAGAGCAGAAACGCGATGGCGATACACACCGCCGCGTAGGCGATGGTGCGGGTGTCCCACTTTTTGCGGAAGGCAAAAAGCAGCGCGGCGAGCGCAAGCAGCGCCACGATCGCCACCCAGGTTTCTCCCTTAAGGCCTGCGAAATCTCCGAAAATATTTCCCATGTGAAAAGACCCTCCTTTTTTCGTATTTCGCATCGCCCCGCTTTTTTGCAAACAAAAAACGCTTTCGCCAGCATTTCCCGCGTGGGAGAACCGGCGAAGCGCTTACAAAACCATTTGTGTTTGCTCCGCTTCCCTTCGGTAGGATTAACTACACAGGTTCAAAGGGTGGCCGCGTTTACTGCTGCGGCCTCTCAGCTCAATCAAAAGCTCCCCTAGCGGTGATGCGTATGGACTTTTCAAGCGTAAGTATAGGCGTTACAATAAGAATCGTCAAGTATTTTATCTACGGGCGCGCAGGGGCTGCGCGTTCCGCCGCGGAAAGGAACAAACCGTTATGAGCCATTTTTTTGCCTATATCGCGCGGATGCGCTACATCCTGCGCTGGGGGCTGATGCGCAATACCATGCCGGAGAACATCGCCGAGCACTCACTGCAGGTGGCGATGATCGCCCACGCGCTGGCGCTGATGCACAACAAGTACGAGGGGGGCGCATGCGATGCGCAGCGGGTGCTGGCGCTTGCCGTGTACCACGACGCGGAGGAGACCATCACCGGTGATTTGGCCACCCCCATCAAGTATTTTAACCCCGACATCAGGCACGCATACAAGAGCATTGAACGCGTGGCCTCCCAGCGCCTGCTGGACATGCTGCCCGAGGAACTGCGCGAGGACTACGCCATGCTGCTGGTGGGCGAGGGGCGCGACCCGTTTGAATGGTCGCTGGTCAAGGCCGCGGACCGCATCTGCGCCTATCTGAAGTGTGTGGACGAGCTCAAGGCGGGCAACCGCGAATTTGAAAAGGCCAAGGAGTCCACCCTCGCCTCCATCAAACAGCTGCACATGCCCGTTGTGGAGCGCTTTATGCAGCAGTACGTGCCCAGCTTCTCGCTGACGCTCGACGAGCTGAACTGATTTTGCGCATCTGCGTCGTATGGATAGAGGGAAGGGACAGGAAAAATCTTGTAAGAGTTCACAAATGCGCACACAATAGGATAGATGGCGCGCGGCCGCGGGGCGTGCATGGATTGAAGTAGGGCATAGGTGCCTGTAAGGTCTTCCATATTATGGTCGCATCTCGTATGAGATGTGTGGATTGAAGTCACATAGACGACGTGTTCCAGGGTGAAAATATGACGTCGTACTCCGCGAGGCGTGCGTGGATTGGAATAGCGATAGCGGGGGTACCAATGAAATCGAGCGTTCCGTCGCACTGCGCGAGGCGTGCGAAGCGTAGACTAAAAACACTGATATAGAGGCGAAGGACAGAGATGATGGAGGTAACCCTGGCAAAAGGTACGTGCATTTGCTATGGAAATCTCAAAACGGGCAACAGACCGCTGGACATCGCTTCCTGTAAGGCTCCCTTGCGGGGATGCGTCATGGCTGTGATGACAAAATGACCAGAATAGGCGCGGATGGAAAGGATGATCCGTTTAAAAGCGATGCTGCGTGCGTGCAGGCCGCCTTTGGCGCTGTGCATAGTTATTGGGCAAGGAAGGGGTTTATTATGATACGCGGACTGGATCAGGCCTTCTAAAACACATATCCTTCGCAGAGAAATGTTTTAGGAGGCAAAACACATGTACTTTGAAAAAATCGATAGGACCACCTGGCAGCGCGCGGAAATTTTTGCGCACTTTATCAAGGACGTCAAATGCGTGCTGTGCATCAACGCGGACGTGGACGTCACGGGCTTTGTGATGGCCCTCAAGGGGCGGGGCATGCGCTTTTATCCCTCGTTTCTACATGTGGTGTCAGCCGCGGTCAACCGCCGCGCCGAGCTGCGCATGGGAAGGGACGCGCAGGGCAACGTGGGTTTCTGGCAGTGTGTGTGGCCAAGCTACATAGATTTTCATCAGCAGGACGAGCAGTTCACACGCCTGGTGACGCCCTACGACGCGGATTTTTTCACATTTTACGCGCGTGTGACGCGCGACCTTGCGCGGCATGACCAGGTGCGCGGCTTTGCATTGGCTGCGCGGCCCACAAACGTGTTTGACGTGTCCTGCCTGCCGTGGATACACTACAGAGCGTTTGATATGCACGTCTTTGACGAGGGTACGTACCTTGCGCCGGTGATCACCTGGGGCAGATACGCGCCGGACGCATCGGGCAGGCTGCAGCTGCCGCTGACGCTGCAGGTGCATCACGCCTGCTGCGATGGGTACCATGTGGCGCGGTTCTTCCGCGATGTGGCGGAGGAAATGGAGCAATGCATCAGGCTGCTGGAGGCATAATGGAGCGATCAAAAGCGGCGCTTGCGCGCGAAAATGCGCGGCAGGCGCCGCTTTTTTTGTATGTGCGTGCCCGTTTTGCCACCAGCTAATCGCAGTTTTGCGTGTAAAAAACGCGGCAGTAAAAAATGCCATAGCGCATTTGCACTTGCGCGCCTATTATTTTGGCGTCTTTCTCACACAATAAGCGAGGTGAATAGAACGAAAGCGTGGAGGCTGGCATGAGAAAAGGGCAGGGAAAAGTCAAAGAGAAGATGAAGCGGGGCAAATGGGGATTCATCGCGCTTATTGTCGCGGCGCTGGGCATCGCAGTGCCGCTTTTTGCGGGCGGTTCCCAGCAGAAGATTACGCACGTACAGACGGTGCAGGCCAAGCGGCAGGCCATCGTCACTACGGTGCATGCAAGCGGTACCCTGCAGCCGCGCGCGACCGATACCCACAGCGCGCCCGCAGCGGGCGTGGTGGCGTCTGTTGACGTGCGCGCGGGCACGCGGGTCAAGCAGGGCCAGCTGCTGATGACGCTCTCCTCGCCGGAACTGGAGCGTGCCCTTGCGCAGGCGCAGGACGAGCTGGAGGTGGCCCGCCAGACGCTGGAAGCCTCCCGCCAGGCGCGCGCCAAGGCGCGGGTGCAGGAGGCCACGGCCATGGCGCAGCAGGGCGCTTACGCCTACAACGAGTATCGGGACGCAATCGACGCCTACCAAAAGAGCCTGGGCGGCGCCACGTTTGTGTGGAGTGACCAGGCGCAAGGAGCCGCGCAGCGCGTCACGCGCGAGCAGCTTGAGGCGCAGGACGCGCTGGAGCAGAAGCAGCTGGATATGGCCCAAAGCAAGGTGGACGAACTGCGCGCCCAAAAGGAGCAGCTCACGGTGGTGGCGCAGAGCGACGGTGTGGTGGTGCAGTGCGACGTGCACAAGGGCGCGGCGGTAGCGCTGGGCGCGCCGCTAGCCACCATTGCGCGCACAGCGGATATGCAGGTGCAGGTATCCCTCAATGAGTACGCCTACAGCCAGGTGCAGGAGGGCATGGTTTGCACGCTTACGGGCACGGACCTGCGCACGCGCCAAGGCATGGTCACGGAGATCGGCAGCATGATACACACCGTGGCAAACGCCGCGGGCGCGCAGAAATCCGGCGACGTGTGGATTGCGCTGGATGACTCGGACGGCCTGGTTGCAGGCGCATCGGTGGAGGTGGATATCGTGGTCAACGAGTCGCCCGTGGGCGATACCGTGCCGCTGGAGGCGCTGCAGGGCGACGAGACGGCTCCCTACGTCTTTGTGGCGCACGAGGAGCGCGCCTGTAAGCGGGAGGTTGTGATCGTGGCGCGCGACGGGCTGATGGCGCAGGTGGTGGGCCTCCAAGAGGGGGACTGCGTGATCAGCCCGGTGCCCGAGGGCCTCAAGGAGGGGGATCATGTCGTTGTTGATGCATGAGGCGCCGCTTGCGCAGCAGGAGCCGGTGATTGCCATGCGGGACGTCTGTAAGAATTACAGCGGGGATGTGCAGGCCCTTTACCACATCAATCTGGCGGTGTACGAGGGGGATTTTGTCGCGATCATGGGCCCATCCGGATCGGGCAAGTCCACGCTGCTCAACATCCTGGGCTGCCTGGATACGCCCTCCTCGGGGGCGTATTATATTGGGGGCGAGGACGTGCGCGCCTTCTCGCGCGACGCGCTGGCCCGCGTGCGCGCAAAGACCATTGGCTTCGTGTTTCAGTCCTTTAACTTATTGCCGCGTCTTACATCCCAGGAGAACGTGGAGCTGCCCCTCTACTACCAGGGCCTGCCGCGCGAGGCACGCCATGCGCGCGCGCGGGCGGCGCTTGCGCAGATGCGCCTGGAGCAGCGCGCCTCCCACGTGCCGGGGGAGCTCTCCGGCGGGCAGCGCCAGCGCGTGGCCATTGCGCGCGCGCTGGTCAACCGGCCCTCGCTGCTGCTTGCGGACGAACCGACGGGCAACCTGGACTCGCGCACGGGCGCGGAGATCATGCAGGTGCTCTCCCAGCTCAATGCGCGGGGGGTGACCATCGTGCTCATCACCCATGAGCGGGAGATCGCCCAGTACGCCCGCACCCACTACACCATGCGCGACGGACGGCTGCACAGCGGCCTGTATGAAGGAAGGGGATAAGCGATGCGGCTGCGCGATTATTTTTCCATGTCCTTTTACAATCTCTCGCTCAACGCTGTGCGCTCCTTTTTGACGATGCTGGGCATCATCATCGGCACCGCGTCGCTCATCGCGGTCTCGAGCATCGGTCAGGGCGGCCAGGTGCGCATCCAAAGCGAGCTGAACAAATTTGGCATCGACGAAATCTACATCTACACCGAGACGGACGAGGCAGGCAACGCGCCCACCCTCACAAACGAGGATGTGGACTTCCTGCTGCAGCGCATTGACGCGCTGGAGGGGGGATATCCCATCATCACAAGCGGCGCAGAGATGGCCTACCGGGGGCGTATCATCGGCACGGCGCTTTTGGGTACCACCGCGCAGTTTTACCGCATGGGCCACGTGGACCTGATCGAGGGGCGCTTTTTGTCGCCCTTTGATACCGCCGCCTCTGAGCCGGTGGCGGTGATCGGGCGGGACACGGCGCGCAGCCTCTTTGGCCAGGAGAGTGCCATTGGCAAATACGTCCAGATCGCTCAGCGCCCCTTCCGCGTTGTGGGGGTGTACAAACAGAACGGCTATGTGGCGGTGGACTCCAAAACGCAGGAGGCGTGCTACATACCGGTGGCGATGATGCAGCAGCTCTCCGGCTCCAAGCAGGTCAACCGCATCGTCATGTACACGCAGGATACCGACGCGCTGGTGGCGCTGGGCCACGAGGCGACGCGCAGCCTGCAGGCTAAGTACGGGCCTGCGCGCGGTACGTACGCCTCGGCCACGCTGGCCAAGGAGCTGGCCTTGGCCGACGAGGTGATGGGCATCTTTATGCTGGTGATGGGCGCGGTGGCGGCGCTCGCGCTGCTGGTGGGCGGCATCGGGGTGATGAATATCATGCTCGTCTCGGTCAAGGAGCGCACGCGCGAGATCGGCATCCGCAAGGCACTGGGCGCACGCGACGGGCAGGTGCTGCTGCAGTTTCTGATAGAGGCCGCGATGCTCGCGCTGGTGGGTGGCGCGCTGGGCGTGGGCCTGGGCGCGGCGCTGGGGCTGATCGCGGCAAATATGATCGGCATCCCCTACATTTGGATGGGCACGTCGGCTGTGCTGGCGGTGCTGTTTTGCACGGCAATCGGCCTGGTGTTCGGCGTTTATCCCGCCCGCAAGGCCGCCATGCTGGACCCTGTGGACGCGCTGCGGCAGGAGGCATAGCGTGGACAGGGGCGCTTTTGGCGCAAATGTGCATGTCCCCAAGGGCGGCCGCATAGGATAATTTTGTCAATGCGTTTTGTTGATGGTATAATCGATAGCATGCATATAAAACCCGCGGCGCGCTGCTTAAGATGCGCGGGAACGAAGCAATGGGGGCGAGTAAATGAACGACTCTGCGCAGAACAAACGGCAAAAAAGGATGATCATCCTCTTGGTGGTGATGGTGGCCATCGCCTCCTCGCTGGGCACGCTGGTGGTCGGCAACCTGATCGATCTGAGCCGCAACGACCGGGTGATGGTCCAGCGCAGCGACTACGACCGTTTGGTGCGCTACAAACGCCTCTTTGAGGTGGAGGATATCCTGAAAAACGACCATCTCTACGAGGCAGACGACCAGAAGCTGGTGGATTACGCGATCAAAGGCCTGGTTAGCGCCATGGACGACCGCTACAGCGCCTATATGACGGCGGAGGAATACCGCATGGTGCAGCAGGACAACGAGGGCACCATGGCGGGCATCGGCATTTTGATGTCCATCGACGCCACGGACCAGCGCGCCACGGTGCTGCGGGTGTATCCCAACACGCCGGCGGCCGCTGCGGGCCTGCAAAAGGGCGATAAGCTGCTGGCAGCCGACGGCAAGGCGCTGGTGGAGATGGATATTAAGCAGGTGGCGGCAGAGCTGCGCGGGGAAGAGGGCAGCAAGGTCACCCTCTTGCTGCTGCGCAACGGCCAGGAGGTATCCGCTACCGTCACGCGCGCGATGTACACCGCCACGCGTGTGGAGTATGCGATGCTGGAGAACAGCGTGGGCTACATCAGCGTCTCGGAGTTTACCGGCGATGTGGTGGAGGCCTACAACAACGCCCTTGCCGATCTGCAGAACCAGGGCATGAAGGGCCTGATCGTGGATTTGCGCGACAACCCGGGCGGGTATTACGACGCGGTGTGCACCATGGTAGACCAGCTGCTGCCCGAGGGCCCCATCGTATCGACCAAGGACCGGCACAACAGAGAGAGCGTCAAAAAATCGGACGCAAACGCGCTGGGCATCCCGCTGGTGGTTCTGGTCAACGGCAACAGCGCAAGCGCATCGGAGATATTCGCAGGCGCGGTGCAGGATTACGGCGTGGGTTCGCTGGTGGGCACCAAAACGTTCGGCAAGGGCCTGGTGCAGATCGATATCCCCTTTAAATCCGACGGCGCGGCGCTGAAATACACCTATGCTAAGTACTACACGCCCAAGGGGCGGGATATCAACGGCGTGGGCATCGACCCGGATGTGAACATCGATTTGCCCCAGGAACTGAAGGAAAATCCGGCCGCGCTGACGCGCGAAAACGATGTGCAGCTGCAAAAGGCGCTGGATATCCTCCGGCCCCAGGTCGCGGACTGATCAAAAACAAAAACCGGATTATTTTCAGAACCTCTTTACTTGCCTTTTGCACTGGACTATAATGGAAGCACAGGCAAAACACAATCTGCGTCCAAGGTGGCTTGTTTCCGCGGGCAAGGAGAGGTTTGCAGAACAATCCGTACGTGCCTTTTTTGCAGTGGAGATGCGCGCTTGCTTCTTTTCCTTGGCAAAACGGGCGTGATGAATGCTATGCAGAAGCCCTCCCCTTGATGCGCGGCAATCGCTGCCAAACGCACAGGGGAGGGCTTTTTATGCCGCAACAGGAGCGCATCGGCGTGATCGGCATCATCGTGGAAAACCCCAGGGCATCGGCCGAGCAGGTCAACGCGCTGCTCTCGCAGTACGCGGGCATCATCGTGGGCCGCATGGGCGTGCCGTATCGGGCAAAGGCTTTATCCATCATCTCGCTGATCATCGACGGCACCACCGACGAGATCGGCGCGCTGTGCGGCAAGCTGGGCAACGTCCCCGGCGTGACGGCCAAGAGCGTGCTGGCGCCGCAGAGCAGAGCCTGACAATTACAGGTAAAGGGGAGGTATTTTTATGGCAAACACAGAGAAAAAACAACTGTCCTCCACACAGTGGCTGGTGCGCACCGCGGTGATACTGGCGCTGGCGCTGCTGTTTCAGATGATCCGTTTCGTTATCGGAAACGCGCCCTGGACGTCCTATCTGATCGGCACTCTGGTCAACCTGGCGCTGATTGTGGCGGTGTATCTTGTGGGCGGCTGGTCCGCAAGCGTGGTGGCGGTGCTCACGCCGGTTGTGGCGTACTTTCAGGGGCACGCCGTGCTGCCGCTGGTGCCCGCCGTCGCGCTGGGCAACCTGGCGCTGGTGTGGATCTTCGCCGCGTTTAAGAACAAAAACTGGGTGATCCCCATCCTTCCGGCGGCGGTTATCAAATTTCTGATCATTGCCGCGGGCATGGCGTTCTTTGTGGTGCCCCAGCCGCTGAACGCCGTCAAGATCGGCACCGTGGCATCCGCGCAGGTGGTGCAGGTGGTCACCGCCATTTTAGCCGGCGTGATCGCGCGCCCCATCGTCAAGGGCCTTGCGGGAGGCGGCGCCATCGAGCAGCGCTGAAACGCGCATAAGCAAAACGCGCGGGTGCAGTGCACCCGCGCGTTTTTTCAGGAGACCGCGCTACGCCTGCGGCGCCTGTTTGGCGATTTCGCGCAGCGCGTCAAGCAGCGCGTCGATATCATCCTGCGTATTGAAGATGGACATACTGGCGCGCACCGCGCCCTGCAAGGTGGTCTGCGTTAGCTGGTGTAGCAGGGGCGCGCAGTGGATACCCGCGCGCACGCAGATGCCATAGTCGCGGCTCAGGCTGTCGGCCACCTGTTCGCTGGTCAATGCCCCGATGTTGAAGGCCACCACGCCGGTGCGGTAGCGCTCATGCTCGGGAGAGTAGATGGTGCAGCCCTGCAGCTGCAGCAGCCCATCGATCAGGCGGTTTGCCAGGCCGCGCTCGTGCGCGGCGATGGCCTGGGGCGTGCGCTCCAGCACGGTTTCAATGCCCGCGAGCAGTCCCGCGATGCCGTGGGCGTTGAGGGTGCCGCTCTCCAGGCGCTCGGGCATCTCCGCGGGCTGCTGCACGCTGAAAGACTGCACGCCCGTGCCCCCCTGCCTAGAGGGTGCAAGCGCGATGCCTGGCCGCACGTACAGGCCGCCGGTGCCCTGCGGGCCGTAGAGCCCTTTATGGCCGGGGAAGGCAAGCAGGTCAATCGGCGTTTTGGCAAGATCAATCGCCTGGCTGCCTGCCGACTGCGCCGCGTCTACCAGCAGGGGCACGCCGCGCGCGCGGCACAGCTCGGCCACCTGTTCGATGGGCTGCAGCGCGCCTGTGACGTTGGATACGTGCGTCATCACCACAAGGGCAGTGTTGGGCGTGATGGCGTCCGCCATGCGCTGGGCGCTGACCACCCCGCTCTGCTCGGGCGGCACCACACTCAGGCGCGTGCGGCGGGTACTCTGCAGGGCGTAGAGGGGACGCAGCACGGAGTTATGCTCCAGGCTGGTGGTCACCACGTGCGCGTCGGGCGGCAGGATGCCGCGTATGGCAGTGTTGAGCGCATCGGTGGTGTTGTAGCCGAACACAAAGCGCTCGGGCGTATCCACGCCAAAGAGGGTGCAGAGCGCCTGCCGTGCGCGCGCCACCACGCGCCCCGCCTCCAGCGCCAGGTCGTGGCCCGCGCGCCCGGGGTTGCCCACAGAGCAGAGCGCGTGCTGCACCGCGTCGACCACGGACGCCGGCTTGGGGAAGGTGGTGGCGGCGTTATCCAGATATATCATGCAAAAATTCCTCCCATCACATTTTGCCTTTCGCTGTAATATAGTGTATTATCAACGGTGGAAAGGCATGCCGTTGTGAAAGAGGTAAAAGCAATGAATACCATCGATACCCTGGCGGCCTTCCGTTCCAGGCAGCAGGCCATTGCCTTTGACCTGGAGCTGCACGCCGCGGCCATCGACAGCCAGGTGATCTCCACGCCGCCTTCGATATCGCAGGGGTGCGGCGTATCGGTCGCCTTTGCGCATGAAGATATGCAGCGCATCATCGGTTTGGGCCTGCTTGGACGCTATACATCCTTTGACGGCATTTTTCAGCTGCAGACACAGATGCACGGCCGCCTGCGCTGGGTGCGGATATACAACGTATAATATCTACGAAAGGAACGAAACGCCATGCTTGACAAGCAGCAGATTGCAAACGTATTGGAGAAACTCAGCGCCGCCTATCCCGACGCCAAGCCGGGGCTGCATTTTCAAAATGCGTTTCAGCTGCTGATTGCCACCATCCTCTCGGCGCAGTGCACGGACGTGCGCGTCAACAAGGTGACGCCCGCGCTGTTTGCGGCCTATCCCACGCCCGAGGCGATGGCGGCATGTCCACTGCAGGAGTTGGAGGCGTATATCCGTACCTGCGGCATGTACCACACCAAGGCAAAGCACATCCTCCAGACCTGCCAGGCCATCGTATCGGATTTCGGCGGCAAGGTGCCCGAAACCATGGAACAGCTGCAGAAACTGCCTGGCGTGGGCCGCAAGACGGCCAACGTGGTGCTCTCCAACGCCTTTGGCGTGCCCGCCATCGCGGTGGACACCCACGTTTTTCGCGTCGCCAACCGCATCGGCCTTGCCGCGGCGAAGAATGTGGAGAAGACCGAGCAGCAGCTGATGGAAAACATCCCGCGCGACACCTGGTCGATCGCCCACCACTGGCTGATCTGGCACGGCCGGCGCGTGTGCAGCGCGCAAAAACCCAAGTGTGAGCTGTGCCCGCTGCAGGCGGAGTGCGCGCACTTCCAAAAGCTGGGCAAGGATGAAAAAACCGCGTGAACGCGCGGCGCGCGTGGAAGCAATTGTAAGCCTAAGGGCGCCCCGAAGGAAGCTTCGGAGCGCCCTTTTTATTGTATATGGGCTGGTTTCGCACCCAAGGATGCAAAAAAACATGCTTTTTTGATCAAATAGGTCTGACATTTGCACCGAAGATATGTTATAATATATAAACAACGTGCCACCTGCCAGCGGAAAAGCGCGGATGCTGCATGCCGGTGGGTGCGCGCATTTGCACTTGCGAAAGGTACGGTTATGCGCACAATACAGAGAGTATTCCATAAGGACGACCCCAAGGCGCACTATGAGCTGTGTGATCTGCCCAACTGCGCGTTTTTGACGTGCCAGGGTACGTGCAGCAAGCTGGATGTGTCCGCGTGCATTGGGGACGCGTGCGCCTTTATCCAGTCCGAGGGCGACATATCCAGGGCGCGCGCGCAGTGGAAGGCGCGCATGCAGGCGCTTGACACGCAGCAGCAATGCGCGATTGCGAAAAAGTACTACCGCGGACAGATGCCCTGGCAGGATGGGAACACAAACCAGCAGGGCGCGAAAGGGCAGAGGTGAAGGAAAGCATGTTTCAGGTCAATGACACGGTCATGTACGGCAATACCGGCGTATGCCGGATTGTGGACATACGCCAGGAGAAGTTTGCGGGCAGGACGGCGCAGTACTATATTTTAAAGCCCGTGGACGACGCAAGCACCACCATCCACTGCCCCACGGAAAACGCGCAGGCCAAGATCCGTAAGCTGCTCAGCCCGGAGGAGGTCTACGCCCTGATCCAGATCATGCCCGATATGCAGGCGGAGTGGATTGAGAGCGAGCAGCAGCGCAAGGAGGCCTTTAACAACATCCTCAAGCGTGGCGACCACGTGGAGCTTGTCAAGCTCATCAAGGCGCTGCACTTCAAGCGCGCGGAAAAGCTCCAGGCGGGCCGCAAGTTCTATGCGGCGGACGAAAAGGTGATGAAGGACGCGGAGCGGATGCTCCACGGGGAGCTCGCCTACGTGCTGAAGATCGCGCCGGAGGAGGTCGTTCCCTTTATCATGGGCGAACTGCAGGATGTGGACGCGGCGCAGGCATAAACGCGGGGGACACGCGCAGGCAAATGCCCCCCTGCGCTTTTTTTATGCGCGCCAGGCGCGCCGGCGATCTTTTGCGCGGTATTTGGCGCAGGCAGGCGTGCGCACGGCGTCTTTGTGGTATAATATGCAGGCGCAGCTTTTTGCGCGTACAAGCACCCTTTGGGAAAGGAAAAGGATCCTGTGTTTAGTGATATTGCAAAAATTACGTTAAAGGCGGGCAATGGCGGCAACGGCAGCGCGTCGTTCCGCAGGGAGAAATACGTGCCGCGTGGCGGCCCAGACGGGGGCGACGGTGGCAAGGGCGGCGATATCGTGCTACTTGCCGATGCCCAACTGCGCACGCTGCTGGACTTCCGCTACAAGCGGCATTACCGCGCGCCCGCGGGCGGGGACGGCGCGGGCCGCAACCGCACCGGCGCAAACGGCGCGGACATGCTCATCAAGGTGCCGGTGGGCACGGTGGTGCGCAGCGCGGATACGGGCAAGGTGGTGGCGGATCTCTACGAGAACGGCCAGCGCGTGGTGCTGCTGCATGGGGGCAAGGGGGGCAAGGGCAACGTGCACTTTGCCACGCCCACCAGGCAGGCGCCCAGCTTTGCCCAAAACGGCGAGCGGACGCTGGAGCATGAGGTGCTGTTGGAGCTCAAATCCATTGCGGACGTGGGCCTTGCGGGCTTCCCCAACGCGGGCAAGTCTACGCTGCTTGCGGCGACAACCGCAGCCACGCCCAAAATCGCGCCGTACCCGTTTACCACGCTTGCGCCCAACTTTGGCGTGGTGCAGGCAGATGGCACGAGCTTTATCATGGCGGACATCCCCGGCTTGATTGAGGGCGCGCACCAGGGCGTGGGGCTGGGGCACGATTTTCTGCGGCACATTGAGCGCACCCGCATGATCATCCACGTGGTGGACATGGCCGCCTTTGACGGCCGCGACCCGCTTGAGGATTACGATCAGATCAACCAGGAGCTGGCCAGGTTCAGCCCAGCGCTGGCGGCGCGCCCCCAGGTGGTGGCGGCCAACAAGATGGACGTACCCGAGGCCGAGGAAGCGCTCCGGCGCCTGCGCGCAAAGCTGCAGGGCACAGATATCGCCATCTATCCCATCTCCGCGGCCACGGGCCAGGGCGTCAAGGCGCTGATGCGCGTGGTGGCGCAGATGGTGCAGCAGCTGCCCATGCCCCTGCGCTATGAGCAGGAGGAAGAGATCGTCGAGTTCTTAGATGAGAACGATTTCACCGTCGAAAGGGATGAGGATGGGGCCTATGTGGTCTATGGCGGCATGGTGGACAAGCTGGGCCGCATGATCAACCTGGAGGATTACGATTCCATGCAGTACTTCCAGCGCGTGCTGCGGGAAAAGGGTATCATCGAGGCGCTGGAGCGGGCGGGCATTCAGGAGGGCGACACCGTTCGTATGCTGGATATCGCCTTTGACTACGTGCCGTAAAACGCATCAGAAATGACTGGTAAGGGGAAGAAGAGATATGTTGACAAGCAAACAGCGCGCCGCGCTGCGCGCCATGGCGCAGCAACTGGAGCCCATCGTGCAGATGGGCAAGGAGGGCATCGGGCCGACCCTGTGCAAGCAGGTGGATGATGTGCTGGAGGCGCGGGAACTGATCAAGGTGACGCTGCAGAAGGGCGCGCCCTACGACACGCACGAGGCGTGCGACCTGCTCTGCGCAGAAGTGGACGCAGAGCCCGTGCAGTGCATCGGCCGGCGCTTTGTGCTCTACCGGCAGGCAAAAGATCCGGAAAAACGCAAAATCGTGGTGCCGCGCGCGTAGCTGTTAAATAAATAGGAAAAAGAATCGAAGAAAAGCGGAAGGAGCATCTGCTTCCTTCCGCTTGCTTTCGCTGCGCGTTTAGCGATCCATGGGTCCCTGGCACTGGCTGCAGGCCCGCGTATGCAGGGAAATGACGCCGCCGCACGCTGCGCACGTATAGTGCCGCTTTTGCTGCTGCATGAAGGCCGAAAGCCCGTGCGCCTGCACGTAGCGGCTGTTTTCCACGAGACTTGCTGCGTAACGCTTGCGGTAACTCCGCTCAAGCGCCTGGATGCGCTTGCAGGGGAAGGCGGGGCATGCGTGGCAATGGGTGAGCCCTTTTTCCACGACACAGGAGCGTATGGCGCAGCGGCGGCAGTGCGCGGGCTTTTCCGCATCGTCCATCCTGCAGCCTGCACAGGGCGTTTTATGTGCGCAATGCCGGTAGCATACAAGGCAGTTGCTGCCGCACGGGGCAAACAACGCGGGCGCAATGGCTCCTTTGGGCATTTGCATACAGGATATCCCCCTTTTTCAGCATGCTACATGCGGTTACACGCTGTATTGCTACATTGATTGTAGCACAGCGGGACACGGGCATCCACACGCCTGCGCAGCAGCGTGCATGCAGGCGCGCAGATTAAAGCGAGCAATCGGAGCAGGCCTGCAAACGGGGAGGGAGCGCCGCGCGGTTTCCTGACTATTTTCTGCACATCAGGAGGCGTGCCGGCGCGTGGTGATCTGCGCCTCCCGCCGCAGGATGGAGGCCACGCCCAACCCCAGGCTGAGCGCACCCACGATGCGGTAGTAGGTGGGGAACACTACAAAGAAGGAAAGCACCAGCATCAGCGCACCGCTGAGCAGGTAGATGCGCGCCCGCCCGGGCGAGAGCGCCGTCTTGAAAAAAGAGGTGCGCACCTGCTTTTGCGCCAAGACGTCCAGCGCGTAGCGCGCCACCGCCTCGTCGGAGGGTAGCCTGCCCGCCCGCCGGATGGCAGCAAGCAGCGTATCCGCGCTGATAGGGGAGGCAAAAAGGTTTTCCATGCGCCCGATAAAGCCCTGCGCTGCCTCGTCCAGCAATCCGGTGGTCATGATAAAAAGGGGCAGGCCGCGTGCCTGCGCCGTGCGCATGGCACATAGCAGCGCGCCGCGCTCCAGCGGCGTATCGGGCATGGCCCGTGCAAAGTGGACCAGCAGCTGTTCCGCGCCGCAGCACGCCTCCCACCAGCCATCGCGTACGCGCCGCAAAAGCGTCACCTCCATGGGGGCCAGCACCGCCTCAAGCAGCGGGGTTGCCTGCGCGTCGGGTAGCATCAGCAGCTGTTCCAGTGCCAGTGCGTCGCGCATCTGGCGCCAGGTGGCGCGCAGGTAGCGCTGCCTGCGCATGCGCCGCCACACAAAATAGGCGTAGGCAAGCAGTGCCGTCACGATGAGCGAGAGCAGCGCCGCGCCGCCTGTGGAGCGCACTTGGCGGTAGAACCACAGATAAAGCAGCAGATCGGCCAGCAGCGCGCAGAAGGCCAGGTCAAGCCCCTGCGCAAAGCGGGATTTGCCTTTGTGCATGCTGTGCAGGATTGCTTTTTGCGCCTTTTGAATCATTGTGCTACACATCCTTCTACAGTAAAAAGCATCTGTGTATAGTGTGCCGCAGGGCGCGGGTTCTCATGCGCCTGCGCTTTTGTTTTGGCGCGGGATGCGCTATAATAAAACCAACCGAATTGACACTTTAAGGGAGAGAAGACGATGCAGCAGCACCAACGCATTGGCTTGATGGGGGGGACGTTCGATCCCATCCACTGCGGGCATCTGGAGATGGCGGCGCTTGCCCGGCGGGAACTGGGGCTGCAGCAGGTCTACTTTGTGCCAGTGGGAAATCCGCCGCACAAGCGCGTTGCGCGCAACGAGAGCTGTGCGCGCGCGCAGATGGTGCAGCGGGCCATCGCGCACGAACCCGCCTACAGCATGCTGGATTTGGAGCTGAAGCGCTCCGGCTATACCTACAGCATCGATACACTGCGCCAGCTGCACGCGCTGCAGCCCCAAAGCGCGTGGGTATACATCATCGGCACGGACACCCTGCTTGAGCTGGATACCTGGCGGGATTTCGCGCACGTCGCGCAGCTGTGCACCTTTTTTGCCGTGCGCCGGCTGGGTATCTGCGAGGGGGAGGTGGCGCAGAAGTGCGCACAGCTTGCAGTGCGCTTTGGCGCGCGCATCAGCGTATCGCAGGCCTACGCCGCGCCCATCTCCTCCACACAGGTGCGTGCGCGCATCGCCGCGGGAAAAAGCTGGCAGGATATGGTGCCCGCGGCCGTCAAAGCATATATTGAAGCGCACGGGCTGTATCAACAGAGCGTGGACTATGCCGAGGACTTTGCGCGCGTCGCGCCGCGCGTACAGCGCGCGCTCAGCCCCCGGCGCTGGGAGCATACGCTGGGCGTGGTGGAGACGGCCGAAGAACTCGCCCGCCGCTTTGGCTGCGACGTGCACAAGGCGCGCCTTGCGGCGCTGGTGCATGACTGCGCCAAGGAAATCCGTGGGGAGGACGCCTGCAAGCTGGCCGCGCAGATGCACATCACCTTTGATGCGGAGATGCGCGCCATGCCCAAGCTGTGGCACGGGCCGCTGGGGGCAGGGGTGGCCTACTACCGCTACAACATCGAGGATGAGGATATCCTCGCTGCGGTGTACTACCATTCCACCGGCAGGCGGGGCATGAGCAAGCTGGAGGAAATCATCAAGCTTGCCGATATGATCGAGCGGGGGCGCAGCTTTGCGGGGCTGGCGTCCCTGCGGGAGATATCCAAGCGCGACCTGGACGCGGCGGTGATCGCCTGCCTGGAGAACACCCACGGATACCTGCGCATCAACGGGCACCGGTGCAGCAGCGCCTCGCTGGAGGCGGTGGCGTATCTGGAGGAAAAGCAGGCCCGGTCGGCGCATACATTATCTTAAAACAAAGGCATCCATCCATAACTGAAGGAGGAAATGTATTGCAGAGCAGTGAAGCACTTGCCGGAAGGATCGCCGGCATCCTGGAGGAGAAAAAGGCCAAGGACATCGTAACGCTGGATATTTCCAACATGACTGTGATTGCGGAGCGGTTCGTCATCGCAAGCGGGAGCACCAGCACCCAGGTGCACGCACTGGTGGACGCGGTGGAGGAGACGCTCAAAGAGCAGGAGCAGCGCGCCCCCCTGCGCGAGGAGGGGTACCGTGAGGGCCGCTGGGCCGTGATCGACTACGGCGACGTCATCGTGCACATCTTCCACCAGGAGGAGCGCGCATTCTACAACCTGGAACGCCTGTGGATGGATGAAAAAAAGTTCACCTTCCATCCCGACGGCGATCTTGCGCGGGAGTAATGGCGGGCGCAATACTTGTAAGCATCCCGTAAAAGGGGGTATATCCCTGCGAAAAAAGGCCGCATACAGCTCGTATGCGGCCTTTTGATGTTTGTTTGCGCGTTAACGGTAGCGGTCCTGCGGACGCTTTTTGGGGCGGGTCGGCTGCGCGCGTCCATCGTCAGCACGGCGCGGATCGCGCATCTGCGTGCCGGCCTGGCGCGGAGGCTGCCTGCGGGCCGGGGGAGCGCCCCGACGCGGCGGCGTCCGCCCGACCGGCGGACGGTTTGCGCGCACCAGCGTCAGCGGCGCGTGGCCTCCGCGGCGGTGGCTGCGGCGGCGCTGTTTGCGCCGCACGATGTGCTGGATGATCAGCAGTATGGTGATGAGCACAAACGCGCCCAGCACCAGGTACATGATCCACTTGAGCTTGCCCAGCTGCGTCTCCTGCTGCGCGCTCCACTGCACGAGGCTGCGCTTGGGCGCGACATCGCGCGAGGCGGTGATGGTGCCGCGCAGCAGCTCCTCGCCGTCAAGCTGCATGGAAAAGGTGCCCAAGCGCGCGCCCGCTTCAACGGGCGCCTTGATCTCCAGCGTTTCCGGATCGGTGACGATCTGTATCTCGCCTGCGCGCGCGGTGATGTTCTGAATATACGCCTTGGTATTGGTCAAAATGCCGCTGCCCTCTTCAGGCACAAAATGCAGCTGCAGCTTGCCCTCGGCGATATCGTCGGAGGCAGCGCCGGCCACCTGCACCGTCTGGGGGTGCTGGGTGTTCATCAGCGAGACCAAATCCAGCGTGGCGTAGTTGTTGAAGCCATAGTAGAACATGCGGATGCTGTCGCGCCATTTTTCGTACTTGGTGCTTTTAAAGACGATGGTGCCCAGCGCCACGCCATCCTTTTCCGCCGAGGCGATCAGGCACTGGCCGGCCTCGTTGGTAAAGCCGGTTTTGATGCCGTTGGCGCCCTCGTAGCGGAACTGCTCGGAGGCGTCAGGGCTGAGCAGCAGATTGCCGTTGGTAAACACGCGCGGCGTGGTGCACACCGCGTTGGGCTCCAGCGTATACTCCCAGGTGGAGACGATCTTGCGGAAGGTCTCGTTCTGGTAGGCTGTCATCACCAGCTTCTGCATATCGGCTGCGGTCATGTAGTGCTCGGGGTTGTGCAGGCCGTGCGCGTTCATAAAATGGGAATTGGTCATGCCCAGCTGCTGGGCGCGCTCGTTCATCATGGCGACAAAACCGTCGAGCGAGCCGCCGATGTGCACCGCCACGGCGTTGGCCGCGTCATTGCCCGACCGAAGCATCAGCGCGTAGAGCAGTTGCTCGAGCGTGAGTGTCTCGCCCACCATCAGGCCGGCCAGGCTGGAGCCGGGCTCCAGGTTTTTGATATCTTCGGTAAGCGTGACCTGATCGGCCAAATTGCCCTTTTCAATGGCGAGCAGCGCCGTCAGTATTTTGGTGGTGCTTGCGGGGTAAAACCGCGCGTCCGGATTCTTGGAGAACAGCACCGTGCCTGTTTTCAGGTCGTATAAAAGCGCGCCCTCGGCGGTGATGATATCCGCGCTTAAGGTGTTGGGCGTCGTGGTCTGGGGCGTCTCCTCCGGCGCAGGGTCGGCCAGCGCCGGCGCGCATAGGAGCGTGGCGGCGCAGAGGAACGATATTATGAACGCAGCGATGCGCTGTGCGGCATGATGTTTCATCTTCAATGGATTCCTACCTCTAATAAAGCTTGCAGATAATAAAGCTTGCAGAGCGATGCGTAAAAGCCCGCAAAGCGGTTGATATCGCCTGTAAAGCGATGATAAAGCCCTGTATGGCTTGTCCGCGGCACATACTTGTTAAGTAGCGGCGTGCTGCGCGCCTTGCATGCGCCAGACGCGCGCGTGCAAGACGGGCGCGTTCCAGCGCGCAAACCCCGCGCAGCATATATGCACAGCAAAGCGCGATGGGTGCGGGGGGCGGCTGAAAATGCAACGCGCAACGGCGCCATTGCCGCTTGCGCCACACACTGCGGCGGTACATGGCATATCCAGGGCGCCGCGCTTTTTAAAGCCCTCCTCCGTGCGATGCCGGTAAAGCCGCACGGTAAGAGGCGCGGCAGCGCGTCCGTGCAGGTGCGCCTGCCCAAAACGCTACGCACGCCTACGATACATGCACCGATCGCATACCCCGCGCGCTTGCCGCATAGAGAAACATTTTTATCATAGCCAATCGGGCAGCCTTTGTCAAAGCGCAATCGCGCGTGAAACGCTTCGCGCAGCTGGGGCGCCGCGCCATGAAAGCGGACGCGCCGCGTGAGAGAAGACGAAACGCGGATTTTGTGCGATAATAAACCCAATGAAGGAACGCCGCGGCATGCCGCGAGGGGAAACGCGGCGGCCAGAGGGGAGGCGCGCCTATGAAAATCTCCAAAAATGCGTGGTGGACGCTGGGATTCGTGTTGTTGGTGGTGCTCGTCTTTGGTATGCTCACCATCATCGGGCAGGAGAGCGGGGCGCAGCAGGCGACGGCGCACCAGCCAGGCGGCGCGCTTTCTCCTGCTGCCTCGCCTGCGGCCCAGGCGGAGAAAAAGCTGCGCGTGTCCGTCTACGGCGCGGTGCAGCACGAGGGCGAGATGCTGCTGCCGGCGCACGCCACGGTGCGCGACGCGCTCGACCAGGCCCGCGTGCTTCGCCAGGCGGATATCGACGAACTGTTCCATCAGCAGGAACGCAGGGTATTTGACGGCATGCGCATCGTGGTGCCCTTCCGCGCGATTGAAGCGGGGCAGACCGTCTGTGTCAACGAGCCGGACGTGGGGCGCTTTATGCTGCTGGAGGGCATGACGCGCCCGCTGGCGGAAAAGGTGGTGGCATATCTGCTGGACGGCAAGCGCTTTGCCAGCCTACAGGAATTTCAGGATTTTTGTGGTTTGAGCCAGCAAAAGTATGATAAGATAAAGGGGTATTTGACGCTATAGAAAGGGTTCTATAAGCAACGTATTGGGAGGTGCGTTTCATGCCGCGCAAATTACTGGTTGTCGACGATGAGCCGTCGATTGTCAAGGGCCTGCGCTTCAGCCTGCAGCAGGACGGCTACGAGGTGGAGATTGCCTACGACGGGCAGGAGGCGCTGGAAAAATTTGAGCAGGGCACCTATGACCTGATCGTGCTGGACGTGATGCTGCCGCGCATGGACGGCATGCAGGTCTGCCAGCGCGTGCGCGAATCTTCTGATATTCCTATCATCATGCTCACCGCCAAGGGGGAGGACATGGACAAAATCCTGGGCCTGGAGTATGGCGCGGACGATTATATGACCAAGCCCTTCAACATTCTGGAGCTCAAGGCGCGCATCAAGACGATCCTGCGCCGCGCCAGCGCGCAGGGGGGAGCGGCGCCCCCGAGCAGGGAGGAACAGCACATCATCACCGTGCAGGATATGCGCATCAATACCGACAACCGCAGCGTCAACATCGGCGGCAGGGAGATCAACCTCACGGCCAAGGAATTTGACCTGCTGCAGCTGTTTGCCGCTAACCCCGGCAAGGTGTTCAGCCGGGAGAATTTGCTGGAAATCATCTGGAAGTACGATTACCTGGGCGACCTGCGCACGGTGGACGTGCACATTCGCCGCCTGCGTGAAAAGGTGGAAAAGGACCCCAGCCGGCCTCAGTTCATTTTTACCAAATGGGGGGTAGGCTACTATTTTACCGATAAAGTCCATTGATATAAAGGCCTCGATTTCGAGCATCAAATGGCGCATCATTTTCGCCTACCTGATCGTGCTTACCGTGCTGCTCGCCTTCTTCAACATCGCCATCACCTCCATGATGGAGCGGGTGCTGGTGGAGGAACGTGTCAACGAACAGCGCGTGCTGGCCGACAGCATGGCCATTGACGTTGCGCCTTTATTTGCATCCAACGACGCGGAAGGCATGTTCGCATTCGCCACCCAGGCGGGGGAGGAAAACGGCGGGCGCATGCTCATTGCGGACGCCAACGCCGTGGTGCAGACGGACCCGTTCTCCCAAAACAACGGCAAAGTGCTCACCCACCGCGAGGTGCAGGACGTGCTTACCGGCGGCAAAGATTTTTCCTACGGCTTCCACCGGGAGGTCAAGGAGATCCCCAACCCCACAAGCGCGCTCAACACGGAAAAATCCAGCAACTGGCTGATGTACAGCGTCTCGCCCATCGTGCGCGACGGCGCATGCGTGGGCGTGGTGCTCTTTTCGGCAAGCGTGCAGGATATCGTCGATACCGTGGGCGTCATGCGCCAGCAGATGCAGGTCAACGCCCTGGGCATCACCATGCTGATTATGATCATCAGCTACTTTATGTCCATCATGATCGTCAATCCCATCGAAGAGCTCACGCGCGCCATTGAGACAATGAGCCGGGAAAAATTCAACCGTCATATTGAGGTGCAGTCAAGCGGCCACAGCGAGCTTTCCCGCCTGGCGACATCGTTCAACGCGATGAGCGCCAAGCTGGAGAGCCTGGAGAAGGCGCGCAACGAGTTTGTCTCCAACGCCTCGCACGAGCTGAAGACCCCTCTTTCCTCCATGAAGATCCTCACCGAATCACTGATCCATCTCGACAGCTTTGACCCGGAATTGACGCGGGAGTTTCTGGGGGATATCAACCACGAGATCGACAGGCTCAATACGCTGATATCCGACCTGCTGCTGCTGGCACGCATGGACAAGCAGGGCAGCGCCTTTGCGTTTGTGCCCGTGCAGCTGGACGACCTGGTGGTGCGCACGGTGAAAAACCTGGTGCCACTGGCGCGCAGCAAGCGCATCACGATCCTGGTGGACATCGCCCGGCCGGTGTGCGTGCGCGGGGAGGAGACCCGCCTGCAGCAGATGCTGACCAATCTGGTGGACAACGCCATCAAATACACGCCCGAGGAGGGCAAGGTGACCGTTTCGCTGGATGAGCAGGGCGCGCGCGCCCTGCTTGCGGTGCGCGATACGGGCATGGGCATCCCGCAGGACGCGCTGCCCCATCTCTTTGAGCGGTTTTACCGCGTGGACCGGGCGCGCACGCGTGATACGGGCGGCACGGGCCTGGGCCTTGCCATTGTGCAGCAGATTGTGGAGATGCACCAGGGCAGCATCAATGTGCAGAGCCATGAGGGCGAGGGCTCGGCCTTTATGGTGAGCCTGCCCGCCTACCACCGCAAAGATAAAAAGGAACTGCCGCCGCCCGAGGCGGATGCCCATGATTTGCAGGCGTAAAGAGCCGCCTGCTGTGAGGTGAAGAAGAATGCTGGGTAAAAAGCGTATCGCCGCGTTGCTGGCCGTGCTGCTGGCCGCGCTGCCACTTGCCGGGTGCACACCGTCGCAGAACGCTGTGATCCGCACCGACGTGGTGGGCGAGAAGGAATCCGCAAACAACGCGCCCTACAACGCGCGGGTGTCGGAGATCATCAGCCCCATCATGCAGGAGGGCAGCGGACAGACGTACCATTACGATGCCGCGCTGTATTTTCCCTACAGCGACGAGGGCCTGTTGGGGCGGCAGGAGCGCACGCTGGAGGTCTCCACAAGCGAGCGCGTGGAGCAGGCGGTGGTGCGCGCGCTGATTGCGGGGCCGGACGCGGCCTATGTGGACTACAGCCCCATCCTGCCCGGCAACACGCAGATACTGGATATGTCCGTTACGCAGGACTGCCTGTTTATCACGTTTTCCAAGGAGTTTATGCTTCCGGCGGTGGACTTGAGCGAAAACACCGCGCTCACCGATGCGCAGCGCAATCAAAAGTATCTGGATCAAAAGCGCATGGCGCTCTACGCCATCGTCAGCGCTGTGACCGAGGTGGGCAACGTCAAGCAGGTGCAGGTTCTGGTGGATACCGAAGGGGACGGGGTGGCGCGGCGCATCCGCAGGGCGGATGTGGGCCTCTCCAGCAATACCGAGGGGGAGCTGCTCGAGCCGCTGCGGCGGCCCTACAGCAGCATCTCCACGCCCACCGTCACCGCGGATCTTGTCATCAAGCAGCTGACCAACAAAAGTTATAGCGCCCTCTATAACTACATCGCCAACGTGCAGGGAGACCCGCGGCCCATGTATTCGGACTGGCTGAACCTGTTTTCGGGCGCGGACTGGAGCGTGGAGAGCTATAACATCATCGACGGCAGCACCACCTACAACGGCAACCAGGCGCTGGTGTTTGTCAACCTGAAGATACAAAAGCGGCTGGGCAAGTCGGTGGAGCTGACCGACTGCCCCTTGCGCATGTACCGCGAGCAGGGCATCTGGCGCGTATCGTACGCCTCGCTCGTGAGCGTCATCCCCACCGAGTAAGACGCAGCAGAATTCCCGATGCAAAGGAGCGGACGTATGAGCCATCTGGGCGGCATACAAATAAAACGCCTGTGCGTTTTCATACTGGCTGCGGCGCTGTGCGCGCTGGCCGTGGGCTGCAATGCATCCGAGCAGGGCGCGGGCGCCAAGCAGTCCCAGGTGATCCAGGAGCTCAGCGGCGAGGAGGCTACCCGGCGCATCGAGACCTTTACGCTTTACTTCACCAGCGCAGACGATCCGGATAAGCCCTACACCGAGCGGCGCATGGTGAGCATGGACACCACCGCATCGGCAGTGGACACCGCCATGGCGCAGCTGCTCTCCGGACCTTCCGACGAGCGCTTTACAAGCCCCATCCCCCAAGATGTGCGCATGCTGCAGTCCGAGCAGGCGGCGGACCTTGTCACCGTGCACCTGAGCGAGGAGATTCTCAAGCTGGAGAGCCTCGATCTGCTCAAGGCCAAGGTGTGCATCACCAACACGCTTGCTGCCATCACCGGCGTGCAGTACGTCAGCGTCATGTGCGACGGCAAGGAGCTTACCCCCATCGAGGGCAAGACCATGAGCCCCATGGGCCTCTACAGCGGCACCTTCAGCGAGCTTTACAACAGGCTGCAGAGCACATCTCCCGCGGCCAACCAGGAGGTGGCGCTCTACTTTCAGGACGCCACGCGCAACTACCTGGTGCCGGAGATGCGCAGCGTCACCGTGGGCGAGGACGCCATCATGGCGGTGTTCAACGAGCTGAAGAAGGGCCCCAACGACCGCAGGCAGTATACCTCCATGCTCGCAACGCAGGTGCAGCTGCTCTCCAAGCCCGTTTACGGCCAGGCGCCCGATGGCAGGTCCATGGTTACAATCGACCTGTCGCGCCAGGCGAACCTGGACCAGAGCGCGCGCAGCCTGCTGCTTGTAGGCTCGCTTGTGCTGAGCGTCAACGCCGTGCGGCCGGATATCGATTACGTCGCCATCAACGTGGCGGGACGCCCCGCCAATGAGTATATGAACGGCCTGCTGGGCGAGAGCAATCTGCTGCGGCGCGCCACCTTTGAAAGCTACATCGGCAACACCGTGCGCCTGTACTTTCCAAGCAAGGACAGCAAGGTGCTCGTCGCTGTCAACCGTACGGTGGATCAGGGCGCGGTGGGCCAGGTGAGCACGCTCTTGGAGGAGCTTTTCCGCGGTCCCCAGGGCAACGAGGTCACCATGGAGCCCGCCATCAAGGCGTTGCCGGTGCAGGTCAGCGCCGCGGAGGATATCTTGGGCATCCGCATACAGGACGATCTGATGACCGTCAACGTCAGCAACTCGTTTTTGTACCGGCTCTCCGCCCTGAGTGAGGCCGAGCAGCGCGCCACGGTGTACGCCATCGTCAACACGCTCTGCAGCGTGGCGGGCATCACCCACGTGCAGTTTTTGATGGAGGGCCGCCAGGTCGCCACCTTCGGCGGCATGATCTCCTTTGCCGGGCCGCTGCTGCCCAACGTGGGCATGGTCTACAAGGAGCGCCCTTACGGCTGATGCCGCAGGCAGATAGGCGATTTACTGCCCAGGTGCATGCGATGCGGTTTTGCCGCCCATGCTATGGCCAGTGAACTACGCCTGTTTGGTTGCGTGTATATAAAATTTGCAGACACAAGCATTTGGAAGGAGTCGACGTATTGTATGTGTGCTTTTCAACGTGTCACGTTGAAGGACAAACCCATTTTGGATCCGTATTTTGCCGCCGGCAGGTACGAAAACTCGGAGATGTGCTTTACCAACGCCTTTTTGTGGGGGCAGGGCTGGGATATCGCGTACGATATTCTGGACGACGCCATCGCGATGATGCGTGCCACCACGCCCGAGGGCAAGCTGTTTTTCTTTCCGCCGCTGATAAAGGACAAAAAGGATCTGTGCCGCGCCATGCGCTGGGGCACGGATTTGGCCAAGGCCGAGGGCGTGCCCTTTGAGATGCGCGGCGTGCCCGATCCGGTGCGGGAGCTGATCCTCTCTTCCTGTAAGCACCCCGAGCGCTACGAGATCTGCGAGGACCGCAACAACTGGGATTACGTCTACAATGCAAGCGATCTGATCACCCTGCGAGGCAACCGCTACCACGGAAAGCGCAACCACCTCAACCAGCTGCGTGCCCGCACCTCCTTTACCTACGAGGCGTTGAATGAGCAGAACGCCAGGCGCTGCCTGGAGAACTACTATCTGTGGTACGAGCGTCACAAGTCCGAGGAGCGCATGCTGCGTAGCGAGCAATCCTTAAACTTTGAAAAGGACGCCATCGAGCGGGGGCTTGCCAATTGGCAGGCGCTGGGCCTTGTGGGCGGTATGATCCTCATCGAGGGGGAAGTGCAGGCCTTCGCGCTGGGCGAGCAACTCACAGAGGATATGGCGGTGGTGCATTTTGAAAAGGCCAATACCGAATACCCCGGCCTGTACGCGCTGATCAACCAGCAGTTTGCCGAGCACGCGTTTGCCGATATGACGTTTATCAACCGCGAGGAGGACATGGGCCTGCCCGGCCTGCGCAAGGCGAAGGAGTCCTACCATCCGGTGCGCATGATCCGCAAATACATCGTCACAGAGAAGGATAGTGTCCATTGTGCATGCAGTGATACAGGAAAAGACGCTTAAGGAGCATCCGGATGCGGCCCGCGCGCTTTGGCGCGCGGGCTTTCCCGAGGATGACGACACGTTTATCAATGCGTATTTTGACCTGCGCAGCGACCTTGGCCGGGCCGCGGCGCTCTTTGCGAAAGGCGAGGTGCTCGCAGGCCTGCACATCATACCACAGCGGATGCAGGTGCGCGGCCGGCCCGTGCAGGGCGCCTGCATCGCAGGCGTGGCCACCGTGCCCGCGCACCGCTACCACGGCTACGCCAGGGCGCTGCTGGACGGCGCGCTGTGTACGCTGCGCGAGGAGCACATGCCGCTCGCCTTTCTGATTCCGTTTAAGTACAGCTTTTACGAAAAGCTGGGCTACCGCTGCGCGTATGCGCTGCAGCAGGTTGTCTGCGCGGCGCGGGACATCCCCGCGCCGCCCGAAGCGGCGCGCCTGGGTCCGCCCATGCAGGAGGATATGCGCGCGCTGTACCTGCGATTGATGGCGCGCTACAGCGGTTATGTGCGGCGGGATGCGCGCGATTGGCGCTGGCGCATGCGCGACGCGGCGCTCTCCGGTGAAAGGGGCGTGGTGCTGTATCTGCAGGATCAGGCGCAGGGCTACGCGTTCTACCAGGTAAAAAAGGGGCAGCTTTGCGTTACCGAGTGGGCGTATCAAGATGTGCGGGCCGCGCAGTCCCTGCTGGGGCTGCTGATGGCAAAGACGGGCGCGCTGCAGTGCCGCTACCGTGTGCCGTCGATGGAAAAACTGCCTGTGCGCGGGTGTGTGCAGCAAAAGCGTGGCGCCATGGTGCGCGCAGCGGATATCGAGGCGCTGCTGGGCCTTGTGCCCGCCCAAGGGGAGGGGACGCTTTGCCTACAGGTGCGCGACGCGCAGGCGCCGTGGAACCATGACGTGTTTACCCTGCGCGCCCGGGGCGGCTGCGTGTGCGTTACGCGCGGCGGCGCGCCCCAGGGGTGGATCGACCAGGGCGCGCTTACGGTCGTGCTGCTGGGGGGCGGCACGCCCGCGCAGGCGGCGCGCGCGGGGTACGCTGCCCTTGCGCAGGATGCGGCGCGCGCGCTTGCGGCGTGGTATCCGCAGGTGCCCGCATGCCTGTTTGAGGCGTATTGAAAAAGGGGGAAAAGGTATGGGACGGCTGTTGCTGATCACAGGCGGCGCGCGCAGCGGCAAAAGCATGTACGCGCAGGTGATGGCGGGCCGCGCAGGTGCGCGCGTGGGCTATATTGCTACCGCAAGGGTGTTGGACGGCGAGATGCGCGCGCGCGTGGCGCGCCATCAGCAGCAGCGCCCCGGCACGTGGCGCACGTTTGAGGCGCCGCTCTATCCGCAAGAGGTGCTGCGCGCCGGGTGCGATGTGGATGTGTATTTGCTGGACTGCCTGACGATGCTCGTCAGCAACCTGCTGCTGGGCGCGGGCGTGGACTGGGAAGGCGATGTGACGCCCGAGCAGATGGGGCGCGCGGAGGCGTGCGTGCAGGAGGGAATCGGGGCGCTGCTTGCGGCGGTCGCGGCCTGTGAAAGGGATGTGATCGTGGTCACCAACGAGGTGGGGGACTCCATCGTGCCCATGGGCGCGCTTGCGCGCCAGTTCCGCGACTGCGTGGGCCTTGCCAACCAGCGC
This sequence comes from Maliibacterium massiliense, assembly GCF_900604345.1. Classification (GTDB taxonomy): domain Bacteria; phylum Bacillota; class Clostridia; order Christensenellales; family Maliibacteriaceae; genus Maliibacterium; species Maliibacterium massiliense. The sequence continues at coordinate 2,319,731 of NZ_LR026983.1, forward strand.
ATGGCGCGCCAGGCGGCGTGCGTGTGCCTGATGGCCTGCGGGCTGCCGCTTTGGCTGAAGGGGAGTGAGGAAGCGTGGGCGCGCTGAAGGGGGCCTTCGGGCTGCTGAGCCGCATTCCGGTGGGATGCTGCGACGGGGAGGACGTATCGCACGGCGTGCTGTGGTACCCGCTGGTGGGCGCGGTGATCGGCGGCGTATCGGCGGGGCTGTGTGCGCTGTTTTCCGGTCAGTGGGTGTTGGCCGGCCTGTTTGCGCTGCTGGCGGAGTTGCTGCTTACGGGCGCGCTGCACGCAGACGGCCTGGCGGACGTGTGCGACGCGCTGCTATGCCACGCAGATGCCGCGCGCAGGCATCAGGCGCTCAAGGACAGCCGGCTGGGCACGGGAGGCGTGCTGGGCCTGCTGTTTGACTGCGCGCTGCAGGTGACGCTTGTAGCGCTGCTGGTGCAGGAACGCCCGCACGCAGCGTGGCGCTACGTGCTCGCCGCGGGAATCGCACACCGCAGCGCCATGGCGCTTGCGCTGGGGCTGGGACGGCCCGCGAAGAAAGAGGGACTTGGGAGCGGCGTGATGCAGCATCTGCGCGCCTGGCGCGTGCTCGGCGCGCTTTCGATGGGCGTGCTCGCCATGGCGGCGCTGCTTTATGTGGACGGGTTTGCTTTGGCGGCGGCCGCGCCCGCGCTTGCGCTGGGGATGGGCGCGCTGTGCACGCTGCTTTTATCGCGCGCGTTCGGCGGCATGTCGGGCGACCTTGTGGGCGCTGCAGGCGAGCTTACGCGCCTGTGCGTGCTGGGGTTGTTCGCGCTGGCGGTGCTGCCATGACGCGCCGGCTGTATTTGATCCGCCACGGCGTGTGCACGCGATCGGGGGGCTTTGTGGGCGCGAGCGACGCGCCGCTCACGCCCGAAGGAGAGCGCCAGGCCCGCGCGCTTGCGCGAGGCTGGCCCTATGAAACGCCTGAGCGCCTCTTTGTAAGCCCCCTTGCGCGCGCGAGGGAGACGGCAGCGCCCCTTGAAGCGGCCTGGCAGATGCGGGCCGAGGTGGTTAACGGCCTGCGCGAGATGCACTTCGGCGCCTTTGAAGGGCTAACTCACCAGCAGGCGCAGCGGCGCTTTGGCGCGGCCTTTGACGCATGGTGCGACAGCTGGACGGCGCAGGCGCCGCCAGGCGGTGAGACGCTTGCAGCAGTCCAGGCGCGCGTGCTCGCGGCGTGGCAGTACATCCAGGCCCAGCGCTGGCAGCGCGCGGCCATTGTGGCGCACGCGGGCCCCATCCGTCTGCTGCAGTGCTTTTTTGCCGGCAAAAGCGCGGCGTGCATGTTTGATTTTCCCGCGCCCTACGCCCAGGCGGTCGCCATCGCGTTGCCGGTATGAACGCGCCGAAAAAGCGGACGCACGAAAAAACATGCATACACGCATGCGCATACACCATATAGATCAGGGACATGGGTGACATGTCCTCTTTTCTTTTGCCGAAAAAGGGGGTATAATGCTTTCGATACGGCGGCTGTTTTTCATGGCTGTTGCCATGGCCTCGCAGGCAAAGTAGCACGGGGCCGCCGCGCGCTGATTGGATATGTTCGATGTCCCCCAAAGGTAGCAAGGCAGGATGGGATCAGCATCCCACGCTTGCGCCACGCGCGGGCCTGTTTTGCAGGCGCGCCGAATAAGCAGATGCTTTACAAAACATCAAGCAGGAAAGGTGTGGGAGGAATACCATGATCTGGAATCCGCAAGTGGAGTGCGCCTCGCGCAAAGAGATCGCCGCGTTACAGCTGGAACGCTTTAAGGCGTCGATGGCCTACACGTATGAAAACGTTCCCTTTTATAGGCAGCGGATGGACGCTGCCGGCCTCAAGCCGGAAAAGATTACCTCCATCAAGGATTTGGAGCGCATGCCCTTTACTACCAAGGACGACCTGCGGGACCATTATCCCTACGGCCTGTTTGCGGTGCCCATGAAGAAAATCGTGCGCATCCACGCCTCCTCGGGCACCACGGGACGGCCCACTGTGGTGGGGTATACAAAAAACGATATCAAAATGTGGGCGGAGCTGATCTCCCGCATCGCCTGCCAGGCGGGCGCCACCGATGAGGACATCGCGCAGATCGCCTTCGGCTACGGGCTGTTTACCGGTGCGTTCGGCCTGCACTACGGCCTGGAGAACATGGGCGTGACGGTCATCCCCATGTCCTCGGGCAACACCGAGCGCCAGATCAAGATCATGCAGGACTTTGGCAGCACCATGCTCATCAGCACCCCCGCCTATGCGCTCTACATGGCGGAGGTCGCCCGGCAGATGGGCGTTCGCCCCGGCATTGATGTGAAGCTGCGTTTGGGCATGTTCGGCGGGGAGGGTTCCACCGAGCAGATGCGCAGCGAAATTATGAAGAGCTGGAAGATTTTCGCCACCGAGAACTACGGCCTGTCCGAGATCATCGGGCCGGGCGTATCGGGCGAGTGTACGGCGCTTTGCGGCATGCACCTGGCGGAGGATCACTTTATTGCGGAGATCATCAATCCCGAGACGGGAAAGGTGCTGCCCCTGGGCGAGACGGGCGAGCTGGTGCTGACCACCATCACCAAAGAGGGCCTGCCCATGATCCGCTACCGCACCAAGGATATCACCTACCTTTCGGACGAACCTTGCGCGTGTGGGCGCACCAGCATGCGCATGGCCAAAGTGCAGGGCCGCTCGGACGATATGCTGATCATCCGCGGCGTCAACGTCTTCCCCTCACAGATCGAGGAAGTACTGCTGGCCATGGAGGAAGTGGGGCCGCACTACGAGATCATCCTGACGCGCCAGGGGTATATGGACCGCTTGGAGGTGCGCGTGGAGGTGCTCGACGCTGCGCTGCTGGACTCCTTTGCCGCGCTGGAAAAGCTGCAGAACAAAATCCACACCAACCTGCGCGCCATGCTCTCTATCGACGCGAAGGTGACGCTGGTGGAGCCCAACACGCTGCGCCGCTTTGAGGGCAAGGCCAAGCGTGTGATCGATATGCGCGACGCGCAAAACTAGGAAACATTTTTCAAATTTGTATAAAGGATGAATGGTATCATGAAGGAAAAAACACTGTTGCTGGGCAACCAGGCCTTTGCGCGTGGCGCCTATGAGGCGGGCGTGCGCGTGGCGGTGGCGTACCCCGGCACCCCCAGCACGGAGATCACGGAGAACGCCGCCAAGTACGAAGAAATCTATGCCGAATGGGCGCCCAATGAAAAGGTGGCCATGGAGGTGGGCGCAGGCGCGTCCATCGCGGGGGCGCGCACGCTCGTGTGCTTCAAGCACGTGGGCCTCAACGTGGCGGCCGACCCGGTCTTTACCTTTGCCTACACGGGCGTCAACGCGGGGCTGGTGATCATCGTGGCGGACGATCCGGGCATGCACTCCTCGCAGAACGAGCAGGACAGCCGCTACTACGCGCGCGCGGCCCACATCCCCATGCTGGAGCCCGCTGACAGCAACGAGGCGGTCCAGTTCGTCAAGCTGGGCTACGAGCTTTCCGAATTATACGATACCCCTGTGTTTATCCGCTCTACCACGCGCCTGTCCCATGCGCGCGGCGTGGTGGCGCTCTCCGAGCGGCAGGAGGTGCCCCTGCGCGATTATGTCAAGGATGAAAAGAAGTTCGTCATGCTGCCCGGCCACGCCCGTACGCGGCACGTGGCGGTGGAGGCGCGCGATGCGCGCATCGCCAAAGACGCATCGGATATGCCCATTAACCGCATCGAGTGGGGCGATAAAAGCATCGGCATCATCGCATCGGGCGTGCCGTACCAGTACGTCAAGGAGGCCATGCCCGAGGCATCCGTGCTCAAGCTGGGCATGGTCAACCCGCTGCCCATGGACCTGATCCGTTCCTTTGCCCAGCAGGTGGACCGCCTGGTGGTCGCAGAGGAGCTGGAGCCCGTCATCCAGGAGCAGGTGCTTGCCGCGGGCATCGCCTGCGAGGGCAAGAACCTCTTCTCCCGCCAGGGGGAGCTGAGCACCGCGCTGGTGGCCGCCGCGTTCGGCAGGGATATTCCAGTTTCCGCGCCCATTGAAAATTTGCCGCCGCGCCCCCCCGTAATGTGCCCCGGATGTCCGCACCGGGCGACGTTCCGCGTGCTGAACAAAATGAAGCTGCACGTATCGGGCGATATCGGCTGCTACACGCTGGGTGCGCTGCCGCCCGCATCCGCCATGGATGTGAGCATCTGCATGGGCTCAAGCATCAGTGCCGCGCACGGTATGCAGAAGGCCCGCGGCAGGGATTTTGCCAAGGAGACGGTGGCCGTTATCGGCGATTCCACATTCTTCCACTCCGGCGTGACGGGGCTGATCGAGATGGTCTACAACAAGGGATGCGGCACGGTGCTGGTGCTGGATAACCGCACCACAGGCATGACGGGGCACCAGGACCACCCTGCCACGGGCAAAACCCTCAAAGGGGAGCTCACAACCGAGGTGGACATTGCGGCCCTGGCCCGCGCCTGCGGCGTCAGCAGCGTGCATACGGTCGATCCCTTTGACATGGACGCGCTGGAGGCACGCTTAAAGGAGGAACTGCGCAAGGACGAACCTTCGGTGATCGTCTGCAAGCGCCCCTGCGCGCTACTCAAGGGGCAGGCGTCTGCGCCGCTGGCCATCGACGGGGCCAAATGCAAAAACTGCGGCATGTGCATGCGCCTGGGCTGCCCGGCCATTGAAAAGCACGCCCAGCACCCACAAATCAACGCGTCGCTTTGCAACGGATGCGGGCTGTGCGCGCGCGTGTGCCCGTTTGAAGCTATCGGAAAGGCGGAATGAGCAAATGGAAACGTTAAATATACTGATCGTGGGCGTGGGCGGACAGGGAACCCTGCTTGCCAGCCGCATTATGGGTGCGCTTGCGATGAAGAATCATCTGGACGTCAAACTCAGCGAGGTGCACGGCATGGCGCAGCGCGGCGGCAGCGTGGAGACCCATGTGCGCATCGGCGATCAGGTGCACGCGCCGCTTGTGCGCGTGGGCACCGCCGACGTGGTGCTGGCCTTTGAGCCGCTGGAGGCGGCGCGCTGGGCGCACTACCTCAAAAATGACGGCATGATCCTCACCAACAGCCAGCGCATCTGGCCCATGCCCGTCATCTCGGGCGTGATGCCCTATCCGGAGGACTTGGCCGCGCAGATGGATGCGCGCGGCATGCGCTGCGTGGATTTTGACGCGCTTACACTTGCCAAAGAGGCGGGCAGTCAGCGCGCGGTTAACATGGTGCTGCTGGGTGCGCTTTCGGTGCGCTTGCCCTTTGCCGCCGAACAGTGGCTGGAGGTCATCGAAGAGATCGTGCCCCCCAAAACGCTTGCGGCGAACCAGAAGGCGTTCATGCTGGGGCGCGCCGCTGCGAGCAACTAAACCTTGCCCCTTTGCGCCAGGAAATAGGGGATAACCGCTTCTGGCATGAAGGATTGTACCATATAGACAATGCTGCCACGAAAAAAGGAGTGTGCGATTGCCATGTTGGTGAAACAGCTATCCGTGTTTCTCGAAAACAGAAAAGGACGCCTGGCCAAGCTTACGCGCGTGCTGAAGGAAAACAGGATCAACCTCGTCGCCCTTTCCATCTCCGATACAACCAACTTTGGGATCCTGCGCGCCATTGTGCGCGAGCCCGAGGCCGCCGCCACCGCCCTGCGCGGCGCGGGGTTTACCGCCAACATCACCGAGGTGCTGGCCTGCGCGGTGCCCGACCAGCCGGGCGGCCTTGCCGACGTGCTGCTGCTGCTTGAGCAGGCGAACATCAGCGTGGAGTACCTCTACTCCTTTGTGCGCACGCCGGGCAAAGAGGCGCTGATTCTGCTGCGCGTCGATCAGCTGCCCGAAGCCATCGCCACCATCGAGCAGGCGGGCATCCGTTCGCTGACGCACGAGGAAGTGCTGGCCTACCAGGCGTAAAAGATCAATTGGCAGACATCGGCATATAAGGAGGGCCCGTCATGCGGCCGACTTGGGTGGACGTTGACCTGGACGCGATCCGCTTCAACGTCAAGGAAATCAAAAAGAATCTACCGCCAGATACCCGCCTGATGGCGGTGATCAAAGCGGATGCGTACGGCCACGGGATGTTGCCCGTGGCACGTGCCGTTTTATCCGCCGGCGCGTCTTTTCTAGGCCTTGCCACGGTGGACGAGGCGCTGCAGCTGCGCGCGGAGGGCATCGACGCGCCCCTATTGATACTGGGCGCGCCCGTGCGGCAGAACATGCAGGCGCTCATAGCCCAGGGCGTGTCCCAGACAATCTGGCTGCCCCAGCAGCTGCTTGCGCTGGCCGAAGCGGCCCAGCGTGTGGGCAGGCCCGCGCTGGTGCACCTGAAGGTGGATACGGGCATGAACCGCATCGGCGTTCAGTCAGACGCGCAGCTTGCAGCGCTGCTGGATATACTCGCGCAGGACGCGCGCCTGCATCTGGAGGGCGTCTTCACCCACTTTGCCACCGCGGACGATGCGGATGCGCGCTACATGCAGATGCAGCATGCGCGCTTTGATCGGGCGGTGGCCTGCGTCAGGGCGCGGGGGTTTGCGCCCATCGTGCACGCCGCCAACAGCGCGGCAAGCCTGCACGTTGCCTCCGCACACTACGATATGGTGCGCCCGGGTTATGCCATCTACGGCTACGACCCTGGACCGGCGGGTGGGACGCTCCCGCTGAAGAAAGCCCTTTCCTGGAAGAGCCGGGTGGTCAACCTCAAGTGGATCGAGGCGGGGGAGAGCGTCAGCTACGGCATTATCTTTACGGCCCGGCGGCGCACGCGTGTGGCCACGGTGCCGGTGGGCTATGCGGACGGTTACCGGCGCTGCATCGGCAACCGTGGATACGCGCTGGTGCGCGAAAGCAGGGCGCCGGTGATCGGCCGGGTGTGCATGGACCAGATGATGCTGGACGTGACGGATATCGCGGGTGTTGCGCTGGAAGATGAGGTGGTGTTGCTGGGCGGCCAGGGTGCCGAAAGCATTGATGCGGATCTGATGGCCTCCTGGCAGGACACCATCGGCTACGAGGTGCTCTGCGCCATCGGCAAGCGGGTGCCCCGCATGTATACGGGGGATGTGCAGGATGCAACGTGAAAAGCAGGCGCTGCGCGCGAAGATGCGCCAGAGGCTGCGCCAAATGGACAGGCAGGAAAGGCAGCGGCAGGCGATGGCCGTTGCGGCGCACCTGCGCAAAACAGGCGTGTGGCAGCGGGCGGCATGCGTGCTGCTCTATCACGCGCTGCCCAGCGAGGTGGACACCTCCCATCTGATCGACGCCGCCCAAAAGGCGGGCAAGGCGGTGCTGCTTCCAGTGTGCGTTAGCGCAAGCGTCATGGAGGCGGCGCGCTACAGCGCGCGCGACGCGCTCAGCGCCGATATGCGCGGCATCCTTGCCCCGGGCGGGCCTGAGATCGTGCCGCCTGCGCGCATCGACTGCGTGATCGTGCCCGGCCTTGCGTTTACCAAAGAGGGCCTGCGCATGGGGCGGGGCGCGGGGTATTACGACCGGTTCCTTGCGCGCCTTTCGCCCCAGGCCAAGCGCATCGGGGTGTGCTTTGACCAGCAGCTTGTGACAGATTTGCCCACCGAAGCGCACGATGCGCGCCTGGACGCGGTGGTGTGCGCGATGGGCATCTTCGGCGACGCGCGATAAAGGACTTGTTTGTCTCATTACAGCTATGGTAAAATAAGCGAAGTGCATCCCATGCACATACTTTGGAGCAGGAAAGGGCGTATCAAACCGGTGCGTATTATCGCTGGCAGTGCCCGCGGCCGTCGCCTGGAGGCGCCGGCGGGGGATAACACCCGCCCCACCCATGCGCGCGTGCGCGAGGCGGTGTTCTCCATGCTGATGCCCTACTTAGATGACGAAGGCGCGGTGCTGGACCTGTTTGCAGGCTCGGGCGCGATGGCGCTGGAGGCCTGTTCGCGGGGGATGGCGCGCGCGGTGCTGGTGGACTCATCGCCGCTTGCGTGCGCGTGTATCCGCAAAAACATCGTGCGCACAGGCATGGCGGAGCGGTGCACGCTGCTGCAGATGGACGCGCGGCGCGCGCTTGCTAGGCTGCGGGGGACGCGTTTTTCCCTGATCGTGCTGGATCCACCCTACGATACTGACCTGCTGCAGGAGGCGCTTGCGCAGATCCGCGAAGGTGGCCTACTTGCGCCAGAGGGCGTGGCGCTGTGTGAGTACCGCTACACAGATGGCTTTGCCGTGCCGGAGGGCTACTGCCAAAAGCGCGCAAAAAAATACGGCATCGCGGGCGTGAGCCTGCTGGGGCTTGCGAAAGAGGGCGGCGAGAACGCATGAGCACCTGCGTGTATCCGGGCAGCTTTGACCCGATTACAAACGGACATATGGATATCATCCACCGTGCGGCGATGCTGTGCGATACGCTGATCGTGGCGGTACTGCGCAATTCCAGCAAGCGCCATCCGCTTTTTTCCGTGGAGGAGCGCGCCGCGCTGATCCGCCGCTCGGTGGCAAACATCCCCAACGTGACGGTGGACACCTTCGACGGCCTGTTGGTGGACTACGTTAAAAGCAAAGGCGCCAGCATGGTGGTGCGCGGCCTGCGCGCCATGAGCGACTTTGAAAGCGAACTACAGATGGCATCGATGAACCGGCGCCTGGCGCCGGATGTAGAGATGCTCTTTTTAATGACAAGCAGTGAGTATTCGTTTTTATCCTCCAGCATGGTCAAGGAGATTGGCCGCATGGGGGGCGACATTCACGGCTTGCTGCCTGACTGCATCGCAGAGACGGTGCGCAACCGGCTGATTGGCCGATAGGCAAGGAGGTTACCAACCATATGAACGTATTATCGCTGCTCGATTTACTGCAATCCGAGCTGGAACAGGCGTCCAACATGCCCTTTTCCGGCGGCAAAGCGGTGGTGGACCGGGAGAAATGCCTGGATATCATCGACGAGATCCGCGCAACCCTGCCCGATGACCTGCGCAACGCGGAGTTTATCAAGCGCGAGCGCCAGCGCATCATCATGGAGGCCGAGCGCGAGGCGGAGACCCGCTTAAACGAGGCCGAGGACCAGGTTAAAACCATGGTGGACGAGCACGAGATCACCCAGCAGGCGACAGCCAAGGCGCACGAGATCGTCTCCATGGCGCAGGATAACGCCAAGGAAATCCGCATGGCCGCCAACCAGTACACCGACGACGTGCTCTCGGAGCTGGAGGAGTACATCGCGGGGCATCTGGATATGGTGCATGAGAACCGCCAGTCCCTCAAAAACGGCGGGGGCAGGCAGCAGCACGAATAGGCGAGGAGGTGCCCAAGCAGTGGCACATGTGGTATTGGACGCCATGGGCGGAGATAACGCCCCGGGCGCCGTTGTCGCGGGCGCGGTGGAGGCGCTTGCGCAGATGCAGGATCTTTCGCTCACGCTGGTGGGAGATGAAACCGCGATCAAGCAGTGCCTCGAAGGTGCGGCCTATGACGCGAACCGCCTGCGCATCGTGCACGCCACGCAGGTAATCACCAACGAGGAAAAGCCCGTCATGGCGGTGCGCCGCAAAAAGGACGCCTCCACCGTGGTGGGGCTGAAAATGCTGCGCGACGGCGCGGCGGACGCGTTCGTCTCGGCGGGCAGCACCGGCGCGGTGCTGACCGCGTCGCTGTTGATATTGGGCACCATCGAGGGAATCAGCAGGCCGGCGCTTGCGCCGCTGATCCCCACCACAGGCAAGCCGGTGATGCTCATCGACTGCGGCGCCAACGTGGATGCAAAACCCCACAACTTGGAGCAGTTTGCGCTGATGGGGTCGGTCTACATGCGTAGCGTGGAGCGGCGCGAGAGCCCCCGCATCGGCCTGGTCAACGTGGGTGTGGAAGAGGGCAAGGGCAACGCGCTTGCCAAGGAGGCCTTCCCGCTTTTGCAGGCGCTGCCCATTAACTTTGTGGGTAACGTCGAGGCGCGCGACGTGCTGCTGGACGCGGCCGACGTGGTGGTGTGCGACGCCTTTGTGGGCAACGTCATCCTCAAGCTATCCGAGGGCGCGGCAATCCTGCTTACCAAAATGCTCAAGGAGGCACTGACGAGCAAGACGCACTATAAACTGATGGCCGCGGGCCTCAAGGGGGCGCTTCGCGCCTTTAAGGGCCGCATGGACTACACCAAGTACGGCGGCGCGCCGCTGTTGGGCGTCAATGGGTGCGTGGTCAAGGCGCACGGCAGCTCCAACGCGGCTGCCATTGCCTCGGCGCTGCGCCAGGCCAAGGGGTTTGTCGACGGCAGACTTGTGCCCACCATCACAGAGGAGATGGCCAAGGTGCATGCCGCGCTTGCCGCGCAGACGGACGCGAAATCCGCGGAATAAGTGCATTTTTCTACATGCATGCTCATACGCTTAATTGCGCGCTCGCCGCGCAAGATGGGCCGATCTACACAGGATAGGGAGGTGAGGGGACATGGCAGAGGACGCGATCTTTGGAAAGGTGCGCGCAGCCATCGTCAAACAGATGGGCTGCGAGGATGCCGCCGTTACGATGGAATCGTCGCTGGTGGACGACTTGAAGGCTGATTCGCTCGATATTGTGGAACTGATTTTTAACCTTGAAGAGGCTTTTAACATCACGATCGCCGAGGAAGACGAGGAAGATCTGGAGCACATGGCGACTGTGGGAGACATCGTGGCGTATATCCAGAGCCGCATCTAAAGGACAAACGCATGAGGAATCCCACAAACACGGGCATGCCTGTTTTGTGGGGTTTTCTTCTTTGCACGCGATAGCAAAGGTGGTTTTCGGGCATGGTAAGAGCAATGCCCGCGGGCATTGTTACATCGTTTAAAAGGATGGAAGAGGCATGTGTGAGCAGCTGGAAGCGACAATTGGATACACCTTTGCGGATAAGGAGCTGCTGCGCTTGGCGCTGACGCACCGGTCGTTCCTGGAGCGAGCGCCGGGCGTGGAGAGCCATAACCAGCGCCTGGAGTACCTGGGCGACGCGGTGCTGCAGCTGTGCGTGAGCACGGAGCTTTACAGGCGCTTTCCCCGCGCGGACGAGAGCGACTTAAGCCAGGGACGGGCCGCGCTTGTGTGTGAAAAGAGCCTTGCCGCCTGTGCGCAGGAAATCAACCTGGGCGCGTTTTTGCGCCTGGGCCACGGCGAGGAACATAACGGCGCGCGCAGCCGGCCCAGCATGCTGTGCGATACCATCGAGGCGCTCATCGGCGCGATGTATTTGGACGGCGGCGCCGAGCCGGCATTTGCGTTCATCCTGCGTCTACTAGAGGGACGCATGGCGGGTGCGCTTGCGCCGGACGCCCGGCTGGACGTCAAAACCGCGCTGGTGATGGCCCTCAAAGAGGACGGCGAAAAGGTCGCCTACAGCATCGTGGGGCAGAACGGCCCGGACCATGCACGCGTGTTTGTGGCGCAGGTGACGCTGGAGGGGCGCGTGCTGGGCGAGGGAAGCGGCCCCAGCAAAAAGGAAGCGGAGAAACAGGCCGCGCGCGCGGCGCTTGCGGCCCTCAAACAGGCGTAACACAGGGTTTATCAACGACGGAAGTGGGTTTTAGACCAGTGCAATTAAAGAAACTGGAACTGCATGGATTCAAATCATTCGCCGAGCGCACACAGATCACCTTTGATGCTGGCATCACGGCCATTGTGGGGCCCAACGGCAGCGGCAAGAGCAATGTCTCGGACGCGGTGCGCTGGGTGCTGGGCGAACAGAGCGCGCGCCAGCTGCGCGGCGGCAAGATGGAGGACATCATCTTTGCCGGCACGCAGAAGCGCAAGCCCCAGGCGTTTGCCGAGGTGTCGCTGCTGCTGGATAACAGCGACGGCGGCCTGCCCGTGGAATACAGCGAGGTGCAGATCACCCGGCGCATGTATCGCAGCGGGGAGAGCGAGTATTTCATTAACCGCAACAGCTGCCGCCTGCGAGATATCGTGGATCTGTTTCGGGACACCGGCGCGGGCAAGGAGGGCTACTCCATCGTAGGGCAGGGGCGCGTAGATGAGATCCTCTCCAACCGCGCCGAGGAGCGGCGCGCAGTGTTTGAAGAGGCCAGCGGCGTGGCCAAGTACAAGGCGCGCAAGGACGAGGCGCGCCGCAAACTGGACCAGACCGAGGCCAATCTGACGCGCATCGAGGATATCATTTTGGAGCTGGAGGAGCAGGTGGCGCCCTTGGAGGAGCAGAGCCGCCTGGCCCAGCAGTATCTTTCATTGCGCGATGAGCTGCGCGCCCAGGAGATCAATTACTTCCTCGTCCAGTTTGAAAAGGATCAGGCGCGCATTGGAGAGCTGGGCGAACAGATGGCGCAGATGGAGCAAGCGCATGCCGAGGCGATTGCCGAGGATGCGTCCCTGCGCGATGCCTTAAAACAGGTGCAGCAACAGGGCGAGGAGGCGGAGCAGGCCGCGCTTGCGCTGCGTGACGCGCTGGCCGCGCTTGCGGCCGCGCAGGAGAAGCACGCCGGCGAAAACAAGCTGCTTTCAGAGCGCATCGCGCGCGCCAAAGAGGAGGTTGCCCGCCTTGACGCGGATATCGCGCGCGAGCAGGCGCGCCTGGCGGAGATCGACGCGCAGATGGCCGCGCTGGGCGACGCGGCGCAGTCCGCGGAGGCGCTGCAGGCCCAGCAGGCGGCCTATCTGCAGAATCTGGAGCAGGAGCAGGCGGAGATCGACGCGGCGCTTGCGCAAAAGGAGCGCGCACTGGAGGCTGCCAAGCAGGCGGTGATGGACGCGATGAACCGCGCCTCGGACGTCAAGGCACGCAAAAGCCAGCTGGAGACCATGCTGGCGAATGTGGAGAACCGCTTGCAGGAGCTTGCGGGCGCGATGCAGCGCGCCCAGGCGCAGGTGGATGCCGCCACGCAGGACGGCGCGCAGGCCCAGCAGGACTACGACGCGGCGCAGGCACAGCGCGACGCGCTGGCCGAAAAGCGCACCGCGCTGCTGTCCAGCGCGCAGACGCTTGCGCAGCAGCGGGGGGATATCTCCAAACAGGTGCAGCAGCTGGCCGGCGAGGTCAACCAGCTGGAATCCCGCCTGCGCATGCTGCGCGAGATGAAGCGCGATTACGAAGGTTACCAATCCAGCGTGCGCAATCTGCTGCGCGACGTGCGAAAGACCCCCGCGCTCTCGGGCGCTGTGCTGGGCGTAGTGGCTGAGCTCATCAGCGTGCCCGCGCAGCTGGAAAAGGCGGTGGAGGTGGCGCTGGGCGCCGCGCAGCAGAACGTGGTGACCGCAAGCGAGCAGGAGGCCAAGGCGCTGATCAGCCACCTGCGCGCGCACCAGTATGGCCGCGCCACGTTTTTGCCCCTCTCCAGCGTGCGGCCCCGCCTGCTCTCTGCGGCGGAGCGGGACACGCTTTGCATGAAGGGGTGTCTGGGTGTGGCCAGCGATCTGGTGCGCTACGACGCCAAGTACCGCCCTGCCGTGGAAAACCTGCTGGGGCGCGTGGTGCTTGTAGAGGACATGGACGCGGGCATCGCGCTTGCGCGGCGCAACCACTACGCCTTTCGCATTGTGACGCTGGCGGGCGACGTGCTCAACGCGGGCGGCTCCATGACGGGCGGATCGATGCAGTCCAAGTATACCAGCCTTTTTGCGCGGGATCGCGAGCTTGCGCGCACGCAGGAGCAGCTGCAAAAGAGCACCGCCGCGCGCGATGAAGCCATCGCCCACAACCAGCAGATGAAGGAGCGGATCGCTGCCCTTGGCGCGCAGGCGAGCGCGCTGGAGGGCGACATGCATGAGGCGGAGCTGCATTTGGCCCGCGCCCGCGAGCGGCAGGATATCCTGCGCCAGAATCTGGAGGAGCGCGCCGGCCACCTGGCGCGGCGTGTGCAGGAGGAGGCGCAGCTGCGCGAGAGCCTTGCGGATATCCGGCAGGAGCTTGCAGCGCTTTCCCATGTCAGGCAGGACGCCCCCCAAACGCAGGTGGATGCGGATCTCTCCGCGCTGCAGCTGGAGGTGACGCAGGCGCGCCAGCGCGCCTTGGCGATGCAGCAGACGATTGCGGACGTGCGCGTGCAGCTGGCATCCGCGGATAAGGAGCACGCAGGGCAGCTTGCCCAGCAGCGGCTCTATGCGCAGGAGCAGCAGCGCATCGGCGCGCATATCGCTCAGATGCAGGCGCGCCTGGACGAGGCGGCGCAAGGCATCGCCAAAGACGAGCTGCAGCTGGGCCAATCCGGCGCGGCCGTCGAGGCGATCACGCAGCAGACGGCCCAGCAGCGCGCGGCGCTGCAGGCCGCGCAAGGTACGCGCGAGCAGCTTGCGGCCAGGGCGCGCCAGGCCCAGCAGGCCCTCGATGATCTGGCGGCGCGCAGCGGCTCCATCTTGGAGCAGCACCACCGCATGGAGATGCAGAAGGCCCGCGCCGAGGCGGACATGGAAAACCTGCAGACGCGCATGTGGGATGCGTATGAGCTCACCTACGCCACCGCGCAGCGCCAACGCAGCGAGGACTTTGTCTTTAACGGCGCGCAGGCGCGCATCGCGCAGCTGCGCAGCAGGATGAAGGGGCTGGGCACGGTCAATGTGAGCGCCATCGAGGAGTACCAGCGCGTCACACAGCGGCGCGACTTTCTTACCGCGCAGCGCGACGACCTTGTGCGCGCGCGCGATGACCTGCAGCAGGCCATCTGCGAGCTACAGCAAAAGATGGAGAAGCGCTTTGCCGAGCAGTTTGCGCTGATCAACGCTTATTTTAAGGAAATCTTCGTCAAGCTCTTTGGGGGCGGTACCGCCGAGCTGATTCTGCTGGACCCCGAGCATGTGATGGAGTGCGGCATCGACATCGTGGCCCAGCCGCCCGGCAAAAAGCTGCAGACCCTCTCTCTGCTCTCGGGCGGGGAGCGCACTATGACGGCCATTGCCATCCTGTTTGCGATGCTGAGCCTCAAGCCCACGCCGTTTTGCATTCTCGACGAGATCGAGGCCAACCTCGACGAGGCCAACGTCTCAATGTACGCGGAATTTTTGCGCGAATACACGCAGAAGACGCAGTTTGTCATCATCACACACCGCAAGGGCAGCATGGAGGCGGCGGACATGCTCTACGGCATCGCCATGGAGGAGAAGGGCATCTCGCGCCTGGTTTCGGTGCGCCTGAGCGAAAAGGCCGCGGTGTAACCGGGCGGGCCAGTAGGAGGGAGAAACGCGTATGGAAAAGAAAAAAGGCCTCTTTGCACGGGTGCGCGAGGGCCTGAGTAAGACCCGCAAGGCGTTTTCAGAAAAGATCGATCAGCTGGTCAAGTACTATACCCAGATGGACGACGACTTTTTTGACGATCTGGAGGCGCTGCTCATCAGCACAGATATGGGCGTGGCCACGGCCACGCAGCTGGTGGAGGCGCTGCGCGCCCAGGTCAAACAGCAGAAGATCGGCGACGCCGCGCAGGTGCGCCAGATGCTCTGCGAGTTGATCACCGCGCGCCTGGCCGCGGACGGCGCGCCCGGCGCCATTGAAAAGGGAAGCGTGGTGCTGGTCATCGGCGTCAACGGCGTGGGCAAGACCACCAGCATCGGCAAGATCGCATCGCAGCTCAAATCCGAGGGCAAGAGCGTGCTCATCGCGGCGGCGGATACCTTCCGCGCGGCGGCCGCAGAGCAGCTGCAGACCTGGGGCAGGCGCGCCGATGTGCAGGTGATCCGCCACGAGGAGGGCTCCGACCCCGCCGCCGTGGTGTTTGACGCCGTCGCCTCCGCCAAGGCGCGGGGCATCGACGTGCTGCTGATCGACACGGCGGGCCGCCTGCACAACAAAAAGAATTTAATGAACGAGCTGGAGAAGATCAATCGCGTCATCGCGCGGGAGTACCCCGAGGCCAAAAAGGAGACGCTGCTGGTGCTGGACGCCACCACCGGCCAGAACGCGCTCAGCCAGGCCAAGACCTTCGGCGAGGCCGTGGGCCTAACCGGCGTGGTGCTCACCAAACTTGACGGCACCGCAAAAGGGGGCGTGGTAGTGGCCATCCAATCGGAATTGGGTGTTCCGGTGCGCTATGTGGGGGTTGGAGAGAGTATTGACGACCTGCAGCCCTTTGACGCGGAGGCGTTCGCCAAGGCGCTGTTTGTCTAGGGAAATACCTTGACAGACGCAAAAAAACGTGTATACTGGTGCTGTAAAGCTTGTGCGCTTTACAGCACTTGTTTTGTAGAGGCGCGTTTTGTATGCATGGATGAAAAAAGGGGCGTGGCTTTTGATGGAGACCAACATGGAAGCGAAAGTGCGCCTCAGCCTGCTGCTCGGCTTCTACGCGCCGATGCTTACGCAGAAGCAGCAGCGCATGATGCGCCTGTGGATTGACGAGGACCTCTCGCTTGCGGAGATTGCCGAGCGCGAGGGGATCAGCCGCCAGGGCGTGCACGATGCGGTGCACCGCGCCGCCGAGGCGCTGGACGATATGGAAAGCCGGCTGGGCGTCGCGCGCCGCTACCTTGCGTTTTCCCGCAGGGCCAAGGCGCTTGCGCGCATCCTTGCGCGCATCGAAGGGACGGCGCAAACGGCCAGCCTGCGCGACGAGGCACTTGCTGCTCTTTCCCAGATGCAGCAGTTATGGGAGGATGATCCATGGCCTTTGAAGGACTGAACCAGAAATTGCAGGCCGTCATCCGCAAGCTCAACGGCAAGGGCAAGCTGAGCGAGGCGGATGTGCGCGAGGCGATGCGCGAGGTGCGCCTGGCGCTGCTTGAGGCGGACGTAAACTTTCTGGTCGTAAAAGACTTTATCAAAAAGGTGACCGCGCGCGCGGTGGGCCAGTCGGTGCTGGAAAGCCTGACGCCCGGCCAGCAGGTCATCAAGATCGTGCACGAGGAGCTCATCGCGCTGATGGGCAGCACGGGCGCGAAATTGACATTTGCCTCCAAGCCCCCCACGGTGTACCTGCTCTGCGGCCTGCAGGGCGCGGGCAAAACCACGCTTGCGGGCAAGCTTGCGCTGTCGCTCAAGGGGCAGAGCAAGCGGCCCATGCTCGCCGCGTGCGATATCTACCGCCCCGCGGCCATCGAGCAGCTTCAGATCGTGGGTCAGAAGGCGGATGTGCCGGTCTTTGCAATGGGCACCCGCCCCGCGGTGGAGATCGCTCAGGCCGCCTATGCCGAGACGGTGCGCAAGGGGTGCGACGTGCTGATTGTGGATACCGCGGGCCGCCTGCACATCGACGAGGCGCTCATGGACGAGATCAAGGCAGTGCGCGAAAGCGTGCCCACCCACCAGGTGCTGCTGGTGGTGGACGCCATGACGGGCCAGGACGCGGTCAACGTGGCCAAGTCCTTTGACGAGCAGCTGGGCATCGACGGAGTGATCCTCACCAAGCTGGACGGTGATGCGCGCGGCGGCGCGGCGCTCTCCATCCGCGCGGTGACGGGCAAGCCCATTCTCTACGCGGGCATCGGCGAGAAGCTCACCGATATCGAGCCCTTTCATCCCGACCGGATGGCTTCGCGCATCCTGGGTATGGGCGACGTGCTCACCCTTATTGAAAAGGCGCAGGCCGCCTTTGATGAAAAGAGCGCCAAGGATTTGGAACAGAAGATCCGCACCCAGAGCTTTACGCTGGACGATTTTCTCGAGCAGCTGCAGCAGATGAAAAAGATGGGTTCCATGAACGAGCTGCTGGCCATGATGCCGGGCAAACTGGGCGGCCAGTTGCAGGGCGCTGAGATCGACGAAAAACAGACCGCGCACACCGAGGCGATCATCCGCTCCATGACCATGCGCGAGCGAAAGACGCCCGAGGTGATCGACGCCAGCCGCAAGCGGCGCATCGCTGCGGGTAGCGGCACGTCGGTGGGGGAGGTCAACCAGCTGCTGCGCTCCTTTGAGCAGATGCGCAAGATGATGAAGCAGTTCTCCGGCATGGGCCGCGGCAAGAAAAAGGGCCGCATGAAGTTCCCGTTTATGTAAAGAAGCGGGGCAATCCCTTGGCAATCCCTGCGCGCAGGCGCAGATTGCACGATAAATACTATTGTATGTTTAATGGAGGTAATTTGGTATGGCAGTTCGTATTCGTCTCAAGAGAATGGGTGCAAAAAAGGCACCTTTCTACCGCGTTGTGGTTGCGGATTCCCGCTCGCCGCGCGACGGCCGCTTCATTGAGGAGATCGGTTACTACAACCCCGTGAGCGATCCCGTGGAGCTCAAAATCGACATGGAGAAGGCCAACGCGTGGATCAGCAAGGGCGCGCAGCCTTCCGATACGGTGCGCGCGTTGCTCAAAAAAAGCAGCGAGGCGGCTGAATAATCCCATCACAGGGGAGGCAACGCTATGGAAGAACTCTTAACGTTCCTTGCGCAGTCGCTCGTAGACAAGCCTGAGAGCGTGGACGTCCGCCGCGTGGAGGACGACGCCACCATCACCTTGGAGCTGCGTGTGGCACCGGAGGATATGGGTCGGGTGATCGGCAAACAGGGGCGCATCGCCAAGGCGATCCGCACCGTAATGAAGGCCAGCGCTTCGCGTGAAAAGAAAAAAGTCATGGTGGAGATCGTGGGCTGAAGAACAGATACACACTCCCTGGAGGGAACGGCCACGCGCCGTTCCCTCCAGGTTTTAGCTGGTGCAAACAAGGAGAGACTATGCGCAAACTTGCACAGCACCTGGTGATCGGCCAGGTGCTTAAACCCCAGGGCGTGCGCGGGGAACTGAAGATAAAGCCCATCACCGACGACCCCCTGCGCTTTGAGGGAATGGACCACGTTTATCTGGAGCAACAGGGGCAGATGGTGTGCAAGCGCTGCCACACGGTGCGCGTGCACGATGGCTTTGCCTATCTGCGCATCGAGGGCGTATTTGACCGGGACCGTGCCGAACAGCTGCGCGGTGCGCTGCTCTATGTGGACCGCGCACACGCCGCGCCGCTTGCCACGGGGCGCTACTATATCGTGGATTTGATCGGCTGCGCAGTGGTAAACGCGCAAGGGGAGGCGCTGGGCACCCTGCGCGAGGTCATCCAGACCGGCGCAAACGACGTCTACGTGATCGACGGCGAAAAGGGCCATTTTATGCTGCCCGCCCTGAAAAGCGTGCTGCTTGCGGTGGACATTGACCAGGGCGTCATCACCGTGGACGAAAGCGCGCTGCTGGAGGTGGATGCGGGTGCATATTGACGTGCTGAGCCTGTTCCCCGAGATGTTTGCGGGGGTGCTGGGCGCGAGCATCCTCAAGCGCGCCATCGATAAGGGGTTTATCAGCGTGGCGCTGCACAATATCCGCGATTATGCGGATAATAAGCACCGCCAGGTGGACGACTACGCCTTTGGCGGGGGCACGGGCCTTGTGATGATGCCCCAGCCCATCTTTGACTGCATGGCGCACGTGACGCCTGAAGGCTGGCGGGGCAGGCGCATCTACCTCTCGCCCCAGGGGCGGCCGCTGAGCGACGCGCGCGTGCGTGCGCTTGCAAAGGAACCGGCGCTGGTGCTGCTGTGCGGCCACTACGAGGGGGTGGATCAGCGCGTGATCGACGCACTGGTGGATGAGGAGATCTCCATCGGTGATTACGTGCTCACCGGCGGGGAGCTGCCCGCCATGGTGCTCATCGACGCGGTGGCGCGGCAGATCCCCGGCGTGCTGGGCAACGCGCTGGGCAGCCAGGAGGAATCCTTTGCCGCGGACCTGCTGGAGTACCCGCAGTACACCCGTCCGGCGGATTTCCGCGGCCGGCGCGTGCCCGAGGTGCTGCTATCGGGCCATCATGCCCATATTGTCAAGTGGCGCAGGGAGCAGGCGCTGCAAAAGACCGCACGCGTGCGGCCCGACCTGCTTGCGCGCGCCGTGCTTTCGGACGAGGAGCGCGCCCTTGTGGCAAATGGGAAAAAATCAGAATAACCGTTGCCATCTTTGATGGACATATGTTATAATATCACGCGTGTAATGATTATCAACGGACGGTCCTCTGCGTCAAACGGCACGAACGTCTATGAGGAGAGGAGAGACTAGGTATGAGCGATATCATCCGTGCAATTGAGTCGGAACAGCTCCGAGGCGACCTGCCCGAAATCCGCATTGGCGACACCGTGCGTCTGCAGGTGAAAGTTGTTGAGGGCACTCGTGAACGTTTGCAGGCATTTGAAGGCACTGTCATCGCCAGGAAACATGGCGGTCTGCAGGAGACCTTCACCGTGCGCCGCGTGTCTTACGGCATTGGTGTGGAGCGCACGTTCCCCATCCATTCGCCCCGCCTTGCGGAGATCAAGGTCATCCGCAGCGGCAAGGCCCGCCGTGCGAAGCTGTACTACCTGCGCGACCGCGTGGGCAAGGCAGCGCGCCTGAAGGAAGTGCAGAAGGGCCGCTGAGGCTTCGATGCGCCAAGGTTCGTAAAAAGACAGGGGATGTGCCCGGGCGGGCGCATCCTTTGTTTTTGACGTGCGGCACAGAATTACGCATTGTGTTGCAAAGCGATCTATGGTAGAATAACGACAATTGCATATGCGTGTTTGCGGGGGAACCATTTGGTTGAGAAGGTAAAACCTGACCCTTTGAACCTGTTCGTTAATACGGGCGTAGGGAAGCAGCGCAACGTGGCTGAATGTTACAAAGTGCTTGCCTATGGCGGGCGCTTTTTTCGTGTATAGGGCAAAGGCGCAGGCGTGCAGTGCAAAACGATACGCAAAAGGGGTAGAAGAATCCATGTTTGAGCAAATCATCGAAAAAGTGCGCAGCCAGGTGCCGCTTGTGCACTGCATCACCAACTATGTCACGGTCAACGACGTGGCCAACATGGTGCTGGCGTGCGGGGCTTCGCCCATCATGGCGGACGACGAGGCCGAGGCGGCGGACATCACGTCCATCTGCAACAGCCTTATGATCAACATCGGCACGCTCAACGCGCGTACCATCGCATCCATGCTGCTGGCGGGCGCGCGTGCAAACGCGCTGGGGCATCCCGTGGTGCTGGACCCGGTGGGCGCGGGCGCCTCGGCACTGCGCACCCAGACCACGCTGCGCCTGCTTGAAAAGATCCACTTCAGCGTGATCCGCGGCAACTTTTCCGAGATCAAGACCGTGGCCCAGGGCAGCGGCACCACCAAGGGCGTGGACGCGGACGCTTCAGATGCCATCTGTGAGGAAAATTTGGACGAGGTGGTGGCTTTTATCAAACGCCTCGCCCAAAGCACGGGCGCGGTGATCGCGGTGACGGGCGCCATCGACGTGGTTGCAGACGCGCAGCGCGCCTGTATCATCCGCAACGGCAACGCCAGGATGTCCAAAATAACCGGCACAGGGTGCATGCTCTCGGGCGTGGTGGCCGGCTGGTGCGGCGCGCATCCGGACAGGATGCTGGAGGCAGCCGCTGCGGCCGTGTGCGCCATGGGCGTCTGCGGCGAGATGGGCGTGGCAAAGATGCAGGCCCAGCAGGCGGGCACGTCCAGCCTGCGCACCTACATCATCGACGCGATGAGCAACCTGGATACCCCGCAGCTGATGGGAGGTGCGCGCGTTGAGGTGCGATAAGGCGAGCATGCGGCTCTACGCGGTGACGGACCGTGCCTGGCTGCGCGGCCGCAGCCTTAATCAGATGGTGCGGGACGCCATCGCGGGGGGCGCGACGTTTGTGCAGCTGCGTGAAAAACAGGCCGACCATGCTACTTTTGTGGCGCTTGCAAGGGAGCTATTGCCCATCTGCCGTCAGGCGGGCGTGCCCTTTGTGATTGACGACGACATCGATGTGGCGCTGGCGGTGGACGCAGACGGCGTGCACGTGGGCCAGAAGGACCTGGAGGCGGGCCGCGCGCGCGCGCAGCTGGGCGCGGGCAAGATACTGGGCGTCTCCGCCCAGAGCGTGGCGCAGGCCCTGCGCGCGCAGGAGGCGGGCGCGGACTATCTGGGCGTGGGCGCGGTGTTCGCCACATCCACCAAACAGGACGCCTCGGAGGTATCCCACCAGACGCTGCGGGAGATCTGCGCGGCGGTGGACATCCCGGTTGTGGCTATCGGCGGCATCAACGAGGGCAACGTCCTGCAGCTGTCGGGCACGGGCGTGGACGGCGTGGCGGTGGTATCCGCCATCTTCGCGGCGGACAATCCCAGGGGGGCCGCGGCGCGCCTTGCGGCGCTGGTGCAGGAGATCGTATGATACAGGGCGCGATTTTTGATCTGGACGGCACGCTGCTCGATTCGCTGGGCCTGTGGCTGACGCTGCCCTACGACCTGCTGGCGCGCCAGGGCGTCTGCTGCAGCGATCCGCACCTGGTGCAGGAGCTCTCCAGCATGAGCCTGCGCGAGGCGGTGGCAACTGTGAAGGAGCGCTTTGGGCTTGCGGCGGATGTGGAGACGCTTATGGCGCAGTGCACGGACATCATCCGCCGCGGCTACGAGGAAAAGGTGGAGCTGATGCCGGGTGTGCGCGCCTTTTTGACGGCGCTGGCGTGCAAGGGGGTGCCCATGTGCGTGGCCACGGCGTCGGACAGGCGCCAGGCGGACGCGGCGCTGCGGCGCCTTGGCGTGCGGCGCTATTTTTCCTTTGTTTTGACCGACGAGGACGTGGGCGCAAGCAAGCGGCAGCCTGCCATTTACCTGGAGGCCGCGCGTCGTATGGGCGTGCAGCCCGAGGCGTGCCTGGTCTTTGAGGACGCGCCCCACGCGATCAAAACCGCGCAGGAAGCGGGTTTTCGTGTCTGCGCGATGGGCAAGGAGACGCACGGCCTGCCCTGCGCGCTGCACATGACGAGTTTTGAGGAAGGTTTGGAGGCAGTTTATGTTTAAGGCATTGACCATTGCGGGCACCGATCCCACGGGCGGCGCCGGCGTACAGGCGGATTTGAAGACCTTTGCAGCGCATAAGGTGTTTGGCATGAGTGTCATCACGGCAGTGCTGGCCCAGAATACATGCGGCGTGCAGGCGGTGGAGAATATCTCTACGCAGATGGTGCGCGCGCAGATGGACGCGGTGTTTACCGATATCATGCCCGACGCGGTGAAGATCGGCATGGTGTCCAACGTGCCCATCATCGATACGATCATTTGCGCTCTGGAGGATTACAAGCCGCGGCCCATCGTGCTGGATACCGTGATGGTATCCACCAGCCGCCACCGCCTGCTGGAGGCGGAGGCAGAGCAGCACCTGATCGCGCACCTGATCCCGCGCGCGGACATCATCACCCCCAATATCCCCGAGGCGGAGGTGCTCTGCGGCTTTGCAATCACAAGCGAACAGGACATGCTGCGCGCCGCCGAGGCCATCGCGTGCTACTTTGACGGCTACATCATGATCAAAGGCGGCCATTTTGCCGATGGCTGCAATGATCTGCTCTATCGCGCTGGCAGTGCCCACTGGCTGCGCGGCAGCTTCGTTGCGACGAAAAATACCCACGGCACGGGCTGCACACTTTCCTCAGCCATTGCGGCCAATTTGGCGTGCGGCAAGCCCATGCTCGACGCGGTGGCGCAGGCCAAGGCGTACGTGGCGGGCGCACTGGCCGCGGGGCTGGACTTGGGTCGCGGCAACGGCCCGCTTGACCACACGTACGCCCTGGAAATCACGCGCGCGTAATCTTCGTTTAGCGCAAATGGCTTCCGGCGCATCCGCATGTGCGGATGCGCCGGTTTTTTATTCGTGATACATGCAATGGCAGTATGCATGATATGCAATAAAATGAAATGAAAACTGCAAATCAAGCTGTATTAGGCCCTGATTAAATGGCGTTATGAAGGAAATTGGAAAAATCCTGCAAGTGCACCTTGACTTTTCTGTGTAAAACGGGTACATTGGATGATATCGATTGCATAAAAAGAATGTGAAGCGTGTATCGCATGCGCCCGGGCAGGGAGAAAGAGGTTGATGAAGATGTTTAATATACCCATGCACAATCAGGAGATGACGGAGGCTGCCGCCGCCCATGAGAAGTCCTTAGAGCAGCTTACCGAACAGCTGACCAGCTGCAACGTCTTTGATCCCGAGGATTTTCAGCGCTACCACGTCAAGCGCGGCCTGCGCAACAGCGACGGCACAGGCGTGCTTGCGGGCCTGACCAACGTGTGCAACGTGCACGGCTATGTGCTGGACGAGGGAGAGAAGTCGCCCATCGACGGCCAGCTGGTCTACCGCGGGGTGGACGTCACCGAGCTTGTGCGCGGCTGCATTGCAGAAAACCGCTTTGGCTATGAGGAGTGCGTGTGGCTGCTGCTGTTTGGCTCGCTGCCCACGCGCGCGCAGCTCGATAGCCTGCGCGACGTGCTGGCCTACTACCGCGAGCTGCCCGAGGGCTTTATCGAGGATATGATCCTGCGCGCACCCTGCAAGGATATCATGAACAAGCTGGCCTCCTCGGTGCTGGCGCTCTACGCATACGACGAGAATCCGGACGACACGTCCATCAAAAACGTGCTGCGCCAGTCGCTGCAGCTAATCGCGCGCATGCCCCAGATCATGGTGGCCTCCTACCAGGTAAAGCGCCGCTATTTTGACCACAAGAGCATGTACGTGCACTCGCCCAAGCAGGAGCACTCCATGGCCGAGACCATATTGCGCACCATGCGCTCCAACAAGTCCTTTGAGGAGGAGGAAGCGCACCTGCTGGACCTCTGCCTGGTTCTGCACGCTGAGCACGGCGGCGGCAACAACTCCACGTTCGTCACCCGCGCTGTCTCTTCTTCAGGATCGGATACCTACAGCGCCATCGCCGCGGGTATCGGCGCGCTCAAGGGGCCCAAGCACG
Source organism: Maliibacterium massiliense (assembly GCF_900604345.1). Classification (GTDB taxonomy): domain Bacteria; phylum Bacillota; class Clostridia; order Christensenellales; family Maliibacteriaceae; genus Maliibacterium; species Maliibacterium massiliense. The sequence goes on from NZ_LR026983.1 coordinate 2,344,366, forward strand.
GCGGCGCCAATCTCAAGGTGATCGAGATGCTGCACGCCATCGAGGAAGGGGTGGACAACTGGGAGGACGATTCCCAAGTCAAAGACTTCCTTTATAAACTGGTCAGCAAGGAGGCGGGCGACCGCTCCGGCCTGATCTACGGCATGGGCCACGCGGTTTACACCAAGAGCGACCCGCGCGCGGTCATTCTCAAGGAAAACGCCATGAAACTGGCCGGCCGCAAGGGGTATGAGGCACAGTTCCGCCTGCTGGACGCGGTGGAGCGCCTGACGCCGGAGATCCTGGCTGAGCGCAAGGGGGGCGATAAGCTCATCTGCGCCAACGTCGACCTCTATTCCGGCCTGGTGTACGAGATGCTGGGCATCCCCGTGGAGCTCAACACGCCTATCTTTGCCGTGGCGCGCATGGCGGGCTGGTGCGCGCACCGCATCGAGGAGATCGCCACCGGCGGCCGCATCATGCGCCCCGCCTACAAGGCGATGTCCAGCCCCAAGGCGTACGTGCCGCTTTCGGAACGATAACTGCAAAGGATGATGTTAACGCCGCGGACAGCGCCCGCGGCGTTTGTTTTTTATCCTGCACCTGCGCGCTTTTTCCCGGCGCGCGCCCGGCAGGCGATGAGCTTCAGCAGGTCCGCAAGGATTTCCGGCGTATCCACCCGCAGCATCAGCCACTGGCTCCCCTGAAAAGGCTCGGTATCCTGATAAAGCTTCTGTGTATACGCGCTGCAGGAAGCGACCAGTAGGTCCGCCTCCGCCATCTGCCCAGCGGGGATGACCACCATCACGGAGAAGCTGCCAGCCTCGGGATAGGCGGTGCAGAGGTTCCTGCCGCCCTTTTTGTACTTCAGGTTCCAGCCCGGCTGCATGGTGCAGCCGCTGTAGCTGAGGACCGGAGCCGCGCTGTACGTTGCGGCCATAGCGTCGTTAAATGCTGCCCAAAGCGGGGAGCCGATGGCCTCCCGCACCTGCGCAGGCGTGGGTTCATGGTCTTTGGCGTACATTTGGGACCAGTTCATGGGAAAACTCCTTTCATTCTGCGCATTCTGCGCAACCTACGCAAATTTGTCTCATTATAGCATAGAAATCCCGCGCGGTTGCGCTTGCGGGGGCAGGTGTTATAATGGAAAAGAAATGCAATTCCCAATAAGGAGGGCGTCTGATGCAGATTCAATGGTACCCGGGGCACATGACCAAGGCGCGGCGCATGCTGCAGGAAAACCTGAAGCTGGTGGATCTGGTCATCCTCCTGCTGGACGCGCGCATGCCGCGCGCCAGCCTCAATCCGGATATCGAAACGATGATGCGCGACAAGCGCCGCATCGTGGTGCTCAACAAGGCGGATTTGGCGGACCCTGCGGGCACGGCCAAATGGCGCGCGCATTTTCAGGCGCAGGGCGCGCGCGTGCTGGAGCTGACAAGCACGCAGAAAAAGGCGCGCCAGGGCGTGCTCAAGACCATCGAGCAGGCGGTATCGGACCGCGTGGCGGCCATGAAGGCGCGGGGCGTCAACAAAATTGTGCGGGCCATGGTGGTGGGCATTCCCAACGTGGGCAAATCCACTTTTATCAATATGCTCACCGGCGCAAGCGTCGCGCGCGCGGCGGACAAGCCAGGCGTGACGCGGGGCAAGCAGTGGATTCGCGTCGCGCCCCATCTTGAGCTGCTCGATACCCCCGGGCTGCTCTGGCCAAAGTTTGAGGACGCGGCGCTGGCGCATCATCTGGCGTTTTGCGGGGCCATCCGCGACGAGATCATTGACCAGAGCGAGCTGTGCGCGGAATTATTGGAGACGCTCGCTGCCGGCTGGCCGCAGCTGCTTATGCAGCGCTACAAGCTGGAGACGCTCGAGGGAAGCGGCGCGGCGCTGCTGGAGGAGATCTGCCGCAAGCGGGGTTTTTTGCTCAAAGGGGGCGCGCTGGACATCGACAGAGGCGCCCACATTGTGCTCGACGAGTTTCGCGGCGGCAAGATGGGCGGCATTACGCTGGAGCTGCCGGAGGACTAGGCATGAGAAAGATCGCCATGACGCAAAAAGAGATTGCCCGCCTGGAGGCGCTCACGCGCACGGAGCGGGCGCTGCAGCAGGCGGGCTACGCGCTGGTGGCGGGCATGGACGAGGCGGGCCGCGGCCCGCTTGCCGGGCCGGTGGCGGCCGCGTGCGTGATCCTGCCCACCGACGCGCCCATCGCGGGCGTCAATGATTCCAAAAAGGTGTCCGCGCCCCGGCGCGAGGCGCTTTATGAGGAAATCATTGCAAAAGCCGTCGCCTACCACGTGGCGCTGGTGGCGCCGGCGCGCATTGATCAGATCAACATCCTGCAGGCCACGCGCCAGGCCATGTGCGAGGCGGTGCAGGGGCTGGCTGTGCAGCCCGATTACTTGCTAGTGGACGCGATGGAGCATCTGCCCGTGGCAATGCCCATGCGCGCGCTGGTGCACGGCGACGCGCTGTCGTACAGCATCGCGGCGGCGTCCATCCTGGCCAAGGTGACGCGGGACCGGCTGATGGTGACGATGGACGCGCAGTACCCGCAGTACGGCTTCGCGCAGCACAAGGGGTATGGCACGGCGCAGCACATCGCCGCGCTGAAGGCGTACGGTCCCTGTCCGCTGCACAGGCGCAGCTTTATCGGCCACTTTGTGCAGACGGCGGAGGGGAACGCGCATGGATAACCAGGCGCTGGGCAGGCTGGGAGAGGAACAGGCCTGCGCCTACCTTGTGGCGCGGGGCTATGCGATTGTAGCGCGCAACGTGCGCACGCGCCAGGGAGAAGTGGACATCGTGGCGCGCCAGGGGGACGTGCTTGCCTTTGTAGAGGTCAAGACGCGTGCCTCCACGCGCTTTGGCATGCCCCAGCAGGCGGTGGACGCGCGCAAGCAGCGGCGCATCATCGCCGTGGCGCTGCAGTTTTTGCAGCAGCACCCCGCGTATGCGGCCTGTACGGTGCGCTTTGACGTCATTGCCTGCCTGCATGGAAACGTGACGCATTTTGTCGACGCATTTGCCGCGGACGGCGCCTTTTTTTGAGAGGAAAAGAGGGTTTTCCCGCCGGCGCGTTGAATCGATAGAGGAACGACGATGGAGAGTAACGCAACCACATGAATAGACGACGCAAAAAAGGATGGGCGCTCGCGCTGGCCCTGCTTGCGCTCCTGACGCTTGGCGGGTGCACGCAGATCCCCGTCACCACCCAGGCGCCCAGCTACGCGCCCGACGCCAATCCCTGGCTGATCGACGGGGGCACGTTGAAGATGCCCGCCGGCATCTTCTGGCCGCTGGTGGCGCTCCTCACGCTTGGGTTTCTGGCGCTGTGCTTTTACGCTTACAAGCGGGCGCAGCGCATGGCGCGCCTGGGCGAGACGCCGTACGACGCGCTGGCGCTGGGCTGCGCGTTTGCGCTTGCCTTTACCCTGCGCGCCGTGCTGGCCATGGTGTTTGCGGGCCATCCCACGGACATCGCCTGTTTTTCCGTGTGGAGCCTGCGCATGGTGGAGGTCGGTCCGGCCGACTTTTACATTCCCACGCTCTTTTGCGATTACCCGCCGGGGTATTTCTATTTAAACTATCCTTTTGCGGCCATGGTCAAGCTCTTTGGCCTCGCCTACCAGTCCCCCTTTACCACGCTGCTGATCAAAATGCCCGCGATCTTGGCGGATCTTGCGCTGGCCTACGTATTGATGCGCGTGGTCTCGGCGCGCTATGGCAGGGCACAGGGGAGTCTCGCGGCGCTGCTGGTGCTGTTTAACCCCGCGCTGTGGGTCAACTCTGCGATGTGGGGGCAGATCGATTCGGTGCTGACCATCCTGCTGGTGCTGACGCTGCTGGACGTCAAGCGCGACTATGTGGTGCGCGCGGGGGCCTGGTACACGGTGGCGCTGCTGGTCAAGCCCCAGGCGCTCATCATCGGGCCGGTGCTGCTGTGGTATGTGATCGACTACTTCCGCCGCAACAAGGCCAGGGCGCTGCTGCCCGCGCTCTACACCGCGCTTGTGATGCTGGGCATCTTCCTGCTTGCGGTGATTCCCGCCGGCGTCAAGCAGCCGTTCGGCTGGCTGGCGGCCAAATACTTCGGCACCATGACCTCCTACCCGTACGCCACGCTCAACGCGCCCAATTTTTACGCGCTATTGGGTTACAACCTCAAGTATCATATCGATACGCTGCTGGGGGTGTCGATGCAGACGTGGGGCATCATCGGCATGGCGGCCTCGGTGGCGCTCTCGGGCATCGTGTATTTCCGCAAGAAGGGGGAGCGTCCGCTGCTGGGCAGCGCGGCGACGCTGATCTTTACGCTGTTCATGTTCGGGCCGAGCATCCACGAGCGCTACATCTATCCGGCCATTATTCTGCTGTTTTTTATGGCGTGGCGCAGGCGCGATGCGCTGCTTGGCGGCATCGCGGCCGGCCTTTCGGCGGTGCAGTTTATCACGTGCATCGTGATACTGCGCGTCTTTCACTTCCCGGCAAACCACCCAGTGCTGCTCTTTTGCAGCGCGGCAAACCTCGCACTGTACCTGCTGTTTATGCTGCGCATGTTCGGCTGGCGCGCGCCTGCGCGCCGCCACGCGCGCAGCGGGCGGCAGCCACAAACAAAAAGCACCGGAGGCACCAATATGAAGCGATCAGGGCGCGCGGCACAGGAACGCATTCTGCACGGCGCAAACATCTATCCCAAAGCCAGGTGGACGCGCCTGGACGTCATCCTGCTGACGCTGCTGACGCTCGTCTACGGCTTCATCGGCCTGTCGCGCCTGGGGGACAGGCATATGCCCCAGACCTACTGGCAGCCCGAGCGCAGCATGTTCTGCTATGAGGTGGACTTCGGCAGCGTGCAGGACATCGCCTACGTCAACACGCTCGCCCTCATCAACGACGGCAAGATGACTGTCGAGGTCTCCGAGGACGGCGTCAACTGGGGCGAACCCATCATTGAATGGGACCACAGCTTTTCCAAATACTGGGTGTGGCAGCGCCACAACACGCCCTTCCACGCCCGTTACGTGCGCTTTATGCCCACGCAGGCCAACTTTCGCCTGCTGGAGATCGGCTTTTTTGACGCAAACGACAATCTGATCACGCCGACGGTGATCCAGGCGCAGGACGACGCGTATCCTTTTGCCAACGCCTTTGACGAGCAGCAGTACGTGCCCACCCGCGCCTCGTACATGAACAGCATGTATTTCGACGAGGTGTACCACCCGCGCACGGCGTACGAGCAGATCCACGGCTGGCAGATCTACGAGGTCACCCACCCGCCGCTGGGCAAGGACATCATGATGATCGGCATCAGCCTCTTTGGCATGACGCCCTTTGGCTGGCGCATCATGGGCGCGCTTGCGGGGGTGCTGATGGTGCCCGCCATGTACGTGCTGGGCAAGCAGCTCTTCAAAAAAACCAGGTACGCCTTTTTGACCAGCCTTTTGTTCACCTTCGACTTTATGCACTACGCCCAGACGCGCATCGCGACCATCGACTCGTTTTCGGTGCTGTTTATCATCGTGATGTTCATCTTTATGTACGATTACTTCACCCACAGCTTCCACGATTACCCGCTGTGGCGCACGCTGCTTCCCCTGGGGCTGTGCGGCCTTATGTTCGGCGTCGGCGCGGCCACCAAGTGGATATGCATCTACGCGGGCGGGGGCCTTGCGCTGCTGTTTTTCTACACGATGTATCTGCGCCTGCAGGAGTACCGCTGGGCGGGCAAGTACCTGAAGGTACTGCCCGAGCCTGTGGAGGAGCCGGTACAGGAACTGGACGCGGCCATGGCCGGCGATCCCCTGTGCATCGAGACGCAGGCAGAACGGGAGGCGCGCTTGGAGCGGACGCGCGCGCGCATGGGGCAGGTGCGCACGATGTTTCCCAAACGGCTTGCGGTTACCATCGCCTGGTGCCTGCTGTTCTTTATCGTGATCCCCTGCCTGATCTACTACGCCTCCTACGCGCCCTACGTGGGCACGCCCAACCAAGGCGGCTCGCAGCTGGAGATCGTGCTGCGCAACCAGGAATATATGTTCAGCTATCACGATAAACTGGTGCTGGAAATTCAAAAGGAACCCCATCCCTACGAATCCAAGTGGTACACCTGGCCGGTGATGATCCGCCCCATCTTCTTCTTTATGGGGGAAAACCTGCCGGAAGGCACGGTGGAGGGCCTGTCCTCCTTCGGCAACCCAGCGGTGTGGTGGCTCGGCTTTGTTGCGCTGATATGGATGATCTTCTCGCTCTTTACCAAACGGCGGCAGGGGGACCACGCCCTATGGGCGCGTGCGCACAGGCAGGATCGCACCCGCTGGTTTATCCTCATCGGCCTTGCGGCGCAGTACGTGCCCTGGATGTTTGTGCCGCGTTCCACCTACATCTACCATTACTTTGCCACGGTGCCCTTCCTTGTGCTGTGCATTGTGGTGATGCTGCGCGACTTTCTGGAGGTCAAACCCCACAGCAGGGCGCGCAAAGGCGTGGTGATCGGCTACTGCGCGCTGACGGTGCTGCTGTTTGCGATGTTCTATCCGCTCATCACGGGCACGCCTATCCCCGCCTGGTACGCCCAGTGCTGCCGCTGGCTGCCCAGCTGGGTGCTTTACGGTTACTGGCTCTAGACGATGCAATAGTACGGTGGAAGGGGGGATGCACAGGTGCTGGCACAGGTGCAGAGCTACGCGCTTTCCGGCCTGGAGGGCTACCGCGTGGACGTGGAGGTGGATATCTCCACCGGCCTGCCCGCCTTTGAGACGGTAGGCCTGCCCGACGCGGCGGTCAAAGAATCCAAAGAGCGGGTGCGCTCGGCTGTCAAAAACAGCGGTTTGGACTTCCCGCTTGCGCGCATCACGGTCAACCTCGCGCCCGCAAACGCGCGCAAGGAGGGATCGCTCTACGACCTGCCCATCGCGCTGGGTATCCTCTGCGCGACCGGACAGATTCCCAAAGCTGCGCTGGAGGATACCGTTGTGGTGGGGGAACTGGCCCTCAACGGCGACGTGCGCGCGGTCAGCGGCGTGCTGCCCATGATGATCGCGGCGCACGCGCAGGGGGTGCGCAGGGTGATCCTGCCGCGCGGCAACGTGGGGGAGGCAAACTGCATCGAGGGCATGGCGGTGTACGTGGCCGATACGCTTGGCGGGCTGTGCAGCGCGCTTGGTGGGCAATGTGCGCTGGAGCGCGCCCCCTACACCCCGTGGGACGCCGCGCGGGGCAGGCACAGCGCCCAGGGCGTGGATTTGGCGCAGGTGCGCGGGCAGAAGAACGCCAAACGCGCGCTGGAGATCGCCGCGGCGGGCGGGCATAATCTTTTGATGGTGGGGCCGCCCGGCTCGGGCAAGACCATGCTGGCCCGCTGCTTGCCCACGATCCTGCCGGAGATGTCCATGCAGGAGGCTATGGAGGTCACCAAAGTGCACTCGGTGGCGGGGGTACTGCCCGAAGGCAGCGGCCTGCTGTGCGAGCGTCCCTTCCGCGCGCCGCATCACACCGCATCGGTGCCCGCCATGCTGGGTGGCGGCAGGAACGCCAAGCCCGGCGAAGTGAGCCTGGCCCACTTTGGCGTACTCTTTTTGGACGAATTTCCGGAGTTCCCGCGAGCGGTGCTGGAGGCGCTGCGCCAGCCGCTGGAGGATGGGGTGGTGCAGGTCAGCCGCGTCAACGCCAGCGTGACGTACCCCGCGCGCTGCATGCTGGTGGCCTCCATGAACCCCTGCCCGTGCGGCAACTACGGCTCAACCACCCAGAGCTGCCGCTGCACGCCCGCGCAGATCGCGCGCTACCTGGGGCGTGTGAGTGGTCCGCTGCTGGACCGCATCGACATGCAGATCGAGGTGGAGGCGGTGCCCATTGCATCGCTGCACGCGCCGGCGGGGGGCGAGGAAACCTCCGATGCGGTGCGCGCGCGGGTGGAGGAGGCGCGAAAATTCCAGCGCGACCGCTTCGCCGCGAGCGAGGGGCTCTACTTCAACGCGCAGCTGGACGCAAAATCGCTGGAACAGTACGCCGCGCTGCAGCCGGAGGCCCGCGCCCTGCTGGAGCAGGCGTTCACAGCGCTCAAGCTTTCCGCACGGGCGCACGGGCGCATCATCAAGGTGGCCCGCACCATCGCGGATCTGGCGGGGAGCGATAGCATTTTATCCGAACACATTGCAGAGGCCATACAGTACCGCACATTGGACCGCAAATACTGGCATATGACTTAAATCGAGGACAATTTTTATGCAGTACAACGAACAGGAAAAGCTGTGGATATGGCTTGCGAGCGTTGCGGGCATGAATGCGCGTAAATTTGACGCGTTGCTCAGCGCTTTTGACACGCCAGCCTGTGTCTGGGAAGAGGGCACGGAGGAAACCTTGTCCCCCGTGGTGGGCCGTGCCACCGCATCGATGATCGCGGCCAGCCGCAACACCTTTTACCTGGAGGCCTTTTTACAGCGGCTGGAAAGCCTGGATATCCGCGCGCTGGCGCGCGTCAGCGATACGTATCCCGAGATGCTGCGGCATATCGACGACGCGCCCCCGGTGCTCTACACCCGCGGAAGAAGCGACGTCTCCTTTGCAAAAAGCGCGGCTGTCGTAGGCTCGCGCAACGCCTCGCGCTACGGCAGGGAGATGGCCGTGCGCATCGCGGGCGGTCTTGGCGCAAATGGCGTGACGGTGGTATCGGGCCTTGCGCGGGGCATCGATACCTGCGCCCAGGTTGCCTGCATGGAAGCGGGCGGCGTCACGGTGGGCGTGCTGGGTTGCGGCCTGGACGTGGTCTACCCGCCGGAGAACAGGGAGGTTTTTCAGCGAGTGATGCAAGTGGGCATGCTGGTGAGTGAATACCCGCCGGGCACCAAGCCGCTGGGCGCACATTTCCCCGCGCGCAACCGCATCATCAGCGGCCTTGCGCACGCGGTGGTGCTCATCGAAGCCCAGGAAAAGAGTGGCACCATGATCACCGTGCGCCACGCGCAGACGCAGGGCCGCGAGGTGTTCGCCGTGCCCGCCAACATCACGGCTCCCTCGAGCTACTGGCCCAACCGGCTGATTCAGGAGGGGGCGGCCGTGGTGCTCGACGCGCAGGATATTCTCTCGGAAATGCGCTGGAATACCGGCAGCCACGCGCTGGCGCAGGGGGGCCGCGCATCGCTTGAAGAACTGGTGCTTTCCCCGCAGGAGGCGCTAGTTGTGGCGGCGCTGACCCATGGCGAGGCGACCTTTGACGAACTCTGCCAGATGACCGCGCTGCCTGCACAAATATTGAATGTCCACTTGACAAGCTTGGAATTGCGGGAAATAATAGAACAGTTCCCAGGCAAAATCATTGCGCTGCACAGAAAATACGGTCCGTAAGGCCGTTTTAGGATATTGGAGGAGACATCATGGCGTCAAAACTCGTCATTGTAGAATCGCCGGCCAAGGCAAAAACCATCGCGAAGTTCCTGGGCCGGGGCTATAAGGTGGAAGCGTCCAACGGTCACGTACGCGACCTGCCCAAAAGCCAGCTGGGCATTGATATTGAAAACAATTTCACGCCCAAGTACATCACCATCCGCGGCCGTGGCGAGATCATCGACCGCCTTAAAAAGGAAGCAAAGGGCGCCTCGCGCGTCTATCTTGCAACTGACCCTGACCGCGAGGGAGAGGCCATTTCCTGGCATTTGGCGCACCTGCTCAAGATCGACCCCCAGCAGGCGTGCCGCATCTCGTTTAATGAGATCACCAAGGAAGCAATCCGCAGCGCCATGAAAAGCCCGCGCAGCATCGACCTTTCGCTGGTGGATGCCCAGCAGGCCCGCCGCCTGCTGGACCGCCTGGTGGGCTACCAGATTAGCCCCATCCTGTGGCGCAAGGTGCGCAAGGGCCTCAGCGCCGGCCGCGTGCAGTCGGTGGCCACGCGCATGGTGTGCGACCGCGAGGAAGAGATCGACGCCTTCCAGCCCAAGGAGTATTGGAGCATTGACGTGCAGCTGTGCGGCAAGGATACGCCCGTGGAGGTGACGGCCCAGTTTACCGGCAAAGAGGACGGCAAGCGCATGGCTCTGGACGACAAGCAGGCTGTGGACGCGGTTCTCGCCGCCGTCAAGGGCCAGGATTTTGTCATCGCCAAGCTGGAGACCACCAAAAAGACCGCGCGCCCCTCGGCGCCCTTTACCACTAGCAGCCTGCAGCAGGAGGCGGCCCGCCGCTACGGGTTCTCCACCAAGCGCACCATGGTGCTGGCCCAGCAGCTCTACGAGGGCGTGGATATCAAGGGCGTGGGGCTGGTTGGCCTGGTCAGCTACATCCGCACTGATTCGGTGCGCGTGGCCCAGGAGGCGCAGGCAGCGGCGGCGGCGCTGATCAGGGAAAAGTACGGCGCGGACTTCTGCCCGGAAAAGCCCAACGTATATAAAGGAAAATCCGACGCGCAGGACGCCCACGAGGCCATCCGCCCCACGTCGCTGGACCTTGCGCCCGAGCAGGTCAAGGCGTCCCTTTCGCGCGACCAGTATAAGCTCTATACCCTCATCTACAACCGCTTTATGGCCAGCCAGATGACGCCCGCGATCTACCAAGTGCAGTCGGCGATCATCGCCTGCGCGGGCTACCGCTTCCGCACCAGCGTTTCCAGCCTGGTGTTCAAGGGTTACCGCGCGGTATACATAGACGGCGACAAGGATCAGGACAAGGGCGGCAAGCTGGACGAGCGCCTGAGCGAGGGCCTGCGCATGTCGGCCAGTGAAATCCTCCCGCAGCAGCATTTTACCGAGCCGCCTTCGCGCTATAACGAGGCGCTGCTTGTGCGCGCGCTGGAGGAGCAAGGCATCGGACGGCCCAGCACCTACGCGCCCATCATCTCCACCATTTTGGATAAGGGCTACGTGCAGCGCGAGGGGAAATTCCTCAAGCCCACAGAGCTGGGCATCATCGTCACCAAGCTGATGAAAGAGTATTTTACCGACGTGGTGGACATCGCCTTTACCGCCGAGATGGAGAAGCGCCTCGACGACGTGGAGGAGGGCAGTGCCGACTGGCACAAAATTCTGACGGACTTCTACGGTCCGTTTGCAAAGAGCCTGGCGCACGCGGATAAAGCGATCGAGAAGATCACCATCCAGGACGAGGTGACGGACATCATCTGCGAGAAGTGCGGCGCCAACATGGTGATCAAAATGGGGCGCTACGGCAAATTCTACGCCTGCCCCAACTATCCCAAGTGCCACAACATCAAGCCGATTCTGCAGACCATTGACGCGCCCTGCCCCAAGTGCGGCGGCCAGGTGCTGGTTCGCCATTCGCGCAAAGGACGGCTGTTCTACGGCTGCAAAAACTATCCGCAGTGCGATTTTGTTTCCTGGGAAATGCCCATCAAAGACAAGTGTCCCCAGTGCGGCTCCTACATGGTGCGCAAACGCGATAAAAAGGGCACGGAGGTGCACCAGTGCGCCAACACCCAGTGCAGCTACCACGTGACGGTGGAAACGCCGGAGGAGGCGTAAGTGCCGCCGCGCGTCACCATCATAGGGGCGGGCCTTGCCGGCAGCGAGGCCGCCTGGCAACTGGCCGCGCGCGGCATTGCCGTGCGCCTTTTTGAGATGCGCCCGGAAAAGCACACCTCCGCCCATACGGGCGGAGGCTTTGCCGAGCTTGTGTGCAGCAACTCGCTGCGCTCGGACCAGCTGGAAAACGCGGTGGGTCTGCTCAAGGAGGAGATGCGCCTGCTGGGTTCTCTGGTCATGCGCGCGGCGGACGCCACGCGCGTGCCGGCCGGCGGGGCGCTTGCCGTGGATCGCGCGGCGTTTTCAGCATATATCACAAACGCGCTGGAGCAGCACCCGCTGGTGGAGATCGTGCGCGCAGAGGTGACGCACATCCCCGAGGAACCCTGCATCATCGCCTCCGGCCCACTTACCAGCGCGCCCCTGGCCGATGCAATCGCCGCGGCGTTCGGGGCGCAGTATCTCTCGTTCTACGACGCGGTGGCGCCCATTGTGATGGCGGATTCCCTCAACATGGACGTGGTGTTTCGTGCCTCGCGCTACGGGCGGGGGGACGACTACCTCAACTGCCCGATGGACGAGGCGCAGTATTATGCCTTTGTCTCGGCGCTGCTGGCGGCGGAGAAGGCGCCCATGCATGCCTTTGAGGATGAAAAGGTGTTTGAAGGCTGCATGCCTGTGGAGGTGATGGCCGCGCGCGGCCCGCTCACATTGGCGCACGGGCCGATGAAGCCCATGGGCCTGCGCGATCCCCGCACAGGCAGGCGCCCTTTTGCGGTAGTGCAGCTGCGTCAGGAGACGCAGGCGGGCACGATGTACAACCTGGTGGGCTTCCAGACGCGGCTGAAGTTCGGGGAGCAGAAGCGGGTCTTCGGCATGATTCCAGGCCTGGAGCATGCGGCGTTCGCCCGCTACGGTGTGATGCACCGCAACACCTTTTTAAACGGCCCCCGGATGCTTTCAGATTGCTACCGCGCGCGCGGGCATGAGGCGCTGTTTTTCGCCGGACAGATGACCGGCGTGGAGGGGTATATCGAATCTGCCGCAAGCGGCCTTCTGGCGGCGCTGGGCATGGTGTGCGCGCTGCGCAGCGCGGCGCTGCCCACGCTGTCCAGCCGCACGGCCATCGGCGCGCTTGCCCAGTATGTGGCGCATGGCAATCTCTCGGGGCAGTTCCAGCCCATGAACGTCACCTTCGGCATCATGGAGCCGCTGCCTGCGCGTGTGCGCGGCAAGCGCGTGCGCAACGCGCAGTTGGCTGCGCGGGCGCTGGAGGAAGTGCGCGCTTTTGTATCGTCTCAATAACTTTTGGCATCCTCGCCAGAAAAGTTGTTCTTTTTGTGGACGCTGTGTTATACTAATACCATCGCGCGTTTCGTGCTTGGATATGCTGCGGGCATAAACAAACAACGTATATTACCTGCAATGACGCAGGGATAACGAATATAAACCGCGTAGGTGCCGATACTGGCATGGAACGTCACTTGCCAGCGGGGCGCCTGTGCACCGATGCAATTATTCATCAGGACATAAAACGTATTGGATGTGCCGAGTGCCGCCCAAGTATGCGCCTTTGCGCGCCATCAGGGCGTTATCATCATGTCCAACCGAACGAAAAAGGGAGGATGGATCTCTACAATGGCAAAAACAAGGCTGCGCATTATACCGCTCGGCGGTGTCAATGAAATTGGTAAAAACATGACGGCGGTGGAGTACGGCGACGACATGTTTCTCATTGACTGCGGCATGACTTTTCCGCAGGAGGATATGTTGGGCATCGATTATGTGATTCCCGATATCACCTACCTGACGATGAACCGCCAGAAGCTGCGCGGCATCGTCTACACCCACGGCCACGAGGACCACATCGGCGCCACGCCCTACGTGCTGCGCCAGATTCCCGTGCCCCTCTATGGCACGCGCCTGACGCTGGGCCTGATTGCAAACAAGTTGCAGGAGCACGGCCTCAAGGCGGAGGCGAACGTGGTCAAGCCGGGGGATAAAATCACCCTGGGCTGCTTTACCATTGAGTTTTTCAAAGTCAACCACAGCATCGCGGGATCGGTGGGCCTTGCCATCACCACGCCGGTGGGCATGGTGGTGCATACCGGCGATTTTAAGATCGACCACACGCCCATCGACGGCGAAATTATGGACTTGGCCCGCCTGGCTGCGCTGGGCCGCAAGGGTGTGCTCTGCCTGATGGCCGACAGCACCAACGCCGAGCGCGAGGGCTACAACATGAGCGAGCGCAAGGTGGGCGAGGCGTTTGCCCGCTACTTCCACGAGGCGACGGGGCGCATCATTGTGGCGACGTTCGCCTCCAACATCCATCGCATCCAGCAGGTGGTTGACGAGGCACAGCGCATGGGCCGCAAGGTGTGCTTTGCGGGCCGCAGCCTAATCAACGTATCCAACGTGGCCATCGCGTTGGGCGAGCTGAGCATCCCCGAGGGCGTGCTCATCGAGCTGGACCACGCGCGCTACTATGAGGGCCACGAGCTGATCGTGGTCACCACCGGTAGCCAGGGCGAGACCATGAGCGGCCTGGTGCGCATGGCAAGCGGCGAGCACCGCCAAATTGAGATTGAGCCCGACGATACGGTCATCATCTCCGCCTCGGCAATCCCCGGCAACGAGAAGTACATTTCCCGCGTCATCAACACGCTCTACAAGCGCGGCGCCAAAGTCATCTACGACCGGCAGGCTGACGTGCATGTATCGGGCCATGCCCGCCAGGAAGAGCTCAAGATGGTGCAGTCCCTGGTCAAACCCAAGTTCTTTATCCCCGTGCATGGCGAATACCGCCACTTGGTGCGCCACGCGCAGCTGGCCCAGACCCTGGGTGTGCCCAGCGAAAACATCTTTATCCTGGAAAACGGGGACGTAGTGGAGTTCTCGCGCAACAGCGCGGAGATTGTGGCGCCTGTGCCGGCGGGTTACGTGCTCATCGACGGCTCGGGCATCGGCGATGTGGGCAACATCGTGCTGCGCGACCGCCGCTTGCTCTCACAGGATGGCCTGATGGTGGTGGTCGTCGCCTTCGAAAAGGAGACGGGCAAGCTTGCCGCCGGGCCGGACATCATCTCGCGCGGCTTTGTGTACGTGCGCGAAGCCGAGGGGCTGATCGACGAGGCGCGCGCCGCGGTGCTGCAGGTGATCGAGCAGCGTGAGACGCGCAAGTTTACTGAGTGGGCTCCCATCAAACTGGCCATCCGCAACACCCTGCGCGAGTTCCTCTATGAGAAGACCAAGCGCAGTCCCATGATTCTACCCATCGTAATGGAGGTCTGACAAGGTATGAACGTGTACGATCAGGCGCACGTGCTGGCCGCGGTGCTCAAGCGCTGCGACGAATACGAGGCGTATAATGAGGCGCGCACCAAGGCGTTCGCGCAGGAACAGAACAAGAAGCTGATCAAACAGTACAAGAAAAAGCAGTTTCAGGCCCAGGCGGCCATGCTTTCCGGGGAAAAGCCCGACGAAAAGCTGATGGAGGAGCTCAAGAACATGGGCATGGTGCTCCAGTTCAACAGCGACGTCACGGCCTTCCTGCAGGCCGAGTACCGCATGAACCAGATGATGAGCGACATCTTCAAAATCCTGGGCGATGCGGTGGACCTTGATCTGGACTTTATGAACGCGGAAGAATAACCCCGTTTATCATCCGGCATGACAAAGCGCGCGTTTTGCCGCCCCGCGTGGGTGGCAGGGCCCGCGCTTTTTGCCGCTTTGTGGGGCGGTGGCTTTGCCGATGCACTTGCGCGATTGGGGCAAGCTGTCTATAATAATAGGGAAACCTTGCGTGTAATCACCCAGGGGCGGCGCCTGCGCCGCCCGAAAGTGCGGCAGTATAAAGGAGTTTTTCCATGCAGTCAAACAAGAGACGCCCGCCCAATACCAGGCCGCCGCGCGATGCGCAAAACCGCCGCGGCGCCATTGAAGTGCCTGCGGGCCTGCGCCCATTTATGGGGCTGTTGCGCGGCGCTGCGGTGTTTTTGATCAGTCTCGTCATCGTGGTCTCCACGCTGTACCTGGCGGGAAACCTGGTCTACAATAAGTTTGTCGCTCCGCCCGATAAAAAGAATACCGGCACGGTGCTCTTTGAAATTCAGCGCGGCGAGTCCCTTTCCGCCATCTCCAAGAAGCTCTTTGATGAGGGGCTGGTGCGCAACAAATCGGTCTTTAAGTACTACGTAGACTTTACCGACCGCACCAAAAGTCTCAAAAGCGGCGTGTTCGATCTTTCGCCCAGCATGACGCTCGATGAGATCATCGACGCCATCACCACCGAGTCGGATAAGGCGACGACCATGGACATCATGGTGCGCGAGGGCAGCACCCTGGAGGAGATGGCCGACCAGATCAAAAAGCAGATGGAGGAGAAGGGCGCCAAATTTGACAAGGATATCTTCCTGGACCTGTGCAAGTCGGGCGAGAGCTTCATCGCGGATTACGACTTTGTGGCGGCCGCGGCGGAATCGGCGGGTGCGAGCGAGCGCAAGTACCTGCTGGAGGGGTATCTGTTCCCCGCAAAATATGAGATCTATCTGACCAGCTCGGAGGAGGATATCATCACCCGCATGCTCGACAAGACAAAGAGCGTGTTTGCGGATGCGGAGATCACTCAGGCCATGGCCAACAATAACATGACGATTGACCAGACGCTGAACCTGGCCTCCATCATCGAAAAGGAGGCCAAGGCCGATTCCTTCAACAAGGTTTCCGCCGTGTTCCACAACCGCTTAAAGGATAACATGCGTCTGGAGTCGGACGTCACCGTGCACTACGCGCTGGGCATTAAAAACGTGGCGCTCAACGACAACGAGTCCGCGGTGGATTCCCCCTATAACACCTACAAGGTGGACGGCCTGCCCATCGGGCCCATTGCCAACCCCAGCCTTGCGGCCATCCAGGCGGCGCTCAATCCGGATGCGGATTACGTGGCGCAGAAGTTCCTGTACTTCTGTGTGATGGACCCCGAGCAGGGTAACATGGCTTTCTCCAAAACGTATGATGAGCACATGGCCATCGTCAACCAGTACCGCCCGCTGTGGATCGAGTACGACAAAAAGCAGCAGGCGGCCCAGAGTAGCGGCCAATAACGGCATGGAACAAAGCGCGGCGCTTCGCTGAAGAACGAAGCGCCGCGCCTTTTGCTGTCCGTCGGTAAAATGCGCAGGCTCAGCGCAGCGGCACAAGGTGCAGTTGTTTGATGCATAGCTGTTCGACGAGCTGCTCGTAGCTGCCGCGGAAATTAAGCGCGTGCTGGTTCAGCATGCAGGTGACGCCGCACAGCAGCCCGCCGCAGAGGGAGGCCATCAGGTTCCGCGCGCTTTCGGGAACCCCGCAGCGCTGAAAATATGCGTGGAATACGGGCGCGCTGCTTGCGAAATAATAGTGCAGAGGGTGCTCCTGCGTCGGATAGCAGCGCAGCGCCTGCGGCGTGTAAAGCAGCTCGAAGTAGGTGGGATGAGCGCGCATAAAGCGTATAAAGGCGGCACAGACCACGATAAAGGGCTCGCACTCCGATTTTTGGGCGCACGCCCTGCGGATATGCGCGTAGAGCCTGGCGCGGATGTAGGGATGGGTCGCGTCCAGCAGTGCCTGGCGGCTGGCAAAATGCTTGTACACCGAGCTGTGCGCAATACCGCAGTGGGCGGCGACGCTGCGCAGAGTGACGCGCGCGTGCCCTACGGCGGCGACCTGCCGGATGGTCTCTTCAATCAAAGCTGTTTTGATGTTCTTGTGCCTGGGCACAGGATGCCCCCTCCCTTCGCGGCGGTGTTTTTTGCAGTTGTTTGATCAGCAGGTCCACAATGCGCGCGGTAAAGGCCTGCTGGCTGATGCGCGGCGGGAGTGCGGCGTTCTGCACGATGTAGGCGAGACCCTGCAGAAAGGCGAGCAGGAGCATAGGGTCGACCTCCTGCGCGCTGGACAAGCGCTGCAGCCACACAGGCGCGTCCGGCGCCTGCGCACCGTCCGCATCCATCCCGGCGACGCGCAGCGCGCCGTCCTGCTGCGTGGCATGCAAAAACGCATTGGTATAAATATGCTGGTGCATGCAGCTGACGTAATGCGGGTACTGGGCGCACATATGGATGTAAGCATCCGTCAGCGCGGTGAGCATGGCACGTTGTGTGGGCGCGGCCCGCTGTAAAACCTCACAGCAGTGCCCGTCAAAGCACTCTAGCAGATGGACGCGCACGGCGCGCATCAGCGCATCCTTGCAGGGGAAATGGTTGTAGATGGCGCGCGGCGTCACATGGCACTGCGCCGCCAGATAGCGCATGGTGAGCGCCTCAGGCGGATTTGACCGCAGGAAGCTTATCGCTTCGGCGATGAGCCTTTCTTGAAGCGGTGCGGCTGCCTTTGGGGCGGGTAAAATGGCTTTGTTCAAAACGGGGTTTGCATCCTTTCACGCGCTGTGTAATCGCATCGCTATATGCGCCATACTTGCGGCATATGACACGATTCGGTATGTATTTTACAGAGATTGCACCGGGCAAAACGAGCTTATCAAACGTAACATGATAAAAACCTTTTGCGCGCGGCTGTTGCCCGGGCTTCGCACAACCGCTGCCGCAAAACGGGGGAAAGCGTTCGCCGGCAAATAATAGTATGCGCCGGCGAAATATGGTATCATACAGGGGATGCTTTTTGCCGCCCCTTCGCGGGCGCCCAAAAGCACCGCAAAGTCCTTGGCAAGGTGTGTGATCGTGCAGATGTGGCAGTTGAGGAAATACCTGGGCAGGTTCAAAAAGCAGGCGATACTGGGCCCTCTGTTCAAGCTGACGGAGGCCGTGCTGGAGCTGATCGTCCCGCTGGTGATGGCGCGCATCATCGATATCGGCGTCAAGCACCAGGACATGGGCTACGTGCTTCGGATGGGCGGGCTCTTGCTTTTGATCGGCATCGTCAGTTTGGGCTGCGCGATGGTGTGCCAGTACTATGCCTCCATCGCCTCGCAGGGAGTGGGCACGGCGCTGCGCAGGGATATGTACGCCAAGGTCAACAGCCTTTCTCACGCGCAGCTGGACCGCTTCGGCACCCACTCGCTCATCACCCGCCTGACCAACGACGTCAACCAGCTGCAGCTGGCTGTGGCGATGTTGATCCGCCTGGTGGTGCGCGCGCCCTTTCTCGCCATCGGCGCAGTCGTGATGGCGATGACCATCGATTTGCCCCTGGCCACGGTGCTGCTCGTTGCGCTGCCGCTGATTGTGATCGTGTTGTATTTTGTGATGGGCAAATCCGTGCCGTACTTTCGTGTGATGCAGAAAAAGCTGGATAAAATCGCGCTGCTCACCCGCGAAAATTTGGAGGGCGCGCGCGTGATACGCGCTTTCTCCAAGCAGGAGAGCCAGCAGGAGACCTTTGAAGTGGCCAGCAACGACCTGGCCGATACCGCGGTGCGGGTGGGGAGGCTTTCGGCGCTGCTCAACCCGCTGACCTATGTCATCATGAACCTGGGCATCGTTGCCATCGTGTGGTTCGGCGGCGCGCGCGTCAACATCGGCGCGCTCACCCAGGGGGAGATCATCGCATTTGTCAATTACATGACGCAGATACTGCTGGCGCTCATCGTGGTGGCCAATCTGGTGGTCATCTTCACCAAGGCGTCCGCCTCCGCCACGCGCGTGCAGGAGGTGCTCCAGACGCAGCCCGCCATCGTATCGCCCACCCAGACGCCGGTGCAGGCGCAGGCGGGCAGAGACGTGCCGCGCATCCGCTTAAAACACGCCTCCTTCGCCTACGGCGACGCGCAGGAGACCGCCGTTGCGGATGTGACCATCGATATTTACCCAGGCGAGACGGTGGGCATCATCGGGGGCACCGGCTCAGGCAAGTCCACGCTGGTCAACCTGATCCCGCGCTTTTACGACGTGACGCAGGGCAGCGTGGAGATCGGTGGGGTGGACGTGCGGTCGTATCCGCTGGACCAGCTGCGCCATATGGTGGGCATGGTGCCCCAGCGCGCGGCGGTGGTTTCAGGCACCGTGGCGGAGAACCTGCGCTGGGCCGATCCGGACGCGACTGAGGAGGCGATGTGGCAGGCCCTGGAGACCGCGCAGGCCGCGGATTTTGTGCGCAAACTGCCACAAAAGCTCGGCACCTACTTGGAGCAGGGGGGGAAGAACCTCTCCGGCGGGCAGAAGCAGCGCCTCACCATCGCGCGGGCGCTGGTGGGCAAGCCGGACATCCTGATACTGGACGATGCCGCAAGCGCGCTGGACTTTGCCACCGACGCTGCCCTGCGCCGCGCGCTGCGCAGGGATACGCGGGATATGACGGTGCTGATGATCTCCCAGCGCGCAAGCTCCATCCGCTACGCGGATAAAATCATCGTGCTGGACGACGGCGAGGTGGCGGGCATCGGCACGCACGATACGCTCATAGAAAGCTGCCCCGTCTACCGCGAAATCTGCCTCTCCCAGCTCAGTGAACAGGAGGTGGCGGCCCAGTGAAGCAAACGAAAAAG
Organism: Maliibacterium massiliense; assembly: GCF_900604345.1. Taxonomy (GTDB): domain Bacteria; phylum Bacillota; class Clostridia; order Christensenellales; family Maliibacteriaceae; genus Maliibacterium; species Maliibacterium massiliense. The sequence continues at coordinate 2,364,301 of NZ_LR026983.1, forward strand.
ATCGACAAAACCGTGGTCAAACGCCTACTGCGCTACACCAGGCCCCACCGGATGTATTTGATCTTCGCCATGCTCTGCGCGGTGCTCGCCGTGACGCTGACGCTGCTTGTGCCGGTGCTCACCGGCGAGGGCATCGACATGATTCTGGGGCCGGGGCAGGTTGACTTCTCCGGCATCCTGCGCATCATCTACCTGATGGCCGCGGCTATTGCAGCAACGGCGCTGTTCCAGTGGCTGATGAGCTACTGCACCAACGTCATTACCTACCGCACGGTCAAGGATCTGCGTATCCAGCTGTTTAACAAGCTTGCCACCGTGCCGCTGCGCTACATCGACCGCAACGCGCACGGGGATATCATCAGCCGTGTGGTCAACGATATCGACCAGGTGTCCGACGGTCTACTGCAGGGGTTTACCCAGCTTTTTACCGGCGTGGTGACCATTGTGGGCACGCTGCTGTTTATGCTGTGGGTCAACCCGCTCATCACGCTCGTGGTGGTGGTGCTCACGCCCCTGTCGCTGTTTGTGGCGGCATTTATCGCGCGCAATTCCTACAAACACTTCCGCGCGCAGGTGCGCACCCAGGGGGCGATCTCCGGCTATGTGGAGGAGATGATCGGCAACCAGAAGCTGGTCAAAAGCTTTGATTACGAGGCGCGCGCGCAGCAGAAATTTGAAGAGATCAACCAGGAGCTCTACGTACACGGGCAAAAGGCGCAGTTTTTCTCCTCGCTCTCCAACCCTTGCACGCGCTTTGTCAACGCGGTTGTGTACGCGGCAGTGGGCGTCATCGGCGCGGTCAGCGCCATCATGGGCCGCATCTCCGTGGGGCAGATTTCCATGTTTTTGAGCTATGCCAACCAGTACACCAAGCCCTTTAACGAGATCACCAACATCATCACCCAGCTGCAGACGGCCTTTGCATCGGCCCAGCGCGTCTTTGCAGTGATCGACGCGCCCAGCGAGCGGCCGGACGCGCCGGAGGCCAAGGTGCTTGAAAGCTGCGCGGGCAGCGTGGCGCTGGAGCACGTGTATTTCTCCTACGACGCCGATCGCAGGCTGATTGAGGACTTCAACCTTGTGGTGCGCCCGGGCAACCGCATCGCCATCGTGGGGCCCACAGGCTGCGGCAAGACGACGCTGATCAATCTGCTCATGCGCTTCTATGATGTAAACAGCGGCGCCATACGCGTGGACGGCCACGATATTCAAAACGTCACACGCGCCAGCCTGCGCAGCCAGTACGGCATGGTGCTGCAGGAATCCTGGCTGTTCTCGGGCACGGTGCGTGATAACATCGCCTATGGCCGCACCGACGCGACCGAGGAGGAAATCATCGCCGCTGCCAAGGCGGCGCACGCCCACAGTTTTATCCGGCGCCTGCCCAAGGGATACGACACCGTGATCGCCGAGGACGGCGGCAACCTCTCGCAGGGGCAGCGCCAGCTGCTGTGCATCGCGCGGGTGATGCTGGTGGATCCGCCCATGCTGATTTTAGACGAGGCGACGAGCAACATCGATACCCGCACCGAGATCCGCGTGCAGAAGGCCTTCAGCCACATGATGCAGGGGCGCACCAGTTTTGTGGTGGCGCACCGTCTTTCCACCATACGCGAAGCGGATGTGATCCTGGTGATGCGCGACGGGCACATCGTCGAGCAGGGGGACCACCAGACGCTCCTGGCAAGGGGCGGGTTTTACGCCCAGCTGTACAACAGCCAGTTTGTACAGAGCCAGTGACGGCAAGATTTAGGACGGGAAAGCGGCAATTGCCGCTTTCTTTTTTGGCCATTTTCGCGTATGCTTATACTGTGGGTTTGAAGTTCTGTTTGTCATCACTTTGCATACATGTTGGGGTCACGCACATATTGGACGATGGATGGTGTACACAATGGCAAGAGGGAAAAAAGGCAAATGCGCCGCAGTAATTGACATTGGCTCAGGTGTGCTGAAGATGCGCATCTGCCAGATGTCTAAGGGCAGGATCGAGACGCTCGACCGGCTGGAGTACCCGCTGCACCTGGGGCACGAGGTGTTTTACAATGGAAAAATCAGCTTTGAATCGCTGCGCGAGCTGACGGGCGCGCTGCGCAACTACGCGCAGGTGATGCGCGAGTACGACGTGGACGAGTGCCGCGTGGTGGCCACAAGCGCGCTGCGCGAGGCGAGCAACCGCGCCTTTGTGGTGGACCAGCTGCAGATTCAAAACGGCCTTTCGGTGCAGATACTGGAGGAGGAGCAGGAAAAGACGCTCATTTACTGCGAGGTTCTGCACAAGATGGACCAGCTGCAGCTGCCGCCGGACGCCTGCGCGCTGATCTCGCACATCGGCACCGGCTCCATCGGCATGGCCCTGTATGACGGCGCGCAGATGCAGTACGCGCAGAACATCGCCATCGGCTCGCTGAAGCTGCACGATATCCTCGCAAGCGTTCAGCGGGACACGGATGCATTTCACTTGGTGGTGGAGGAATACTTAAATACGATCGTCTCCAACATTCCGCTTCCCACCGACGGGCGCAAGATCGCCCAGCTGGTGCTCACCGGAAGCGAGATCGAGCGCATCGCCAAGCTCTGCGGCGCCGAGCTGCAGGACGGCCAGTATCGTATAGAGGCAAAGAAGGTGACGGCGCTCTACAGCGAGATGTGCACCGTCACGCCCGAGCAGATCAGCATCCGCTTTGATATCCCCGAGAGCGACGCGGAGATTCTCTACTGCGCGCTGGTGATCTACGCGCGCCTGATCAAGCTGTCGCACTGCGCAAGCGTGGTTGCACCGCGCGTGGAGCTGTGGGACGCGCTGATGCGCCGCATCCTGATCCCCCAGAGCGCGGGGCAGTACGAGGCGCATGTGACCGAAAGCGCGCTTGCCTGCGCGCGGAACCTTGCGCTGCGCTACAACTGCAACATGGCGCACGCCGAGGTCATCCAGGGATACGCCTGTAAGCTCTTTGATAAAACCCGGGCAATCCACGGGCTGGGCAGCAGGGAGCGCCGATTGCTTGCGCTTGCGGCCGTGCTGCATGACTGCGGGCGTTTTATCAACTCTAAGCGGCATGCGGCCAGCACCTTCAACCTAATCAACGATTCCAGCATTTACGGCCTGACCGATGAGGAGATCACGGTGGTGGCCTACACCGCCAGCTACGGCGAGTCGCTGCTGCGCCAGACAGGGCGGGGCGATCTTGCGCCGCTGGGCAAAAACAAGCGGCTGCTGGTGATGAAGCTGGCGGCGCTGTTCCGCCTGGCAAATACCCTGGACAAATCCCGCAAACAGAAGCTGGGCGAGATTAAAATCCGCCTGGCTGACCAGGCGCTCACCATCACGGGGCGCAGCGCGCACCCCATGTGCTTTGAACAATGGGCGTTCGCGCGCGAGGCGGTGTTTTTTCAGGAGGTATTCGGCGTGCACCCGCGCCTGGTGATCAAATCGACTATGCTTGACGCATAAAGGGGAAGAGGTATGCAGGAAAACACAGTGCAGGTTCCCTTCATTAACCGGGAACTATCATGGATGGATTTCAATGAGCGCGTGTTGGAGGAGGCGTTTGACAAGGACACGCCGATATTGGAGCGGCTGCGCTTTTTGGCGATCACCGCCTCCAACTTGGACGAGTTTTTCATGGTGCGCGTGGCGGGCGTCAAGGCCCAGGTGCAGTCCAACGTGCGCCAGCCGGATCTCTCGGGGCTCACGCCCGCGCAGCTGCTGGAGCAGCTGACCGAAAAAATCCGCATTTTTGTGGAGAAACAGTACTCTTGCCTACAGCGCTCCATCAAACCCGTGCTCAAGAACAACGGCATCCGCTTTTTGACGCCCGATAAGATGGACGACGCGCAGCGGGCCTACATCAGCGACTATTTTGAGCGCATGCTCTATCCCGTGCTCACGCCGCTTGCGGTGGACACGAGCCGGCCGTTCCCCAAGTTGGCCAACAAGAGCCTGAACATTGCCGTGCGCCTGCAGGAGACCAAGGACGGCGATTGCTTCGCGCTGGTGCAGGTGCCCGCCATCCTCTCGCGCGTGCTGGAGGTGCCAAGCGATGCGGGGCGGGCGTTCGTGCTGCTGGAGCACGTGATCATCTACAAGCTTGCCTCCCTGTTTACCGCGCGCCAGATCGAGGCCTGCTGCATGTTCCGCATGACGCGCAACGCGGATTTGGAGATCGACGAGGAAGCCGAGGACCTCATGGCTGAGGTTGAAAAATCCATCAAAAAGCGCAAGCGCGGCCGGCCGGTGCGCCTGGAGATCGCCCAGCGGTGCGATCCGCAGATCAAGCGCTTCCTCAAAAGCATGCTGGGCGTTAAAAAGGAGGACATTTTTGAGGTGCCCGAGCCCCTGGATTTGACGCTCTACGCCAAATTTGCGGGCACCGAGGGCCTGGAGGCGCTCTGCTACCAGAGTGTGCGCCCCGTCAACCCGCCCGCGGATTTCTGGGGTTGCGACGATATCTTTGGCGCTATACGGGAGAAGGACCGCATGGTGCACCATCCCTACGAGAGCTTTGCCTGCGTGGTGGACTTTGTGCGGCGCGCGGCGGAGGACCCAGACGTGCTTGCCATCAAGCAGACGCTCTACCGCGTCAGCGGCAATTCGCCCATTGTGGCGGCGCTGATACGCGCGGCGGAGAACGGCAAGCAGGTGACGGTGCTGGTGGAGCTCAAGGCGCGTTTTGACGAGGAGAACAACATCCAGTGGGCCAAAAAGCTGGAGGATGCGGGGTGCCATGTGATCTACGGCATTGCGGGCCTCAAGACGCACTGCAAGATTCTGCTGGTGGTGCGCCGCGAGGAGGACGGCATCCGCCGCTACGTGCATATGGCCACCGGCAACTATAATGATTCAACGGCAAACGTCTACACGGATGTGGGCCTGTTTACCTGCGGCGAGCCCTACGGCGTGGACGCATCCTCGCTCTTCAATACGCTGACGGGCTACTCGCGCGCGCCCCAGTACCGCAAGTTTATCGTGGCGCCGCATGATATGCGCGACGCCTTTGCCCAACTGATCCGCCGGGAGATCCGCAACGCCAGGCAGAACTTGCCCTGCGGCATCACCGCCAAGGTCAATTCGCTGATCGATCCGGGCATTATCGCGCTGCTCTACGAGGCATCCCAGGCGGGCGTGCCTATCGCGCTGATTGTGCGTGGCATGTGCAGCCTGGTTGCGGGCGTGCCCGGCTTTAGTGAGACCATCTCTGTGCGTAGCATCGTGGGGCGCTATCTGGAGCACAGCCGCATCTTCCGCTTTGAGAATGGGGGCAACCCCAAAGTGTTCATGGGCAGCGCGGACTGGATGCAGCGCAACCTGGACCGCAGGGTGGAGCTGGTTTTCCCCATTGAGGATGCGGCGCTGCGCCAGCGCGCCTTTGACATGCTGGACTTGATGCTTGCGGACAACGCTAACGCCCGCGTGATGCAGCCCGACGGCAGTTATCAGCGCGTGGACCGGCGCGGCAGGGCCACGGTGGACAGCCAGAAGCTCTTTGCAGCGCATGCGCGCGAGGCGGTGCAGGCGCTGCAGCGCGTGGATAAGGATCAACCCTTCCAGCCGATCCGCATGGCGGACCTGCTGAAGGAGCGTATAGAAAACCAATAAGAAAGAGGGAATATGCCTATGAAGCGAATCGGAATCCTGACAAGCGGCGGCGATTGCCAGGCGCTCAACGCCGCGCTGCGCGGGGTGGCGCGTGCACTGTTTGAACGCTACGGCAAGGACGTCAAAATCTTCGGCATCCACAATGGCTACCGTGGGCTGATCGAGGGCGACTATAAGGAGATGGTGCCGCGCGATTTTTCCGGCATCCTGACTTTGGGCGGCACGATACTGGGCACCTCGCGTCAGCCGTTTAAGCTGATGCGCGTGACGGATGAAAACGGCGTGGATAAGGTGACCAAAATGAAGGCGACCTACGCAAAAATGAAGCTGGACTGCCTGGTAGTGCTGGGCGGAAACGGCACCCAGAAGACCGCCAACCTGCTCAGTCAGGAGGGGCTCAATGTGGTGGCGCTGCCCAAAACGATCGACAACGACCTGTGGGGTACGGAGATGACGTTTGGCTTCCAGAGCGCGGTGGAGATCGCGACCAACGTGCTGGACTGCATCCATACCACCGCGACATCGCACGGACGGGTGTTTATCGTGGAGGTCATGGGCCACAAGGTAGGTTGGCTGACGCTGTACGCGGGCATTGCCAGCGGCGCGGACGTGATTTTACTGCCGGAGATCCCCTACGACATTGACAAGGTGGTCAAGACCATCCGCGGGCGCCTCAAGGAGGGCAAAAACTTCACCATCTTGGCGGTGGCCGAGGGCGCGCTGTCGGTGGCGGAGTCCAAGCTGACCAAAAAAGAGTTCAAGGTGGCGCGCGCGCAGATGACCGACCCGTCCATCGCCTACCGCGTGGCCAGCGAGATCAGCGAAAAGACGGGCCAGGAGGTGCGCGTGATGGTGCCCGGCCATATCCAGCGCGGCGGCTCGCCCTGCGGGTACGACAGGGTGCTGTCCTCGCGCCTGGGCACAGCGGCGGCCAAACTGATCGAGCAGGGCAACTTCGGCAACATGGTGGCCCTGCAAAACGGCAAGATCGTGCCGGTGCCCCTTTCCGAGATCGCTGGCAAGCTCAAGAGCGTGGATCTGGATTCGGACATCGTGCAATGCGCGCGCGACCTGGGCATCTGCCTAGGCGATTGAGGCGCGCAGACAAGCGCATAATTGCAAGAGCCTGTCCAGCAACCGATGCGCGGACAGGCTTTTTTTTCAGCAAATTCCTCCCATTGGGGCGCCGGAAGCTGGCAAGTGCGCCGCAGCGCGCGCATACCCTATCATTAGACGATTTGTCGATAAGGGAGGACGACGGGCTTTATGATAGGGATTATGCAGTGGCTGCAGAGCGTTTGCTTTCTGGTATCGTACGTCTCCAACGGCGGTTCCTTTCCGCGGCCGCTGACGAGCGAGGAGGAGCGCGCCTGCCTGGAGCGGTTCGCAAAGGGGGACGAGGAGGCGCGCCAGATGCTGGTGGAGCACAACCTGCGGCTGGTGGCGCATATCGCCAAAAAGTACGCGGGCAATGGGCGAGACATGGACGACCTGATCTCCAGCGGCACCATCGGCCTGATCAAGGCGGTGAGCACCTTCAAGCAGGGGCGGGGGACGCAGCTGGCCACCTACGCGGCGCGCTGCATTGAAAACGAGATTCTTATGAGCATCCGCGCTCAGAAGAAGTACCGCAACGACATCTCCCTGCAGGAGCCCATCGGCACCGATCACGAGGGGAACGAGATTTCCCTGATCGATATCCTGGGCACGGATGCCGACGCGGTGATCGATACTGTGGAGCAGATGATCCGCAGCGGCAAGCTGCAGGAGGCGGTGCGCACGCTGGAGATGCGCGAGCGCGTGGTGATGGAGATGCGCTACGGCCTCAACAAAAAGGTGCCCATGACCCAGCGGGATGTGGGCAAGGCGCTGGGCATCTCGCGCTCCTACGTCAGCCGCATTGAAAAAAAGGCGGTGGAGAAGCTTAAGAAAAAGTTTGAGCACCCTGCGGAAAAACGGGTGCGGGAATAAGAAAAACGCGCGCCCCTTGGGGACGCGCGTTTTGCATGCATAGGCGTGCTTCAGTACTCCGGTTCCGCGTCGCTGTGCACCTGGATACGGCCGCTTTTAACCAGCTGGATAAACAGCGGCGCGAGCTGGGGATCAAACTGGCGGCCTGCCTCCTGATCCAGGATATCGAGCGCGCGTGCCACCGGATAGGGCTCCTTGTAGGCGCGCCTGGACATCATGGCGTCAAAAGCGTCCGCAATGCCCAAAATGCGTGCGGATAGGGGGATGTCCTCGCCGGCGATGCGGCGCGGGTAGCCGTGCCCGTCGTAGCGCTCGTGATGGCCGATCACCGCGGGGATGACGTAATCCAATGAGGGCAGATGCCGGATGATGCCGATGGAGTTTTCCACGTGCCCCTTCATGATCGCATATTCCTCGCCCGTCAGCCGGCCAGGCTTGTTGAGCACATGCTCGGGGATGCCAATCTTGCCCACGTCGTGCAGCAGCGCGGCCTCGCGCACCATCTCGATGTGATCGGGATTGAGGCCCGCCGCGGTGGCAAGCTCCGTGGCGTAATAGGCCACGTTTTTGGAGTGATTGAAGGTATAGTGGTCCTTGGTATCGATGGCGGCGGTCAGCGCGTAGATTGTGTTTGCATACTCGGAGTAGATGGACTGCTTGTCCGGCGATTCCTCCACAGGGTCGCGCTGCACGGCGCTGTTGCCGTTTGTGTAGACCTTGATGGCGTTTTTGCCGCTGCGCTTGACGTGGTAAACCGCCATGTCCGCATTGTCGATAAGCTGTTGCAGGTTGCTTGCCGCGTAGGGGATGGAGCACACGCCGCCGCTCACGGTGAGCACCTTGAGGGTGTAATCTTCGGCAGATTTGTTCATGGCCAGGATCTGGCGGCGGATGTTTTCCGCCAGATCACGCGCGGCCATCAGGTTGTAATAGGGCAATATCACGGCAAACTCCTTGCCGCTGTAGCGCGCCACAAAGCCGTTCTCACCTACGCAGGCGCGGATGATGCGTGCCACGCGCTGCAGGGCGATATCCCCCTCGCGGTTGCCGTAGAGCTGGTTGTAGAGCTTGAAGTCATCCACGTTCAGGATGATGAGCGCCAGGGACTGGTTTTTGCTTCTGCACTTCTGGTACTGCTTGCGCAGAATTTCGCCGAAATACTTGCGGTTGAACAGGCCGGTCAGCTCGTCGGTACGCGCCTCCAGATACGCGCGCTCATACAGATGCGAGTTTTTCACCGCGATGGAGCCGATGGAATCCACCGAGGAGAGAAAGCTGATGTCGTCGTAGGTGTAGGCCGCGTTTTTCTCCTTGGCCGATAGTAGCACGATGCCCACCAGGCTTTTTTCGTCCTTCAGCGGCACAAAGCATTCGATGCCCAAATCCGCGATCTGCTTTTTTTCCTGCTCCCACATGGATTTGTAGGCCACCGTCCAGCGGAAGTCGCTCATCAGCAGGCACTCGTTGTGCTCCTGCAGCCAAAGCGCGATGGGGCTGTCAGCCGGCAGGGAAAAGCTGCGGTCGTCCAAGGGGCTGCTGGAGCGCGCGATCTGGAAGGGCGCGCCCTCATGCGCGGGGATACACACGTAGACGTGCTGCACCGAGATGGTACGCGAGATGACGTCCACAAGCTCGCTTAAAATTTCATCGACGTGCAGGCTCTTGGATGCGGCCAGGCTGAATTCCTTGAGCTTTTCCGCCCGGGCGATATCCTCGCGCACAAACACACTATCGATGAATTTTTTCAGGATGAAGTAGATCAGGAAGATGGAGAGCGCAAACACCAGCGCCACAATCAGCGTGTTGTACTGGGCAAAGGCGGTCATGTGCGTGGTGATAAAGTGCTCCATGGGGGCAAACAAATTGGAGAAAATCAGCACCGAAAGCCCTGCCGAAAGCACGTAGCAGCTGCCGCGCGATACCAGCAGCGTCAGCTTGAACAGCCGCCGGCGGTAGAGCGCGTAAAACATACAAAAGGCGTTGAGCAGCCCCGAGAGGATGTCCGTGGGGAACCCTTGAAAGAAGGGCAGGATAAAGAGCACGTGCCCCGCAAACAGGATGAAGATGCCCAAAAGCACTGGTGTGAACTGCCTGCGCGGAATTTCGCTGCGCTTCATGTAGCGGAAAAGCAGCGCGAACATGTGGGCGATGACCGCCGCGCAGTAGACGAACAGAAAGGCGACGCGCCAGGTGGGGGTGTAGACGAAGGCAACCTCGCCGCCCGCGCCGTAGACAGTTTCGGGATAGCGCAGGAAAAAGCCGGTGCTGATGTTGATCACGTTCATCAGCACGCCGGTCAGAAACCAAAAGTGCTTCCAGAAGGTTTTTTTGCAGCCCACAAAGGCGAACGCGTAGTTGAAGAAGGCGTAACCCAGCATGTAGAGGCCGATGTTGGAGACGTCGTACCAGAACTTGACGTTGGGCCACATCTGCATGCGCATCAGGAAGGAGCCGCCCGTCCAGAGGATCATGCAGCCCAGCACCAGCATAAAGGCGTTGATGGTGCGGTCCTTTTTCGCGGCCAACATGGTCATAAACAGAAAGATGTAGCAGAACAGGGCGATGATCGGAATAAAGCTGTACGTACCCATTTACACGCCCCTCCCTCGGCTGACAAGATATTCCTGCTGCTGCAGGGCAATCAGCCTGCGCAGCTGGTGCGGCGCGGGGTTGACGGGGCGCAGCGTTTCGCCGCTCTGGCGGGTGTATTCCTCAAAGGTGCCGCACTTGAGGATGGTCACCTCCAAAGGATCGATGCCAAGCAGCCCCTTGAGGTCCTTGTAATCCTGATCCATATACTTAAAGTATACGCTCAGGTGCTCCTTAAGGACCTCACGGCTCACCGCGCTTGAGACCATGGCGTCCGTATCCAACTCCACATACATATGCATGTAGGGGCGCTTGTTTTCGGTATACGCCTTAGCGGCGACCCAGTGGGCGATAGGCAGGCCGGATAGATTCACAGCACTTTGGATGGAGTACTGGGTGATGCGGGTAAAGCCCGCGATGTCGATCACCGTGGGAATGCGGTCAATGTACTGAAAGCGGGGGATGTTTGTGCCATCGTCGCTGTTTTGGGTGCCCACGCAGCGGTACACGTCGCCCGCGCGGTAGCGCGCAAAGGCGCCCCCCTTAAACACGGTGACGGCCAACTCGTATTTTTCGCCCGGCTGCACCTCGTTCATCAAACAGGTACGCGGCTGATAGGCGGGATTGTCCAGGCTGGCGTTCATCTCATCCTCTGGTATGAACTCGTAAAAGCATGTATCGGGAAAGAAGTACATCCCGTTGCGCGTCCAGGTCTCGGTGCCCACCAGGGAGAACTCCGTGCCCGCGAACAGCTCCATGGGGCGCACGCCCCAAAGATCCTGCAGATCGTCCTTGTAGCACCAGTTGTCCGTGCCGGCGCACATAAAGCCCTTGAGCTTAAAGACGTCGCGGGGCTTGAGGGGGCGGTTCTCCTGCTTGCTGCGGTATTTGCCCACCAGCATGCGGCGCAGCGCGGAGATGGACATGTGCAGTTTGCCGGAGCCGCCTGCCTGGGCCATTTTGGAGAGCGAGGTGCTGACAAAATAGGCCACGCTGCCCACGCCGAAGAAGAATTCGATGCCCTTTTGCATGCCCAGCTTAAACCCTTTTTTGTTGCGTTCGGAGAAGGACAGCTTGACCGATTCTTTGACCGGCGGCAGAAATTCCATGCCGATCTCATCCTCCAGTGCCAGGGGAAAGAGGCCCGTCAGATACGGCAGCGGCGCAAGTGCGTAGAGAATCTTATCGCTGGGGCGCACGTTGAACTGCCCGCGCCGGGTGCTTGTGGAAAGCAGCACGCAGGTGATAATATTGTTGCGGAAAACCTCGAGCATGCCCTGGGTGTAGGGGGCGACCTTGATGGGATGGCGTCCGCCCTCCCAGGTGGTCTGTATCCATACAATGGGGATGTCGGGCAGCATATCGCCGCGCTTTTGCAGCAACACGTCCGCGTAATCGTCGTAGGTGGTCAGCGGCACCATCTGGCGGAATTCCTCAATGCTCTGCGGCGTTTTTTCGCCCAGGATTTTGCGGCCGATGGCGCTGCGCGACCAGAGGCGCATCTGCTCCTGCATCAGGCGGTTCTGGATGCGCATATAGCCGTCCATATCCAGATCCAGAAAACCGCAGTATTCGCTCCAGATCTTGTCGTGGTCCATATGCTTGAGCTTTTGTTCAAACCTCATGGCGCTTCTTCCTTCCAGCCCGCGCAAACGTCCGCGCGCAGGCACGCAGGCTCGCTTTTGTGGGCAGTAAAAACGGTGTCGTCCGCCGGTAGCGTCCGTAATCGTCAAACTGACGCATGAACGTCCAGCGGTCCTGCAAAAGCACATAGAGCACGTTCAGCAGGGTAAAGAGCAGGGCGGCAAGCAGCATATCGCGTGTGCCCAGCGCAAGGTACATTGAAAAACAAAGGCCTGCCTGCCAAAGCACGCCAGGGTGCCTGCACAGCGCATACACACCCCGATCGCATACCGGCGACCGCGCGGCCTGGTGCACATATGTATCGGCAAAGGGCAGCGCAAAAAACAGCGTGTAGAGCAGTAACGCGAGAAAAAACAGCGCCAGCGCGCTGAACGTCCACCGCTGCCAGGCGGGCATAAGCGCCGCCCGCCATCCCTCACAGCCCAGCCCAGCAAGGGCGGCCGCCAGCAGCAGGCACCCCAGCGCAAACGCGCCCTGCAACAGGGGGAGGCGCCTGCGCACGCCTGCAATGTCATAAAGAAAAAACAACAGATATGCGCCGCAGCCCATGAACAACCACTTCATATGTAATGTCCTCAATTTCCAGTGTATCCCCAAAATACCACATTTTTTGCAGTCTTTCAATGTATCTGCATATCACTGTTACGACTTTCTGTCACCTTTTTCATAAAATAAACAAAACATGACTTTGTGTGACGCTTGTGAGACATTGCAGGCGCCCCGTCCGGGCGTTTGACAGCCCGAAACCCAGCCTGTACACTGAATATAACAGTAACTTTGCGTGAGGTGGTGGTATTAATATGAAAGAAATCAAACTGGCCGTGATCGGGCATCCGCTCAAGGCGTCCATGTCGCCTGTCATGTATGAGGAAATCTTTTCCTGGCTGGGCGATGCGGTGGTGGATTATCCGCTGGATATCCTACCCGAACAGCTGGGCGATACGGTGCGGCGCTTGATCGACGAGGGATATGACGGCTTTAACATCACCATGCCGTATAAACTGGACATCATGCGCTGTCTCGAGAGCGTCGATCCCATGGCCGAGGCCATCGGCGCAGTCAACACGGTCACCATCCAAAACGGACGCCTGCGCGGCTACAATACGGACGGCGCGGGCTTTGTAGATGGGCTGAAGGCGCTGGGATGCACGCTGGCGGGCAAGCGGGTGCTGCTGCTGGGCGCGGGCGGCGCCGCGCGCTCCATGGGCTTCGCCTTTGCGGGCGAGCAGCCCCAAAAGCTCTTTATCTACAACCGCACCGAGGCCAAGGCCGCGGATCTGTGCGCGCGCATCAACGCATACTATAAGCGCGAGGTGGCCTGCGTGCTGGCAAAACCGGACGTGTCGCGCGCGGATATCATCGCAAACGCGACATCCACCGGTATGCTGCCCGATACGGGTAACCTGCTTGCGGGCCAGCAGCTGGGTGCGGACCAGTGGGTGGCGGACGCGGTCTACAAGCCGGCCGAGACGCCGATGATCCGCATGGCCAGGGCGGCGGGCTGCCGCACCATGGCGGGCATCCACATGCTGATGTGGCAAGGCGTGCGCAATGTGCGCATCTGGCAGGGCGAGGCCTTCCCCGTGCGCGCGGCGCAGGCCGCATCGCTGCTGGCGCGCCTGGAGGCGGCCATGGCCGCGCGCTAAAATGAGCGGGAGAACATGATTATGACCATGCGATTCGGTCCGGCGGGCAATGCCGCCGCCTTCTATGAACAAGGCTTTAAATCCAGCGACCAGATGCCCGCCTGGCTGCATAAAATGGGCTTAACGGCCTACGAGTATTCCTGTGGGCGCGGCGTGCGCATCCAGCAGGATATGGCGCAGAAAATCGCGCATGCGGCGGCGGAAAACGGCATTGCCATGAGCCTGCACGCTCCGTATTTCATCAATCTGGTTAACCTCGATGCGGAAAAACGCGCCGCAACGGACCGCTATTTTATGGAGGCGGCCACTGCGTGTGCGCGCATGGGGGGCACGCGCGTGGTGTTTCACCCGGGCGCGCTGCTCAAAAAGACGCGCGCCGAGGCCCTCGCCATCGCCAAGGACCGCATGTGCGAGGTGCTTGCGATGCTCGACGATGCGGGCCTGGGCGCGGTGCACCTCTGCCCCGAGACGGTGGGCAAGGTCAACCAGTTCGGCAACCTGGAGGAGGTGCTGGCCCTCTGTGCGCTGGATACGCGGATGGTGCCCACGCTGGACTTTGGCCATCTGCACGCCGCGGGGCAGGGCGCCATCACCTGCAAGGACGATTACGCGCGCCTGCTTGATCGGGTGGAGGAGGCGCTGGGTGTGGCGCGCGCCCGCCGTATGCACGTGCACTTCTCTCGCCTTGAATATTCCAAGGGCGGGGAGAAGCGGCACTGGACGTTTGACGACGTGCAGTACGGGCCGGATTTTGCGCCATTGGGCGCCCTGTTTGCAGCGCGTGGGTACTGTGCCACCGTCATCTGTGAATCGGCGGGGACACAGGCGCGCGACGCGCTTGCCATGAAAAAAATGGTGCTTGGTGACTAGGCAAAGGTTTCCGCATATGATATACTTTTTAGATGATCTGTAAAGAGGGAGCTGCCATGCAACATCGCATCGCACGCCTGTTTGCCGGTGCGGACGCGTATGACGCGTACATCGTGCTGGCGCCGGAAAATGTGCGTTATTTCAGCGGATTTACGGGAGAGGGCATGCTGTTGCTCACCCCGCAGCGCGCCACGCTGGTGACAGACGGGCGCTACAGCGTGCAGGCCGATCTCGAGCTGGCTCGTGCGGACAAGCTTGCCTTTTCCGTGCGTGTGACGGACGCGGTGCATGACCACGCGGCGCTGCTGGCACTGGCTGTAGAGGAGGCGGGCGCGCGGCGCGTCGGCTTTGAGGACGACGTATGGACGGTTGCGCAGCACGCGCGCCTGGCCGCGTGTCTGCCTGAAGGCGCGGTGCTCTGTGGCGTGGGGGATGCGTTTACCCGAATGCGCATGGTCAAGGACGAACAGGAGCTTTCGTGTATCGCGCGCGCGGCGCGTATTGCGGATGAGGCCTTTGCGCACATCCTTACCTTCATCCGGCCGGGCGTGACGGAGCGTGCGGTGGCGCTGGAGCTGGACGCCTTCATGCAGCGCCAGGGCGCAAGCGGCAGTAGTTTCGGCACCATCGTCGCCTCGGGCCCCAACGCGGCCATGCCGCACGCGGTGCCGGGGGAGCGCGCGCTGCGCGCAGGGGATGTTGTCACCATGGACTTTGGCTGCGTGTACGAGGGTTACTGCTCGGATATGACGCGCACCATTGCCATCGGCGCGATCAGCCCTGTGCTGAAGGATATCTACAACCTCGTGCTCTTTGCCCAGCTCAGCGTGCTTGCCGCGCTTGCTCCGGGCAAGACGGGCCGCCAGATGGACGCTGTGGCGCGCGGCATCATTGCCGACGCGGGCCATGCGGAGCATTTCGGCCACGGCCTGGGCCACGGCGTGGGCCTGCAGATCCACGAGCTGCCGCGCCTCTCGCAGGTGCAGGGGGATATTGTGCTTGCGCCGGGGCACGTGGTCACGGTGGAGCCGGGGGTCTACCTGCCCGATGCGGGCGGCGTGCGCATCGAGGATTTGTGCGTGATTACCACGGACGGCGCGCGGACCCTTTCTGCTGCGCCCAAAGAACTGATTGTCCTATAAAATTGTAATAAACAGTATGAATCAAGTATGATGGAGGGATTCTATGATCAGCGCAGGTGAATTTCGTAAAGGTGTGACCATCGATATCGACGGCCAGGTGTTCGTCATTGTGGATTTCCAGCATGTGAAACCCGGCAAGGGCGCGGCATTTGTGCGCACCAAGATCAAAAACGTCATGACTGGCGGCGTGCTGGAGCGCACGTTCAACCCCAATGACCGTTTTCCGCGGGCGCATATCGAGACCAAGGAGATGGAATATCTCTACTGCGACGGCGACCTGTACTATTTCATGGATACCGAAACCTACGAGCAGCTGCCCCTCAACGGCAGCCAGGTGGATGACGCCATGAACTACGTCAAAGAAAACACCCCCGTGACCATCCGCTTTTATAAGGAGAACCCCTTCTCGGTGGAGGCGCCCAACTTTGTTGAGCTGCAGGTGACCGAGGCGGAGCCGGGCGTGCGCGGCGATACGGCTTCCAATGTGACCAAGGGCGCAGTGCTGGAGACCGGCCTGCGCATCCAGGTGCCGCTGTTTGTCAATGTTGGCGATACGGTGCGCGTCGATACGCGTACCGGTGAGTATATGGAGCGTGTGTAACGCCAAACAAAAACGCTCCAGCCTAAAGGAGTGAAAGCACCATGAGTATGTTAAAAGAGCGCGTTGCCTATCTGAAGGGACTTGCCGAGGGCATGGAGTTCAATCCCAAATCGCAGGAACAGAAGATGATGTTGCAGATGCTCGATGTGCTCGGCGAGATGGCGGATGCCATCGATGAGCTGGAGGACAGCCAGGCGGAACTGCAGGCGTACGTGGAGGATATCGACGAGGATCTGGGCTCGCTGGAAGAGGATATCTACGACGAGGAGCAGGACGACGAGGACGACGATGATTTTATCGAACTGACCTGCCCGCACTGCAACGAGACGGTGTATTATGACATCGATTCGTTCAACGACGCCGATGAGATCCTTTGCCCCAACTGCCAGGAAGTGATCGATATCTTTGCCGATGAGGACGAGGATACGCAGGACGAACCGGAGGACAAGGACTAAAAGCACGCTGCTATGCAAATGAGGGAAGCCCGCAAGGCACTTGGCCTGCGGGCTTTTTTGTATGCATTTGTTTTTATGCGGCAAAAAAAGGCTGCGGCTGCCTACGCTGTGCAGGCAGCGCTGCGCGCCCGTTATGCAATGAGATTTACACGGCTGTGTAGTGATAATGCGCAGGGGTTGTACATATAGTGGGACAAAGGGGGTGGTCTTGATGATACCAAGCGCATGGACGCAGATGCTGCGCGTGATGCCGCGCGCACTGCAGGCGTGCCTGCAGGCGCTGCCCGAGCAGACGGTCGACGCGCTGGAGGAGGTGCGCATCCGTGCTGGTGCGCCGATTGAACTGGTCTTCCATAAGCAGTCCCTGCAGCAGCGCACGCTGTTGCAGGGGCAGCCCGATGTGGACACATCGCTCTGCCAGCGGCTGATGGAGGGGATATGCCAGCACTCGATCTACGCGGTGGAGGACCAGCTGCGCCAGGGCTACGTATCGCTGGCGCACGGGCTGCGCGTGGGCGTGGCAGGCCATGTGGTGCTGCGCAAGGGAGAGAGCGTGGCGTTCATCGCGCCGGCCAGCAGCTTCTGCTTCCGCATGGGACGTGCCGTGGCGGGCTGCGCGGACGCGGTGCTGCCCTATGTAAAACAGCTGGGTATGTATGTAAACACGCTGGTGCTCTCACCGCCGCGCGCGGGCAAGACGACACTGCTGCGCGATATGGCGCGCGTCGCCTCCGTGCAGGGCAGGCATGTGGTGTTGGTTGACGAACGCGGGGAGCTCTCCGGCAGCGAGCAGGGCGTCTCGCAGTTTGACCTGGGCCCCTGCTGCGACGTGCTGGAGGGCGCGCCCAAGGCGGAGGGCATGATGATGATGATCCGCTCCATGGCGCCGGACATTCTGGTTACCGACGAGATTGGCAGGCAGGAGGACGTCTCGGCGCTGATAGAGGCGTGCAACGCGGGCGTCTGCGTGTTTGCCTCCGCGCACGCCTCCTCGCTCGAAACGGCCAAGGCACGCCCCATGCTGGCCAGCTGCCTTGCGCAGCAGCTGTTCCGGCGCATCGTGGTGCTCTCACGCCGCCGCGGGGCAGGCACGCTGGAGCAAATCATCGATGCGCAAAGCGGCAGGGACCTGCTGCCCCAGCGCGCGCAGGCGCGCCTGGGCAAGGAGGCGGTTCCATGTGGGTAAAAGCATTGGGCGCGGCGGTGGTGCTTGCGGGCTGCACGCTCATCGGTGTGCTGCGCGCGCGGCGCTACCAGCAGCGCGTGCAGGTGCTTGCAGACATGCAGCGCACGCTACGCCAGGTGCGCATGCAAGTCTGGCTGCAGGGCGCGCCGCTGTATATGGTGCTTGAACCCATCGCCAGGGACGTCTGTGCGCCTGTGGCGCATTTTCTCACCAGCGTGTGCTTTCAGCTATCGGGCAACGCGCAATCCCTGCGGCAGGTCTGGCACAACAACGTACAGGCGAGCTTTGTGCGCCATAACAGCGCCCTGGGGCTGGAAAAAGAGGATATCGCGCTCATCGATCAGATCGGCACGTATCTGGGCGGCGGGCGCGATGCACAGAGCGAGGCGCTGGAGCTGCTCGAGCACGCTCTGTCCAAGCGCGTCGAACAGGCGCAGCAGGCGCGCGTGCGCAGCGCACATCTGAGCATCCGTATCGCGGCGCTGATCGGGGCGATGCTCGCGCTTGCGATTTTGTAAACGAAGGAGGCCGAACAAATACGTGAACGTTGATCTTGTCTTTAAGATAGCGGCCATCGGTATCCTGGTCTCCGTACTCAACCAGGTGCTCACGCGCTCGGGCCGCGATGAGATGGCCACGCTCACCACGCTTGCGGGGCTGGTGATCGTGCTGATGATGGTGATCAATCTCATCGGCGACCTGTTTGAGAGCGTCAAAACCATCTTCCAGCTCTACTAGCTTGGGGCAGCATACAAAAGCGGAAAGGCGGCGGTGCCGTACATGGAGATCTTTCAGGTAGCAGCCATCGTGATACTGGCCGCCACCATCGCGCTGACGCTGCGCCAGCAGCGCCCTGAGATGGCGCTGCTGCTCACGCTTGCCACAGGCGTGCTGATCTTCTTTATGCTGCTGCCCGCCCTGCGCGCCGCGGTGGAAGCTACGCGCAGCGTGGCTGATCAGGTGACGGGGCTTTCAACCATCGCGTTTGCGGTGCTGCGCATGCTGGGTATCGCCTATATCTCGGAGTATGGGGCCCAGCTCTGCCGTGACGCGGGCGAACGCGCGCTTGCGGGCAAGATGGAGATGGGTGGCCGGGTGCTGATCCTTGCGATGGCAACCCCCTTTATCAGCGCGATTCTGCAGGCGGCGCTCGCGCTTCTGGGGAACGGGTCATGAGGCGGGGCGGATGGCTTAGGCGCGCGCTGCTGGCGTTGCTGCTCGGCGTGTTGCTCTGGCCGGGCGCCGGCGCGCTTGCCTGGGATGGGGAGGAACCCACGCCCCAGCCCACAGGGGAGGACGCCCAGCAGCAGCTGGAGGAGGCGCTGCGCGAACAGGCCGATATCCTAGACGTATCCCAGATGGAGCAGGCGCTTTTGCAGATGGACGAGCGCAGCAGGGAGGCACTGGGGATCAAGGACTTCGGCAGCATGATGCTGGACGTGGCCACGGGCCGGTTTTTGTTTGACGGACAGGCGTTTCTGCAAAAGGCGGGCGGGCTGCTCGCCCGTGAGGTGCGCAGCAACCTAGCTTTTATCACTGGCGTGCTGGGCATCGGCCTGATCTGCGGCCTGCTGCAGCAGCTCAAGGATGGCCTCTCCGCGCAAGGGGCGGGACGCATTGCCTACATGGCCTGCTATGCGCTGATCATGGTGCTGGTGATGCAGCGCGTGACCGTGCTTGTGGGCATGGCGCGCGAGGTGGTGCTCGCCCTGAGCCATTGGATGACGCTGCTGATGCCCGTGCTGCTGCTGCTTTTAAGCACCATGGGCGCGGCCGTCTCCTCGGGCGTGTTCCAACCCATCACGGTGCTGATGAGCAACGTGGTGCGCGTGGTAATGGTGGACGTCATGTTGCCACTGACATTGTCAACCAGCGCGTTGACGGCGGTCAACCGTCTGGGCGAGCAGCCACGCTTTGAAAAAATGGTGCATTTTTTACAATCGCTCATTAAGTGGGGGCTGGGTATTACGTTTACCCTGTTCGTAGGTACGCTCACCATCCAGGGCATGGCGGCCGCCTCCTTCGACGGCCTGAGCATGCGCACTATGAAGTTTACATTATCTAACATGGTGCCCATCGTTGGCAGCGTGGTCTCCGACTCGCTCGATACGCTCATCGGCTGCTCCATGCTGCTGAAAAACGGCGTGGGCATCACGGGGGTGATCATCGCGCTGTGCGCGTGCCTGCTGCCCGTGATGCGCATCGGTATTACGATCCTGGGCCTGCGGCTGTGCGCGGCGGTGCTGCAGCCCGTATCAAGCGGGCCGGTGGTGCAGTGCCTGGAGGAGATGAGCAAGGTGCTGCAGCTGCTTTTCAGCATCGTGGTGGCAGTGGCGATGATGTTTTTCCTGGCGATATCGCTGGTGGTGGCGGCGGGCAACACCGCCTTTATGATGAGGTGAGGCGCGTATGTGGTGGAGCTGGATACGGGATGTGGTGGCACTGGGCGTGCTGGCCGCGTGGGTGGATATGGCCGCGCCGCCGGGGAGGATACGCAAGGTGGTGATGTATGTGCTGGGGGTAGCCATCGCCGCGGCGATCATTACGCCCCTGGGCGATATGATCGGCAGGTTGGACAATATAGACGATACACAGGCCGCGGCCGTGTATGCTGAGGGAGGCGCGCAGCGCGCGTCTTTGGTAGTATCCCCCAAAGAGAAGACGCAGTTTGAAAACACCGTGGCCTATCAGGTGGCACGGTGGCTTGAAGCACAGACGGGCGAGGAGGGATTTGTGGTGCACGTCATGGCAAAGACAGGGGAAAACGGGGTGCTGCAGGTGATGGACATCGAGGTGCTTTATCCCATGCTGCCCGCCGAGCCGCTGGAGGCGTCGGCGGTAAAAATCAAGCGGGAAAAAGCGGCCGGCAGCATAAAAAATACACTATCTCGAATATATAACATCGAGACGCAGCATATCGTATTTATGTAAGTGAAGGGATGGGGGGAGATGGAACAGCAAGACATGCAGTTGGAGCAGCAGGCGCAGCAGCAAAGCGGCTGGAAGAAGCGCCTCGACAAGCTCAAAGGCAAGGGCGGCATGGAGATTGTCATCGCGATCATCGTGCTTGCGGTCATTCTCATCATCTACGCGTCCTCCTGGAAAAAGCCCGCGTCTGGCGCGCGGCAAGACACAGAGCCGTCCCAGCAGGACAGCGCGCCGTCCAGCGAGGCGGGCGACGCTCAGGAGCAGAAGCTTGAGGCGCTCCTGTCACAGATGGCGGGCGCGGGCCAGGTGCGGGTGATGATCACCTACGAATCGGGGCCCGAGATCGTGCCGGCGCTCTCCAGCGAGCGCCAGTCCAACGAAACGGAGGATGGCGCGCGCGCCACGCGCGCCACCACCGAAAGCGAACGCCCCGCCACGCAGTCGGGCGACGGCGCGGCGCTCGTGCTCAAGGAGATGGCGCCCCAGGTCAAGGGGGTGGTCATCCTGGCGGAGGGCGCGAAGGATATCGCCGTGCGCATGAATCTGCTGCAGGCGGCGCAGACCGTGCTGCAGGTGGACGCAAACCGCGTGGAAGTGTTCTGCATGCAGCAGAACGACGGCGCGCAACAGCAGCAACCATAAGGAGGGTATCATACGAACATGAAAAAACGCTTGAATCAGAAAACCGTGATCCTCATTGCCATGACGGCGCTGCTCGTCGTCACCGGCGCGCTGAGCATCAAGTATAATCAGGATAACCCAACGGTCAATGTAAACAGCACGCTGACGCCCAAGCTCTCCGCCTCGCCCAGCGCAGGCGTGCCGTCCCCCAGCGCTAGCGGGCCCAGTGCCGCGGCGAGCCCTGCCGCCAGCCCCTCGGCAGGCGCGTCGCCCAGCGCCGGGGCCACGCCCAGCCCCAGCGTCTCCCAGCAGGCCCAGGGCGAGCAGGGCAACGGCGAGGCGTCCCAGTCGGTAGGTACCTTCTTTGCGGATTTCCGCACCGAGCGCAACAGCGTGCGCGCCCAGGAGGTGGAGTACCTCGACTCCATCATCAACAACCAGTCCTCGGAAAAGGACGTGGTGGCCCAGGCGCAGCAGGAGAAATTGGCGCTGACCAAGTACATGGAAAAAGAGGTCACCATTGAGGGGCTGCTCAAGGCCAAGGGATTCAGCGACGCCATCGTCACCCTGCATGAGGGATCGGTCAACGTGGTAGTAGGCGCAAGCAAGCTGGAGGACGCGCAGGTGGCGCAGATTCTGGATATCGTCAAGCGCGAGTCGGGCGAAAAGGCGGAGAATATCAAGATCATCCCGGCGGCATAACTGCGCGCGCGGGCTCATACAATACAATACCGGTACCACACAGCGGGGAAATGATGCGCGTATTTCCCCGTTTCGTGTGTCTGTCAGGGGGGAAGCGAAGTTTTAGAAAGAATTGATAACGCCTGGAAACTTTGATATAATAATCCAAAACGGATTATGAGGAGGCCGACACAAGTGGCTGAGAATAATGTGACGGAAGTCAAAAAATCTGAACAGAACGGGCAAATCTCCTTTGCCGATGACGTTATCGCGATCATTGCGGGGCTTGCCACCATTGAAATCGAAGGCGTGGTCGCGATGAGCGGCGGCGTGGCCGACGGCATTGCCGAGATGCTGGGCCGCAAAAACCTGACGCGCGGCGTCAAGGTGGAAGTGGGCAACGAGGAGGCTGCCATCGATCTTGCCATCATCGGCGAGTACGGCGCCAAGCTCCCCGAGGTCTGCTGCAAGGTGCAGGAGAACGTCCGCAAGGCGGTGGAGACCATGACGGGCCTGCACGTGGTGGAGGTCAATATAAGCGTATTGGGCGTCAACACGGAGAAAAAGCCCAAGGAGCCCGCCGAAGCGCAGCAAAATGCCGGGCGCGTTCGTTAAATGAGGCAAAAAGGCCCTCTGATGCTCCATCAGAGGGTTATTGCTATACAGGGCTTTTAAAAGCTTGCAATACAAGAACTGTGAGGAGGACAAGCTATGAAGTTGGGTTTTGGTCGCCGCCTCTGCCTGGTGGTGCTGATGCTTGCGTGCATCGCGCTTTCTCTTGCGGCAATTGCGCTGGTTTGGTACGCGCCGCTCTATGATTTGGTGCTGGACTACGCCACGCGCATGGTGATTCCCTGGTATGTCGCGGCCATCGTCACGGCAGTGGCGCTGGCGGCGCTTGTGATGGCGTTTGTCCTTCTGTTTATGGGCGCGCGCAAGAAGACGCCCGAGGATATCCTGGTACGCAGCGACGAGGGTGGCAAGGTCATCATCTCTACCCAGGCGGTATCGGCTTTGGTGCAGAGCGCGGTGAAGCCCATCGCTGAGCTGCGGGATATGCGCGTGCGCATCCTGCCGCGCGAGCGCAGCGTGGATATTGAGATGAAGGTTATCGTGCGCCCTGAGACGGATATCCCCGCTGTGACGGAGAAGATGCAGCAGGATATCAGGTCCTATGTCGGCGCGCATACCGGCATCGGCGTGGGCACGGTCAACATCGCGGTGGTGGCGTCGCCGGCGCAGGGTGAGGAAGTTTCCCTCAGTGCGGCCGCCCGCGTCAGATAAGGGGGAGAGCGCATGGGCGAAAAGTGGTTGACGTTCTTTCGAGAGAACAAAAGCAAGGTCATCGGCGCGCTCATCGGCCTTGCGATCGGCATCATCATACTGAGCATTGGTTTCTGGCGCACGCTGTTCCTGGCGCTCTGCGTGGGCGTGGGCTACGCGCTGGGCATCGCCTTTACCTCCGAGAGCAACCTGGGGCACGCGCTGCGCAGGATCTTTCACATAAGAAAGAGGAACACATTCGATGAGTAGAACGATGGCACGGGAGTCCGCAATGCGTCTTGTATACCAGTGGGCCATGGCAGGCGGCCCTTGGGAGGAAGTGCTCGCCCAGTCCATGGAAGATGTGCGGCTCAACCCGCTGGACTTGCTCTATGTCAAGGATACCATGGAGGGCGTGCAGGCGTATATCGACCAGATTGACAGCTACATTACCCAGATGAGCCGCTCCTGGCGCATCGAGCGCATGGCAAAGGTGGACCTCGCCGTGTTGCGGGTGGCTACCTACGAGCTGTGCTTCCGGCAGGATATCCCCGATTCGGTAGCCATCAACGAGGCGGTAGAGCTCTCCAAGCGCTACAGCGCGCCCGAGGCGTCCGCGTTTGTCAACGGCATTCTCTCCTCGCTGGTCAAAAGCAGGGATGCGGGCGAACTAAAGAGCGCGGCGCAGATGCAGCAGGCGTCGCGGGATGCGCAGCAGAAGGAGCAATAACGGCCGTGCAATCGATCTTTTTAGGGTTTGATACTAGCTGCTACACCACATCGGTGGCGGCGGTGGACGCCTCGGGCCAGTGGTGCCGGCAGCAGCGCAAGCTGCTGCCCGTAGCCCGGGGGGAACGCGGCCTGCAGCAGAGTAAAGCCGTGTTTTTGCATATCGCACAGCTGCCGGATCTCTTCCGGCAGCTTTTGTCCGCTCTTCCGCAGGGCGCGAAGGTACAGGCAGTGTGCGTCTCGTCGCGGCCCCGCCCGCTGGAGGGTTCCTACATGCCGGTTTTCTTGGCGGGCGTCAGCCATGCACGCATGGTGGCCGACGCGTTGGGCGTGCCGCTGTACGAGACATCGCATCAGGAGGGGCACCTGCGCGCGGGCCTCTACACAGCCGGTGGGCCGGAGGCGGACGCTTTTCTTGCAATCCATCTGTCGGGCGGCACAAGCGAGCTGCTGCGCGCGACGCGCGCGGAGGACGGCGGTTTTTGCATAACGCTTTTGGGCGGTACGCTCGATGCGAGCGCGGGCCAGCTGATCGACCGCGTGGGCGTGGCGCTGGGGCTGCCCTTTCCGGCGGGGCCGCACCTGGAGAAGCTGGCGCAGGTCTGCGAAAGCGAGCATCCGGACATCCCCGCATCGGTCAAGGGGCTCGACTGCAGCTTCTCGGGCGCGGAATCCTGCGCGATGCGCATGATCCAATCGGGCGCGCCGCCCGAGGTGGTAGCAAATGCGGCGTTTTCGCTCGTGACGCGCACGCTGGAAAAGTGGATCACCAATGCGGTGCGGGAGACTGGCCTGCAAGAGGTGCTGCTGGTGGGCGGGGTGTCCTCCAGCGCGCATATACGGGCGCATCTGCGCGCGCGCCTGCAGAAAAAGGGCGTGCGCGCAAAGCTGTACTTCGCATCGCCCGCGCTCTCCAGCGACAACGCGGCGGGCGTGGCGCTGCTGGGGCGGGACAGGCACTTGCAACAAAATACACATGAGGTGAAATGATTATGGCGGCAACGATATTGGATGGAAAGGCGATCGCGCAGCGCACGCGGGAGCAGCTTGCGCTGCGCGTGGCAGACTTCAGGGCGCAGCACGGCTACGCGCCGGGGCTGGTGGTGATCCTGGTGGGGGAGGATCCCGCCTCGCAGGTTTATGTGCGCAACAAGCACCGCGCCTGCCAGGAGGTGGGCATGCGCTCCATCGTGGAGACGCTTGCGGAAACGACTACACAGGAGGCGCTACTGGCGATGGTGGCGCGCTACAACGCCGATGCGGATATCCACGGCATCCTTGTGCAGATGCCGCTGCCCAGGCATATCGACGAAAAGGCCGTGATCAACGCCATCTCGCCGCAAAAGGACGTCGATGGTTTTCACCCCATGAGCGCGGGCGCGCTGATGGTGGGCGAACAGGGTTTTGTGCCCTGCACGCCGCGGGGTGTCATCACGCTCATTGAGCAAGCTGGCGTGGACATCGCGGGCAAACACGCGGTGGTGGTGGGCCGCAGCAACATCGTGGGCAAGCCGGTGGCCATGCTGCTGCTGCAGCGCCACGCCACGGTGACGATCTGCCATTCGCGCACGCAGGATTTGGGCAGCATTACGCGCCAGGCGGATATCCTGGTGGCGGCGGTGGGCCGGCCCCAGATGATCCGCGGGGATATGATCAAACCCGGCGCGGTGGTTATCGATGTGGGCATCAACCGCGTGCCGGGCAGCAAAAAGCTCTACGGCGACGTGGCCTTTGACGAGGCGGTGGAAGTGGCGGGCGCCATCACGCCCGTGCCCGGCGGGGTGGGGCCCATGACCATCGCCATGCTGCTGCATAACACGCTTGACGCGGCGCTGATGGCCGCGCAGGCGCGCAAGTGAACCGCATGAACGAACTGTTTTTTTCCGTATCCCAGCTCAATGAATACGTGCGCTCCATGCTGCAGATGGACCCGGTGCTGCAGCACGTGCTGCTCTCGGGGGAGATATCCAACTACCGGCGCTACCCATCGGGGCACGCGTATTTTTCGCTGAAGGATCAATCAAGCGCCATCGCCTGCGTGATGTTCAACCAGCAGCTTTCCCAGCTTGACTTTGCCCCTGCAAACGGCCAGATGGTGGAGGCGGGCGGCAACGTATCGATCTACGTCAAGGAGGGGCGCTACCAGTTCTATGTGCGCGACATGCGCCCGGCGGGCGTGGGCGCCCTCTATATGGCGTACGAGGCGCTGAAAAAGAAGCTGGAGGCGCAGGGCCTCTTTGACCAGGCGCGCAAAAAACCCATCCCGTTTCTGCCCCGGTGCGTGGGCGTGGTCACCAGCGCCCAGGGCGCCGCGGTGCGCGATATCATCCGTGTGTGCACGCGCCGCTTCCCTGGCATCGCGCTGCGCGTGATGCCCGTGCCCGTGCAGGGCGCGCAGGCCGCGGCAGATATTGCCCGGGGCATACGCGATTTGGATACCTGGGGCGGGTGCGACGTGATGATCGTGGGGCGCGGCGGCGGATCGCTGGAGGATCTGTGGGCGTTCAACACGGAGGCTGTGGCCCTGGCCATCGCGCAATGCAACACGCCTGTGATCTCTGCGGTGGGGCATGAAACCGATACCACCATCGCGGACTTGGTGGCGGACCTGCGCGCGGCCACGCCGTCGGCGGCGGCGGAGCAGGCGGTGCCCATGAAGGACGAGCTGCTGGAATCCATTGACAGCGCCGCGGCGCATATGGGCCGGCTGGTGCACCATACAATAACGCTGCAAGGGACCAAGCTGCGCGCGCTTCTGGCAAGCCGCGCGCTAGCCTCGCCGGCGGGGTTGGTGGCGGCGCGCGCCTCCGAGCTCTCAACCCTTGCCGCGCGCATGGATGGGGTAGTGCAGAAAAAACTGGAGGGAGCGTCGCACGCGCTTGCGCTTTCCAGCGCCAAGCTTGCCGCGCTCAACCCCGATACGGTGCTTGCGCGCGGCTTTGCGCGGGTGCAGGACGCGCAGAGCGGACGCACCATCGTCTCGGCGGCCCAGGCGACGAAAGAAACGACCCTGCGCATTTTTTGGCAGGACGGCGCGCGCACGGCGCGCGTGACGGATGAGGAGGGCATGCACTAAATGGCGACGCGTGCAAAGGCAAAGACGTTTGAGGAGATGCTCCAGCAGTTGCAGGGCATCGTCGGGCAGCTGGAGAAGGGCGAGGTGACGCTGGAGCAGTCCGTCGCGCTTTATGAAGAGGGTATGGCGTGCGCCCAGGCGATGCAAAAGCTGCTGGAGGATGCAAAAGGACGGGTGGCCGTGCTGGAGAAACAGCAGGAAACGTGGGCGGAGCTGCCCATGCCGGAGCGTGTGGAATGAGCCTGTTTGCGCAGCAGTATCAAACATACCTGGACAGGACGAACCAGGCGCTCAGCCAGGCGCTCTGCGCGCGTAGCGACATCCCATCGCCCCTGCGCGAGGCGATGGGCTACAGCCTGGAGGCGGGAGGCAAGCGCATCCGGCCGGTGCTGCTGCTGGCCTGCTGCGATATCGCGGGGGGCGATACCGCGCGGGCGCTGCCCTTTGCCTGCGCGGTGGAGATGATCCACACCTACTCGCTGATTCATGACGATCTGCCCTGCATGGACAACGACGATTTGCGCCGCGGCAGGCCCACCTGCCACAAGGTGTACGGCGAGGGCATGGCGCTGCTTGCGGGCGACGGACTGCTCAACTTTGCCTACGAACACATGAGCGACGCGGTGGCGGCGGGCGTGCCGGGTGCAGCGCAGGCGCTGCGGGAGATCGCCTGCGGCGCGGGCGTGGGCGGCATGATCGCGGGCCAGTGCCTGGATTTGGCAAACGAGGGACGGGCAATGGACGGGGCCATGCTGCGCCGCATCCACAATGGCAAAACCGCTGCGCTGTTGACGGCGGCGTGCACGGCGGGCATGTGCCTGGCGGGCGCGGATGCGCGGCGCCTGGAAGCGGCGCGCGCTTACGGCAGGGCATTGGGCCTGGCCTTCCAGATCACGGACGATGTACTCGATGTGGCGGGCGACGCCGCGCATTTGGGCAAGCACACCGGCAAGGACGCCCAGAGCGGCAAGTTGACCTTTGTAAGCGTCTACGGCCTGGAGAAGGCGCGCGCGCTTGCGCGCGAGGCGGTGCAGGAGGCCGTCGGTGCGCTGCGCCCCTTCGGTGGGGACGCAATGTTCCTGTGCCAGATGGCGCAGTTCGTACTGGGGCGCGATCACTGATATCGTAAAGTAAAAGCGTGCGCGCACATCATTCTTACCGTTTCGTTCGCTGCTGCTAAAGCTACTAAAGGAGAATGCACATGTTGCCTGAGTGGATCAATCCTGTGTTGGTGCCGTCGCTGGTGGCCTGGTTTATCGCGCAGGTTTCCAAAATGATCGTCATCGGCGTCAAGGAAAAGCGCATGGATTTTACCCGCATGGTGGGCTCTGGCGGCATGCCCTCCAGCCACTCGGCCACGGTGGTGGCCATGGCGGTCGCCTGCGGGCAGGTGGCGGGCTATAGCTCGGTGTCCTTCGGCATCGCCGCGGTGCTGGCCATCGTGGTGATGTACGACGCCTCGGGCGTGCGCCAGGCCGCGGGCAAGCAGGCCAAGGTGCTCAACGAGATCGTGGACACCATGTTTGAGAACGGCAATCTGTACGTCGCGCCGGAAAAATTAAAGGAATTGCTGGGGCATACGCGCGTGGAGGTGTTTGTGGGCGCGCTGTTGGGCGCGCTGGTCGCCCTGGTGATGACCTGGGGCCGCTGACAGCGCCGCAGGCGCGCCGGCGGCATTTGTATTGCCGCGCGGAGTATGGTAGTATAGAGCAAGGTGGTACAGTATTCTAGTCGGCAAAACCGAGCTCTGAAGGCGGGCCTAAAAATCCGTCAAGGGCATATCGATGAAGTCCCTGGTGCTGGCATCTGACGCCCAGTCGGGGGTTGGTGCTGGGGGTTAAGGAAGAAGGGCGCCCCACAATGGCATGTGGATGATGACCCAGCTTCCGTGGAGGCCCAAGAGGGTGGCTTTTGTAAAAAGACTGCTACTGCTTGGTGTAAAACCTGTAATGCGGTGTCAAGCTGTGTACAGCGTAGCCTGCCTTGCGTGGCACTGGGGGATCACGGAACTACACCTATCATGTCTATGGCCTATGACGCTAGGTGATCGCTGTGAGAAACCTTTGCTGCAAAAGAGGCTAGGGGCCGGTTGCGTCGTCGAGGAAAGCTCCTAGACTGGCGTGCAGTTCGGGGATTATAGTGTGGTCTAAGTGGCAATCTAGTCAGACGTTTGAGTGATCGCGTCTCGCATGTGTTTCAAGGGAAACCGCTCCATCCGGCGACGGGGAGTACGCTGCGGGGAAATCCTACTAGACCTTAAGCCGCAAGGTTAACCTGAACTGCCACCACCTTTTTATTATGGAAAAAATACTGTTGATGGAGTGTGTTTGCACGTTGGCGCGTGACAAAAATGCAGGCCGGAGCAAAGCGGCACGATATTGGGTGCTCAAAACGGCGGTCATCACCTTTTTCTTGGCGATAGGTATGAGCTTGATTGGGGAGACGGTTCTCCAGCGCTTGAGCATACCCGTGGCCGTTTTTGTTTTACTTTTAATTATCGGCGTGGGCATCCTTTTTGACATCATCGGTATCGCCATCACCGCCACCACGGAGGCGCCCTTAAGCGCCATGGCCTCCCGCCGCATCCGCGGCGCCAAACAGGCGGTGCGCCTGGTGAAAAATGCCGATATCATGGCCAACTTCTGCAACGACGTGGTGGGGGATATCTGCGGCATCGTATCGGGCGCGGCGGGCGCGGCGATATCCGGCCGGCTGATCCTGGGCGCAGATTCCACCACGGCGCTGATCGTGGGCATCGTGATAAGCGCGCTCATCGCGGTGATGACCGTCTCGGGCAAGGCCATGGGCAAGCGCGTGGCCATGCGCTACAGCGCCGATATCGTGCTTGCCACCGGCAAGGTCATGAGCGTCTTTGCGCGCCGCGGATAAACCTACCGCTAATTGGGAGCGTCTGCATGAGTATACTGGAGAACATTGAACGGCCGAGCGACCTTCGGCGGTATAACGACACACAGCTGGCGCAGCTCTGTCAGGAGATCCGCGCCTTTATCATCCACTCCGTGTCCAAAACAGGGGGGCATTTGGCGTCCAATTTGGGCGCGGTGGAGCTGACGGTGGCGCTGCACGCGAGCTTTGAGGCGCCCAAAGATAAGATCGTATGGGACGTGGGCCACCAGAGCTACACCCATAAGATACTGACAGGCCGCAGGGACCGCATGGATACCCTGCGCGCCAAGGGCGGGCTTTCCGGCTTCCCGCGGCCCAACGAGAGCGCATACGACACCTTTGCCACGGGGCATGCGAGCACCTCCATCTCCGCGGCGCTGGGCATGGCCCGCGCGCGCGATCTGTTGGGCAAAGACTTCAACGTGGTGGCGGTGCTGGGCGACGGCGCCTTTGGCGGCGGCCTGGTGTTTGAGGCGCTCAACGACGCGGGCAGCGGCGCCTCCCGCCTGATCGTGGTGCTCAACGACAACGATATGTCCATCGCGCCCAACGTGGGGGCGATGACCCGCTCGCTTGCGCGCATGCGCGTTAACCCCAAGTACATGGGCTTGAAGCGCTGGACCAAGAAAAAGGTGGAGGACCGTCCCGGCCTGGAGAGCTTTATGGATCGCTTCAAGGGCACGATCAAGTACGCGATGATGCCCGGTGCGTGGACGTTCTTTGAACAGCTGGATTTCTTCTACATCGGCCCGGTGGACGGCCACAACATCACACGGCTGAAGGAGGCCTTCTCCCAGGCGAAAAAGGTGGAGCAGCAGCCGGTGCTGGTGCATGTCATCACCCAAAAGGGACGCGGGTATACGGCGGCGGAGGAAAACCCCAGCCGCTACCACGGCGTGCCCTCCTTTCAGGTAGAGACGGGCGCGGCAAAAAAGCAGGCCGCGCCCGGCGATCGTACGTTCCCGCAGAGCCTGGGGGACGCGCTGGTCAAGCTTGCGAAGGAAGATAGGCGCCTGGTGGCAATCACCGCCGCGATGCCCGATGCGACGGGCGTGAGCGCCTTTGCGCAGGCGTTCCCTGCGCGCGCGTTTAACGTGGGTATTGCCGAGGAGCACGCCGTCACCATGGCGGCGGGCATGGCGGCGCAGGGGCTGCGGCCGGTGGTGCCCATTTACTCCACTTTTTTGCAGCGCGCCTACGACGAGATCATCCACGACGTGTGCCTGCAGAACCTGCCAGTGATACTGGGGGTGGACCACGCGGGCATCGTGGGGGAGGATGGAGAGACACACCAGGGCATCTTTGATATCTCGTATCTGTACCACATCCCCAATATGACGATCCTCTCGCCCGCAAGTCCGCAGGAGATGGAGGGCGCGCTGCGCTACGCGCTGCATCTGGGCACGCCGGTAGCGATCCGATACCCCAAGGGAGGCTCCCCGCTTGTGCGCGCCACGCCCGCCGCAAGCCTTTTTGACTGCGGATGGGAGCGCCTGCAGACGGGCGCGGATGTGGCGATATTGGCGGTGGGAACCATGGCCTATCAGGCGCTGGAGACGGCAAAGCTGCTCAAGGCGCAGGGCATCTCGTGCGCCGTCTATTCCGCGCGCCTGGTCAAGCCCATGGATGAGGCTGCGTTGCGCGCGGCCTGCGCGTGTCCGCTTGTGTGCACGCTGGAGGACAACATGTACACGGGTGGCTTTGGCTGGGCGGTGCGTGACAAGCTCTGCGCGCTGGGGCGCGCAGACGTGGCGCTGGAAATCATCGCCGCGCCGGAGGCGTTTTTGGCGCACGCCACGCGCGCGCAGTGGCTCGATATGCTGGGCCTGGTGCCGGAGAAACTCGCGCCCCGCATCGCGGCGCGCTGGAAGCAGGTGAAGGCGTGACAAAGCAGCGACTGGATACGCGTATGGTGGCGCTGGGGCTTGCCGAGAGCCGGCAGAAGGCGCAGGCAATCCTGATGACGGGCGCGGTATGCGTCAACGGGCAGCCGTGTACCAAACCGGCGGCGCAGGTGGGCGATGCGGACCAAATCACGGTGACAGAGCATCTGCGCTATGTCAGCCGCGGCGGGCTGAAGCTGGAAAGGGCGCTAGAGGTCTTTCCCATCGACCTGGCGGGCAGGGTGGCGCTGGATATCGGCGCCTCCACAGGCGGGTTTACCGACTGCATGCTGCAAAATGGCGCCGCGCACGTCTACGCGGTGGACGTGGGCTACGGGCAGCTGGACTGGAAGCTGCGCAGCGACGCGCGGGTAAGTGTGCTGGAGCGCACCAACGCGCGCTACATCACGCCCGATCTGTTTGAAGGGCCGCCCACGTTTGGCAGCATCGATGCCTCATTCATTTCGCTGAAGCTGCTGCTGCCACCGCTGCGCGATTGTTTGGGGGAAGCGGGCGAGATCGTGGCGCTGATCAAACCGCAGTTTGAGGCGGGGCGCGCTCAGGTAGGCAAAAAGGGCGTGGTGCGCGATGCGGCGGTGCATCAGCAGGTCATCGAGGAGATGCTCGCCTTTGCTCGCGGGCCGCTGGGCATGCACGTGATGGGGCTGGATCATTCGCCCATCACCGGGCCGCAGGGCAACATCGAGTTTTTGCTCTACCTGCAAAAGACGCTGGCGCAGGGCGCGGCCGCGCCTGACATCGACGCGCGTGCGGTGGTTGCCCGTGCGCATGACGCGCATCATAAAACGCCAAAAACGACACGGCAGGATTGAATATTTATACAAAATGCTTTATAATAAGAGCGTATGTTTTTTGTAGACGGGGAGGGCGCGGCCATGGTCATCGGCATTTACACCTATGCATCTACATCGGCGTCCTACCAGACGCTGCACGCGTTGCTTGACGCGCTGCAGTCGCGCGGCCTCCAGGTGCTGCTGCAGCAGCAGCTTGCGGATATCGCCCGGCGCCCCCAGCTGGCTACGGATGAGCAAGCGCTCTTTGCGCAAAGCGAGATGCTGCTCGTGCTGGGAGGGGACGGCACGCTGCTTGGCGCCGCGCGCAAGGCGGCGGAGGCGGGCCTGCCCATTTTAGGCGTAAACATGGGGCGGCTGGGCTTTTTGAGCGAAATTGAATTTGAGGAGCTGGGCGGCGCGCTCGACCAGGTCCTTTCGGGCGACTACACCATTGAAAAGCGCATGATGCTCAGCTGCTATATCGATGAAGTGTATAAAGGCATTGCCCTCAACGACGTGGTGATCTCGCGCAACTCCATCTCGCGCATCATCACCGTGGGGGTAGCCATCAACGACCAGCCGGTCAACGCCTACCGCGCAGACGGCCTTATCGTGGCCACGCCCACGGGCTCCACGGCGTACTCCCTCTCGGCAGGCGGACCGATTTTGAGCCCCGCGCTGGAGTGCCTGCTGATCTCGCCCATCTGTCCGCACACCCTGCACAGCAGAAGCGTGGTGGTGGGCCCCAAGGAGGAGATCACCCTCACCATCAGCGATCCGCGCGACGAGACCATTTTAACCCTCGACGGGCAGATGGCGTTCCCCCTGCGCAACGGTATGCGCGTCAAGGTGCGCCGCGCGCGCGCCTACGCGCGCTTTGTGCGGCTGAACCGCAAAAATTTCTACCATGTGCTCAACCACAAACTCTCGGATTGGAACGGCGATTCCGACAGCGCGCAGTAGCCGCCCATCCTTTTTTGCATCCTGCCAAGGAGGAGCTTGCTTCATGAAATCAAACCGTCACACCATGATCTTGGACATCATCCGCAAGATGGACATCGCCACCCAGGAGGAGCTGGCCGAGCAGCTGCGCCAGCGGGGGGTAGTGGCCACCCAGGCGACCATCTCACGCGATATCAAGGAGCTGCACCTCATCAAGGTGCTGGGCAGCAACGGCATCTATAAATATGCCATGCTGGAGCAGAACGACGGCACGATTGACGCGCGGCTGATGCGCCTGTTCAACGAATCGGTGCTGACGGTGACGTCGGCCAACAACCTGATTGTGCTGGGCACCATCTCCGGATCGGCAAACGCCGCGGCCAAGGCGATCGATTCGCTCGCGTGGGATGAGATCATCGGCACGCTCGCCGGGGACGACACCATCCTTGTCATCGTGGATAATAACGAGGATGCGGAGGCTGTGGTGGCGCGCTTCCGGCAAATGATGCAATAGTCGCTTCCATCGTAAAAGAAGGGGTTTCTATGCTGCAACATCTATCCATTCGTCATATCGCGCTGATCGACGCGCTGGAGCTATCCTTTGCGCCGGGCTTCAATGTGCTTACGGGCGAGACGGGCGCGGGCAAATCGATCATTGTGGATTCCATGAAGCTGGCATTGGGCGGCCGCGCGGACCGCGATTTGATCTCCGCCGGTGAAGCCAGGGCGTACGTGGAGGCCACTTTTTTTGTGCCGCCCGATGCGCCGGTGCGCGCGCTGCTGGAGGAGGAAGGGCTGCTGGAGACGGAGGAGACGTCGCTGGTGCTGGCGCGCGAGCTGACAACCTCGGGCAAGAACACCTGCCGCATCGGCGGGGTGCGCGTGACGCTGGATCTGCTCTCTCAGGTGGCACGCCAGCTGGTGGACATCTACGGCCAGCATGAGCACCAGTCGCTGCTCAATCCGGCCAGCCATCTGGGCTTTTTGGACTGCCTTGCAAGCGGCAAGGTTGCCGCGCTGCGCGGGCAGGTGCAGGCGCTCTGCGCCCAGATTGCATCTGTAAACAGGGAAATGTCGCAGGGCTTCGGCTCGGAGCAGGACCGCGCGCAGAAGATGGACATGCTGCGCTTTCAGATCGACGAGATCGAGCAGGCGCAGCTGCGTGTGGGCGAGGAGCAGGAGCTGAAAGAACAGCGCGCGCTGATGCAGGCCTCCGAGACCATTGCCGCACAGCTTTCAGGCGCGTACAGCGCGCTCTACGAAAGCGAGATGGGCCCGTCTGCCATGGACAGCGTGATGCAGGCGGCCCAGGCGGTGGGGCGCGTGGCGCACTACCAGCAGGCGTACGAGCAGATACGCCAGCGCCTGGACGATGCCTACTACGCGCTGGAGGATACGGCGCATACCCTGCGCGATCTTGCGGGCGAGGTGTTTTTTGATCCGCAGGAGCTGCAGCGCATCGAGCAGCGGCTGGACGATCTGTATAAGCTCAAGCGCAAGTATGGCGCCGATGAGCAGGCGGTGCTGGATTTTCAGCAGCAGGCACAGAAGCAGCTGGACATGCTCGAGCACGCGCAGGAGCGCATGGAAACGCTTTCGCAGCGGCGCGAGGCGCTGCTGGACGCATATTATGAGAAGGCGTGCGCGCTCTCGCAGGCGCGCCGCGCCTTCGCCAAGCAGCTGGAAGGCCAGGTCATGGAACAGCTGCGCGACTTGGGCATGGAGAAATGCCGCTTTGCCGTGACGTTTGATGCGCTCCCCACGCGCGAGGCATGCCAAGCGTGCGTGCATGCCGAGGGTATGGACACGGCGGCGTTTTTCATCTCGCCCAACCCGGGCATGCCGCTGCGTCCTCTGGCCAAGATCATCTCCGGCGGCGAGCTGTCGCGCGTGATGCTGGCGCTCAAGACGATTTCCGCAGCCAGAGAGGGCGTGCCCTGTATGATCTTTGACGAGATCGATACGGGTATTGGCGGCCAGATGGCGGTGGTGCTCTCCAAAAAGATGGCGCGCATCGCGCGCAGCCACCAGGTGCTTTGCGTGACGCATCTGGCGCCTGTGGCGGTGATGGCTGACGCGCATCTGCACGTGCAGAAGTCCGGTCAGCAGGAGACGCACACGCAGGTGGCGCGCCTTGCGGAGGATGCGCGGGCTGCGGAGGTGGCGCGCATGCTGGGCGGCAGTGTAGAGGACGCGCTCTCGCTTGAGCACGCCCGCCAGATGCTTGCGCAGGCGCGTGCATTTAAGCAGACGCTATAAGGAAGGCGGCGATTGCGATGCAGGCGTACACCCATCAGGTGCACTACTACGAGACCGACCAGATGGCGGTTGTCCACCATTCCAACTACATCCGGTGGTTTGAGGAGGCGCGCATCGATTACATGCGCCAGCTGCACGCGGACTATCAGGCGCTGGAGGCCATGGACTGCTACAGCCCGGTGCTTTCGGTGCGGTGCCAGTATAAAAAGGGCGTCGCCTTCGGCCAGCGTGTGGATATTCGATTGACGCTCGTCGAGATGACGCAGGTGAAATACCGCTTTACGTACCGCGTGGTGGATCACGAGACGGGCGCGCTGCATGCGCTGGGCGAGACTACGCACTGCTTTGTCAACGGCAAAGGACGCGTTATCTCGCTGAAAAAACAGCAGCCCGCGCTCTTTGCGCGCTTTTTGCAGCAGGTGGGGGTGACGACGGGCGAGGCGGAGGGCGAAAACTTCTAAATTGCAAAACAAAGCGTAGCATTTTTTGACAGGCATGCGCAAAAGCGCGCGTGTCTGTCTTTTTTCTTTTGCCAAAATATAAACCGCGCGCAATGGATGGATCGTCCCTACAAAACCGAGCATGCGGCCGCGTTTTTATGGACAGCGCTCTGATTGACGATGATGCAGGCGCGCTGCAATACGCTCCTAATGCAAAAGGCGCGAACGGGCGGGCGCGGGGACAGCGTCCGATATAGCGCTACAGGGATGTGCGAATATGTCGCTGCGCATGCCTGTTTTCTGTATAAAAAAAGTGCCGTGCTTTCAGAATAACCTTGAGTGCTTTGAAAGGACAGGTGCATGTATGAAACATCAAAAATGGAAGCGCAACCTGGGGCGCGTGCTCGCCCTTGCGGTGGTGCTGATCAACCAATCGCCCTATGTACAGGGCTTATATAAGCTGCCTGACGAAATCCGTCTGCTGGAGAACAACGCCATTGCCTGGTCGCTGCCCTTCGGTGTGCAGGTCGATGGGGTGGAGGACAGCGCAAACGTGCTCAACACCGACGGCACCTCCCTGAAAAGCGTGGGCAGGCAGACCTATCAGCTCGCGCCTGAAAACGTGGGCACCGCAAGCGCCAAGCTTTCGCTCTTTGGCGTCATTCCGCTCAAGGAAGTTTCGGTAAGCGTACTGCCCAAAACAAACGTCATGCCTGGCGGGCAGGCGCTGGGCATCGCGCTCTACACCCAGGGCGCGCTGGTGGTGGGGGGCAGCGATATCCTCACCCCGCAGGGAGAGCGGCGCAACCCCGCCCAAGAGGCGGGTATGCTCTCGGGCGACATCATCACCCACATCGACAACACCGCCGTCAAGGATGCGGACCACCTTAGCCAGCTCGTCAACCGTCAGGACGGCCAGGCGGTCAATGCGCGCGTGCTGCGCGGCAGCGAGCAGGTGGACGTCTCCATCCAGCCGGTGGTCGACGCGCAGGATGGCAAGTACCGCATGGGCCTGTGGGTGCGCGATTCTACCGCGGGCATCGGCACGCTGAGCTACTATGACGCGAGCAACCAAACCTTTGCCGCGCTGGGCCACGGCATCATGGATCCGGATACCCAGTCGTACCTGGTCGTAAAAAACGGCCTGATCATGCACACGGCCATCTCCGATGTGCGCAAAGGGGTCAGCGGCACGCCCGGCGAGCTGCACGGCACCTACTCGCTTTCCGAAACCCCGCTGGGGGATATCCGCAGCAACAACCAGTTTGGCATCTACGGCAAGAGCAGCGCCGGCTACACAAGCAGCCTCTATCCCAACGGCCTGCCCATCGGTCTGCAGAGCACCACCCACATCGGCAAGGCAAGCATCCTGTGCGCTGTTGAGGGAGAGGCGGTGCAGGAATACGCCTGCGAAATCACCCGCATCACCCCCCAGAGCAGCCCCGCGCCCAAGAGCATGGTCATCAAAATCACCGATACGCGCCTGCTGGAAAAGACCGGTGGCATTGTCCAGGGCATGAGCGGCAGCCCCATTTTGCAGGACGGCCGCATGATCGGCGCCGTCACCCATGTCTTTATCAACGATCCCACCCGCGGTTATGGTGTGTATCTGGAATGGATGCTTGAAGAAAGTGACAAAATTGCGTAATATTGTCTGATATTGGCAGGAATAAGCAACATCCATGTCGTAAATTTCCAATATCCCTTTGTTTGTGAAATTTGATGACTGGAGTGTGATGGCACATGGCGTCACAACGTTTGCGTATATTACTGGCGGATCAGGATGAAAAGCAGAGCAGGTACCGCGCTTCAGCCCTGCGGGCGCTGGGCGATTGTGACGTGGTGGGCATTGCCAAGGATGGCAGGACGGCCATGGAGCTGATACAGCAGCATCAGATCGACGTGGTGGTGCTGGATATCGTGCTTGCGTACCGCGATGGGCTTGCAGTGTTGGAGGATACGCAGGATATGCCTGACCGCCCTGCGATGGTGGTGCTTACAGCCCTCTCGGAGGACAGCGTTATCCAGCGCAGCATGGCCTTTGGTGCCAGCGACTATGTACTCAAGCCTACCAGCGACGCGGAGCTGATGCGCCACATTGCGCGGGCCGTGGAGCAGAGAAACATGCCCCCGAGCACTGGGCGCGTGTATGAATCCTCCAGCGAGGTGGACTGGACGCATGTGGAGGACCAGATCTGCCGTGTGATCCAAAACATCGGCATCATGCCCCATTTGCAGGGGTATTATTATCTTAAGACCGCGATTCTGCTTGTGCTGCAGGATTCCAGCTATCTTTCCTCCATCACCCAGCGGCTCTATCCCAGTGTGGCGCAGGCATACGATACCCTGCCCGGGCGCGTGGAGCGCTCCATCCGCCATGCCATCGAGCATGCCTGGAACCGCGCCAACGTGGAGGTGATCGACCGCATCTTCGGTTACACCATCGACGAGCGCAAGGGCAAGCCCACCAACAGCGCCTTTATCGCGCGCGTGGCTGAGCATTTGCGCCTCTCTCAGAATATCCCTTCGGTCTGAATAAAGCATTCTTCCAGCGCATAGGCATGTACAAACAAAAGCATGTCGGAGGGGCGTATGAGAAGGATGGGTCAATGGCAACGTGGGTTGTCCCGGCATATCCGGGACAACCTTGTTTTGTATCTGGTGCTGCTCTTTCTGCTGGTGGCGGGGCTGGTGGCGGGCATTGCCACAGCCTCGCGCATCGACGAGGCCCAGCGCATGGAGCTGGGTGTGTACCTGGGCAACGTGGCCACCGCCGCGCAGGCTGAGCAGGTGCGCGCCATCGACGTCTTCTGGCAATCCGCGCTCTCCAGCCTGCATGTGGCGGTGCTGATGCTCGTCAGCGCCTCCGCGCTGCCGCTGCTGGCGCTGGGCTGCTGTGCGATGGCGTTTCAGGGGTTTACCCTTGGCTTTACCATCACCACCTTTGTATGGCTTTACGGCTGGCGTGGTATAATGATGGGGCTGGGGATGCTGCTGGTGCCGCACCTGCTGCTGTGGCTCTGCTACATGGAAATGGGGGCCACGGCCGCACAGTACGCGCTGGCGAGCTTTCGCATGCGGCGCCAGGGCAGGCGGCTTGCCGATCCGCAGAAGATGCGCAGCGAGCTGTTTATCCGCATGCTCGTGCTCTACGCAATCTGCGTGGGCATCGGCCTTTTGCACATGGCGCTGGCGCCCCAGCTGATGCGGCTGCTGCCGCAGGTACAGTACTAGCGAAAGAAGGGCGAAATGGATATGCAGGGCGACATCAAACGGGTGCTTTGGATTGTGATGGACAGCGTGGGCGCAGGTGCGCTGCCCGACGCGGAGGCCTTTGGCGATGCGCAAAGTGTCAATACCCTGGCGCACGCGCTGGCTGTGCCTCAGGTGCGCGTGCCCACGCTGGATAAGCTGGGGTTGCGCTTTGCCATGCGCCAGGTAGGCACGCTGCCGCCCACCGCGGGCGCGGTGGGGCGCGCCGCGGAAAAGGCGCCGGGTAAGGACACCACCATCGGCCACTGGGAGATGGCAGGTTATATCCAGCCGCACGCCTTTCCCACCTATCCAGAGGGCTTTCCGCGCGATATCATCGATGCGTTCTGCCGCGCCATCCATCGGGAGGGCGTGCTGGGAAACGTACCTGCATCGGGCACGGAGATCATTGCGCAGCTAGGAAAAGCGCATATGCAAAGCGGCCTGCCCATCGTCTATACCTCCGGCGACAGCGTCTTTCAGATCGCGGCACACGAGGACATCGTTCCGGTGGACACGCTCTACGAATGGTGCCGCAAGGCGCGCGCGATGTTGCAGGGCGGCCACGGCGTGGCGCGCGTGATCGCGCGGCCCTTTACGGGGACGCCCGGCGCGTTTGTGCGCACCGCGCGCCGGCATGACTTTTCCCTCGCGCCGGGCGGGGAGACCATCCTCGACGCGCTGACCAAGCGGGGCGTGCCGGTGACGGGCGTGGGCAAGATCGGGGACATCTTTGCGCAGCGGGGCATTGCCAAGAGCATCCCCACCACGGACAATGAAGACGGCATGGACCGCGCCATCGCGCTGTGCGAAAGCGGGCAGGAGGGGCTGCTCTTTGTCAACCTGGTGGATTTTGACACGAAGTACGGACACCGGCGTGATGTGATGGGCTACGCGCAGGCGCTGGTCCGGCTGGACGCGCGCATGGCGCAGCTGCTGCAGGTGCTGGACGCCCAGACGCTTCTATGCGTCACAGCGGACCATGGATGCGATCCGCTAGCCGCGGGCACGGACCACACGCGCGAGTACGTCCCCGTACTCTTTGACGGGGCGATGGTGCGCCGGGGCGTGGACCTGGGCACGCGCGCCACGTTTGCGGATATGGGCAGCACCATCTACCAGGCGCTCACGGGCGCACACTGGCCGGTGGGCACCTCGATGTATACGGATTTTGTTGTGTGAGATAGGCATAGAAACAGGCTTTCCCGCCTATGTATTATTGAAGGAACCATTTACGGGAGGGGAAGCTATGAAATCACGGATACTGCGCAGGTTTGTCGCGATGCTGCTGCTGGGCGCGCTGGCTGTGGCGCCTGCGGCGCATGCCGCACCGGAGGCGGCGGACGCCGCGCCGATGAACATCACAAGCAAGGCGGGCATTTTGGTGGAGGCCTCTACCGGTACGGTGCTGATGGAAAGCAATCCCGATACCGAGCTGCCAATCGCCAGCCTGACCAAGATGATGACATTGCTGCTGTCCTTTGAGGCGATTGACCGAGGCGAGCTGCGCCTGGAGGATGCGGTGACCGTTTCGGGCAACGCCGCGGGCATCGAGGGCTCCAAGGCGTATCTGGATAACGGCGCGACCTACACGGTGGACGCGCTGCTGCGCTCCATGGTGGTGGCCTCGGCAAACGATTCGAGCATCGCTATGGCGGAAAAGCTGGCGGGCTCCGAGGAGGTCTTTGCCACGCGCATGAACGAGCGTGCCAAGGAGCTGGGCATGAACAACACGCAGTACGCCAACTGCACAGGCCTGCCCGCGCCCGGCCACCACTCCACCGCGCGGGATATGTCCGTGCTCTCGCGGGAGCTGATCAAACACCCGCAGTATTTTAAGTACAGCACCATCTGGATCGACGAATTCAAACACCCCAGCGGCCGCGTGACCATGCTGACCAATACCAATAAGCTGATTCGCAGCGGCAAGGGCGTCGACGGCATCAAGACCGGCTCCACCGGCGAGGCGGGCTACTGCCTGTGCTCCACTGCGCAGCGGGAGGATATGCGCCTGGTGGCGGTGGTGCTGGGCGGCCCCTCCTCCAAGGATCGCTTCAACGACGCCTCCGCCATGCTGGAGTACGGCTTTGCCAATTACCAGATCGGCCGGGTGGTGGAGCCGGGCGACGCCGCGCCCGTGCCGGTGCGCGTCAAGGGGGGCAAGGCCCCGAGCATCGCGCTGGTGGCCCAGCACTCCTTTGAGATGGTGCTGCCCCGCGGCCAGGAAGTGACTTTCGAGCACGAGACACAGGTGCCCGAGCAGGTGGAGGCGCCCATTGCCAAGGGGCAGGAGATCGGCCAGTGGATCATCAAAAAGGACGGCCAGGAGGTGGCGCGCATCCCGCTGCTTGCGCAGGATACCGTGCTGGAGGCGACCTACGCCGATTACATTCAAAAGATCTTCCGGCGCTGGATGGGCAACCCCGACCAGGCGGCGTAGATACACATGCATATAAACCCCAAGCGCGGCAGACAAGAGACGTTTGCCGCGCTTTTTTGCCTCCGCCTGCGGTGCCTGCGTTCTGCCGTTGAAAAGGGAGGCCCCTTTCGGGTATAATGGTGAGCATAGATGTGAAAGGATGCGCTTTGATTGACAAATACCATCATCAATATCATATGCATGCTGCCTTCGGTGATTCTCGCATTTGGGATTCACGAGTTCGCGCACGCCAAGGTCGCGGATAAGCTGGGCGATCCCACGCCGCGCATGATGGGGCGGGTGACGCTCGACCCCTTTGCGCACATCGACATCCTGGGCCTGCTGATGCTGATGATCGCGGGCTTTGGCTGGGGCAAACCGGTTCAGATCAACCCTTCCAACTTCCGCAAGCCGCGCCGCGACATGCTGCTGGTATCGGCTGCGGGGCCCATGGCCAACCTGACGATGGCCCTTGTGTGCGGCACCATATTGGCGCTTGTGATGCGCTTTGTGCCTGTGGCGGGCAATGAGGGCTTCTGGCGGGTGTTTTCGCCCGTGTTTACGCCGTTTGTTACGTGGAACACGCTGCTTTTTGCCTTTAACGTCATTCCCATCCCGCCGCTGGATGGCTACAAGGTGGTGCGGGCGCTGGCCAAGCATCCATCTTCAAAGTTCTTCCGCTTTATGGACAGCTACGGCTTTGTGC
The DNA here is from genome assembly GCF_900604345.1 of Maliibacterium massiliense. Taxonomy (GTDB): domain Bacteria; phylum Bacillota; class Clostridia; order Christensenellales; family Maliibacteriaceae; genus Maliibacterium; species Maliibacterium massiliense. The sequence goes on from NZ_LR026983.1 coordinate 2,406,901, forward strand.
TGCTGATGCTGCTGTTTATCACCGGCGGTTCTTCCTATCTGATCGGCTGGATCTCCAGCATCGTGCGCGTCCCCATGACGACGTTGTTCCAGATGATTCTCTAAGGGAGGGCCTGCAATGGATTACGTGGTGCGCCTGGAACAGTTTGAAGGGCCGCTTGACCTGCTGCTGCACCTGATCCGGCGCGCGCAGATCGATATCAAGGATATTTTTCTATCTCAGATCACCGAGCAGTACCTGGCGACCATCCGCCAGGCGGAGTCCATGGATATGGACGTGTCCAGTGCGTTTGTGGCCATGGCCGCCACACTGCTGGAGATCAAATCGCGCGCCCTCTTGCCGCGCCCGCCCAAGGTGAGCGATGCGGACGACGAACAGGAGGATCCCGAGGCGGCGCTGATCCGCCAGCTGACGGAGTACAAGCTGTTTAAAGAGGCCAGCGAAGAGATGCGCCAGATGGAGCGCATCGGCAAGCAGATGTATTTCAAGCTGCCCGAGGAGCTGCCCCCGCCCGGGCTGGAGCTGGACTTGGAGGGCGTGGACACCCAGGGGCTTTACGAGGCGTTTTCCAACGTGCTGCTGCGCAAGATGGCGCGCCAGCAGGCGGCGGACCGCCCCGCGCGCGAGATTCAGCGGGATGTTTTCACCATATCGGGCAAGATGGTGTACATCCAGCGCAAGCTAAAAGGGCGCGGGCGGGTGCGCTTTGACGCGCTCTTTGGCGAGGCTGCCACCCGCGAGGAGGTCATCGTCACCTTTATCGCCATGCTGGAGCTGCTGCGGCTGGGGCGCATTGGCGTGCGGCAGACGCAGCAGTTTGGGCCCATCGACATACGCTGGATGGAAAAGGAGGCAGGAAGCGATGCAGCACAGTGAGAAGCCCACCCAGCAGCAGCTGCAGCTGGACGGCAACGATATCACCTCCATATTGGAGGCGCTGCTCTTTGTCAGCGGCGAGGCGGTGCAGCTGGCGGATATCGCATCGGCTCTCGCGCTGCCGCTTGAGGCAGTAGAGGCGGCGGTGGAGCGCTTGATGAGCGCGTATGACTACAACCGCCGGGGCCTGCAGATTATCCGCTTTGCCGATAAGGTGCAGATGTCCACGCGCAAAGAGTACAGTGACATCATCGAGCGCTTTGCCTATCCCAACAACCGCCAGACGCTCTCCCAGTCCGCCATTGAGACCCTCTCCATCATCGCCTACCGCCAGCCCATCACCCGCGCGGAGGTGGAGCAGGTGCGCGGCGTGCGCTGCGAGTACACGATTTCCTCCCTCGTCTCCAAGGGCCTGATCTGCGATGTGGGCCGCAAGGAGACGCTGGGGCGGCCCATCCTCTACGGCACGACGGACGCGTTTCTGCGCTACTTTGCGCTGGAATCGTTGGAGGATCTTCCGCACCGTGCGGAGCTGCTCTCGGTGGACATGCCCATTGACGAGCAGCTGGAGCTGCAGGAGCCCCCGCAGGAACCCGCTGGCGCGGCGCTGCCCGACCAGCAGGTATAAGCAAAGCTTGATACATGGCACGTCTGCCATGTATTTTTTTTACGTTTTGGGGAATTATGGAAGCAGAAGGGGGTGACGCGATGTGGGTATAGAAATTGGCGTGTGCATTGCACTTGGCGTCATCGCGCTGTGTGCGGCGCTGTATTACACGCCCGTGCGGGCGGTGGTGGATATGCATATCGCGGACCTTTCCGCGGAAGCGACCCTCTGCTTTAAGGTATGGGGTGGCTGGACGTTGCTGCGCCTGGAAGCCACGCTCTACCGCGGCGCGCAGGGAAATTGGCTGCTGGAGACGCACGGGCCCCGCAAAAAAGACCACCGCACGCGGCAGCTGTTTCGCCGAGGCGGTACACAAAAAAAGCAGAAGAACGCGGGCGATTCGCAGGCGGCGCTCGACATTCTGCGCAAAAACGCGCAGGTGGAGTCGTTTGACCTGGAGATGCGCATCGGGGTCTTTGGGGATGCGGCATGGACGGCCACGGCATGCGGGCTGGCGCGCGCCGCTGCGCACAGCGCACTTGCCTACGCCTCCAGCTACGTGCGCATGGCGCAGATGCCCCGCGTGCGCGCGCTACCCTGCTATGGCCAGAGCGGCTTTTATGCCCAGGCGGACGGTATAATCTACATACGGTTGGGGCATGTTATAGGTGCAATCTTATCATTACGAAGAAAGAGACGGTGATTCGTGTATGCAACCGCATCCCATTGAAAACATCATGCAGACCACGCTTGAAAACATCAAAGATATGATCGACGTCAACACGATTGTGGGGGAGGCCATCACCACGGTGGATGGACAGACCATCCTGCCCATTTCCAAGGTATCCTTCGGTTTTGTGGCGGGCGGCGGCGAGTATGAGCTGCCGCATAAAAGCGCTTCCCAGCCGATGGGAGCCGAGGGCGCACGCCCCTTTGCGGGCGGTGCGGGCGCGGGGGTTTCGGTCAGCCCCGTGGCGTTTCTGGTCATCGGCAAGGACAATGTGCGCCTGCTGTGCACAGACGTCAACACCCCGTATGATCGCATCATAGAGTTGATTCCCCAGATCGTCACTGAAGTCAGGAACATGTTTCCCTGCAGAAATGACGCCAAGCACGCGCCCGCAGGCGAGGGCAATGTTAAGCGCCAGACGACCACCACCGTCATCGAGACACCGGTGGGGGACGTGAGCGACCAGTAAAGCGTATTCTCAAAGCAATATCGCATCGAACCGGCTGGCTTTTTGCCAGCCGTTTGTTATAATGAAGGTAATTTCGTAAAAGCTAAAAGGATGGATGTTATCATGCCAATGCGCCTGCAGAAATACCTCGCCCTTTGCGGCGTCGCCTCCCGGCGCGCCAGCGAAGAGCTGATCGCCCGCGGCCGGGTGGAGGTCAACGGCAAAGTGGTGAGCCAGATGGGCGTGCAGGTGGAGCAGGGCGACGAGGTCAAGGTGGATGGACGCCCGCTCCAGATCGAGACGCGTGACATTACCGTGCTCTACTATAAGCCTGAAGGGGTGGTCAGCACCGCAAGCGACGAGCGGGGCCGTCCCACCGTGGTGGACGCGGTCCGCTCGCTGGGCGTGCGCCTGTATCCCGTTGGCCGTCTGGATATCAACACAGAGGGGCTGCTTCTTTTGACCAACAACGGGGAACTTGCGCTGCGCATGACCCATCCGCGCTACGGCATGGAAAAGGTGTACGTGGTCACGCTGCGCAAGGCGCTGCCCGCAGAGGCGCTTAAAACCCTGCGCGAGGGCGTGCTGCTGGAGGATGGCCTGACCGCGCCTGCGCGCGTCAACCGTCTGGCGCCCAGCGCAAGCGGCGCCGAGCGCATTGAAATCCGCATCCATGAGGGACGCAACCGGCAGGTGCGCCGCATGATGGAGGCAGTGGGCAACACCGTGGTGCACCTGGTGCGCGTGGCAGAAGGGCCGCTCACGCTCGAGGGCCTGCGCCCCGGGCAGTGGCGCATCCTCAGACCCGAGGAGGTGGAGGGGCTGAAAAAAGCGCTGCAGGAGAAGAAGACGGCCACCCGCGCGCAGGCGCCGGTGCGCGCACGCACGCCCAAACCCGCGCGCTGGGTACGGCCGCCGCGCGCCCAAAGCCATACGGCGCGTCCGCAGCAGAGGATGCGGCCAGCCGCGCAGACGCAAACGACGCGCTCCCCCAATGCGCGCCCGCCAAAGCCCATCAAAAAAGTTGGTAAAAAAGTTGAAAAAAACGATATTCGCTAGCAGGAAAGAGGGGATCTATGGCGAATGGTTAATATGGCATAGGATGGACTATTTGCGATAAGGGAGGTGTGGCTGCGATGGAAAACAGAGCGTACTTGCTGGGTTTGCGCCATGCTGCTTTCACCTCGCTTGCAAAGGGTACGTCGGTCGATCTATTTCTGTATGACGTAACGCGCCGTTGCGATTGCAAAAACGGGGGCGTTGCGTTTTTCTTTGCGTTCTAACTATGGCGAATTGATTAACGAAGGAGTGAAAAGAATATGGAGAATCTCGGATACGGTTTAACAATCTCGGCAATTGGCTTTGCCATCGTGTTTGCCGTGCTGGTCGTGCTGATCTTTGCGATCAAGTTGATGACGCTGGTTCTGGGCGGGAAAAAGGGCGAGCCTGCCAAAGCACCGGCTGCGGCGCCGCCCGCACAGGCAGCGCCCGTTGCAGACCCCACAGCCGTTACGCCCGAGGCGTTTGCCGCGATTACCGGCGCGCTTGCTGCGTCCATGAAAAAGGACGCGGGCCAGCTGGTGGTCCGCTCCGTCAAGCGCGTAGACAAATAACGGTTTTTTTCATTCTGTTTTACTTGGCGCACCGAAAAAGCGCATGCTTTTGACCATTTTCGAATCGGAGGTTTTATCATGAGTAAGTTTTTTGTAACCGTCAATGGCGTAAATTATGAAGTAGAAGTCAACGAAGCCGGCACCGCCGCACCCGCGCCCGTTGCACCCGCACCGGCCGCCGCGCCTGCTGCTGCGCCCACGCCGTCAACCGCCGCGCCTGCAGAGGGCGAGAAGGTGACCAGCCCCATGCCCGGCACCATTGTGGATGTGTCTGTATCCGCCGGCCAGCAGATTAAAAAGGGCGACCTGCTCTTTGTGCTGGAGGCCATGAAAATGGAAAACGAAATCCTTGCACCCTGTGATGGCACGGTGGCGCAGGTGTCCACCAGCAAGGGCGCGTCCGTCAACAACGGCGATCTGCTGGCTGTCATCAAATAAACCATGCCATCTCGCATGAAATAGGGGTGAAAATAAATGTTTGACTTTGGAAAGTTCTTTTCCAGCATGGGGTTTGCCTCGGCGGATTGGCAGAACTACGTGATGCTTCTCATCGCGGCGGTGCTGATCTATCTGGCGATTGCAAAGCAATATGAGCCGCTGCTGCTGATTCCCATCGCGTTCGGCATGATCCTGGCCAACCTGCCGCTGGCGGGTTTGATGGATGGGCCGAAGGATGGGCAGCTTGGTGGCCTGCTGTACTACCTGTACCAGGGCGTAAAGCTGGGCATCTATCCGCCGCTGATATTCCTGGGCATTGGCTGTATGACGGACTTCGGCCCGCTGATCGCCAATCCCAAAAGCTTGATACTGGGCGCTGCCGCCCAGCTGGGCATCTACGTGGCGTTCATCGGCGCGCTGCTGCTGGGCTTTGAGCCCCGCGCGGCGGCCTCCATCGGTATCATCGGCGGCGCGGACGGCCCCACGGCCATCTACCTGACTACGCGCCTGTATCCCGATCTGCTCGGGCCCATCGCCGTGGCGGCGTATTCCTACATGGCGCTGGTGCCCATCATCCAGCCGCCCATCATGCGGGCACTCACCACCAAGAAGGAGCGCCTTGTCAAGATGGAGCAGCTGCGCACCGTAACCAAGCGCGAGAAGATCGTCTTCCCTATCATGGTGACGATCCTTGTCTCCTTCATCCTGCCTTCGGCCGCGCCCCTTGTCGGCATGCTGATGCTGGGCAACCTCTTTAGAGAGAGCGGCGTGGTGGACCGCCTGAGCAAAACTGCGCAGAACGAGCTGATCAACATCGTCACCATCTTCCTGGGCGTGACGGTGGGCGCGACTGCCTCGGGCAAGACCTTCCTTGCGCCGCAGACGCTCTTTGTTATCGCGCTGGGCCTGTTCGCCTTCGCCTTCGGCACGGCCGGCGGCGTGCTCTTTGGCAAGATCATGTACAGAGTTACTGGCGGCAAGGTCAACCCGCTCATCGGCTCGGCCGGCGTCTCGGCTGTGCCCATGGCCGCCCGCGTCGCCCAGGTGGTGGGGCAGAAGGAGGATCCCTCCAACTTCCTGCTCATGCACGCCATGGGTCCCAATGTTGCCGGCGTCATTGGCTCGGCCGTTGCCGCGGGTGTGTTTTTGACCATCCTCGGCTAGCATCATCCATATAGATAGGAGGAGTTATCATGGCTCATAAAGTATTGATTACCGATACCATTTTGCGCGACGCGCATCAGTCGCAGGCCGCTACCCGCATGCGCCTGGACGAGATGCTGCCCGCGTGCGAACAGCTCAATAAAGTCGGCTATTACGCAATGGAGGTGTGGGGCGGCGCCACGTTTGACAGCTGCCTGCGCTTTTTGAACGAGGACCCCTGGGACCGCCTGCGCGCCCTGCGCAAGGCCTTGCCCGATACCAAGCTGATGATGCTGCTGCGCGGCCAGAACATCCTGGGCTACAAGCACTACGCCGACGACGTTGTGGACGCCTTTGTCGCCGCCGCCATCAAAAACGGCATCGACATCATCCGCATCTTTGACGCGCTCAACGATGTGCGCAACATGGAGACCGCCGTCAAGGCCACTAAGAAATACGGCGGCCATGCGCAGATCGCCATGAGCTACACCATCAGTCCCGTACATACGGAGGATTACTTCGTGGACCTGGCCAAGAAATGCGAGGCCATGGGCGCGGACTCCATCTGCATCAAGGACATGGCCAACCTGCTGCTGCCCTACGAGGCCTACAAGCTGGTCAAACGCCTGAAAGAAGCGGTCAGCATCCCCATCGAGTTGCACACCCACAATACGAGTGGCACGGGCGACATGACGCTGCTAAAGGCCATCGAGGCGGGGGTGGATATCGTTGATACCGCGCTGTCCCCGCTGGGCAACGGCACCGCGCAGCCCGCGACCGAGCCGCTGGTGGCCACATTGCAGGGCACGGACTACGACACCGGCCTGGACTTAAAGCTGCTCTCGGATATCGCCGTGCACTTCCGCGATGTGGCGGCCCGCCTGCAGCAGGATGGTTTCCTGGACCCCAAGGTGTTGCGCGTGGATATCAACACGCTGCTCTACCAGGTGCCCGGCGGCATGCTCTCCAACCTGATCAGCCAGCTCAAGCAGCAGGGTGCGTCCGACCGTCTCACCGAGGTGCTTGAGGAAGTGCCGCGCGTGCGCAAGGACTTCGGCTACCCGCCGCTGGTCACGCCCACCAGCCAAATTGTGGGCACCCAGGCAGTGCTCAACGTGCTGGCAGGGGAGCGTTACAAGATGGTGACCAAGGAGTCCAAGGCGCTGCTGCGCGGCGAGTACGGCCAGCTGCCCGCGCCGGTGGACGAGGACGTGCGCAAAAAATGCGTGGGCGACGCGCCTGTGATCACCCATCGCCCCGCCGATGATATCGCGCCGGAGATGGAGAAGTACCGCCAGGAGATCGCCGATTACATCCAGCAGGATGAGGACGTGCTTTCCTACGCACTGTTCCCGCAGGTTGCCATGAAGTTCTTTGAGGCCCGCAAGGTCGGCAAAGAGGGCAAGCCCGAGGCAGCGGAGGCGCCCAAGCCCGCAGCTGAGCCGATCAAGGCGGAAGTGGGCGACGTGCAGTACGTCATCGAGTTCAAACGCACCAAATAAGCAAGTCAGCGATAAGCAAGGGCCGGCCCGCAAAATGGGGCGGCCCTTTATCCTTGAATGCGGAGCCATTTTGCGTAAAAAAGGAGCGAAGATATGCGGCTACTACTGACCAACGACGACGGCATTGAGGCCATGGGCATCCAGACGCTGGCGCGCGTGCTGCAGCAGGAGCACGAGGTGCTTGTGGTTTCCCCCAGCACCGAGCGCAGCGCAAACAGCCATTCCATCTCCATACGCAGGCCCTTGCGCGTGACGCAGTATGCGATCGCGGGCATCGAGGGCCCCTGCTACCATGTGGAGGGCACGCCCGCGGACTGCGTTAAGATCGGCCTGGTGCACCTGGCAAGCGGCAAGATCGACGCGGTGATCTCGGGCATCAACCACGGCCAGAATATCGCCACAGACCTGCTCTACTCCGGCACAGTGGGCGCGGCCATGGAGGGATGCGTCAAGGGGCTGCCCGCCATGGCGGTATCCATGACACCCAAGCGCATGGAGTGCCTGCAGGATGCGGCCCTGGTTGCCAAAGAGGTGATCGACAGGGGATTTTTGCAGCAGATTCCGCGCTACACAATGCTGAATTTGAATGTTCCAGCGATTGCTCCTGCAAAAATTCGCGGCATTCGACTTGTATCCCAGGGGTTTTTGCAATATAATGATGAATATCTTTTACATGAGGACGGCATCCGTCTGGAAGGCCCCGCCATCTGGGGGCCGGCGGGCAGCAGGCATATGGACCAGCCGCAGACGGATATCGAGTGTCTGGAAGCGGGGTTCGCCTCACTCACCCCGATCAGCTATGATATGACCAACCACGAGGAGCTTCATCGGCTGCGCCAGGCGTTTCCCGACCTTGCATAAAGAATGATAAAGGAGTCATCCCATGCAGCAGGATTTGATTAATCGCATCAACGCACAGTACCCGCACATGAGCAAGGGGCAAAAGCGCATCGCCGAGTATATTCTTCAGCATTACGACAAGGCGGTGTTCATGACCGCCGCGCGCATGGCGGAGAAGATCAGCGTCAGCGAATCGACGGTGGTGCGTTTTGCCACCTCGCTGGGCTACGACGGCTACCCCCGCATGCAGCGCGCGCTGCAGGAGCTGCTGCGCACCCGCCTGACCTCTGTGCAGCGCATCGAGATGTCCAGCGATATGACGCAGGCCTCCGTACTGCCGTCCGTACTCAAGACGGACATTCAAAATATCCGCAGCACCTTGGACGAAATCGATCCGGAGTCATTCTCTCAGGTGGTTTCGGGGCTGCTCAAGGCGCGGCGCATCTACATCATCGGCGTGCGCTCTGCCGCGCCGCTGGCACAGTTTTTGGGGTATTACCTCAACTTCATCTTTCCGGACGTGCACGTGGTCACGGGCGGCGTGGGGCACGTTTTTGAGGAATTGATGCGCATTGGCAAGGAGGACTGGCTCATCGCCATCAGCTTCCCGCGCTACTCCACCCGCACGGTGGAGGGCGCGCGCTTTGCCCAGTCGCAGGGGGCCACCGTGGTGGCGCTGACCGACAGCCTGCTTTCTCCCCTGGCGGCGGAGTCCACCTACAGCTTGGTGGCGCGCAGCGACATGGCTTTTTTTGCCGACTCGCTGGTCGCCCCTCTGTGCGTGATCAACGCGCTGATCGTGGCCATCGGCCTGCATAAGAAGGACGACGTCTCCGCTTACCTCAACCGCTTAGAGGAGATATGGGACGCCACCAAAACGTACACCGGAAAGGAACACGCCTGATGCGTCCGCAGACGCGTGTCCTGGTGGTGGGGGGCGGACCGGCGGGGATGATGGCGGCGATCAGCGCCGCGCGCGCGGGCGCGCGGGTGCTGCTGCTGGAGCGCAACGAAAAGCTGGGTAAAAAGCTCTATATTACGGGCAAGGGCCGCTGCAACGTCACCACGGCGTGCGAACGCGATGCGTTTTTTGCATCCATCGCACGCAACGCGCGGTTTCTCTATTCCGCCTACGCAAACTTCAGCAATCAGCGCTTGATCGCTTTTTTGGAGGACGCGGGACTGCCGCTGAAGGTGGAGCGGGGCATGCGCGTGTTCCCTGCGTCGGACAAGGCGTCGGACGTGACGCGCACGCTTGCGCGCGCGCTGGAGAAGGCGCAGGTGGCGCTGCGTATGCACGCGCGCGCCGCGGAGCTGATCGTGCGGGAGGGCCGCGCTGCGGGCGTGGTGCTGGAGGACGGGGAGAAGCTGTCCGCGGGCGCAGTGATCCTGGCGACCGGCGGCCTCTCCTATCCGGTGACGGGCAGCACGGGGGACGGCTACCGCATGGCGCGGCAGACGGGGCACGCGCTGACGGCGACGCGCCCCTGCCTTGTGGCGCTGATGTGCCAAGACCCTTGGACAGGCACGATGCCCGGCCTGGCGCTACGCAACGTCGTGCTGCGCGCAAAACAGGGAAAAAAGCGCCTGTTTGAGGAGCAGGGGGAGCTGCTCTTTACGCACGACGGCATCTCCGGCCCGCTAGCGCTCTCCCTGAGCGCGCGCCTGCCGGATACAAACCTTGCGCAGGTGCAGGCAGAGATCGACCTAAAGCCCGCGCTGGACGCGCAGAAGCTGGACGTGCGCCTGGTGCGCGACTTTGGCGATATGGCGCGCAAGCAGTTTAAAAGCGTGGCCGAGCATCTGGCGCCCCGGGCGATGGCCCCCGTTTTGTGCGCGCTTTCGGGCATCGCGCCCGATACGCCCGTACACCAGATCAGCCGCGGCATGCGCGCACGCCTGCTGGATGCGTTGAAGCATTTCCCGGTGCATATCAGTGGGTTTCACCCCATCGAGGAGGCGATCATCACCCGCGGCGGGGTGGCGGTCTCGGATATCCGGCCCAAGGATATGATGAGCAAACGGACAGAAGGGCTGTTTTTTGCTGGCGAGATGATCGACGTAGACGGGTATACCGGCGGGTTCAACCTGCAGATCGCCTTTTCCACGGGTCATCTGGCCGGTGCCAGCGCCGCGCAATATGTACTGGACGATACAGAGGCCTCTGCATTATAATAATACTGAAGCATTGTTGGCTTTTTAGGAGGATGGCAGTATGGAACGTCAGGCAAACGATCCGTTGGGAGCGCCGCTGGGTTCGCGAGATGTCGCGCGCGCGGCGCTTATTATGTGTACCAGCCGCTCGCGTGAGGAGGAAAAACAGCTGCAGGCGCAGTTTGCGCACGAGCATATCCGCTGCGCGGCAGTGGACTACGGCGGGGAGTTGATCCCCTCGGTGCAGAAGATCATCGAGCGCGCCGTGGTGGCCGCCAAGCGCGAAGGGGTCATCGGGGATACCCATCATGAAGAGGGCGGCGTGGCGGGCGCCACGCATGAGGCGGTCTCGCAGATCATGGGCAAGGCCATCGGCCTGAACGTGGGCGGCAAGATCGGCATCGCGCGCCACGGGGACCACATCGCGGTGTGCATCTTCTTTGGCATCGGGCTGCTGCACTTAAACGAGGTGGCTATCGGCCTGGGGCACCGCGCTGTGTGACGGATTTTTTATGTAGGGAGATGTTGCGAACCATGCAGATTGCCATTGACGGCCCCTCGGGCGCGGGCAAGTCCACCATCGCCAAGGCGCTTGCGAAAAAGCTCCAAATGACGTATCTGGATACCGGAGCGATGTACCGGGCCATTGCGCTCAAAACGCTGCGCATGGGTCTTACTGCTGCGGATGTCAAGGGCATTGAGACCATGCTTAAGCATACGGACGTATCCATTGCGTATATTGACGGCGTGCAGCACGTATTGTTGGATGGGGAGGACGTCTCCGGACTGATCCGCACCAACCGCGTCTCCAAGGCGGCATCGGATACCTCTGCCATCCCCGCGGTGCGCCAGAAGCTGCTGGAGCTGCAGCGCAGCATCGCCCGATCGCGCGACGTGGTGCTGGATGGGCGGGATATCGGCACATTTGTGCTGCCGCATGCCACCTACAAGTTCTTTTTGACGGCCAAGAGCCAGGAGCGCGCACGCCGCCGCTATGAGGAGCTGCTGGCCCGCGGCATTGCGGCGGAGCTGAACGACGTGCACGCGCAGATTCTGCAGCGGGACCACAACGACAGCCACCGCGCCATCGCGCCGCTGAAAAAGGCCGAGGACGCCGTGGAGATCGATTCCACCTTCAACACGCCCGATGAAGTGCTGCAGATGATGCTCGATTACATTGAAAGGAACCCCCGCAAAGCATGATCATTTACCGTATCGCCTGGTTTGTCGCGCAAATTTATGCGGCAATCCTCTTTCCCACCCGTGTGGTGACGGGCAAAAAATATATGAACGCCAAAGGTCCGCTGATCCTCTGCTGCAATCATCGCACGGGGCGCGATCCCATTATTGTGGTATCGCGCGTATGGCGGCCGGTGCACTTTATGGCCAAGCGCGAGCTGTTTGCAAAGAACCCCATGAAGTTCTTTATGGAGCAGCTGGGTGCTTTTCCCATCAGCCGGGGCAGGACAGATATGCGCGCCATCCGCCAATCGCTCAAGGTGCTTAAAGAGGGGGGCGTGTTCGGCATCTTCCCCGAGGGCACGCGCCATCCCGAGGCCAAGGGCGTGGAGCCGCTGCACGACGGAGTTGGGATGATCGCGCTCAAATCCGGTGCACCGGTGGTGCCCATCTATCTGCAGGATGGCCCGATGTTCCACATGAACCGGCTCTACGCAGGCGCACCGCTGCACTTTTCCCTCAAGGAGGGGGAGCTGCTGAGCAAGGAGACGATCCACGCCGCTACCCTGAAAGTGGAGCGGGCGATGATGGATTTATATGATTTGTCCTGTCAACAGCAGGAAAAACGCAGAAAAACAAAATAAATTTGAAATCGAGGCAGGAATTCGCTCGTTCGTATAGAAGAGAGAAAAGTGATTTTCTGCATGTATGAGGCAGTTAACAACAGATGAAGGTCATTGTTGCAAAACACGGAGGCTTTTGTTTCGGCGTCCAGCGGGCGCTGGATATTGTGCTTACACAGCAGGCATCCCCTGGCAGGCTCTACACGCTGGGACCCATCATCCACAACGACCAGGTGGTTGCAATGCTCAAGGCGCGGGGCGTTTCGGTGCTGCAGGATGCGGCTGAGGCGCGCGAGGGGGATACGGTGGTTATCCGCTCCCACGGCGTGCCGCCCGATGTGCTGGATGTATTGCGCACACGCGGCGCCGTGGTAGCTGACGCGACCTGTCCCTTCGTCAAGCGCATCCACGATAAGGTGGCTGAGGCGCACGCACAGGGCAGGCAGATCTTCATTGTGGGTCATGCCCTGCATCCTGAGGTGATCGGGATCAACGGCTGGTGCGCAAACACCGCCATTGTGCTGGAGCACGCGGCGGATGCGCAGGCGCTTTGCAGTTATGAAAAGGCCTGCGTAGTGGCACAGACCACCGTGGCGCAGGATGTGTGGCGGCAGGCGCTGGAAGCGCTCGCCCCGCATGTGCGCGACCTAGACGTGTTCTGCTCCATCTGCCACACTACCCAGGCCCGCCAGCAGGAGGCAGCGCAGATTGCCCGCGACTGCGACTGCATTGTAGTCATCGGCGGGCGGCAGAGCGCGAACACCGCGCATCTTTACGAAGTCTGTAAAGCGGCCTGTGGCCGTTGCTATAAAATAGAAACAGCCAGGGAGCTGTCCGCAGCATGCTTTGCAGGCGCAGAATCCATCGGGGTCATTGCCGGTGCGTCTACACCGGAATGGATAATCAAGGAGGTCGTAACCAACATGAACGAACTGGAAAACAACACCACCCTTCAAGAGGAAGAAGCCGTAGCAGCAGCACCTGTGCAGGAGGCACAGGAAACCGCCGCGCAAGCGCCCGAAGCCGAGCAGACTGAGGCTGTCAAAGAGGCAGAGGCTGTCAGCCAGGCAGAGGCGGACGCGGCGGCCGAAGCGTCCAGCTTTATGGAAGATCTTGAAAAGACCCTCGTGCAGATCCACAACGGTCAGGTCATGAAGGGCGTCGTCGTGCACGTCAATGAAAACGAAGTGTGCGTCAATATCGGCTACAAGTCCGATGGGTTCATCTCCAAGGCGGAGTTCTCCGTGGACGGCGATGTCAATCCCATGGACGAGGTCAAGGCCGGCGACGAGATCGAAGTAGAAGTGATGAAGGTCAACGATGGTGACGGCAACGTTCTGCTTTCCAAGAAGAATGTGGATGCCAAGAAATACTGGCGCGAAATCATCGAGGCCTATGAAGCGGGACGTCCGATCGAAGCTGTTGCCAAGGAGGTTGTCAAGGGCGGTTTGGTGGCTGATGCTTCGGGTATCCGTGCGTTCATTCCGGCCTCCCAGTTGGCGCTGCGTTATGTCGAGGACATGAACGTATTCGTCGGCGAGACCATGAAGCTGAAAATCATCGAGCTGGACCGCAGCAAACGCCGCATCGTGGCCTCCCGCAAGGCCATTTTGCTGGAGGAGCAGGAGGAGTCCAAAAAGCGCGTTTGGGAGACCCTGGAGGAGGGACAGCGTCTGCAGGGCACCGTGCAGCGCCTGACCAACTTCGGCGCGTTTGTGGATATCGGCGGCGTGGACGGCCTGATCCACATCACCGACCTGTCGTGGGGCCGCGTGCGTCATCCTTCCGATGTCGTCAAGCCCGGCGACGTGGTGGATGTGGTTGTGCTGGGCCTGGACCGCGAGCGCGAGCGCATCTCCCTGGGCTACAAGCAGACCCAGCCCCAGCCGTGGGATTCGGCTGTGGAGCGCTATCCTGTAGGTTCCATCGTGGAGGGCCGCGTGGTGCGTATCGTGACCTTTGGCGCATTTGTGGAGCTTGAGCCGGGCCTTGACGGTCTTGTGCATATCTCCAACATCGCCAACCACCGCATCGAAAAGGTGGAGGATGTGCTCAAAGTGGGCGACGTGGTGCCCATCATGATCCTTGAGGTGAATCCTGAGAACAAGCGCATCAGCCTGTCTATCAAAGCGACGCAGCCCAAAGAGGAGGGCGAGGACGCCGCCATGGACGACGCGCCCGCCAAGGACCGTCCGGCGCGCTCTTCTGCGCCCCGCCGCCAGCGTGGCGACCGCGAACCTACCTCGTATTCGGAGGACTCCAGCGTGACGCTGGGCGACCTGATGCCTGATTTGAAGAACCTCATCACCGACGACGAGGAATAATCAGCAAAAAGCATAGTGCTTGGAAACGGCGCACGCCCATTTTAGTGGGCGTGCGTTTTTTTGCGCACGCCGAAGTCCGTGTACGGCGCGTTTGGCATGCTGCTAAAGAAAAATGGTTTTTTCCTTCGCGCACGTATAAGCCGGGACAAAGGCGGGCATGGTATGTACAGACGGGTGAGAACCCGCTTCTAGACCCCCTTACCGTCCCGGCGCAGTACGTCATGCAAGGCGTGCTGCGTCGGCCTTTTTATCCGCCAAAAGCAAAGGGGATTTTGTTGTAAAAACTGGTTGACAACCTCCTGATAATCATGTATATTAAGATACGTCGTTTGAAACACGATTGTTTTAAACGGGGTGTGGCGCAGTCTGGTAGCGTACGTGCTTTGGGAGCATGGGGCCGGAGGTTCAAATCCTCTCACCCCGACCAGTTATCATGGCCCCTTGGTCAAGCGGTCTAAGACACCGCCCTTTCACGGCGGTAACAGGAGTTCGAGTCTCCTAGGGGTCACCATTTGTTTCTTAAGGCGAGGCATGTACATTATGGGCCTTTAGCTCAGTTGGTTAGAGCGGCCGGCTCATAACCGGTTGGTCCGGGGTTCAAGTCCCTGAAGGCCCACCAAATGATGGCCCGGTAGCTCAGTTGGTTAGAGCGCTAGCCTGTCACGCTAGAGGTCGAGAGTTCGAGCCTCTTCCGGGTCGCCATTATGCCTCGGTAGCTCAGTCGGTAGAGCAAGGGACTGAAAATCCCT